>NZ_JBHSDV010000002.1:0-488358 GCF_042651725.1 Gracilibacillus marinus | reverse complement strand
TCTCAAATAAAGTTGACTTTAAGCTCGCTTCTAAAAGCTAGCATTTCTTACTATATATCATACTGGTTGTTTTGTTCAGTTTTCAATGATCAAGTTTATAAATGGTGGGCCTGAGTGGACTCGAACCACCGACCTCACGCTTATCAGGCGTGCGCTCTAACCAGCTGAGCTACAGGCCCATTTATGAGTTAATGGAGCGGGTGAAGAGAATCGAACTCTCGACATCAGCTTGGAAGGCTGAGGTTTTACCACTAAACTACACCCGCATATATAGTTATAATATTTTTCGGTTACGCACAATAAATTAAGTGGCGCGCCCGAGAGGAGTCGAACCCCTAACCTTTTGATCCGTAGTCAAACGCTCTATCCAATTGAGCTACGGGCGCTTGTTGAAGCGACATACTCTAATATATCACGAAGCGCTTGTTGTTGTCAAGTCTTTTTTTAAGTGCGGTCGAGAGGACTTGAACCTCCACGGGATTACCTCCCACTAGGCCCTCAACCTAGCGCGTCTGCCATTCCGCCACGACCGCAATATATCAATTTGATTAAAGCAAATTGTGCTACGGAAGTTTGTTGAAAAGTGGAAAACACATGAGATAATTATCCGTCCACAAGTAAAAATGAGCCATGGAGGATTCGAACCTCCGACCCTCTGATTAAAAGTCAGATGCTCTACCAACTGAGCTAATGGCTCGTGATTGTGCATCTGCTTTAAAGTGATCAAATAAAAATGTGAAAATTCGATCAAACTCTATTAAATAGTAATTCGTCATACTTGACGAATTCTCATTACTTACAAATGCAATAAAAAAATGGCTGGGCTAGCTGGATTCGAACCAACGCATGACGGAACCAAAAACCGTTGCCTTACCGCTTGGCTATAGCCCAACAAAAATGGCGGTCCGGACGGGACTCGAACCCGCGACCTCCTGCGTGACAGGCAGGCATTCTAACCAACTGAACTACCGGACCCACTTATCAAACTATAACTTATGACCCGTACGGGATTCGAACCCGTGTTACCGCCGTGAAAGGGCGGTGTCTTAACCGCTTGACCAACGGGCCAAAAAAAAATAATGGCGGAGAAGGAGGGATTTGAACCCTCGCGCCGCTTACACGACCTACACCCTTAGCAGGGGCGCCTCTTCAGCCACTTGAGTACTTCTCCTTGGCTCCACAGGTAGGATTCGAACCTACGACCGATCGGTTAACAGCCGATAGCTCTACCACTGAGCTACTGTGGAATAATGTTTTGTCATTTATTAGCGACGTTAAATATAATATATCATTTCGTTTGTCTTGTCAATACTTTTGAAAACTTTTTTAATAAGACAAACTTATTTAATAACGAAGCTTATATAACTTAACATATTTCAGAATGGTTCGTCAATAGTTTTTATGAAATTTCTTCTTTAGCAAAGCGCTAATTTCCCTCCACATTTCCCGCATCTATACTTATTCATATTTATTTTTCTTTTTCTTTTATATAGCCAATGACACTTTGTACACTCAAATTGATACGTATACGCTACTTTCATAGAAGGTAATGGATTGCAGTGTCTAGGTGAACCTGTTTTTGCAAGCAATGCCTTAAACTCTGGATCTCGATGCATATACCCTTTCCCCTCAATATGTAGATGGTAATGACATAATTCATGTTTAATAATGCCTATGAATTCTTCTTCACCTAATTCTTCTAAATATTTTGGATTCAATTCGATTTTTCTTTTCGATGGTAAGTACCTACCACCTGTCGTTTTTAATCGATTATTAAAAGAAACTTCATCGATAAAGGGCTTGTTGAAATAAGTTACCGATAATTGATGAACTAATTCTTTTAACTGTTCCTTATTGTATTGCTTCAATCTAATCACACCTTTTATTCATCCTCATACAATAATAGCATATTATCACAATAATTCGGAGGGATTCACTATGCCTACTTGGCTTAGAAACCAGTTAACAGGTGCTTTCTTAGAAAGGAATAAAAAACGCATCCTCATATTAAATCAATGTTGGTTTTTCTATTGTAACAAGATGGATGACTAAAAAAAGACTTTCAGGCAATGTCCTGCCCAAAAGTCTCTACTCACTATTCTTTTACCATTGTTAAAGCTATTCTTTGTTTCGCAACATCGACACTGTCCACCCAAACTGTTACAACATCACCAACAGAAGCAATGTCCATCGGATGTTTCACAAACTTATTAGACATCTTAGAAATGTGAACAAGCCCATCTTGTTTTACACCGATATCTACAAATACACCAAAATCAACTACATTACGAACAGTACCTTGCAGCTCCATCCCTTCACTTAAATCTTCCATTGACAAGACACTTTTCTTTAGTAATGGTTGTGGGAAATCATCACGTGGATCACGATTCGGACTAATTAATGCTTTTAGAATATCTTCTAATGTTGGTACACCTATATTCAATTTCTCGGCAATTGCTTGCTTATCTAATGTTTGTAATTGGCTCGTTAATTTATCTGTTCCTAAATCGTTTGTTGTACATTGAATTTCTTTTAACAATTGTTTTACAGCACTATAACTTTCTGGGTGTATTGGCGTGCGATCAAGTGGCTCATCACCTTCCACTACACGCAGAAAGCCGATACTTTGTTCATATGTTTTATTTCCAAGTCTCGGTATTTCTTTTAATGTCTTTCTATTTGTAAATTTACCGTATTCATCTCTATATTTTACAATATTATTAGCAACTGTTTTATTTAACCCAGAAACGTATTGTAATAAAGAAGAAGATGCTGTATTTACATTCACACCAACTTGGTTAACTGCAGTCTCAACGACAAATGTCAAGGATTCATTCAATTGCTTCTGACTTACATCGTGTTGATATTGCCCAACACCTATTGATTTCGGATCGATTTTTACCAATTCAGCTAATGGATCTTGCACTCTTCGTGCTATCGATACAGCACTTCTTTCTTCGACTTGCAAATCAGGGAATTCTTCTCTGGCTAACTTAGATGCTGAATACACACTCGCACCCGCTTCATTTACAATAATATATGCAACATTTAAGTTATTTTTTTCAATTGTATCTGCAATAAACTGTTCTGTTTCTCTGGAAGCAGTGCCGTTACCTATTGCAATTAATTCAATTGGATGTTGTTTAAATAAAGATACAACTTTTTTCTCTGCACCTGCTATATCATTTTTTGGCGCAGTGGGATACATAACATCCACTTCTTTTACTTTACCTGTATCATCAACAACTGCTAGCTTACACCCTGTACGAAAAGCCGGATCCACACCGAGCACATATTTACCTTTAAGCGGGGACTGTAATAGAAGATTCTTTAGATTCTTTGAAAAAATATCAATCGCTTGTTGTTCCGCTTTTTCTGTTAACGTCGCTCTGACTTCTCTTTCTACGGATGGTTGAATTAATCTTTTATAACTATCTTCTATTGTTTCTATAAGTAATGCTTTGTTTGTCTCATTTGTACTAGATCTTAATATTTTTTTCTCTAAGTAATGATATATTGCATCAATTGGAGGTTCGATTGACACTTTAATGACATCTTCCTTTTCACCACGATTCAATGCAAGAATACGATGCGAAACGATGGAGCGTACTGCTTCACTATACGCATAGTACATTTCGAAAACTTTCTTCTCATCAAGCTCTTCCTTCTTCACACTTGATTGAATAGTCCCTTTTTGTAATGTTTGCTCACGAATGTATTCTCTATATGTCGGTTCATCTGCAATCCACTCTGCAATAATATCTTGTACTCCCGCTAATACATCTTCTATTGTATGTAATTCGTTCTCTTCCGATAAATACGCATGAGCTTCTGCCCGGATATCGATATCCTCTTGCGAATACACGCGCTTCGCTAATGGTTCTAATCCTTTTTCTTTCGCAACTGTCGCTCTCGTTCTACGTTTTTGTTTATATGGACGATATAAATCTTCTACTTTTTGTAATTTTGTAGCTTTTTCGATTTCTTGCTTTAATTCTGCAGTGAGCTTTCCTTGTTCTTCAATCAATCGAATAACTTCTTCTTTGCGATCTGCTAAAGCATTCACATATTGCCATGATTCTTGTATTTCGCGAATCTGTACTTCATCTAATGAGCCTGTTACCTCTTTACGATACCTTGCAATAAAGGGCACGGTATTGCCTTCATTTAATAATTCAATTACACTTTTCACTGATTTCAATGCTACTTTTGTCTGTTCGGCTACAGACTTGATCAATACTTGTTTATCTGACAAATTTGTTCCTCCTCGTATAACAATAGCGTAAGCGTCCATTTAGAAACGTAGCGAATGGAGTGAAGCAAACATCACGATGTGCTTGTGAATCGGTAATGACTTATACTCACCAGTACAAGCGTGACTAAACCCCACGCATTCAGATGAGGTAAGTCTTCTATATTGATGGTTGATTCATAAAGTCACCTAGTTTCCGGATCATAGAGCTGGATATGGATATTGCTGTATGTAATCCACCTAGCAAATTCATGTGCTTTTCTAGCTTTCTCTTTCTTATTTTATCACAGTGTGAATCGTCTGTAACATTATCCCCAATTAATTTAATTATCATAATTAAAAAGACTTCCCCATTGTTTCTATGAGAAAGTCTCTTTGGTATATTTCATCGCTATTAATGTTGTATCATCATCTAACTTTTGTTGATATAAGTATGCAAATGTATCTGTTATATGATGGACATTATTATGTAAAAAGTAAGGATTAGAAATTTCTTTTTCCGTTACCCCATCTGAGAACATAATAAAAATCATATCTTCTTCTATCTTGTCTGTAATGATTTTGAACGGACGATCATATCCACTTAAATAACCTGCTTGAGGGATATTCCGTTTTTTTACATTCTTATTCAATGTCAATAAACCGATATTACCAATTGAAGAATAATGATATTTTTGCTCGATTAAATCAATTTGTAATATTCCTAATACGACTCCACGTTTACCGACTAATTGTTGATTGCATTTTTGTAATAATAACTTCACAGGCATATCACGATTACTCTTGATTGTTTCTATGACAATTTGCGATGATTCCTTTGCATATTCTCCACTACCTAAACCATCTGCAAGTGCACAGATAAAGTATTCCTCATCTTGCTCATAGTAATAGCTGTCTCCACAATAATAGTTTCCGTTTTTCGCTTTTTGAAAAACTGACACTTCTACTTGTTGACTATTTGGCATTAACGAGTTGCCTCCATATTTTCTGCTTGTAGTGCTTCTCTTAGTTTTTTAATCGCTTGACGTTGGATTCTGGATACATGCATTTGGGAAATCCCTAATAATTCACCAGTTTCTTTTTGACTCTTACTTTCAAAGTACGTGTAACGTAATATTTGTTGTTCTCTTTCACTTAGTATTGGTAGAATCTTTTCCAATAATAGTTGACGATCAATATGTTCGTATCCATCATCACTATTTCCAATTAGATCAAGAATAGAAACTTCACTACCATCTGAATCGGCTTCTAGCTTGCGATCAACAGATAAAGCATTATAACTTTGACTCATCTCCATTGTTTCTAGAACTTCTTCTTCCGAAACCTCTAAATATTCTGCAATCTCTTTCACAGTTGGTGACTTTTGGTTCTCTGTTGTTAAGAAGTCAATGGAGTGTTTAATCTTTGGTCCGAGTTCTTTAATACGTCTTGGTACATGTACACTCCATGTTTTATCACGGATAAATCGTTTTATTTCACCAATAATTGTCGGGATTGCAAAAGATTCAAAAGATTTACCGATTTCTGGATCATATCTTCTAATCGCCGCTAATAATCCTAACATGCCTACTTGTTCTAAGTCTTCATAAATCATGTTATTTTTCGCATATTTTCTTGCGAGTGATCGAACAAGTTTTTGATAGGTTAGGACGATTTTCTCTTGTATATCATTATTATCAGGGTTCAATTGAAAATCTTTAATCCATTGGTAAACCTCATCCTCCCGATTATGGTGTGGTTGAGATTTGGTCGCCATTCACATCCACCTCATTTTCACGGAGGTATTTCGTCATTAAAACAATTACTCCATAGTCGTTTTTGATTTCAACTTTATCCATCAATGCCTCAATCAAGAATAATCCAAAACCGCCTTCTCTTAACTCTTCGATAGACTGGTCACTTTTGTAAGGTCCTGTTTCAGATTTGACATTGTTTAAATCGAAACTTCCTCCGCGATCTGCTACCATCACTTCTAGTCTGTCTTCATACATACCAAATCCTATCGTTACTTCTCCTTGTTCACCATTGCTATAGGCATGTGTTGTCGCATTAGACATCGCTTCAGAAATGGCAACTTTCAAATCCTCAATCTCTTCATACGTAAAACCCATTCGATTCGCAATTCCAGACGTACTTAATCGCACTACACCTACATATTCTGCTTTTGCTGGCACTTTCATTTCAATGAAGTCAAAGGTTTCCATTTTATTTCCCACCTCGTACAGTTGAGTCAATATTTATAATATTATCAAGCCCTGTTATTTCGAATAATCGACGTACACGATCTTGTAATGAGACTAATTTCAGTTCACTTTCGAATTCTTTCGTTGCTTTTAGCGCGCTAATAAATACTCCTAAACCCGTACTATCCATATAATTGACATCTTCTAAATCGACAATTACGGTAGCTTGTCTGTTCTTCACTAATGGTAACAAAGCTTCTTTTAGTTTCGGCGCTGTATATGCATCTATTTCACCCGCTAGTTTAAGCGATTTTGTAACCTCTTGTTCATTTACTTCAATCGATAAATTCAATGTTCTATACCTCCTACTTCAGTCCATATAATCCAAATCGTTCTTTATATCGACTTGTACAAATTCTATTCCCTAATAAGTATTAGCTAAACTTATTTTTTTAAGAAAATCAATGTGAAATCATCCCTTAATTGGAAATCTTGTAATTTTACAAAATGACGATATACCTTCTCCACTGCTTCTTGTGCAGGTAAGTCCATATATTGCCTGATGACACGCAACACTTCATCTGATTCTACAAACTTCTCTCCTATTCGGCATTCTGTCACACCATCTGTAAGTAATACAATAATATCGCCTTTTTCTAGTTGAATTTCACATTGTTCATAGGAAGCATCTGTTGTGACACCTAACACAAGTCCATTTGCTTGTATTTCATGGAATGTATCTTCTTTTGCATTATAATAAAATCCTGGCTCGTGCCCTGCCGATGCAAATTTCAATGTGCTTGTGTCTGAATGGTATAACCCGTAAAACATAGTAATAAACATACTCGCATCTACATTTCTTTCCACGACACGATTCAAATTATCCAAAATAAAAGGTGGGTCCATTCTCGTTTCAGGTACACTATCTAAGGAATATTTAATCATCGACATCGCAAGTGCTGCTGGGATTCCTTTGCCAATTACATCCGCAATTGCGATACCTAAATTCCCATACTCATCTGAAACAAAATGAAAATAATCTCCATTCATTTGATTAGCTGGAACGCTTATTGCTCCAATATCTAAATGAGGTACCTCTGGAATCGTTGTTGATAAGAGTGTTTGTTGCATATTTGCTGCAACAGATATTTCTGATTCTAACTTCCCTTGTTTTTCTCTTAATGTTTGAAATTCTTGATGAGCAAGTCCATACGAAATCATTGTTTCAAGCAAGAAATTTAATGATTTATCAATCTCACAAGGTAAGTCAGGATAAAGGTCCTTCAATGCTTGAATATGAATATGAATAATTTCCTCTGGTAGAATATTTTTTTGCATCGATATTTTACTGAATTGTTCTGCTTGATATAACGAATTCTCATCTTCTGTAGTAATATATTTGTCTAATAACTTACGGTAACTGTCCACTTCTAAACGAAAGGGCTCCATCTTCACTACCTCCTAACTTCGGCATCAGCTATAATGTATAACTCTTTATCTATGATAGGTAGTATTCGCCTCTTTATTTTCTAACCCATTTTATTGATGTGATGATTGTTCCTTTATCTCTTTCTGAAACGATATCAAAATCATCCATTAATCTTTTTACCCCTGGCAGCCCAGCTCCAAGTCCACCTGATGTGGAATAACCATCTTCCATCACTTTACTTAAATCAGCGATACCTGGCCCCTCATCTGCAGCTATCACTTTAAGGCCAATCCTATTCATATCCCCAACAATTTCGAAGGAAACCATTCCTTTTTGGGCATATAAATAAATATTTCGTGCAAGTTCTGAAATTGCAGTAGCTATTCTTGCTTGATCGACAGTGCCAAAACCTAAATCTTTCGCTTTCTCGCGACCCATCTGTCTAGCTGCAACAATATCCCATTCTTTCTTTATTTGTACATAGGATGGAGTTGTTGTCATAATCACTCCTCCAATTCCTGGCGAAGTTTAATCAGTCCTTGTTCTAAGTCAAGCGCAGTCGGTACATTTCGCATATGAATGCCTAAATCAATTAACGTCATCGCAACGGCAGGCTGAATACCTGTCAACACCACTTTTGCTCCCATTAAATCTGACATTGATACAACATCGCCTAATACTTTTGCAATAAATGAATCAATGATATCTACAGATGTTAAATCAATAACAACACCAGTCGCTCCACTTTTATGTATTTTACTTAAAAGGTCCTCTTGGAATTCGATAGCTGTCTGATCGTCTAAATCAATTTGGATAGATACCAATAAGTAGTTGTGCAATTTCAATATTGGTATTCTCATAAACTCCCCTCCTTATTTTAGTGAACCTAGAATTTCTGTAATTTCTTTGCCTTTTGGTTCACCTTTTTCTACGATTTCTCTTTTCGTCATTTTCAATGCTGTCTTAAATCCTTTTCTTAAAGAACTCTTAGTTGGGAATTTACTTAAATCAATTCCTAAATTAACAATTGTTTGTGCAATCTCAGGTCTGATTCCTACCAAGATACATGTAGCACCGATTAACCTTACCGCTTCTGCAGCTTGGATAATGTGATGAGCCACCATTGTATCCACAACAGGTACACCTGTAATATCAATGAGAACGACTTCTGCATTATGTTTGATGACACCCTCAAGTAAATTTTCCATAATTAATTTCGCTCGATCTGTATCGATTGTTCCAATAAGTGGCATAATTGTAATATTATCCATTACAGGAATTAAAGGCGCTGATAACTCTTGCAATGCTAAACGTTGAAGTGATACAGTATGTTCCCAACTTCCAGAATATTCATTCACTAACTGGTTAATAATTGGTTCTACCCAATTATCTACAACAGACATAATTTTTGAAAAGCTATTGGAATCTACTACTTCTGATTGACTTAAAATAAAATCGATGGTTACTCTTCTAAACGTTTGCAACCCATCTGTAATATAACTTAATGGCCAACCTAAATTAATTAAACGCTCAGAAAAATCCTCGAATGCCGATGTATTACGTTTTTGGTTAATACTTGAGAATATGACATTCACAAATTCTCTGTTTGTTGTATGATATAACTCTTCTGATATATTTGCAGTATAATCATCTTGCTTTTTACTTGCTAATTCTTCTAGCCAATTTTTAGCGATTTCATCACTATTTTCGACTACAATTTTACGTAAAGCTTCTGGCATTTCTATTACCTCCGATAATTATCACTAAATATTTTATAAATGTATTTTGCATACATACTATTTTACATGAACTATTTACAAAAAACGATTATTTTGTAGTTTAAAGTACAAAAATTATCAATGATTGACATTTTTCTCTATTTATATGTGATGTTGCGTCACATGTGGCAGAGTATTTTTACTTACAATTGGTTTACACTGCATCTCAAAACACGACAACAAAAAACTCCCACGCCACAATTCGACATGGGAGTTAAACAATGAGGGAGAATCTAATCTACTGTGTGTTTATAGTAAAATAAAGCATTAGAAATCAGTTAACCCTAAGCTAATCTCTAATCCTTTATCAATCTTTTCCATCATTGCACTATCTAAATGCGTTATTTTATCAGTCAATCTTTGTTTGTCGATTGTACGAATTTGCTCTAATAAAATAACAGAATTCCGTTCAAATCCATATTTTTTAGCATCAATCTCTACATGCGTCGGTAATTTTGCCTTTTGAATCTGCGCAGTAATTGCTGCAACAATGACAGTAGGACTAAAACGGTTACCAATATCATTTTGCAATACTAATACTGGTCTTACTCCGCCTTGTTCTGAACCAACTACAGGTGAAAGATCGGCGAAATAAACATCGCCTCTTCTCACAATCAAAACCTACACCCCGCCGCTCACTAAGCGCTCAAGTGTAACTTCTGCCTCCTCTTCAGCTTGGAAAGCTTCTGAAGCAATATTTAGATTAATCTTAGCCATTTCCATATACCCACGTTGCATGGATTCTTGAATATGACGTCTTTTCTTTTCTCGCAAGTACGTTTTTGTTGCTTGACAAATAAAATCGCTTAAATTACTATCTTCACTTTTCATCAAGCCATCCACCTCATTTAGCAGGTTTTTAGGTAATCTCACCGCAACTTCTTGTAAGTCTTCAGACAAAACCATACACCTCCACCAACATTGACAAGCTCAAAATATTAATCCACTAATATCATACCATTCTAGAAAGCTGTTGCAAAGGGAATTCTGCAAATTTCTTGATTTTTTTCTATAGCGAGAAAGAATAAACAGGTGCTAAATATGGATATCCTTGATCGACAATCTTATCTAGCATACATGTCCAGAACCAAAGCCATTCCGCTACGTTTCTAAACGGGTGCTTTTTGCTTTTGTTTCGTCTAGCACAAGCACCCAGAAACTACGCGACTTCGTAAACCTCCCTACGATAAGTCATCTTCGGTTCGTTCCTCACCGTGATTCCTTTATCTCAGTTGGTTCACTCCAGTCGCTACGTTTCTAAACGGGTGCTTTTTGCTTTTGTTTCGTCTAACTAAATTATGCCACATTTATTCGATATATATTCGTGGGACACGGGAACTTAGCATGCATGCAATTTCGTAGTTAATTGTATTCAATTTATCTGCCCATTCATCCATCTCGATTGTGTCCTTTCCCTGTGTTCCAATTAACGTTACTTTATCGCCTAATTTTGCTTCTTTAGGAAGTCTAATCATAAATTGATCCATACAAATTCTTCCTACAATTTCACATCGTTCTCCATTCACTAAGACTTCTTGCCCTTGGAGCCCTCTGCGTATCCCATCTGCATAACCTAATGGCACAGTACCAATCCACTCTAATTCTTTTGCTTCGTATGTTGCTCCGTAACTAATTGTCGTCCCACGTTCTACTCTTTTTACATTGATCAGTCGACTATATAACGACATTGCTGGTTTTAGTGTAATTGGCCGCTCTTCTTTTACTACTCTAGATGGATATAAGCCATACATACTAATACCATAACGAATGTAATCAAGCATTTTATCTGGGAATCGCATACTTGCCGCACTATTTCCCGTATGAAGTAATACGTTCTCATGATTATCCCAATACTTTTGAAAAGTATCATATAGCTTGTCAAATTGTGTTTGCTGCATTTCAAAATGCGTCGTGTCTGTTTCATCTGCTACTGCAAAATGCGTAAAAATCCCTTCTAATTCAAAATTAGGATGTTGTAATAAAGATAAGATTGTGATCAATTCTTCTTCTGTTCTTATGCCAATCCTACCCATACCTGTATCCCATTTGAGATGGACTTTAATCGCCTTCGTTATATCCAGTGCTCTCACTTCTTCTATCCATTCCTTGTGAAAACATGTCACCGTAATCTCATGTTGAATCGCTAACGGCACATCTTCTGGTCTAATCCAACCTAATACAAGTATAGGTGCATTAATCTCTGCATTACGCAAATGCAATGCTTCATCCAATGTTGCTACTGCTAAGCGGTGTGCTCCTGCTTTTAACGCTGCCTTTGCAACTCTTATATCTCCATGCCCATATGCATTCGCCTTTACGACTGCGTATATCCTCGTATGATTCGGAAGTTTTTGCTTTAATTGTTCTATATTATCTATAATATGTTGTAGATTCACTTCTATCCATGAATCGCGGTAAAACTTATTCATTATGCCTTAACCCTTTCTGCCTTTTCTTTATCTATCCATTATACATCACCATAACGATCTACAACACAATAAAAAGTGAAAGCGATTATTTATGCACAATAGAATAATAAGTTTAAGCAAACAAAAAAAAAATAGCACAAACCAACTTTCTTAGTCTATGCTATCTTTTTACTAATTATTTAATTGCTTGTGTATGAATAGATGTTGCGACATCTATCATTTCTTGTTTTGTTAATTGATCACTTGCCAAATAATAGTTCACACCATTATATTGCCATTCTATCGATGCTTGAGACATTGCACCAACTGTAAATCCTAAATCTACTGGGTCGCCATTAATCACTTCAGGTGATCCTGTACTCGTAGGATATGTTGTGACTACCTCTTGAATAATTGTAAAATTCTTCTCACCTTCATACGATAGCATGACACGCTTTCCATTCTCCGTGTCCATTTGGTTCTCTTCTATAAGTTCTGCACCTAATTGTTCTGCTGGATAATACACTGTTAATTCCTTCGACGTATCTTCATCTGCCATTACAGGAATCCCCAAAATACTGCTTGTCATATTCTTCTCCATACTAAATGTATCTTCAGGTAATTCTGGGTCCAATGTAAATGACGTAAACTCTACTTCTACTAATTCGTTTCTGTCATGATCTAACACTTTCACTAACACAGGTGCATATGTTTTTTTGTCAAAATAGATTGTTTGATATGGTAAGTTACTATTACTCTCATAACTTGTCTTTGTTTCAAAAACAAAGTATTCTTCTGTTTGCGTAAATATTGCCTCTTTATCATCTACAATGTCTTGTATTAATGATTGCACTAAATATGGTTGGCTATTATTTGCAGGCCAATCACTTTGGAATTTAAAACTTTTGTTCAGTGCTGGAGTTAATACAAATACACCATCTTCATTACGAAGGATAATTTGGCTACTTCCTTCATCTTGTTCATTCTTCAATAACACACGGTAGAAATCATTTTTCTTATGAGTGACATCAATACGAAATGCTTGTTCTTCTTTGCCTGTTTTTAATTTCATTAAGGCTTGCGTCTCGTATGCATTCATCTCTTCTACCATTTTCTCTAATTTACCTACTACATCTTCTTTTGATTTTTCTCCACATGCTGCTAATGTAAACATAAAGCACAAACCTATTAGTAATACGATATATTTTTTCACCGTCACTACTCTCCTTTGTCTCATTTTAGAAAAGCGCTTCTATATTTACGCTACTTTTCTTGGGACAAAGGGAACGATAACACGTTAGAAAATTGTACGAAAGACTTGCGATAAACCATCAATTACATCAGATGCAAGTAAATCATATTCCGTATGTTGTCCACTTTCTACTAATAATTCTGCAGACTTCCCGTGAATATAACAAGCATTGCAAATCGCTTCCGTTATCGATTGGTTTTGCATAATCATAGAGAGCATGATCCCTGCTAATACATCTCCACTACCACCCTTAGCTAGGCCCGCATTACCAGTATCACTTACATATTGCGTACCATCAGGACATGTAATAATTGTAAATTTTCCTTTTAAGACAATATACACATTATTTGTCATGGCATACTGTTTAGCAAGGAAAAATGGTGACCGTTTCCATTCAGATATAGTTTTTCCTGATAACATCGCTATCTCTCCAAAGTGTGGTGTAAGGATAACAGGTGCTATTCTCTCTTCTCTTATCGGCAATAATGGTTTCAGATGCGTTAATCCATCCGCATCCACAATAATAGGTATCTCTTTTTGTTCAAGCAGATTATTCATTATATCTTTTGAAAAAGGTTCTTTGCCTACTCCCATTCCCATTGCAATTGCATCAAATCGTTGTACATCATTTCTATTGATTATAAAATGATTCCATTGTTCATACATCGCTTCTATACAATGAGATGCAATAATAGGAATGGTATCTTTCTCCGTAGCAACGGTAATCAACCCTGCTCCTGATCGCAATGCAGCCTTTGTAGCTAATACGACCGATCCTGGCATTTTATGACCACCAATGAGCAATCCTTTTCCATGCGTTCCTTTATGAGCAAATCGATCTCTTCTCGGAAGAGTTGATGCAATGTCCTCCTTTGTCCATTTCTTTACATAGCTATTTGATTGATAAGAAATAGAAGGAATACCAATTGACACCACTTCCCATTCTCCATAATACGGAGCACCCCATTCTGTAAACAATGATTGCTTTGGTGCCTCCACAACATAAGTCTTAGTTGCTTTCACACTTATGTCTAGTGCTGTCTGTTCGTCTGCAGGAAGTCCACTAGGAATATCTAGAGCAATCACTTTTTTTGACCATTGATTGATCGATGCAATGATTTCTTTCATTGGACTTCTAACCTTACCCTTTACACCAATCCCTAACATTGCATCAACAATGACATCAAATGGCTCTAATTCCTTGATGAACTCTTCTGGACTTTCCATGAATGAACACACACCATTTTGCAACAAAAATAATTGTTTATGAAAAAGCGCGTCTCCATTTATTTTCTCATTAGGAACTACTTGAAAGACATGAATAGAAAAACCTGCTTGCATTAAGTATCTTGCAATTACAAATCCATCTCCACCATTATTACCACTACCAACCAATATCGCAATGGAATTTGTTTTACACTCACTTTGAATGATGCGTTCTGCAATGCTTCTCCCTGCATTCTCCATCAATAATTGACCGCTCATTCCCCCTTGCTCTATCGCATGTCGATCTAATTCGTACATTTCTTCCGCGGTTACGATGTACATCTTGTTCCCTCCTACCCGCATTAAAATAGTATGAGACAACCTCTCTTAATATACCGATTATGATTCAATTATTACTTGTGCTATGGCATATTCTTTACTATGAGAAATCGAGAGGTGAAGCTTGTTAGATTCTAATCCATGAAGCGAGAGAATCGGTGCGCCTAACTCACTTCTCTTTATTTCCATATCCTTAAATCCAACTTCCCCTCCAATACCTGTTCCAACAGCTTTTGCACAAGCTTCTTTTGCAGCAAATCGCCCTGCAAAATATTCGATTTTTCTTTTTTCGGTTGGAAGCTGGTTATACAATTCTATTTCGTTTTGTGTTAACACACGAGCAATTATTTTCGGTTTTTTTTCTATTATTTCTTTGATTCGATCAAGTTCAATAATATCAATTCCTATTCCTTTAATCATGGTGATACTCCTATTTTTTAATTGATTTTTTATTATAATTATTAGTGAGATGAAGGGGCTTTTTTATTTATTTGGTTCGTTGGTTGGTTACTTTGGAATCGAGATGGCATGTGTTGCTCGTGGGATTCCTGCGTGGCTCGTGGAATTCCTGTGTGGCTCTTGGATTCCCTGTGTGGCTCTTGGATTCTCTAAGTCTCTTTTGTATTAGTATAGCGCACTACCCTTTTGTTGAGAAGTAAAAGTGTGGTAGTTACTATATCCTATCAAAGTTTTGTGCTAAGATTAGGAATAAAGCGGTAATGATTGAATGAATGATGGAGGTATTTTATGTTCTTAAGAACGGAAAGTTTCAAAGACTTTATGTATTTTTACCCTGTGACGTTCGTGCTCATTGTGATACAAATTTCCATTTGGTTAATTAGTAATATGATTGATCCTATTGGGAATATCATTTATAACTATGGTGTTGGAAATCACTACCTTATACAGCAAGGGGAGTATTGGCGATTATTCACATCTATTTTCTTACATGCAGGGATTGGTCACATTGTATTTAATTCCTTTTCTCTTATCTTATTTGCACCAGCATTAGAACAAATGTTAGGAAAGTTTAAATTATTATTTGCATACTTTTTTACAGGCGTAGCTGCAAATATCCTTTCATTATTCGCAAATGCAGAATCAATGAATTATTATTTAGGTGCATCTGGAGCTATTTATGGTTTATTCGGACTGTACATGTTTATGGTATTATTCGAAAAGAAATTAATCGATCCACAAAGCGCAAAAGTAATTACAGTTATTATTGTGATTGGAATCATTATGACTTTTATTCGACCAGGAATAGATATTACAGGTCATTTATTTGGATTTATTGCTGGGATTGCATTAGGGCCAATTATCTTAAAAAATGTAAAAGCCTATTCTCCTTACAGAAATAGACGTCGAAAATCTACAGATGACTCGATTGGTTTTGATCCAAATCGTTGGAACAAAAAAAGATATAAATATAAAAAATATGTCAAACCAATTATCACGACAATTTTTATCATTTTAGTATTACTTGGGGTTATGGCAACATTATTACAAAGATAGTACATAGTCCAAGTTTTATACATAAAAATAAGTGAGGGGGAACATTATGGTATCATTATCGTTATTCGTTATTGCTGGACTCATTGCTGGGATTGGCATTCTCGTTGTATATAAAAGACTTGTATACAGACTTGCAAATCTAATCAATGAGAACAAATTTAATCAACAATCCTTACAAAAGGAGCAAACGAAATATTTTATTTCCGTTGCGTTAATTGAAGCGTTACCAATTATTTTGTTTGTTTTTGGCTTTGTTAACGCTCAAGACGCAGCAATAGATTTTTCAAGTAAAATCATACCATTCATTATTATTTTGGGATTGGCTGCTTTTTGTATTGCTCAAGTATTTATTACAAAACAAGAGATTCCTACAGAAAAGTTGTCTTCAAGCGAGCAAAATTTGATTAAAACATTTCATTTTGTAGGAATCGCGACAATTCTCGCAATTCCTACATTATCGATTGTCGGAATACTTGTTGTATAATTTCCCAATCAAAAAACCTGAACATCGTAGTAGAAAATACTACATTGTTCAGGTTTTTTATATATTAATCTTTGCTACGTTTATTTTGGAATTTACGGTTACGTCCGCCTTGCTTCCCTTTTCTTGCATTGAATCCACGCTTGTTGTCGTTTCTAAATTTTTTGTTTTTTGAATTGCCTTTTCCTGCACCTTTCACACTAACAGGCTGTACAGAGCTTAATGTAACAGGTGTTTGGCGACGTTCTTTAGTTAACATTTTTAGTACTGCTGACACAATTGTTACAGAATCGTACTCTTCTAACAATTCCGTTGCTGTCTCACGATAATCTTGTAAGTCTCTCTTCTCGATTGTTTTCGCGATTTTTTGTACTGTTAACTGTTGTTGACCACGTTTTGCTTCATCAAAGCTAGGTGGTGTCATACGTTTCATTTTACTTTTTGTTACTTTTTCAATTAAGTGTAAATGCGGCACTTCTCTTGGTGTAATAAATGAAACTGCTTCACCCATTTTACCAGCACGACCTGTACGCCCAATACGGTGTACATAGCTTTCTGGATCTTGTGGAATATCGAAATTGTATACATGTGTTACACCTGAGATATCTAATCCACGCGCTGCCACATCTGTCGCCACCAATATTTCAATACGACCTAATTTAAATTTATTTAGTACAGATGAACGTTTCCCTTGTGTTAGGTCACCGTGGATTCCTTCTGCTCTAAATCCTCTAGCTTGAAGTCCTTCTGTTAACTCATCTACACGTTTTTTCGTACGACCAAAAATAATTGCTAATTCAGGTACATGTACGTCTAATAAATTTGTTAATGTGTCGAATTTTTGCTTTTCATGAACTTCAACGAAATACTGGTCAATATTAGATACAGTCATTTCTTTTGATTTCACTTTTACTTCTTCTGGTTCTTTCATCAATGTCGCAGCAATATTTCTAATTTCTTTCGGCATTGTTGCAGAGAAAAGTAATGTTTGACGGTCTTCTGGAATTGCTTTTAAGATGTCACGAATGTCATCAATGAATCCCATGTTTAACATTTCATCAGCTTCATCTAATACAGCAACTTTTACATCTTCGACACGGATAGTCTTACGACGCAAGTGATCTAATAAACGACCTGGTGTTGCTACAACGATATGCGGACGGTCTTTTAATGCACGGATTTGTCTTTCCATATGTTGTCCACCATATACTGGCAATGTACGGACACCTTTGATTTTTGCTAGTTTGTGCAATTCTTCTGATACTTGAATAGCCAACTCTCTTGTTGGAGCTACTACTAAACCTTGAATTTTACGGACACTTGTATCAATTTTTTCAATCATCGGAATACCAAATGCAGCTGTTTTACCAGTACCTGTCTGAGCTTGTCCGATAACGTCTTTTCCTGCAATTCCTAACGGGATGGTTTGTGCTTGTATTGGTGTTGCTTCCTCAAACCCCATTTTTTCTAATGCTTTCATAATTGAATCTGAAATACCTAATTGATTAAAATTTGTCACTATTTATTTCTACTCCTTTAACTTTAAAGTCTCATCTATTTATCATTTTTCTTCGTTATCTTCAGTTTACCCATATATTCGTTATTAGTAACGGAATTTTTGAACATGTAAGGAAGATGTTTGGCTACAAAGAGACAGAGGACCTGCCTTCTTTGTTGCAGAAGCTTTCACTGCGTGGCATCATAGAAATGTACTTGTGTGTTTGTTTGCATGAAATTAAATATCTCTCACATTACTTGTAAAAACAGTGATTACTATTCATAATAAAGTGAGACCTAAATCAGTATGAGTTATTTTGCCTTACTGATTTTGTAGCGAGACTTATCAGGCAGTTAGCGTTCGCTTATCCATAACTAATTTTTCAAATAGGATTCGGAACGATGACACCATGATAAACATATTCAGTAAAAACATGCAAACATGAATATTGTTTTATCTAAGTGCGTAAAAACTGCAGATTCAGCATATATCTGCAACTAGATATTCTATAATTTTCTGCAATGAAAAAAGCCTTCCTCCACATTTGGAAGAGGCTTTTAAATGACCAATCAATGGATTAGTCTATCATAACACATTCTTCCTGTTTATTCTATATATATTTTTAAAATTTTTATTATGTTCTTCAAATAATACGTAGTGATGCTTATTACAGTACCCCAAATATGAAAAGTCGAATTGGTAGGTGAAAATGTGAAAGACAACAAGTTCTATTCTTATATGATTATGATTATTGGTATCCTAGCAGTTTCTACTGCTGCCATTTTCGTTAAGCTTGCAACAGAAGTTCCACCTGCTATGATTGCAAATTACCGTTTATTATTTGCAACAATTACTTTGTTACCATTCTTATTGATTTTTAAACGAAGAGAACTAGTTCAGTTAACAAAAAAAGACTGGTTATTGATTGCACTTGCTGGTATTAGTCTCTGTATATACTTTATCCTTTGGTTTCAATCCTTACACTATACTTCTGTTGCTAGTTCTGCCATCTTTATTGCATTACAACCAATATTAGCTTTTTTGGCAACATCTTTATTGTTTAAAGAGCGATTTTCCCAAGGTGCTACTATTAGTATAATTATTTCTATAGCTGGTTGTTTTATTATTGCATGGGGCGATTTAAAGCAATCTAGTACGCTATTTTACGGAGATATATTAGCATTGCTCGCGACTTTCTTTATCACGGTTTATTTTTTACTTGGACAAAAAGTACGCAAACACGTCTCTTTATTAACATATACGACGACTGCCTATTTATTCGGAACCATTGGTGCAGTTCTATTCAATATCGTACTAAGAAATGATTTCTTTTCTTATAGTACTAAAGAATGGGGAGTGTTTGTTTCTATTGCGATTGTTCCAACTGTGATTGGTTTAAATTTACTTAATTTAGCACTAAAACGAATGCGCACATCTTTATTCTCCACAGGAATTATTTTTGAGCCTGTAGCTGCTAGTCTCTTAGCATTTATTATTTTACATGAAAATATTTCTTGGTGGCAATGGCTCGGAGGAATGATTTTGATTTTCGGTCTCCTTTTATTCATTGCAAGTACAAGAAGAAAGCGTAAAATGAAAGTAACCATAACACCTTAACTATTTTCAGCTAAGGTGTTATGGTTTTGTTTGTCTTGCAAAAATCTCACTACACTCGTAATTAATATATCCCGATCTTCTCCTAAACAAATTAAATGTTTTGAATCGTGAAAATACATA
Organism: Gracilibacillus marinus; assembly: GCF_042651725.1. Classification (NCBI taxonomy): domain Bacteria; kingdom Bacillati; phylum Bacillota; class Bacilli; order Caryophanales; family Bacillaceae; genus Gracilibacillus; species Gracilibacillus marinus. The sequence goes on along the minus strand of NZ_JBHSDV010000002.1, from coordinate 468,280 downwards.
ATTTCTGCATCTACAGGTATTTCTTTATCTAAGTAATGCACGGATTTAAATGGTACAATCCCATCTTGCATTCCTTGGGCAATAAACACAGGGCAATGAATATCCTGTAAATAAGGTTTGGTGAATTTCATACATTTTAAAAATTCAATTGTTGCCCTAACTGGAATCGACCCATATTTACTTTTATAATGATTAAATAGCGGATCTGTTCCTAGTTTTTTGCGAATTGCTTTTTGACCAAACATTACAATGTCAAGAGATATTCTCGGAATGCTAATGTATCTCCTACTAGTGGATAATAACACTAATTTCTCGCACGTATATTTAGCAGCTAAATATGCAGCAATCATACCACCCATCGAAAAACCGATAATGTATATCTTTTCGTGTCTTTTACTTAAATCAAAATAACACTGTTCACAATGTGTAATCCATTCCTCATAGGTCACTTTCGATAAATCTAATTCACGCCCTTCACCTAGTCCATGTCCTGGTAAACTAGGTGTTATAATTTCCCAATCGGTTGTCTCTTCCAAATAATTAGCCAAAGGCTCTACTTCATATGGCCCCCCTGTAAATCCGTGAATGACTAAGCACCCTGACACAACGATCCCTCCTTTAGTAGAATCCTATATTCTGTTCCTTTACCTACACGAACATGCCAGTTATTTATGTAGAATCATTCATGTATCAGTGGTTCATTGTATCTAAATTTGTTATCATTTTCGTACAAATAGTTTACCCTCTTTTCAACATCATTAGACATGATTTTAGCTAATGGATATAGTCTATCCTTCGATTGATTTATTTTTGCTCATACAAATAATCCGAACTATTGATATAGGCAACCTAAACAAGTCCGGATTTTACTAATATTATTTCTCTATTATGCTTTGAATGATTTAACTAAATTCGTCACATTTTTCACTAATGGTGATACTTGTTGATATGTTGCCGCTAACTGGTTCACCGTTTGGAATACTTTGTCAAAATCCATTTCGCCATCTTTTGTCTGAAAATAACTAATAAAAGGATTTGCCTGTTTTCCTAAATTTGGTGATGGTTGGTAGGTAGGATACGGCAATGGCAATGTCGGTTTTTGGTAATATTGAAATGGAGTCATTGTTGTTGCCTGTTGCATGTAGTCAGGTGATACATACGGATTTTGTTGATAATGTGTCTGTTGGTTTGGATAATTTTGATAATATTGATAAGGGGGTCTATGTTCCATACAACTTACCTCCGTTTCTATACACATCTATTCTTATAATAGGCTATGCACGAAAGGAGAATTTGTTCATCTCAATCCTAATACTTTGATTAAGTGTTCTTTTTGAAAACCTAACAAGAACTTACCTGAAGGAATTTTGACTGCTGGTGTCGCATAAACTTGGTTTGCTTGCAATTCCTTCAAATGTTCTTTTGTATTCGAAATATTCTTTATTTCATATGACATTTGATTTTTATCTAAAAAATCGATTAATTGTTCACATTCCTTGCAATTGTCACTAATATATACATCAAGCGTTTGTTTTGTCATTGTTGTTCCTCCTAATAGCAATTGTACCTATTAGTTTATACCCATTTTACTATATAAAGAAACATACAATATGCTTTTTTGTCATTTTTATTTATGTGATAATTCATTTGCAAAGTGTCCCAATTTTTTTAACAATTCAATTGCTTGTGTTTTTTCTTCTTCATCTAATCCAGCAGTAATTGCTTCGATTTGCTTCCAATGATTAGGGAAAATATCATTAAGTAACTTTTCGCCACTTTTCGTAATCGACGCAAAGATGATACGACGGTCTTTTTCATATGGCGTTCTTTTTACATACCCTTTTTTCTCTAATTTATCAACAACATATGTAATGCTCCCACTTGCCAATAATATTTTATCACCAATTTTCTGCAATGGTTGTTCCCCTCGGTGGTACAATAATTCTAATACACCAAAATCTGTTGTATTTAACCCATAACTTCTAATATCATCTGCTACTTGATCTGACACCGCTCTATATGCTTTTGATAGTACTACAAATAATTTGAGAGATGGGTCTTGCTTTTTCTCTTCATATAACGATCGTTCATTCATCTCTTTTCATCCTCTCATGTCTCTATGCACGTATTATATGGAAAGCAGTACAATACGTCAATATAATTATTACCATTTTTTTCTTATACATCTAAAATTAGTATCCTTTGTGGCATACATAAGCCTAATAAAGTATGAAATAATTTCAGAACAACAATCTGCCCTCTAAAACAATGTAGGTCTTAATCCTATCTCATTCTAATTAGATAATCTATAAAGTACGAGATAGATACAACCAATAAACAATCAAAATAACAATATAGACATAAAGTAATGGTTGATATGCTACGAAAAATATTATGATATATGTCACAGGACTAATGATTTGTTCTAATACGCTACTTTTATACCATTTATGATTCATTTTTTTCACCTGAACTGCTACATTTGTCTGAACGATACAAATAGTCGCAATGGACACTAGTATCACTTGCAATATAATCATCATTAATGAAACATGATGAATCATTAATAATACTACATAAACTATTAGTAACAAAAACAAAAATGGGGTAATACATGTAAGATATGCCTTCACAATATTTGTCATGCTCCATGGTATGCTATGCAAAAGTTTTTCACTGAAGCCTGCACGAAAATAACTTACTATGAATTGATTCACTAAAAAGATTGCGATAATAACAGATAATGCCTGTAACCATACTGTTTGGTAGCTCAATACTCCAAGACAAAGAACGATACAAGCAAGTGTATTCCATGACGCTTCTTTATGCTTTGCTAGTTCCTTTATCCACAATCTTCTAAATATGACTGTCTTATTCTTATAGTCAAAAGGCTTCTTCTTATAAGATTGTGGAATCACTTGTCGCATAAGTGATTTTCTTGCTGGTTTTATTTCTACTTTACTTATTTTGTTGATAAAAAACATATTCCATATTTTTCGATCACTTTCTTCTATTACCTTTTTCCAATCTACTTTTTTTACTCGTTTTTTCCATAAAACAATATTTAGTATGGCTAATACCACAATGAACAGGAAACTAAACAAGTCTTCTATTTCTAGCATAAAAAAGAGAAATCTTACTAAACCAAATGAAAATAGAAACGAAAAATAGACCTTTACTTTCGTCCATATCGACAAGGAATAAAGATACCATTGCGGTAATAATAATAGCACTGAAATAATGACACTAAAAACAAAGAATTGTAGCATGAATGTTGTTGTAAATGGCGTGAACAAAGTAACTAAGACAAAAACCACACCTTGCACAAGAAAAGTTTTACAAATGGTACGAACAAAGATGGCAAACCATACATCTTCTTTCTTAAATGGTAGTGTCATCAATTTATATTCCGCACTCGTTATATACATACCTGGAGATGCAGACGTGAGTGAAAGTGCACGTAAAGAATATATAATCGCTAGTATAGATAGAACATATACAGCATTGTCTTCTACTAAATCAAACCATTGTTTGTATTTTTTCAATTCATCATAGATAACGAAGAATCCAATACCTATGAAGAAACTTAAGTATACTGCAATGGTTTTGTCTATCGCTACACCTAGCGCCATTCGATAGAGAAGCTTTTTCTTTGCTCTTCTACTTTTGTGAATAAATCGAATGACAGAGCTCGTCTTACTCCCCATCTTCTCTTCTCCTCTTTAAATCATCAAAGTCACGCATGTCTCTTTCTTCTAATACTACTCCATTTTGTAACATCACATATTTGCTAGCGATTTTTTTTACACGATCAAGTTGATGGGAAGTAAGTAACACACTCGTACCTCTATCTGCTTTTAGCTTAATCAATTTTTCTAATTCCATTGCCGCATGCACATCTAATCCCATAAATGGCTCATCGATTAATAGTAATGCACAATCAGGTAATAGTGCACATATCGTTTGGACTTTTTGGCGCATTCCTTTTGATAATGATTCCGGATACTCATCTAATTTATCTTCAATTTCAAATAATCGCGTATATTTCTCTACCCGTTTCATCCAGATATCTTCAGGTATTTCATAACTTTGGCCATATAATTGAAAATGCTGCATGACAGTTAATTCGGATAATAAGAATGGTTCTTCTGGTATGTATGCAATTTCTTTCTTAAATGCAAGAAATTCATTGTCTTGATTCCATTGGTTAATGGTAATGGTACCTTCTTTCTTCTCTTGCCATCCCATAATTGCTTTCATGGTTGTCGATTTCCCTGCACCATTATGACCTAATAGTGCGAGAATCTCTCCTTTATTTATAGTAAAGGTAATATCTTTCAAAATTGTATGTAGCCCAATATCTACTTGTACATTTGTCAGCTGTAACATCCAATCCCTCCTATCATATATACGTTTAAACGATTAATAAGTTTCAAACAAAAAAAACTCCGTTATATACAAGGTTGTGCATGTATATAACGGAGTCTTAGCTATTTAACCCAATTCTTGTTGTAAAAATTCAATGACATCATCAGGCGTTTTTGTATAAGCACTATGGCGATGCGCAATTTTTTTGTCATTCTGAAAAATAAGCAAACTTGGAATTCCCATTACGTCATATTTTTGAGCTAATCCTTCTACTTCATCACTATTTACTTCATACCACTCATATCTATTATAGGATTCAAGAATATCTCCAATAAACATGTCCATACGCTTACAGTCTGGACACCAATCTGCGTAAAACTTAATAATTACAGGTTCACTTGATTGAATGATTTCATTAAATTGGTCAACTGATTTTATTGCATTCATTTTCATGCTCCTTTTTGTATGTTTATCCAAAACGTATCATTTTTTATTACTTAACGCAAATGGATTGTATTATTTGTACTCTACCCTGCCTAGAATATATGCTACAAGCAGACCTAGAGCGAATGTCAATATACATACGATTGACTGTATCATCGTAGTAGGGAAACCAGGAAAAATAACGAAGATTGATCCGATTACCATTCCAATAACAAAAGCATATGTAATGATCGGAAAGTGTTCTAAGCAATAATGTATGACTTTACTCATTAGTAAGATACCTAGAACAATTCCTATACCTACAACTGCAATCACGAATAAATTCCGCTCATTTATTGCATTAATAATAGTCGTATATGAACCAATTATCAATAATAGAAAGGATCCACTAATACCTGGTAGAATCATTGCAGCGCTTGCAACAAATCCAGAAAGGAATAACCATATATATGTAGATGTCTCGAATGTCTTTACGACCTCTGGTTCACCTGTATGAAAGAAGACCATAGAACCGACTATACACATACCAATTAGAATGAATAGGTAATGCATCAGCTTAAAGTTTTGCTTCGCATTTGATTTGTTAAATAAAAATGGTAACACTCCTATTATCAGACCAAGAAAAGCAAATTGTGTTGGTCTCGGATAGTACTCAAATAACCATTCAATTAGTTTGGCCAAGATGACAATTGCTGATAATATACCTATACCCAATGGGATTAAAAAACCTAGATGTTTTTTATACTCCCTACTAAATAAACCATTGATCGATTCAATCAATCGATCATATATTCCTAAAACAACAGCAATCGTCCCACCACTTACTCCTGGAACGACATCACTTGCCCCCATAATTAACCCTCGAAATATGTTCTTCCATTCCATCGAAATTTTTTCTCCTTTTTACTCGATAATTTGTAATTCCGGCATCCATTGTTGCACATGTTGTTGTATTTCTTCATAATGTGCTTGATGATTGTCCAGCTGTTCTTCTGTCACTTGATGAAAAGGTAATACTTGAAAATTAGCCATTTTCCCCTTAATAACATCATATTGAACGAATGTTGGTAAGAATGACGGATTAGACACTTCTATTATTGTATCATCACTATAACTGATTTTGCTAACTTGAAATTGCAACATCCCACCAATTCGTTGATACAATTGCTCTTGACCTGATAGGAAATTTCCTAATGAATACGCAACTAACGTTTTTTGACCATTCTTTCCTTCCAGCCATTCCACCGGTTGTACTACATGTGGATGATGACCGATTACAACTTCTACCCCTAAATCACTAGCAAATTGCGCTAACTCTTGTTGGTTATCATTTGGTAATCTCTCATACTCATTTCCAAAATGATAACTTAGAATAATGACATCTGCACTTTCTCTCGCCACTTTCACATCTTCTTCTATTTGCTCTTTATCAATTAAATTAACTAAATAGTCTTTCCCACTTGGAACTGGTATCCCATTCGTTCCATACGTATAACTTAGAAAACCTACTTTGATTCCTTCCGCTGTTTCGATTACTCTCACTTTTTCTCGGTCAGCAGGACTTTTGTAGCTCCCTGTATAGGGCATGTCGATTTTTTCATAATGAGCAATGGCGTTTTGAATGGCGATTTCTCCTCTATCTAATGTGTGATTATTCGCCATTGTAACGATATCTACTCCTACTTCTTGAAAATTGTCAGCTAACTCTTCTGGACTATTAAAGCTTGGATAGGAAGATAAACCGATATCCTTTCCACCAATGATGGTTTCTTGATTAGCCATTGTAATCGTAGGTGTCTTTAAATAATCATCCACTTCTGTTAACATCGGCAAAAAGTTATATCCTTCTCCCTCTACCGCAGTATTATATACTCTGTCATGTATCAAAATATCTCCAATTGCTGCAATTGTTATTTCTTTTATATCTGGTTTAATTGATTCTACAAAATTTCCTTCTGTTTGTTTCAATGTTATTGCAGTAGTAGTCTCTGTCTGCTTCTCATATGATTGACAACCAGCTAACACAATAAGGAACAGCAACAATAATCCTATTCGTTTGTTCATGATGTCATACCTTTCTCGACCTATACTTTTTCGAAAATCTCTTCTATTTTATCATAATGTATTCTTTTTTTTTGAAAAAATGAAATAATTAGCAAATATATTTCGTCTTACTAGAGAGATGGCTCTTATATTAAATCAAAGGGGAATTGTTATGATCGAAGTTAAAAATCTTTGCCAAACTTTTGAACTAGGCAAGAAACAAAATAAAATGAAATTAGATGTACTAAAAGATGTTAGCTTTCAAATGAACAAAGGAGATATATTAGCAGTGACTGGTCGTAGTGGTTCAGGTAAATCTACATTACTGAACCTTATTGGTGGGCTGATGAAACCTACGAGTGGAGAAATTATGATTAATCAGACTAATGTAACGAACTTTTCCGAAGGTGACTTTGCAACTTTCCGTTTGGATAATATTGGTTTTATTTTTCAAAACTTTCAGTTGATTCCGAGTATGACAGCATACGAAAATGTAGAATTGCCTCTTGTATTAAAAGGTGTAGCAGAAAACAAACGCGCTTCCATTGTTTTAACGACATTAAATCGCGTTGGACTTGAAGCTTATAAAGATCATTATCCAAGTGAATTATCTGGTGGTCAACAACAACGAATTAGCATTGCACGTGCATTAGTCATTGAACCACCTATTATTCTTGCAGATGAGCCTACAGGTAGTTTAGATAGCGAAACAGAACAAGAGATATTATCGATTATTCAACAGTTAAACAAAGAGTCTAATATTACATTTATTATTATCACCCATGATGATGCGGTAGCAAAAATCGGCAATAAGCACATACATTTACATGATGGCAAACTGGTAAAAGAAGAGGTGGCAATATGAATATAAGAGATCAATGGCGATTTGTATCAAAAAATATGAAAAAAAGTAAATCTCGTGTTTTTATGACGATACTCGCTACAGCAATGGGAGTAACCTTTCTTATTGTACTTGCTTCTGTTGCATTCGGCTTGCACGATACACTAATTAAACAACATCTTGAAAATAATACGGTAACTAAAATTGAGGTATATGGATATGAATCAGATGATACATTTAGATCTATCACGGATGAAGACATTCAAACATTTGAAGCATTAGATGGAGTGAAAGCAGTCACGAGAAGGGTTGAATTATATCAATCTCCACTCTTTACAATTAATGATTACTCTGCTCATTCTTCTACTATTGTCACTCATTTCCCATCTGAAATTGCCTCAGGATTACAATTAAGTGAGGGAGAGCTACCTACTAAAGATAATGAAATTGTAGTAGGACATGACTTTGTAAAGAATTTAGCACCTATAAATGTAGCAGAAGAAGAAATATATGATGAAAATTACGATATTAAAGAAGAATATCAATATACTGAATCGTTAGTTGGCAAAGAAATCGATATGACTGTTTCAAGCACGGTAGATGATGAGGAAGTAACAAAGACATTTCCAGTTACGATTTCTGGAGTTATTGAAAGCCCAAGCAGAGATTGGCTGACAGATAATTCTGTATATATTTCTGATGCGATGTTAAAGGAAATCGAAGCATTCACTAACTCGCCTAGAGGCGAAATGGAACCACAAGGTGAGGGAACAGAAGAAATGTCAGGCTATACAAGTGTCTATGTATACGCAAATAGCTTAGAAGAAGTAGAAGGAATTAGTGAAGCACTAAAAGATGATAATTATCTCGTTTACTCTGTTGCAGATGAAATGAAACAAATCAATATGATATTTACCATTATAAAAGCCGGACTAATTTTCATTGGAACCATTGCTATTCTTATTGCTTCCATTGGGATTTATAATACCATGACAATGGCGGTAACAGAAAGAACACCGGATATTGGTATAATGAAAGCATTAGGTGCACACCCTAAACAAATCAAACAGATTTTCTTACTTGAAAGTAGCTTCATTGGATTATTTGGTGCACTTGTTGGAACAATTGTCGCTTATCTTATTAGTATAATCGTCAATATTGGAATACCTATGATTCTAGAGAGTGTGTTTAGCGAGAAACTTCCTGAAGGGTTTCAGTTCTCATCCATTCCACTTACACTTGTTCTCATTTCTACAGTAATTTGCTTTCTTGTCACTATTCTATCTGGTCTCAAACCAGCGCGAAAAGCTACTCGGATTGATGTTTTAAAGGCATTACGACGAGAAATATAGCTATATCATGAAAAAAATAACGAAACTCCTTTATTATGTTTGAAAGGAGTTTCGTTATTTAAATTAGTGTAATCAAATAAAAATTATTTAAAAAGTATCTTATCAGACGCAAGAAAAAGGGCTGTATCTATTTCAAATTGCGACAAAGAACCTGTCCTTATATCCCCATGTCAATTTAGTACTCTTTTTTGGTCAATATTGTTTCTCTTAATTTAAAGCGTGAGCGTTTATAATTAATTTTGAAAGCGTTAACAATAAATGTAGGAGGTGGTGTGATCTATGAGAACGGAGGTTGATATAGATGAGACATATATGCGAAAAAAAACAAATGTAGAGTTGAAATCAAAGCGAAAGACACGTATAAAAAAAATATTGGTATACGCTACATTCGTTGGCCCTGCACTACTATTCTTTTTAACGATTCAAATTGTTCCTTTTATTATGGGAATTTATTATTCTTTTACATCGTGGAATGGAGTTAGTTCAGTGGTAGAATGGGTGGGTTTAGATAACTATATAAAAATCTTTACAGATGATTCTAAATTCTTTCATTCTTTCTTATTTACAACCAAGTTTATGTTTGCTTCCGTGTTAATTAGCAATATAATCGGGTTGGGCTTGGCTTTGCTTTTAAACATGGCACTAAAAACCAAAAACATTTTACGAACCGTATTTTTCATTCCAAACGTTATTGGAGGATTATTATTAGGATTCATATGGCAGTTCATCTTCATTAAAGGATTTGCATCCATCGGCGACTTGACTGGTTTAAGCTTTTTTAATCAACCATGGCTAGGTGATGAAGTAACTGCATTTTGGGGAATTGTTATTGTGTTTGCTTGGCAAATTAGTGGATACATGATGATTATTTATATCGCAGCACTACAAGGCCTGGATAAAAATGTGTTGGATGCAGCTCGAATCGATGGAGCGTCTAGTTTCGGAATGTTGACTAGAATTATCATCCCATTAATTTTACCAGCATTTACAATTTGTTTTTTCTTAACTATATCAATGGCATTTAAAATATTTGATTTAAATATTTCTTTGACAGGTGGAGGTCCATTTAACTCTACAGAGTCTGTTGCCATTAATATTTATCAAGAAGCATTCCAAAATAATCGATATGGATTAGGTAGTGCAAAATCTATTTTATTCTTCATCGTTGTCGCGATTTTCACAACAGTACAGGTAATGGTTACGAAGAAGAAGGAGGTGGAAGCATAAATGAATGAAAAATATACTTCAAAGACGTTTCTTGTCGAGGTTTTTGCGATCTGTTTAGGAATACTTTTTCTTATCCCCTTTTATTTCGTTATCATTAATTCTTTAAAAGGTTTTTCTGCCATTTTGTTAGATGCTGCAGCTTGGCCGAAGGAATTTTTATTTAGTAACTATACAACAGTATGGGAAGTTTTAAATTTCCCTAAAGCTTTTCTGAATTCCTTATTCATAACTATTTTTAGTATCATTGGGATCGTTTTAATTAGCTCGATGGCAGCCTGGAAGATGGTCCGCACACCCGGAAGAATTAGCTCGATTCTGTTTATACTATTTGTTTCGGCAATGGTCATTCCATTTCAAGCAGTCATGATTCCATTAGTTAAATTAGGTGGTATGATAGGAATCATGAATAGTATTCCAGGGATTGTCATGATGTATTTCGGATTCGGTGTTTCCCTATCTCTATTTCTTTATCACGGATTCGTTAAAACGATTCCGCTTGAGATTGAAGAATCAGCTAAGGTAGATGGATGTACGCAATTTGGAGTGTTTTGGCGGATTGTTTTTCCATTATTAAAACCAATCACCATTACGGTTGTTATTTTAAATACATTATGGATATGGAATGATTACTTACTACCACTCTTAGTCTTACAAGATGCTGAATTAAGAACCATTCCATTAGCAACCAGTTCATTTTTTGCACAATATACAAAGCAATGGGACATGGGATTAGCAGGACTAGTATTAGGGATTGCTCCTATTATTATCTTCTTTTTATTTTTACAAAAACATATTATTAAAGGAATTGCCGCTGGCTCAATTAAGTAAGCGATACACTTTACAAGGGATTTATTTAGTAAAATAAAATATATTCAAGGAGGTAATTAATTTATGAAACGTGTTCTATTTATATTTATTACAATGTTATTCGCGGTTGCTATCATTGCAGGGTGTTCATCAAGTAATTCTAGTTCAAATGATGATAGTACGAACTCTAATGAAGGGTCAGGAGAGTCTGAAAATGGTGCTGACAATGATGAAAAGGTAACACTTGACTTTTTCCAGTTCAAAGTAGAAATTGCTGACCAATTAGAAGCAATGATTAAAGAATATGAGAATGAAAATCCAAACGTTAAAATTAATCTAGAGACAGTTGGTGGAGGGGCTGACTACGGCGCTGCTTTAAAAGCAAAATTTGCCTCAGGAGAAGAACCGGATATTTTTAACAATGGTGGCTTTAAAGAATTAGAGCTATGGAAAGAGCATTTAGCTGATCTTTCTAATGAACCTTGGACTGAAAATGTACTTCCAATTGGAAAAGTGCCGATGACAGATACTGATGGTAAGCTGTATGGTATGCCAGTAAATCTTGAAGGTTATGGGTTCATTTATAATAAGGACTTATTTGAACAAGCTGGGATAACGCAACCTCCTACAACACTTACTGAATTGAAAGAAGCTGCACAAAAACTAGAAGATAACGGAATCACTGCATTTTCTGCAGGATATGGTGAGTGGTGGATAATCGGTCAACACTTGTTAAATATTCCATTTGCACAACAAGATGATCCAGTTGCTTTTATCGAAGGATTATATGATGGTAGTGAAACCATAGTCGGCAATGAAAAGTTTGAGCAATTCCAAGCTGTAATTGATACAGAAGTTGGGTTTGGAAATGACAATCCAATTACCACAGACTACAATACACAAGTGACATTGTTCGCATCTGGTGAGACGGCAATGCTTCAACAAGGGAACTGGACTGAAAATATGATTTATGAAATAAATCCAGATATGAATATGGCATTTTTACCGATACCATTAAATGATGATGCGGAAGCGGATCGTTTACCAGTAGGCGTTCCTAACAACTGGGTATTAAATAAAGACTCTGAAAATTTAGATGAAGCAAAAGCATTTTTAAACTGGATGGTTTCATCAGAAACTGGTCAACGTTATATCACAGAGGAATTTGCGTTTATTCCTGCGTTTGATAACATTGAGCCAGTTGGACTAGGGGCATTAGGTCAATCCATTCTCGAGTACTCAAAAGCTGAAAAAACAATCCCATGGACTTGGTTTAGATGGCCAGATGGTGCGAATCAAGAGTTTTCTGCCAAAATTCAAGAGTATGCATCTGGTAGAATTGAATACTCAGATGTTGTGCAGTCAATGCAGAGCATTTGGGACGATATGAAATAATCCACTTTGTGAAAAGCATGTCCTGTTCTTGGGCATGCTTTTCATATATCAAGTATATGCATGGAATAGTGCCTGTTGTATACTTGATATAGTACATCATTAAAAAGGGAGGGAACCTTATGATAAGGAAAAGCATTCGAAATAAACTTATCGTTCTATTATTAGCAATCACGATTATTCCTTTTGGTACCTCCATTGTGATTACGTATTTTTATACGAAAGAATCTTTAAAAGATGAATTTATTGAAGAAAATGTAAACCTTCTATATCAAGGGAAGCTTAATATAGAAAGTTATATCAATGATTTAAAAGATTTAACTCTCTCATTTTATAATAATCCAGATTTTATGAGCTATTTAAAAGGCCATGGACAAGATAATCGTTATATGACATTGGATACGATAAAAGATGTTATGGTGACCATTCTATATGCGGAAAATAATATTAAGCGTGTGACCATTACATTCCCAAAACAAGATAATGGAATGCAAAACTTAGTATTCGTATCAAAGCAATCAACCCTTACTTTTTCTTCAAGACTTAATCATGAAGATCAATCTTATTTTACAAAAGCGGATGCAAATCCATTTAACATGTATATCGAACCTGCTCACTCTCAAACTGATACTGATGAGAAAGCGGATGTGATTACCCTTCATCGTTCATTAAAGGATGTCCCTCTTAATAGACAATTAGGATATATGTCTATTGATATTTCACCAAGTAAAATTCTTAACATGAGCGAAAAACTTTACAACAAAGATTCAGAAGAGTTTTATATCTATACAGAGGAAGGGAATAGCATTTTTAGTTCAAATCCAGACATCACAAGGCGGCAATCTCATCCTGAATGGTTGACGTACTTATTAAATACAGAAGACAGTAGTGGTACCTTGGATTGGGATGATGCATCTTTTCAAGGTGTGATGGTTTATCATAAACTTCCTGAATCATCAGGAGGCTGGATTCTTGTCAAACAAATTCCTTATAGTTCTTTATTTCAAAGCGCCTTAAGTGTGGCAAAAATCAATATTTTATTTGGTATCGTTGGATTAACATTAGTCATTTTAGCTACATTACTTGTTTCCTTTAAAATAACATCTCCAATCCGAATATTACTCAAAAATATCCATCAAGTCGAAAATGGGAACATGGAGGTCCAATTTCAATCCTTAGGCGATGATGAAATTGGTATGTTAGGTCATCGTTTTAAAAGAATGATAGGGAGAATTAATGATTTAATAAATCGTGAATATAAATTAAAACTAGAGAATACAACAAATCAACTCAAAGTCCTTCAGTCACAATTAAATCCACATTTTTTAAACAATGCACTTCAATCGATTGGAACAGTAGCATTAAAAAATAATGTGCCACAAATTTATTCACTTGTAACACATTTATCACAGATTATGAGATATGGAATGAATATAGAAGAAGATATGGTCCCATTAATCCGAGAAAGAGATTATATCCAGGCGTACCTACTCTTGCAACAAGAACGATTCGAAGACAAATTAACGTTTACGATTGAATTTGAAGAGCAAATGTTAGAAGCAAAAATACCAAAAATGTTATTACAACCAATTGTTGAAAATTATTTTAAACATGGATTTGATAGTGGAGATAAGGTCGGTAAATTAAAAATTAAAGGGACAGTAGAATCAGGTAACTTAGTGATTAGAATACGAGATAATGGTACAGGGATATCTGATCAACGGATGAAAGAAATTTATCAATGTATCTATGATAGTGAAAATAACAGCGAAGCGAATATTGGATTAAAAAATGTGTACCGCCGATTGAAGTTGTATTATGGCGAACATGCGAATTTACAGCTTAACAACCTAGAGTTTGGAGGTTTTGTAGTTACAGTTCAACTTCCAATGGATATGGATGGTGATAAAAATGAAGGCCATTATTATTGATGACGAAAAACATGTAAGAGAAGGTATATTGTTATTAGCTAATTGGGAACATGTCGGGATTACAGAAGTACTTGAAGCAACCGATGGAGAAAAAGGCATTCAATTAATTAAAGCACATAAACCTGAAATTATCTTTACCGATATGAGTATGCCCAACAAAGATGGAATCACATTGTTGAAATGGATACACAGTTCTGAATTAAAAAGTAAAACAATTGTTGTGAGTGGGTATGATGATTTTCATTACATGAGAAGTGCTTTATATTATGGAAGTTTCGATTACATTTTAAAACCAATTGATCGAAATTTGCTAAATGAAACATTAGAAAGAGCTGTCCTTAAATGGCGAGAACAAGATGAAAAGAGACAATCTTTACTAGAAAAAAATCGAGTGATTAATGAAGTAAAACCTCTCTATTGGGATCAACTACTTACCGGAGTCATATACCAGAAAAACCCATCTACAGCAACGATTCAAAAAATACTTAAAGAATTTAAGATTAATGTAGATAAAGTAAAATGTATTGTGTCTATTCTTCCTATTCATAAGTTTTTAATACAAAAATTCAATGGTAATCGTGATGTTGCCTTTTTTGCAATATTAAATATTGTAAATGAAGTTGTTCGAAACAAAAATAGAGGGATAGGATTTCGGAATCTGAATAAAGAAGATGAAATCATTATTTTGTTATGGAATGCTCCACAGCCACACTTCATTGTAGAAAAGATATATGCCATTATTTATCAATTTATCAAAATGAAATGTACTATTTTTATGGGTGATGAGATGACTTGTACATTACATTCCTATCAAAGTGCATCAATGGTGCTGCAAAAGTATCCTTTATTAGAAGGCGAAATAGAAAAGAAAGTAGTCACACCAAAAGAAATCAATCATAAAACGAACCTCCATTTATTAGATTATGGACAGGAACTTAAATGGGCATTACAAAGATGTAGTAAGGATAACCTTAATGAGATTTTGCAGCGATTATTTAAGCAATTATGGGAGTCACATAACCTTTCAATAGAACAATTACAATTATGGGATAAGCAATTTAAGATATTAAGGAAAAACTGGCTAGAAGAATATGATATGGACGAATATGAAGATAATTTTAATGGGGATGGTTTTTGGAATGAGGATGGCAGCTTTTCTTTTCAAAAATTTACGGAAGTGAAACAGAAAGAATTTCATAATTTAATGAATTTACTTGAAAAAGAAAAGTATCAAAAAGGAAGAACGAGCATTCAAGAAATCGAGTCATATCTGAGAGAACATTATTATTTAGATATAAAATTACAAGACATCGCAGATCGATTCTTTCTCAGTCGTGAGTATATCTCTAGGAAATTCAAGCAAGTATATCATGTGACGCTTACAGAATATGTAACAGAGATACGGATAGAAAAATCAAAGGAATTATTAGAAAATCCACACCTAAAAATCTATGACATCGCAAAAGAAGTTGGATACAAAGACGAAAAATACTACAGCAAAGTGTTCAAAAAAATCAATGGTCAAACTCCAAACCAATATAGACAATACATTAGAACAGGTCTTCATACCCCTTCTAGCTCTTGAATTGGAAATAATTCTTATTATAGCAAAAAAGAACCTCTCTGTTAGATAAGAGAAGTTCTTTTTATTTATAGACATGATGTTTGTCTTATTTTTTCTTTGAAGCTTTTTCACGTTCATTTTTATTTAAAATTTTCTTACGAAGACGAATTGATTCAGGTGTTACCTCACAATATTCATCATCATTTAAATATTGAATCGCTTCTTCTAATGACATTTTTCTTGTTTTACGAATGGTTGCAGTTTGGTCTTTATTTGCAGAACGAACATTTGTTAAATGCTTCTCTTTTGTGATATTAACTGTTAAGTCATTCTCACGATTATGTTCTCCTACAATCATTCCTGCATATACATCTGTACCTGGATCAACAAAAATAATTCCTCTATCCTCTAAATTCATAATACCATATGTTGATGCTTTTCCATTTTCTAGAGCCACAAGTACACCTTCACGACGTCCACCTACTTGACCTTTTACAAATGGTGCATATTCTTCAAACGTATGGTTAATGATACCGTATCCTCTTGTTTGTGTCATGAATTCAGTTGCATAACCAATTAATCCACGAGATGGAACTTTAAATTCCATGCGCACTTGACCATTGCCGTGATTAATCATATCAATCATTTCACCTTTACGCGCACCAAGTGATTCCATAACAGGTCCAGTATAATCTTCAGGTACATCAATTTGCACACGTTCAATCGGTTCACATTTTACACCATCAATTTCTTTAATAATAACTTCTGGTTTAGATAATTGAATTTCGTATCCTTCACGACGCATGTTCTCAACTAGAATAGATAAATGTAATTCTCCACGTCCTGAAACAATCCATGCATCAGGAGACGCTGTTTGTTCCACACGCAAACTTACGTCTGTTTCTAATTGGGATAACAAACGTTCTTCAATCTTTCTAGATGTAATATGCTTTCCTTCACGTCCAGCAAAAGGACTATTGTTTACAACAAAAGTCATTTGTAATGTCGGCTCATCTATACGTAATACAGGTAATGCTTCTTGATGTTCTGTTGGACAAACTGTTTCCCCAACATTAATATCTTCCATTCCTGCAACAGCAATAATATCTCCTGCTTTTGCTTCTTGGATTTCAATTCTTTTTAGTCCAATAAAACCGAACAATTTAGATACACGGAAATTCTTAACAGAACCGTCTGTTTTCATTAAAGAAACTTGTTGGCCTACTTTAATCGCACCTCTAAACACACGTCCAATACCAATACGTCCTAAATAATCATTGTAGTCTAATAATGTAATTTGGAATTGTAATGGTTCTTCTGCATTATCAATTGGTGCAGGAATATTCTTTAAGATTGTCTCAAAGATTGGCTCCATTGATTCCTCTTGTGTATCTGGTTCATAACTTGATGTACCATTTAATGCTGATGCAAATACAACTGGGAATTCTAATTGATCATCATCTGCACCTAATTCAATAAATAAGTCTAATACTTCGTCAATTACTTCTGATGGGCGAGCATTCGGGCGATCGATTTTATTCAATACCACAACAGGGCGAAGTTTTTGTTCTAAAGCTTTCTTTAATACAAAGCGTGTTTGAGGCATACATCCTTCATATGCATCTACAACAAGTAATACACCATCAACCATCTTCATAATACGTTCTACTTCTCCACCGAAGTCAGCGTGTCCAGGTGTATCAAGGATATTAATATGAATATCTTTATAATTAATAGCTGTATTTTTAGCTAAAATTGTAATACCACGTTCTTTTTCGATATCATTTGAATCCATTGCACGCTCATCTACTTGTTCATTATCACGGAAAGTACCTGATTGGTGTAATAATTGGTCAACTAACGTTGTTTTTCCGTGGTCAACGTGGGCAATAATCGCGATATTACGGACATCTTCTCTGAATTGCGTCATGTAAATATTCTCTCCTCTTTCGAAAAACATAGGTAGTTTAATGTAACTATCTGTGTTTTGCTTCTTATCATGTGACGTTCACTTCTTAGCAACTTTTAGATTATATCACAAAAGTCTAAAAATAATATAGCTATTTGTCATATTTTACGAACTGTATACAAAAAACTGCACCACCATCTGCATGATTTCGGGCGAATATCGTTCCACCCGATTTCTCCACAATTGCTCTTGCAATCGCTAGACCTAATCCTGTCTCACCATTTTCACCTTTCACAAAACGATGGAATAATTTTGTTAATAACTCTTCATCAATTCCATCTCCGTCATCCTTCACTTCTATTCTTACATTTTTATTGATTTCATATACAGATAACTCCACTTTTGTTGTTGCATGACGCAGCGCATTCGTCACAATATTCATAATTGCCTGTAACATTTTCTCATAATCAAATGTTAAAGTATGTTGTTCTACCCGCTTTAACGTAATGTCCACATTTCGCTCATTAGCGATTGGCACCGCTCTTACCATTATTTGTTCCATAAATGTTTCCATTTCTATTTTTTCTTCTTTATAAATATTCTCTTCACTATCTAACTTCGCAAGTAATATAATTTCATTAATAATTTTTTTTAGTCGATAAATTTCTTCTACCATGACATTAAGGCCACGTTCTGCTTCTTCCCCTTCAAAAATCCCATCTTTAATTCCTTCTGCATAGCCTTGGATTGTCATTAAAGGTGTCTTCAATTCATGGCTTGCATTTTGGAAAAATTGACGTTGAGATTGAATGAAGCTATTTAATTCATTCGCCATTTCAACAACACTTTTTTCTACTTCTTTAATTTCACCTGTTGCACTAATTGCTTCCATTTGATCAAATTGACGTTTCTCTATTTTCTTCAATTGATAGCGTAATTTTGTTAATGGTGTAACTAATTTCGTTGTTAAATAATGACTTAATAGCACCGCAACTGCAATTCCAATTAAGAAAATCGAAATAAGTCTACCAATTAAACTCTCCCTTACCTCTTGCAAATCGTCTAGCGGTGTGAGTAAGACAAGTTTCTGTGTCGTATAGGAAGATATAATCGGGATAATAGAAACAACATATTTTTCATTTCCACTTTCCCACAACGGCTGTTCAGGATCGTCCATATCATAACGAGTCACAAATGAATCTAATTGATCCACATTCGTAATAGAAGAAAAAACAATTTTTTCTGTTTTATCATCATAGGCAAACACTTGTAAGTTATATGCATTTAACAAACGCAGTAATGTTTGTGCATTATAACTATTATTTAGATCTTCATATAAAATAAAATTAACGATTAATTCTCCCTTGTCTTCTAATTGTCGTTGTTCATCTTTAATTAACATTTGAAGCATCTGAGAATATACTGTAATTCCCGCAATTGTCATAATAATTACGAGTAATGTAGTGAATGCTATCGTTAATTGGTATTGTAATTTCATTCTTCTTCCCCTTGAAGATGAAGTCTGTATCCATATCCCCAAACAGTTTCTACAGGTAAACCATGTAACTTCTTACGTAATCGCTTCACAAGGTCATCTACTGCTCGGTCGCTCCCAAAATAATCATCACCCCAAATTAGCGTCAATAATTCTTCTCTCGAAAAAGCACGATTCGGTTGTTTTGCAAATATCTCTAACATATCAAATTCTTTTGTTGTCACATCAATCTCTTTTTCTTCCCAAAACACTTGTCTTGCTGCTTTATCCATTTTCAAATGATCTACTTCTAGTAAATCTGTTGATTGTGTTGTCATGATTGGTTGTAATTCCGTTCGTTTAAATAAACGCTTTACTCTTGCAACTAGCTCTCTTGGACTAAATGGTTTTGTTAAATAGTCATCACTACCTAATTCCAATCCTAGAATTTTATCCACTTCTTCATCTTTAGCCGAAATAATAATAATTGGTACTTCACTTACTTGGCGAATTCTCTTACATAACTCATATCCATCCATTCCAGGCAGCATAATATCTAATATCCACATATTCGGTTGTCCAGATTGTGCTAATTCCCACGCATCTTCTGCGCGTTCGGTTACAGTAACTTCATATCCTTCTTTCTTTAAATATGCTTTTACAATATCACGTATATTCGCGTCATCTTCCACAAGATAGATTTGTTGATTCACATTGACTTCCACCCTTCAGCACTATGCTAATATCGACAATCTTTGATTTATATTATATTTTCGCACATTTTTCTAAAAAAATTAAGTATAGATAGTCATTCCATCATCAGTTACACATTTTTTCTACAATTATCCCATTATTATGCCATAAGTAATGGATACAATAGCATTGTAAGAAACAATACTACTTGAAAGGAAGGGGACAACTATGAACGAACAAGATAAGCAATTATATACAGATCATTCGAATAAAGCGCCTAAAGAGAAAAACCTAGGGGGCATGTTATTAAGTGGTGTTGCAGGAGGTTTGATTGTCGCATTATTTAGTGGGGGGATTTTTCTTTCTATGTTAGATGATGACAGTGCGAATAATGAAGCACAATCTGCTCCTACTGAAGAAACTACCGAGACAGCTCAAAATACGGAAGCTGTTGCTACAACAAATGTATCCAATGATGAGACGACTTCGTTAAGTAGTGCGATTTCTAAAGTATCAGATGCAGTTGTTGGTATTTCTAATATCAGACAAGTGAATTTATGGGAAGAAGCAGATGCAGCTGGAACTGGTTCAGGTGTCGTATACAAAAAAGACGGTGAATATGCCTATGTCGTGACAAATAATCACGTTGTTGAGGGTGCACAAGATGTAGAAGTAGTATTAACAAACGGCGAACATGTACAAGCGAAAGTGCTTGGAACAGATGCTCTAACTGATTTGGCTGTACTACGCATCCCGAGCGAACAAGTAACGACAGTCGCACAACTTGGCTCATCTGAGAGCTTAACTGTTGGGGAAACAGCTATTGCGATAGGTAATCCTTTAGGTACTGAATTTGCTGGATCCGTTACCCGAGGAATCATTAGTGGACTGGATAGAGCTGTCGATGTTGATTTAAACAGTGACGGAACACCTGATTGGACAACAGAAGTAATCCAAACAGATGCTGCAATTAACCCAGGGAATAGTGGTGGTGCATTAATTAATACAAATGGAGAAGTTATTGGTATTAATTCCATGAAAATTGCACTAGAAGCTGTCGAGGGAATTGGATTCGCAATACCAATTGATGATGCGAAACCAATTATTGAACAATTAGAGCAAGGACAAGAAGTTAAACGACCATTCTTAGGTATTAGTGCGGTTGACCTTGATACAGTACCAGCTCGTCACAAACAAGAAACACTTCAATTAGAAGAAAGCATTGAAAATGGTGTAGTCATTGCAGATGTGGAACTTAGTTCACCTGCCGAAGAAGCAGGTCTACAAAGATATGATGTAGTTACAAAAATAAATGACCATGACATTCAATCTATGCTCGATTTAAAAACATATCTCTATCGTGAAACAAAAATTGGCGATGAAGTAACCGTCACGTTCTATCGCGATGGAAAACAACAAACAACTGAATTAACTTTAGTAGAACAAAATAACTTATAAAAATGCAAAAATCCAAATGATTCGAAAGCTATTTACCGAATTGTTTGGATTTTGTGCGTATAATCAATCTATATAAACTTTGAGATGGTGTATGTGCTTTGAAACCGCTTCGGCTTGTCTGCTTTTTTATCTTTACAATTGGAGTAATCATAAAAAATGTTGGCTTTATTCCATATCGATTATGTTATTGTAATTAGATTACAATTCATAATCGTTTCAAACCAAAATGCTAATACTCGCAAACATTGTAGAACTTCAACGTAGCGTGGGCGCCCACTCCCACTCCTATGGGGTCCTTTTTCCTGAAAATCCACTTTTCCAAGCGGTCTGTGCTTGGAAAAGTTAGTTGAAGGAAAAAGCCCATGGAAAGGGGAGTGGACAAGCCGGAGCGGGGTATACGCACACTATTTATTTCATTGCCAAACACTAAATATGGTATCATTCGTGGTTTGTGTGAAGAATCCTTTAATCCATAAAAACACTTGATTACAATACTTAATATTGATTTTAGTAGGGAAAGTTTGATACAATATATGCTTGCAAGAGACAATGAAATAAATAACCCAACCTAATACCTTGTATCTTGCAAATACAAATTAATAGGTGGTAGAGAAAATGGAAACAAAGGAAAAATATCAAGTATTACTGTATTACAAATTCGTAACAATTGAAGATCCAGAAACGTATGCCAATGAACACTTAAATTTCTGTAAAGAATTAGATTTAAAAGGTCGAATTCTAGTTGCAGAAGAAGGGATTAATGGCACTGTTTCAGGAACTGTTGAACAAACGAACAAATATATGGAAGCAATGCATAATGACCCTAGATTTAGTGACATGGTGTTCAAAATTGACGAAGCTGAAGGACATGCATTTAAGAAAATGCACTGCCGCCATCGTCCAGAACTAGTAACACTTCGACTAGGTGAGGAAAATGTTGATCCTCGTGAGAAAAATGCTGACTTCTTAGATCCACAAGATTTCTACAAAGCAATGCAAGAAGAAAATACAATCATTCTAGATACTAGAAATGATTATGAATATGAACTAGGTCATTTCCGTGGCGCAATTAATCCAGATATTGATAGCTTCCGTGAATTGCCACAGTGGATTGAGTCAAATCGCCAAGAACTAGAAGGTAAGAAAATTCTTATGTACTGTACTGGCGGTATTCGTTGTGAAAAATTTGGTGGTTGGATGAAAGAAAAAGGATTCGATGATGTTGCACAATTACATGGTGGAATCGTAACATACGGTAAAGACCCAGAAGTACAAGGTGAATTATGGGACGGTCAGCTCTACGTATTTGATGAACGTATTTCTGTACCAGTAAACCGCAAAGAGCATGTAGTAGTCGGCAAAGATTACTTCGATGGAAAACCATGCGAACGTTATGCAAATTGTGCAAACCCTGAATGTAATCGCCAAATTCTATGTTCTGAAGAGAATGAACACAAATATTTACGCGGTTGTTCCCACGAATGCCGAGTACACCCACGCAACTTATATGTAAAAGAACAAAATTTAACACAAGAAGATATTGACGCAAGACTAGCTATTATCGCAGAAGAAGAGAAAATGCAACAAGCACAATAAGCAATTTAAAGGAAGAGTCCATTCATAGAAATATGAATTTGACTCTTCTTTTTTATATCTATAGTTTCTAAAGCAATTCATTTAATTTACCCATAGTTTCGGTTCATTCTATTATGTAAAATAAACCTTGATAGCGCTTTATTATCAGGAAGACATCTAGGATAACTGAATTGGTGGGATATGATGACAACAGATGAACAAATAAGAAAAAAGATGCGCTTACTTGCAATTACATGGCCTATATTTATTGAAGTTTTTTTAAACACTTTCATGAGGATAGCAGATATATTCATGCTTAGCTTCGTATCTGATGAAGCAGTTGCTGCTATTGGTGTAGTAAACCAATTAATGATGTTTACATTCGTCTTATTTAATTTTACCGCAATGGGCACAGGTGTGGTTGTAGCACAATTTGTTGGTGCTGAGAAATGGCATGATGTGAGTAAAACGATTGCAAATGCAATATTTATTAATTTATTATTTGGTATCTTTATAAGTAGCGTCGTTGTACTATTTAGATATTCGTTTCTAGATTTATTTCAATTACCAAAAGAATTACTCGTATATGCAGATCAATACATTCTAATCGTTGGTGGAACTTTATTCACACAATCCATCATGATGACGATTTTCTCTGTTTTACAAGCACAAGGATTCACAAAAGAAGTGATGTATATTGCATTAGGAATGAATGTGTTTAACATTATAGGTAATGCACTATTTATTTTTGGATTGTTTGGTATACCTACATTAGGTGTAATGGGTGTAGCAATATCTACCGCTATTTGTCGAGGGATTGCCGTAATTGTTGCTTTTATTCTGCTATACAGAAAAACAACCATTCCATTGCACTTACGCGATTATTTTATATTAAAGAAAAGATATGTGAAGAAAATCTTACAAATAGGTATTCCTGGTGCTGGAGAACATTTATCTCACAACCTTAGTCAACTCACGATTACTGTCTTTATCACAATGTTAGGCACACAGGCTTTAACAACAAGAATTTATACACAAAATCTTACAAATCTAATGACGGTTTTCTCTTTATCGATTGCAAAAGGCATGCAAATATATATTGGACAGCTAGTCGGTGCAGGTAAATTAGAAGAAGCATATAAAGAAATGTATCGTGGCTTAAAAATCGCTACTATTGTTGCATTAATCATAGGAAGTCTCATTGCTATATCTGGTGAATGGTTACTCGGATTTTTCACAAGCGATTCGGATATTATTGCACTCGGATCTATTATTTTATTCTTAGGGATGATATTAGAACCTGGAAGGACATTTAATCTTGTTATCATTAGTTCATTACGCGCTTCAGGAGATGCCACTTATCCTGTTCTAATTGGTATTCTGTCGATGTGGGGAATTAGTGTAACGCTTGCCTATTTATTCGGATTGCCATTAGGATATGGCTTAATTGGTATTACTATTGCTATCATTATAGACGAATGGTTTAGAGGCGGCTTAATGTTCTGGCGTTGGAGAAGTAAAAAATGGCAAGAGAAAAAACTTGTAGAAAACGATACTCTCGTAACTTCAAACTAATGGTTTCTATACCAGAAACCTCTCATCCATACGTTCAAGACAGATAACTTCGTTGCTATCATTCCATATGTTATCATAAAAAGAAAAAGGAGCGATTTGTTGTATGTCTGTTTTTGATATTCAGGTTGAAAAGGTAAATGGAAATCAAGTACCATTAGAAGAATATAAAGCAAAAGCAATGATCATTGTCAATACAGCAAGTAAATGCGGGTTTACTCCACAATTTGATAGTTTACAATCATTATATGAAAAATACAAAGAGGATGGATTGATTATATTAGGGTTTCCTAGTAATCAATTTATGAATCAAGAACCAGGCTCTAGTGAAGAAGCTTCAGAATTTTGTAAATTAAATTACGGTGTCAGTTTTCCTATGTTCGCTAAGATTGATGTAAGGGGAAAAAATGCACACCCACTATTCAAGCACATCACAAAAGCTGCACCTGGAATTATTTCAGATCAAATCAAATGGAATTTTACCAAATTTCTACTCGATGAAGATGGAAATGTTGTAAAAAGGTATGCACCTAAGACTGACCCAAATGAAATGGAAGAAGATCTTAAAGAACTTTTAGGAATTTCAATGTAAGAGATTGTTACAAAACAATTCTATAATTACAAAAAATCCAAACGATTCGGCAAACAGCTTTTCAATCGTTTGGATTTTTACGTAATGAAAGATAAATTACAGATAACTCTATTTGGTTATCTAAAGCTTTTGTATGTGCTTAGCAATCGCTCCGACTTCTCCGCTTCCCTTTCCGTGGGTTTTTCCCCACAGGAGCGGAAACAGACGCCTTCGCTTTTTTATACTCTACAACTATAGTAACGATAAAGAACTTTAGTTACCCATTTCATTTAATAAGTTTGCCATTTCAATTGCGGAGATGGCAGCTTCTGCACCTTTGTTCCCTGCTTTTGTTCCTGCACGCTCAATAGCTTGTTCGATAGTATCTGTTGTTAGGACACCAAATATTACCGGAATCCCTGCATCTAATGATACTTTAGCAACTCCCTTTGATACTTCACCACTTACATAATCAAAGTGCGGTGTAGATCCACGAATGACTGTACCTAATGTAACAACAGCATCATACTTTCCTGATTCGGCCATTTTTTTCGCAACTAATGGTATCTCAAATGCACCTGGTACCCAAGCTACATCCACATCATCTTCATTTACCCCATGACGACGAAATGCATCTTCTGCGCCACTTAATAATTTGCCTGTAATAAATTCATTGAAACGCCCTACAACAATTCCTACCTTTAAACCTGTACCTACTAACTTACCTTCTAAAAGATTACTCATTTCAAATTCCTCCTCCATCTTGGTTATGTTTAACATGTAAAATGTGATCTAACTTCTCTACTTTTGTTTGTAAATATTTTTCGTTATTTTTATTTGCTGGTATTTCAATTGCTTTTCTGCCAACAAGCTCTAAACCATATTCTTCAATACTTTTTAGTTTACGTGGATTATTTGTTAATAACTCAATCTTACCAACACCGAGATCACGTAAAATCTGGACACTTATTGCATAATCTCTTAAATCATCAGGGAATCCTAATTGGTGATTTGCTTCCACTGTATCGTAGCCTTCTTCTTGCAATTTATATGCTTTCATTTTGTTAATAAGGCCAATACCTCTTCCTTCTTGTCGCATATAGACAAGTACACCTTTGCCCTCTTTTTCGATTAATTGTAGAGCTTTCTCTAATTGAGGCCCACAATCACATCGTAATGATCCAAACACATCACCTGTCAAACATTCAGAGTGTACTCTTACAATGGTTGGTTCATTCGGCTTAATGTCACCTTTGTATAATGCAATATGCTCTTTATTCGTATACTTTTCCGTGTATGCTACTAATTTAAATTCACCAAATGATGTAGGCAAATGAATCTCTGTCTCTCGTTGAATTAATTGGTCATACCTTTTTCGATATTTAATTAAATCCTGAATCGTAATCATTGGCATATCAAACTTCTCTGCAATCTCTTCTAAGTCATGCTTACGTGCCATCGTACCATCTTCATTCATTATTTCACAAATAACTGCAACTGGTTTAGATTCAGCTAAACGTGCTAAGTCTACAGCAGCTTCTGTATGTCCTGTTCGTTCTAAAACACCAGCATTTTTTGCAATTAACGGAAAAACATGTCCTGGTCGTTTAAATTCAAAAGGCTGTGCTTCATCATCTACTAATTTATTGATTGTCAATGCGCGCTCATGTGCACTAATTCCAGTATGTGTTGTATGATAATCTATACTTACAGTAAAGTTTGTTCCATGTGCGTCTGTATTGTTCGTAACCATTGCACCTAATTGAAAACGTTCTGCATACTTCTCTGACATTGGTGTACAGATTAAGCCTCTACCTTCTGTTGCCATAAAGTTAATAACATCAGGAGTAGTCTGTTCTGCTAACGCAACAAAGTCGCCTTCATTCTCTCTGTCTTCATCATCCATTACAATAATCACTTCGCCATTCTTTAACGCTTCTATGGCTTGTTCTATCGTTCCTTTCATCTGTGTGCCTCCTAAAAACCGAACTGTCTCAGTTTTTCTTCTGTTAAATTGGATTCCTGCTTATGATGAGATGTTTCCATTAGTCTCTCCATATATTTTGCCAACATGTCAAATTCTATATTGACAGTGTCCCCTTGATTTTTATCACCTAAAATAGTTGCTGCTTGTGTTTCTGGGATTAGAGAGATAGTAAAGCCTGAATCATCTACATTAAATACAGTTAATGACGTCCCATCTACTGTAATCGAACCTTTTAATGCAACATATTTTGTATGTGGAACATTAATGTATATATACTTCGCATTGTCTTCAAGCCACGTCCGTGCTATCTTTCCAACAGTATCGATATGTCCTGACACAAAATGACCACCAAATCGACCATTAAAGGACATAGCCCGCTCTAAATTTACAATTGATTGACTACTTAATTCCGAAAGAGAAGAACCACGAAATGTCTCTGGTATCACATCAACGGTAAATGTTGTGGTTGTATAAGCAGTAACTGTTAAACAAACACCATTCACTGCAATACTGTCACCTATTGATACATCTTCAAGAACCTTCTTTGCTTCAATTTGAAGTTTTAATGCATGATTTAATTGCTTGATGGAACGAATACTTCCTTTTTCCTCTACAATACCTGTAAACATCATGCTTCTTCCTTTCTTTTTGCGATAATTTTAATATCCGGTCCTATTTTTTCTACAGAGTCAATACATACATACGTCGCTTCACTCATCCATTGTGGAGAGATTCCTCCTACCACACTTCTAGCATCTACTCCACCTAATAACTTCGGGGCAATATACCAATGACATTGATCAAAAAGTTTTGCTTGTAGAAAAGATGCATGCACTGTGCCTCCACCTTCGACATAAATGGACTGCACCCCTTCTTCATATAGCCTTTCTAATACATCACGTATTACCAATTTATCTCCAGGCATATGAATGACTTTTATATGTGGATAGTTTTTTCTAAAAGCTTCCACTCTACTCGTCTCACTTGTCACAATCCAAGTAGGGGCTGATTTATCCAATATGTTCAGTTCTCCTGTTAAAGACAATTTAGAGTCCAAAATAATTCGAATTGGATTTTTCCCACCTTGTGGTAACCTTGTTGTTAAGCTTGGATTATCTAATAACACCGTGTTCTTACCTACTAAAATGGCATCATGACTATGCCTTTCTCTATGCACATCTACCCTTGCTTCCTCTGAAGTGATCCATTTGCTGTCGCCAGTACTCGTTGCTGTCTTGCCGTCTAGTGTCATGGCTGCTTTTAATGTAACGTACGGAAGTTTTTTTGACATATAATGAAAGAACTTTTGATTCACATTCCTTGCTCGCTCTTCTAATATGCCCACTTCTACTTCGATTCCAGCATCTCTTAATAATTGAATACCTTTACCTGCAACCTTAGGGTTTGGGTCTACACAACCGATATACACTTTTTTTAACTTTCGCTGAATGATTAACTCTGCACATGGAGGTGTTTTACCAAAATGCGCACATGGCTCTAGTGTGACATAAATGTCTGCACCTTCTGCTTTCTCTTTCGCTTGCTCTAACGCATGTACCTCTGCATGAGCTTCACCAGCGTGTAAATGTGTACCTACACCTAATAATATGCCATTCTTAACAACAACAGCGCCAACGGAAGGATTTGGGCTTGTTTGTCCATTCGTTGCCTCGGCTAAGTCTAATGCTAATGCCATCCATTCTTCTTTTGTTTTCATTTACTCCACCTAATTTCTCAGATGATTCTTATCTATCTATGAATACAATCATTCCTTTTACAAAAAGACGTAAAACCCCCTAAGCAATTATACCTAGGGGGTTCATCTTTATATGCATATATATAATGGTGTAATGGGTAACACAAATAAAGAAAATAATCGCGCATATTGTCATATCGCGTCATCTTCGTCGTACCCGAATAAACATAAATACTGTGATCTATGCTCTCCAACCATTCCTTTTCCCATCCAGACTATCACTGTCGGTTTTGGATTTGCACCAAATCAACTTTCACATGTGTACACATGATCCAGGTCACGGACTTAAAAGTTACGTCACTTTCTTACCGTCGGTCGGGAATTACACCCTGCCCCAAAGGAATTTCATCTATTCAATTAATTAAATTATATAGCAACATCACTTGTAATTGCAAAGAATTGAGTTCTAATCTTCACCTAATATACGTACTTCTCTTTCTAAATCCACATCAAATCGGCTTTTTACTTCTTTTTGGACCATTTCAATCACACCAATATAATCTGTTGCTGTTGCATTACTTTTGTTCACAATAAACCCTGCATGTTTTGTCGATACTTCCGCTCCTCCAATACCTTTTCCTTGTAAATGGCTGTCTTGGATTAACTTACCTGCGAAATATCCTGGTGGACGTTTGAACACACTTCCACATGACGGATATTCTAATGGTTGTTTTGATTCACGCTTATATGTTAAATCATCCATTGTTGCTTTTATTTGATCAAATTCTCCGTCCTCTAATTGAAAACATGCTTCTAGCACGATATAATTTTTTTCTGCTATATTACTCTTTCGATAAGATAAATCCAGGTCTTCTGCAAGCACTTTTTGGACATTTCCATCTTCATCAACTACAATAGCAGATTCTAAACAATCCTTTACTTCTCCACCATATGCACCAGCATTCATATATAATGCTCCACCAACAGTACCTGGAATTCCACAAGCGAATTCTAGACCTGTCAAACATTTCTCTAATGCATAACGAGATGCATCAATAATTCTTGCACCACTTTGGGCAATCAACTTTGTACCTTCAGTTCTAATGCCATCGAATTGTTTTAAATTTAATACAATCCCTCTAATTCCACCATCTCGTACAATCACATTCGATCCATTACCTAATAAAGTGAAGGGTAACTTCTCTTTTTTTGCATATTGAACAATTTTTTGCACTTCTTCCACTTTTGTCGGTGTAACGAAAAAGTCTGCTTTCCCACCTAATTTTGTGTATGTGTGATTTTTAAGTAATTCATCCATAAAAATGTTGTTCTTATCTATCAGTTTAGCTAAATCATTCATCATTTGTTGTTTAGTCATTTTGGTACCAACCCTTTACAGTTCTATTGTGTAAATGTTCTACACAATTAATCTTTATTATAGCAATAATGAAATATGAACTGCAACAAGTGAAAATATGCGAAAATATTCAGCACACAGTAAAAACGAACGACCCTTATTGGAATCGTTCGTTGGCGTTCATTTATTATTTCGTTCGCTTTAACCCATTAAAGCAACCATTAGTGCTTTTTGTGCGTGCAGACGATTTTCTGCTTCTTGGAATACAACAGATTGTGGTCCGTCTATGATATCTGCAGTTACTTCTTCTCCACGATGTGCTGGTAAACAGTGCATAAAAATGGCATCAGATTTTGCATGTGCAAACAATTCATTGTTCACTTGGTATTTTGCAAATGCTTGTTCACGTACTTTTTGTTCTGCTTCTTGCCCCATACTTGCCCACACATCAGAATAGATAATATCCGCATTAGCTACAGCCTCAATCGGATCTTCTGTCACCAACACTTCTGTTCCTTCTGCAAAAGACTTCGCTAATGCAGTAATATTCTCATTCGGTTGATAACCTTTTGGTGCAGCAATCGCAACATCAAGCCCCATTTTGGCACAACCAATCATTAAAGAATGAGCCATATTATTCCCATCACCAATGTATGTTAGTTTTAATCCTTCTAATGTGCCTTTTACTTCTTTAATTGTTTGTAAATCTGCTAATACTTGGCATGGGTGATAATCATCAGTTAAACCATTAATCACTGGAATGGAAGCATTCTCTGCTAAATCCTCTACATCTTTTTGAGAAAATGTACGAATCATAATCCCATCTAAATATCCTGATAACACTTGTGCAGTATCAGAGATCGGTTCCCCTCTCCCTAATTGGATGTCATTTGAGCTTAGGAATAGTCCTGTTCCACCAAGTTGATAAATTCCAGCTTCGAAAGAAACACGCGTACGCGTAGAAGATTTCTCAAATATCATGCCCAATGTTTTACCTTTTAAAGGTTCATATACTTCCCCGTTTTTCTTTTTTTCTTTAATTTGAGCAGCTAATTCCAAAATATATCCAATTTCTGCTTTCGAATAATCTGCTAAAGTTAATAAATCTCTGCCTTTTAATTGTTCTTTAAAACTCATCGTATCGCTTCCTCCTTTATATTTTGGTCTTTTTGATATGCCTGTATCGCAACAGGTAATTCTAGCTGCTCTTGTGTTGCCTGAATATATGCAACAAATGTTTCATTGGATGTAAAGCATGTTGTGTCAGACTTTAGACAAGCTTCTCTTAATGTGACATGTCCATCATGCTCTCCAGTACGATTTGTATCTACTACAAGTGCATATTCTTCTTCTAAGCAACTTGATTCTGCTTCTTCTAAAGAAACAACTCGATCGACCGCAATTTTATTGTCTAGCATTTGTTTGGTTTGTGCATCTGTTTCAATGACAACATGCAACTTTCTTAACGTATCTATGAAGTCTTCATTCACATTTGTTACAGATAAAAATACTTTGTCAGACTCCTTTAATTGTTTCAGACTATTTTCTTTCCAACCAAATGCTTTCGCCATTGCTTGATTTACACTTGTACCAATACCGATAGCTTCTCCAGTCGATTTCATTTCAGGTCCTAATAATGGGTCCACACCAGGTAATTTATTTGTAGAAAATACCGGCATTTTCACTGCATAATATGGGACATCTTTATGCAAGCCTAACTTCCATTTTTGACCCTTTAATTGTTCGCCCATTTGCACACGTGTTGCCAAATCTACCATTGGCACACCTGTTACTTTACTTGCAATCGGAACTGTTCTTGAAGCACGTGGATTCACTTCAAGTACATATACTGTCTTTCTGTCATGACTTAAAACAAATTGAATATTCATAATCCCTTTTATATCTAATTCTTTCGCAATTTGCTTTGTATATTGTTCAATTATTTGTTTATGAATCTCTGTTAAATTCGGAGCAGGGAAAATGGCTATACTATCACCTGAGTGCACACCTGCTTTTTCTACATGTTCAAAGATTCCTGGAATTAATACATCTTCTCCATCACAGATTGCATCAATTTCCACTTCATATCCCTCGATATATTTATCAATTAATAATGGGAAAATTCGATTTGCGTATTGCTTTTCAGATAGACTTACCAAATAATCTTTTAATTGTGTTTCATGATGTAAAATAACCATCCCTTGCCCACCAATCACATAAGATGGGCGCAATAAGATTGGATAACCAATTCTATTGGCAGTGTCCATTGCATCATCCAATGACAGGACAGTGTCACCTGGAATATGCGGAATCGATAATTTTTGTAATAATTGATAGAATAAATCTCTATCTTCTACTGCATCAATTGCATGTAAGGCGGTACCTGATATCGCAACACCTGCTTGAGTTAATCCTTGAGCTAAATTGATGGCAGTTTGCCCACCGAATTGAACTAGTACACCGTCCGCTTGCTCTTTTTTCACGATATGCAACACATCTTCTACTGTCAATGGCTCAAAGTATAGGTGATCTGCCGTATTAAAGTCTGTACTTACTGTTTCTGGGTTGTTATTAATGACAATTGCATCAATATCTTGTTCTTGTAGTGATTTGGCTGCATGTACAGAACAGTAATCAAATTCTACCCCTTGCCCGATTCGAATCGGACCTGAACCTAATACAACCATTCGTTTGTTTCCTTGTAAAGGTTCCACTTCATCTAGTTCATTCCAAGTACTATAGAAATATGGCGTTTCTGCAGAGAACTCTGCCGCACAAGTATCTACCATTTTGTAAGATGGCGCTAAATTAAATGACAGTACTTTCTCCATTACTTCTTCTTCTGTTACATGAAATAGTTTTGCAATTGTTTTATTAGAGATAGCAAATGCCTTCACATCTTTAAAGTCTTCTGAAGTAAGCTCATCCCACGACTTCTGTGCTAATTCTTTCTCTTTTTCGATCATTCTGTTTAATTCATATAGGAAAAATTTGTTAATTTCTGTGATTTGATGAATTTCGTCAACAGAATAATCTCGTCTTAGTGCTTCTGCCACGATAAATATACGTTCATCTGTCGCTTTATCTAAAGCTACTTCTAATTGTTCATTCGAATATTTCTCTACACCATCTAAATGTAAGGAATCTAATCCAATCTCTAATGAACGAATTGCTTTATTCAATGCTGCAGGAAAATTTCTAGCTAGTGACATGACTTCACCTGTTGCTTTCATCTGTGTACCTAACAGCCTATCTGCTTGTGTAAATTTGTCAAATGGCCATCTTGGTATTTTTGCTGCAATGTAATCAATGGATGGTTCAAAACTCGCATATGTATCACCTGTAATTGGATTAATGACTTCATCTAAGTGATAACCTAGTGCAACTTTTGCAGCAATTCTAGCAATTGGATAACCTGTTGCTTTACTAGCAAGTGCACTTGATCTACTTACACGAGGATTCACTTCAATTATGATATAATCATCATTCTCTGGATTTAATGCAAATTGAATATTACATCCACCAATGACACCTAATTCACGAATTACTTTTACAGAAGATGTTCGCAGCATTTGGTATTGTCGATCTGTTAATGTTTGTGATGGTGCCACAACAATACTGTCTCCTGTGTGCACACCAACAGGGTCGAAGTTCTCCATGTTACAAACAATAATGCATGTATCATTAGAATCACGCATTACTTCATATTCAATTTCCTTCCATCCTTTCACACTTTGCTCGATCAATACTTGATTAATTGGACTATAATGCAATCCATTTTTTACAATTTGGCGTAATTGTGTTTCATCATCTGCAATTCCACCACCTGCACCACCTAACGTATATGCAGGACGAACAATCATTGGAAACCCTACTTGATTAGCAAAACCAACCGCTTCCTCCACTGAACTTGTAGACAAACTCTCCGCAATTGGTTCGCCTATCTCTTTCATCATCGATTTGAAGATTTCTCTATCTTCTCCCTTTTGGATCGTTTCTAAAGGTGTACCGAGTAATGTTACGTTATGTTTCGCTAACACACCCGCTTCATCTAATAACACCGCCATATTTAAACCTGTTTGCCCACCTAAAGTAGGCAAAATACCATCAGGCTTCTCTAACTCTATAATTTTTGTAATAGATTCACATGTTAATGGTTCAAGATATACTTTATCTGCAATATTTTCATCTGTCATAATCGTAGCGGGGTTGTTATTTACTAATATTACTTCTACCCCTTCTTCTTTTAGTGCAAGACACGCTTGTGTTCCTGCATAATCGAATTCAGCTGCTTGCCCAATAACGATTGGACCTGAACCGATTACGAGTACTTTCTTTATATTATCTAACTTAGGCATGCAGTTTCTCTCCCTTAGTGATGAATGCTTGAACAAAATCTACAAATATATGATGTGTGTCAATTGGTCCAGGATGTGCTTCTGGATGAAATTGAACAGACATTAAAGGTTTACTTTTATGTTTTAATCCTTCAACTGATTTATCATTTACATTAATATGTGATACATAAAAATGATCATTATTAACCGAATCATAATCAACGACATATCCATGATTCTGTGATGTAATCATGACTTTTCCAGTTTGTAAGTCTTTGACAGGATGATTGCTACCACGATGGCCATATGGCAAACGTTTAGTTTCCGCGCCATACGCTAACGCAATCAATTGATGACCTAAACAAATTCCCATTGTCGGAAAATGTTCTGCTATTTGTTTGATATCATGTAATTGTTTCTTTAGTGCCTTCGGGTCTCCAGGGCCATTGGATAATAAAACCCCATCTGGATCCATCGACTGTATTTCTAAATAACTCGTATTATATGGAACTACTGTCACATCACAGCCAAGTTCTACAAGTGAATGTGCAATCGAATGTTTGTAACCAAAGTCCATGACAACAACTTGTGGTGTTGGAACAGCAGATGGACGGTTTGTTTTGTATACTACTTTTTCCTTTACAGATACCTCTGCTACAATAGATGGATTTACTTCGTTTACTAAAGGTGTGTCCTCTGGATTATCTGTAATCTTTCCATATACTTCGCCGTGTTCACGAATAATCTTCGTAAGAGCACGTGTATCAATATGAGATAATGCAGGAATATCGTATTTCTCTAGCATTTCTATTAATGTATGTGTACTCTCATAATGCTCTGGATTTTCACTAGGTGTGGATACAATAAATCCTGCTAATGATGGTTTGATACTTTCGTAATCAATACGATTCCATCCATAATTCCCGATTAGCGGATATGTCATTGTCACGATTTGTCCTGCATAGGAAGGATCTGTCATCACTTCTTGATAGCCCGTCATCGCAGTATTAAAAACTAATTCTCCTTCTACTTTAGATGGTTTACTTAACCATTTCCCCTCTAATACATCCCCTGTATTTAAAACAAGATAGCTTGTTGGTCTTTGCATAAACTCTCCTCCTTGTATTACATCCCTTATCTATATAAAAATCCTCAAGTTCAGTTTTTATAATTATACTATAATATTTATAATTATGCACTAAATATTATAAAAATACATTTATTTAATCTCAATATACGAGTTGCGCTAACTTTACTGTGTATAAATTAATCAAGATTATACTAAATGTAATGTAACACTTCCTTAGTTAAAAACATTGGCGTCGGAATTTGATACGTTATACTGGTCTACTATGTATCGCCACTATACTTAGAAAAACTAAATCTCAAATCACAAAAAAACTAAGTCAACTGCTTATGGCAGAGACTTAGTTTTTTCTTACTATTTCATCCATACATTTACTTTTTCAGCAAATGTGGATACCCATTCCTTCGTATCATTTAGACGTTGATTAGCAAAACTAATTTGTTCTTGTACTCTACCTTTAGCAGTGCCACCTGCTACATCTCTTGCATTCACTACAGTTTCTGGCTTTAATACATGATAAATATCTTCATCAATTAACTCAGAAAATTGTTTGAATTCTTCCATCGTTAGATCAAGCAAAAATTTATTTGATTGAATACAATATAACACGGCTTGTCCCACAACTGCATGTGCCTCTCTGAATGGCAATTCTTTATTAACAAGATAATCTGCTAGGTCTGTTGCATTAGAGAAATCCTCTGCAACTGCTGCATACATATTCTCTTTCTTCACTTCCATTGTCGAGATCATTGGAGCAAATAATGCAAGTGCACCTTTTAATGTTTCTACAGTATCAAACATACCCTCTTTGTCTTCTTGCATATCTTTATTATATGCAATTGGGAGGCCTTTTAATGTTGTTAACATCCCTATTAAATGACCATACACTCTACCAGATTTCCCACGAACTAATTCTGCGACATCTGGATTTTTCTTTTGAGGCATCATGCTACTTCCTGTACAGAACGCATCATCTAATTCAACAAATTTGAATTCCGCACTAGACCACTGTACTAATTCTTCACTCAATCGAGATAAATGCATAATTATTAAAGATGCATTTGCTAAAAACTCTACAACAAAGTCACGATCACTTACTGCATCCAAACTATTTTCGACAATTCCGTCAAAATTCAGCTGTTCTGCAACAAAGTGACGATCAATCGGGAATGTCGTACCAGCAAGTGCTCCTGCACCAAGTGGGGAGCGATTCACACGTGGAAAGCTCCCTTTTAGTCTTTCAATATCGCGCTCAAACATCGAAACATATGCCATCATATGATGGGCGAACAACACTGGTTGAGCACGTTGCAAATGTGTATAACCTGGTAAAATCGTCTCCAAGTTCGCATTTGCTTGTTCTATCAACGATGTTTGTAAATTGGATAACAATTCAACTATTGTGACAATTGCATCACGCAAGTATAAGCGCATATCCAATGCTACTTGATCATTTCTACTTCTACCTGTGTGCAATTTACCACCAACAGCTCCAATTTCATCGATTAACAGTTTTTCCACATTCATATGAATATCTTCATTTGCTTCTGTTAATTCCGCTTCACCTGCAGTAATCTTATCTGCTACAATTTTCAATCCTTTTTTTATCGTTTCCGCATCTTCATGTGGAATAATATTGCATTTAGCCAACATCGTAACATGTGCTAAGCTTCCTTGGATATCATATTGTGCCAGCTTTTGATCAAAGCGAATCGATGCTGTATATTCATCGACTAATTCATTTGTTGGCTTTGTAAATCGTCCGCCCCATAATTTCATTGTTTCACTGCTTCCTTCATATCTATTTTTGTTTTCTCCATAATCTTCGCTTTATCTGCATGTACATTATTTACAGTAGAATGTACTTTTGTTGGTAATCCCCATAACTTAATGAATCCAAGTGCTGCTTCATGATCGAATTCATCACCTTTGTTGTATGTCGCAAGATTGAAATCATATAATGAATTATCAGATTTACGACCAATGACAAATGCTTGCCCTTTATACAATTGTACTTTAGCTACACCATTTACATACTTTTGTGTTTCTGTGATAAATGCTTTTAGTGCATCTGTAAGTTGTGTAAACCATAATCCATCATAGATTGCTTGCTCTAATTGTTGTTCAACAACTGGCTTGAATTTTGTCACTTCTCTTGGTAATGTGATGGATTCAATCTCTTGGTGTGCTTTAATTAATGTAATTGCTCCAGGTGCTTCATATATTTCACGCGATTTGATACCAACTAAACGGTTCTCGACATGATCAATTCTCCCAACACCATGTTTACCCGCAATCTCATTTAATTTCAGAATAAGTTCATGTAACGGATATTCTTCTCCATTAATCGCAACAGGCTTCCCTTGTTTAAATTCGATTTCCACAATTTCTGGTTGATCAGGAGCATCTTGTGGAGATACAGTTAATTCAAACGCATCCTCAGGTGCTTCTGCCCACGGGTCTTCAAG
This sequence comes from Gracilibacillus marinus, assembly GCF_042651725.1. NCBI lineage: Bacteria > Bacillati > Bacillota > Bacilli > Caryophanales > Bacillaceae > Gracilibacillus > Gracilibacillus marinus. Next base: position 430,127 of record NZ_JBHSDV010000002.1, on the reverse strand, counting down.
AATTCCACATTCATTTGCTCTTCCCCAAAGATTTTGATCCACACTATATGGACTATCTAAATCAATCGGAATTGGAATACCATTCTTTTCTGCATATTTAATCTCTTCATCTCTTGTCATTTTCCACTCACGAACTGGTGCTACAATTTTTAAATCTGGATTTAATGCAGTAAAGGCCACATCAAAACGCACTTGGTCGTTTCCTTTTCCAGTACATCCGTGTGCAACAGCTACAGCTCCTTCTTTCTCTGCAATGTCTACTAATACTTTTGCAATTAGGGGACGAGAAAGTGCAGAAACTAATGGATATTTCTTTTCATACATTACATTTGCTTGTAGTGCTGGTAACACAAAGTCTTCTGCAAATAATTGTTTTGCATCAACAGAATAAGATTTAATTGCACCTACATCAATTGCTTTGTTTTTTACAAATTCTAAATCCTTTCCTTCTCCTACATCTAATCCTACTGCAATGACATCATAGTTATATTCATCTTGTAACCATTTAATTGCAACAGAAGTATCTAATCCTCCAGAATATGCCAATACCACTTTTTCTTTACTCATGTATATCTCTCCTCAATATATAATCTATCATTTTGTGTCGTTAGTAATTATGTATTATTATGCACTATTAAGTATATTAATTCAATAGTTATTGCCTAACTTTTTAAAAATTTTTATTTTTATCCCCATTTATTTAGTCACTAGTACAATTAGAAGGTTCGAAAAAATGAATAAATATAAAGTAAGACGTATATAGAAATCATTCGCCATTTTTAATCTGTAACTTATGCGATATTTATACGACAAATAAAGTAATAAATAAGTGAAGCAAGCAAAAAAGGGGGTTCTTTTATGTCAAAAAAATATTTGTTTCTCTGTCTTATTTTCTTTTTTTCACTAGTTGCTTGTTCAAGCGATGGTAACATGTCAAATGAAAGCGCTGATAGTCAAGTGGAGATGGATACCGCACCACAGATGGAGAAAGAGTCTCTTCATGAGATTGGAAGTAATGAGATAAGGAATGAAGAGATGAACAATACAGAGGACACAAGTGATCAAAGTAAAGTAGAAGAACAATTTACGGAACGAAAAATCATTTACAATGCGAATCTGTATGTAGAAACACCTAAGTTCGATCAATCTATTTCTTTAATTGAAGAAGAGGCAGTGAAAGTAGGTGGATATATCGTTTCTTCCTCTTCTTATGGTAATACGGATAAAGAAAACCGTAGCGGCTCACTCGTTGCAAGAATTCCATCTGATCACTTTCAAGCATATTTGACTATATTTGAACAAAGTAGTGATATGAAAATACTTGAACGGTCTGTAAGTGGAGATGACGTGACAGAACAATATGTCGATTTGAATGCGCGCTTGAAATCAAAGCAAGTTGTGGAAGAACGATTACTCGCATTCATGAAAGATGCAGATAAAACAGAAGATTTGTTAAAAATCTCTTCTGATTTAGCTAAGGTACAAGAAGAAATTGAGCAATTAACAGGTAAAATCAATTATCTAGAAAACCAATCTGATTATGCGACAGTTGAATTCTCCATCACAGAAAGGAAGAATGAGATTCCATCTGTTGAAAATGAGTCAAAGCATACTTGGGAGTTAGCAAAAGACCAATTTAAAGAAAGTGTGCAAGCCATTTTTGCATTTGTATCTAGCTTGTTCGTTTTCATAATTGGTAAATCTCCAATTCTTGTTCCGTTCCTTGTCATTGCTATTCTCATTTGGACAGTGATGAAAAAGAAGAAAAAAAGGAATGATACGACACCATCTTAATCCGTAATTATGAAATTAATTCTGATTGAATAATCTACGGAAAAGGAAATGAACAAGCCGGAGTGGTTGCAATGCACATAGCGAAGCTCAAAATGGTCATATAAAATTACATTTCATTCTCCCTTCTAAATACGCAAAAAATCCAAACAATTCGGTAAATAGCTTACGAATTGTTTGGATTTTTTTTCAAGTTCAAGAATTCTTTTATTTCTATTTAATACGATACTTCAACAGACTCGGTTTTTGGTTTACGTACTAGACCCATAATTCCTGCAATAATGTAAAAAATACCAGCAAAGATGGCAAAACCAAATGTAACAAGTGTTGTAAGGCCACCAACAACAATTAAAATAATAGATGCTGGTTTTGGCTTTTTATTATTACGGAACATAAACATTGCTACAATACCTAAAATAACACAAACAACAGCAATGATTGTAATGATCGTACCAAAAGTGCCCATACTGTTCATAACTAATTCGACCGCTTGTTGCTCTTCTGCAGATACACCTTGCATACTTTCTGCCAATATCTCATTCATTATTTCCTGACTATTATTTATCAAAATAAGAGATCCACCAAATGCTGCACCAATTAAGTACACAAATGCTCCTATCCCCGTTAAAATTACTTCCCCAATTCTACTTATCATTGATTTTCCTCCTCTACAAATTATACAAATTGTATGCGTATTATAGTTAGGTTATACGTATTATCATACCTAATGGTTTCAATTTTGTATAAAATTAATTTCTCTCACTTGATATATCTCATTAAATTGCAATAAAGAACCATATAATCATCACAATTTGAATAACTATTTTGGCAATCGTACCACCTAAAAAGCCTAATAAGGAGCCAAATGCCGCTTTTAGTGCTTCATCTGCACCTTTTTTCTGTAGTAACTCTGTAATAAATACAGCGATGAATGGCACAACAATAATACCGATTGGAGGAATGATAAAAGAACCAATAATTACACCAATTGCTGCGATTCTCTCTCCCCATTTGGTCCCGCCATATTTCTTAACAAAATAACTGTTGGCAATAATATCTGAGACAATCAATACAATCGTCAGCACAATCATTGCACTCCAAAATACCCAACCAATATTATCACTTGTTAACATAAATTGATAAAGTAAAAATCCTATCCATAGTACTAATACAGATGGAATAATTGGAAATATTATACCAACGAATGATAAGGCAAATGCAACGATGATGAGTGTCCACCATAAAAAGTCCATAAGAATCCTCCATTTTTTTATTACATTTTACCATATTAATAGAAATAAGTAGATTTTTTGTAGATTATCATCCAGAAGAAAAAGCCTCGTTTGTTAGCAACAAGGCTTATCATCATTACATTTCATTATTGGCTAATACATCTGCATATGCTTTTACATATGGAGGTAAGTCAGGTGGTCTTCTACTTGAAATAATATGACCATCTACGACAACATCTTTATCAAACCAAAGGGATCCTGCATTCGTCATATCATCTTTGATACCTGGTGTACTTGTTACTTTTTTTCCACGTAGAATGCCTGCAGATATTAATACCCAGCCCGCATGACAAATTTGTCCAATCGGTTTCTTCGCTTCATCCATTGCTCTGATCATATGTAGCACTTCTTTATATCTCCTAAGCTTATCAGGAGCCCATCCTCCTGGGACTAGGATGCCATCATATTCATTGACATCGATATCTGCAAAAGAGAAATCTGATTCAGCAGGTACCCCGTATTTACCGATATATTTCTTATTTCGTTCTTTTGCAACTAAATCGACCATTGCACCTTCTTCACGTAAACGCAAGATAGGATACCATAATTCTAAATCTTCAAAGTCCTCTTCTAATAGAGCTATTACTTTCTTACCTTCTAATCGCATGTTCTCTCCTCCTTCTCTTTTTAGTGTAACAGAAACTATATCATTACCTAAAACTTACTGCATAACTCGTATATGCATCAAACACTTGTGCAACACTCCTCGGATTGTTCGCATTACTTATTGCTGAAATGATAGAGACGCCATCCGCCCCCGCTTTTATAATTGGAAAGACATTCGTCATTCCAATTCCACCAATTGCAACAATAGGCAAATCACCCACAGCTTGTCGAATATACGCTAACCCTATTATATCTATTGGCTTTTTCGCATCACTTTTTGTCTTCGTACTATATATCGGACCAACACCAATATAATCCGCACCATCTTCCATTGCCTGTATTGCTTCATCCTTATTTGTAGCCGAAACACCTATAATCCAATCACTTGGACAAGTGCGTTTAATTACATCTACTTTCGCGTCATCTTGGCCAACATGAATGCCATCCGCATTTACAGCGATAGCAAGGTCTACATCATCATTCACAATAAATGGTACATTGTATTGATGACATAATTGCTTCATCTTCTGTGCTAAATCTAACTTCATGTCTCCAGTATAAGCATTTTTCCCTTTTTCACGAAATTGAAACATAGTAATACCGCCTTGTAATGCTTCTTCTAACACCTCTAACGGATTTCTTGTTGTATTATTACTACCCATTATAAAATATACGCGTAACCAAGAACGATTCATTTATATACTGCCTCTTTCTAACTTTGTTGTTGCGATAATGGATTGTGCATCCACTTCTTCACTTGTGATTGCATATAATTGATTAAGTAACTCTATCTGGAAGTCCCCTGGCATTGTCGCATGTTGACTTGCATTTTGTGCTACAACCCCATAATAACTTAGCGCATGACTACTCGCTTGCACTACATCTTCTTCCACCGCTAAAAATGCAGCAACGACAGAAGATAGTAGGCAACCAGCACCTGTAACTTTTGTCAGAAGCTCATGCCCATTACTCACTGTTGTCACATAGTCACCATCCGTTATATAATCCACTTGGCCAGTAATAATGATTGGTACCCCTAAATTTTGATATGCTACACGAATTAGTTCTTCCATATTATAGCTACCTGCTGTGTCTACACCTTTCACTTCTGCATCTATTCCTGCGAGTGTAGCAATCTCACTTGCATTCCCTCTAATAACAGTAATTTGAACCTGTTGTAAAATTTCTTTTGCCTTTTCTGTTCGAAACGTTGTGGCACCAACACCCACTGGATCTAGCACAACTGGAATGTTTCTCTTATTCGCAATCTTACCTGCCAAAATCATTGCATGTACTTGTTCTTTCGTTAATGTACCAATATTTAAGACAAGCGCATTTGCAATCGAAGCCATTTCCTCTACTTCTTCCGGTGCATTTGCCATCACAGGGGATGCACCCAATGCATACAAACCATTTGCAGTAAAATTAGTGACCACTTGATTCGTAATATTGTGTATTAATGGTGATTGTTCGCGAACTTTCGCTAAAATATGGCTCATTGTCTCACTCCTTTAGTTGGTAGCCCTTGTAATCGATAACCCCAATGGTTTGTTGGCCCATTCCCTTTACCTAGTTCTAATGAATACTTAATGGCATCTGTAATGAAACGTTTACTCAATTCTACCGATTCCTTAATTGTCCGACCTTTTGCTAGTTCTGCTGTAATACATGCAGAGAATGTACATCCAGTGCCATGTGTATGATGTGTATCAATTCTCTCTGAAGAAAAATAATGAAACGCTTCTCCATCATACAATACATCTTTCGCTTCGCCTTCCATATGCCCACCTTTTACGACAACAGATTGTGCTCCCAACTGATGCACAATCACTCGTGCAGCTTCTTTTTGATCTTCTATTGTTTTTATTGAAAAGTTCACTAGCCACTCTGCTTCTGGTACATTTGGTGTCACAACAGTTGCTAGCGGCAGAAGTGTATCCCTAATTACGGCACGTGATGCTTCTTCCATTAATGGATCCCCGCTTTTTGCAATCATTACTGGATCAATCACATATGGTATTTGACTATCTTTTATTTTGTGAGCGATTAATTTCATCATTTCATTTGTTGCAATCATTCCTGTTTTGATTGCATTTGGCTTTATATCATTCCAAACTGCATCGAATTGTTCTTCAATAAAATCAATTGGTAAATGAATTACACGTTGGACCCCTATAGTATTTTGAGCAACAACAGATGTAATCACACTCATTCCATATACTTCTCGCTCTTGGAAAGTTTTTAAATCTGCTTGAATTCCTGCACCTCCTGATGGATCTGTACCTGCAATTGTTAAAGCACTCTTCACATGACTCATAACAACTCTCCCTCTCATTTTTTCTTATTCAATAAAAAAGCCACTCCAATATAAAATGGAGTGGCTTTTGTATATACTTATCATGTGTATGATACATCTAACCATACTCCACTTTCCTACGTTGGTCTTAACCAATTCAGGTTCAAAGGGATTGAAAATCATTATTTTCATCTCAGCTATTTATCTAATAGCACCCCTAGCGGATAGTATCTATTTAATTGTTTAATTAATAAACCCGATTGCATCTAATGGCCATATACGTAACTTCACATCTCCAATTACAGATTCTTCATCAATAAAACCAAACTCTCGGCTATCTTTACTAATACGTCGATTATCACCAAGTACAAATAATTTGCCTTCTGGAACAACTTCTTCCCCAGTTAAATCATACAAAGTAAAGTTATTCGTTAATAATTCATCATCAGAAAGTCGCGACTTCGCTTGCGATAGATATTCTTCGTCATATTCTTTCCCATTAATAATGAGTGTGTCATTTTTCATTTCGATTGTATCCCCAGGAAAACCAATGACTCGTTTTACATAATTATCATTCGAATCTGGAGCTTCAAATGCAATTTCATCAAATCTATCAATTTGACTTATTTTACTTAAAATAATTCGATCTCCATCTTCCAGATTAGGCATCATTGACTCACCTTTTACAACGGATGGTGTAATTAAAAAGTGACGACACAACAATACAATGACAACAGCAATTAATAATGCTTTTACCCAAGACAATAATTCTCGTACCAATTTATTATCCATGCTTTACCTTCTTTCACTCACATCTTCATTGGTTTATTTCCTAGTTTACAATAAATGTGGTATTCTATATAGCATTGTTATGTATTTTTTTCCGTACATCATTTATTTTAACATAATTATCTAGTAATGAGTAAATGATTATAACATAAGATTTTCATTTTCATTCTTAGACGAGTCATAGACTAAAAGGAGTATTTACATGAACAAAAAAAATCACTATATATTATTTATTATTGCTATTATTTTTCTTGCATTTAATTTAAGGCCTGCAATTACATCTATTGGACCTATCATAGGTATTATTCGTGATGATTTGGAATTAAGTAATTGGACTGTTGGCTTTATTACAAGTTTACCTTTATTAGCATTTGCTGTAATGTCACCAATAGCACCTCGTATCGCTAATCGAACAGGAAATGAACGTGCACTATTGTATGGCTTACTTCTATTATTGCTAGGGATTATCGTACGCTCTATTCCTTTTATTCCACTTCTATTTATCGGTACAACTTTAATCGGGATTGGGATTGCAATGGTTAATGTTATTCTGCCAAGTTTGATTAAAGGAAGCTTCCCAACAAAAATCGGCCTAATGACAGGATTATATACCACATCTATGTCTATATTTGCCGCGATTGGATCTGGTGTAAGTTTTCCTATTACAGAAAAACTACAATTCAACTGGGAATTATCACTATTAAGCTGGGGTCTAATTGCTATAGTCGGAATAATCATTTGGATGTTTGCAATGAAAACAAAAGGGGAAGATAAAGATATTCAATTACATGAACCTAGTGCAAAAAAGATGCTTCGCTCCAGCATTGCTTGGCAAGTTACTGCATTTATGGGCTTACAGTCTTTTTTATTTTATGTCACGATATCATGGTTGCCAGAAATTTTAATTGCAGACGGCTATGATGCAACTACAGCTGGTTGGTTTGTTGCATACATGCAATTTATCAGCCTGCCTGCAACATTTCTTACGCCAATTGTTGCAGGGAGGTTGAAAGATCAACGAGTAGTTGTATATGTATTTGGAACGTGTGCAATTTTTGGATATGCAGGATTACTATATCATCCTACATTTTTGTTAACTGTTCTAAGCATTACACTTATAGGATTCGCGCTTGGTGCTAGTATTAGCTTAGCACTAGCTTTACTTGGCTTACGTACAAAAAATGCACGCCAAGCTGGGGAATTATCTGGTATGGCTCAATCATTTGGATACTTACTTGCATCGATTGGGCCAATATTAATTGGCTTTTTATTTGATATTAGTGGCTTATGGTTCTCATCTATTATTGCGCTTATTGTTGTGACAGTAATCATGATAGCATTTGGTGTTGGAGCAAGCCGTGATAAATATGCACTTGATTAAAATGGTTTACTTTTTATAAGAGGAAGCATATAATGAACTACTGCACTAATTTTTTAAAAATGGAGGTGGAAGATTTGAGAAAATTAATTATTTTTTTATGGTTAAGTATATTAATCGCTATTCCACTTCACCCATCCATTACATCCATTCATGATGGAACGCACTATCCAATATCTTTCACTTTGGATCTGCATGATACAGATACATCTTCAACAGAATTGCAAGTAGGAACAGATAAATTTATTGTAGCAAGCGGCATTTTCATTCTTATTATGTTCTATGCACTTCGTTTTTATCGCTCAATAGATTTCCTTCAACAGATCATTACGCAATTAACGGCTCGATTTTATCAATCGAATTATTTGATCTCTTCTACTAGTAACTAATATTTTTACTAGATTGGGAGGGGAAATATATGTTTTGGTTTCGTATGGCAATGATAGGATTATTTTCAGCAACAGCTTTATCTGTAACTATTTATCAAGGAATTGAAGTTTTCCATGCTTTTCAAAATATATTTCATGATAGAGTGTAATAAAACATATCAAAATTTAAAACAGGGATTCTCAGAATGATAAATAAGTCTCATGAGCATTATTCTTGAGTCTTCTATAATAAATAAATCGCACGAAACTAAAGTTTGAATTCTTTAGTTTCGTGCGATTTTATTTTTGCGTTATTGCTTTTGTTTCATCCAGCTCCAACACCCAGAAACTACGGGTGTTTCCGCTTTTGTTATTATACAGCTTTCGCTTTTAGTTCTACGTCGATATTTCCTCTTGTTGCTTTAGAGTATGGACAGAAATCATGAGCTGCTTTAGCTAATTCTTCTGCTTCTTCTTGTGATACGCCTTTAATTTCTACATGTAATACAACACCAATTTTGAATCCGCCATCTGCTTCGTCTTTTAATAGACTAACGTCTGCCGTAATTGTTGAATCGATTTCTTTCTTTTGTTTCGATGCAATTAAATTAAGTGCACCATCATAACATGCAGAATATCCAGCTGCAAATAATTGTTCTGGATTCGTTCCTTCACCTGAACCGCCTCCAGCAGGATTAACTAGATTTAAATCAATAATCCCATCATTTGACTTCACATGACCATCACGGCCACCTTTCGCAGTTGCTGTTGATGTAAATAATACATTACTCACACTATCCACTCCTTTAATTATTGTTTCAAAACCGTTATTGGTTTCTATTTCTATTCTACCAATACTATTCCTTTTTCACCAATAATTAAACATGAGTAATGAAGACTATTCACCAAACCATACACAACTGACTAATAATTTGTCACATTTAGAATGGCCTCTGCATTCTTCACACGTTCACTTGATGGTGGTTCAACACCTTCTAATGGATATTCGATTCCAAGCGCTTCCCATTTATATACACCTAATTTATGATATGGTAGCACTTCGACTTTTTTTACATTGGATAATGTCGCAATAAATTGTGATAACCTATTTAATGCCGCGTCATCATCACTTACTGTTGGTACAAGCACGTGTCTAATCCATACAGGAATGTTCCTCTCTTTTAAATATTCTGCAAAAGTGAGGATATGTTTGTTTGTCATCCCTGTTAACTTTTTGTGATTTATTGGATCAATGTGCTTTAAATCTAATAATACGAGATCTGTTACCTCCATTAATTCATCTAACTTTTCCAAAAAGTGAGGTGAAGTGGAGAAGCATCCACCGCAACTATCAATTGTTGTATGCACACCTATTTTTTTTAATTCTATAAATAATTCTGTTAGAAAATCGACTTGTAATAACGGTTCGCCACCACTTACTGTTACTCCACCACCAGAAGCTTGAAAAAAAGGTAAGTATGATTCAATATCATTCACTAATTCTTGAACAGTCACATGTCTCCCTTTATCTCTGCTCCACGTATCTGGATTATGACAATATTGACAACGCAATAAGCAACCTTGCATAAAGATTACATATCGTAGTCCAGGTCCATCGACTGTTCCACATGTCTCCACAGAATGAATTCTACCAATCATCATACTCACCTCTAAATATTTATTTCCTCACATTCGATTACATACTTTCATGGAATGTTCGGTTAATTACATCGATTTGTTGCTCTCTAGTTAATTTATTAAAGTTCACTGCATATCCAGATACACGTATCGTTAATTGTGGATATTGCTCCGGATGTTCCATTGCATCTAACAATGTTTCGCGATCAAATACGTTCACATTTAGATGGTGCCCGCGTTTTATAGCATAACCATCAAGCATACCAACTAAGTTATTAATTCTTGCTTCTTCTTCTTTTCCTAATGCTTTTGGCACAATAGAGAATGTATTAGAAATACCATCTAAGCAATACTCATACGGCAATTTAGCAACAGAGCTTAAGGATGCTAATGATCCATTTGTGTCACGTCCATGTAGTGGGTTCGCACCTGGAGCAAATGGTTCTCCAGCTTTTCTTCCATCAGGTGTGTTCCCTGTTTTCTTACCATACACCACATTTGATGTAATTGTTAAAATCGATTGAGTAGGTACAGAATTTCTATATGTTTTATTTTGGGCAATTTTGTTCATAAATGTTTTTACTAATTCTTTGGCAATTTCATCTACACGATCATCGTTGTTACCATATTTAGGGAAGTCCCCTTCAACTTCGTAATCTACAACTAAACCATTCTCATCACGAATTGTTTTTACCTTTGCATATTTAATTGCAGATAGAGAATCAGCGACAACCGACAACCCTGCAATACCACAAGCCATTGTTCGGAGTACTTCTCTATCATGTAATGCCATTTCAATACGCTCATAACTATATTTATCATGCATAAAGTGAATTACATTCAATGTATTTACATATAAGCCTGCTAACCAATCCATCATTTTATCGTATTTCGCTCGGACTTCATCATATTCTAAATACTCTGATGTAATTGGTTGATAATTCGGTCCCACTTGTAACTTTAACTTCTCATCCACTCCACCATTTATTGCATAAAGTAATGCTTTTGCTAAGTTGGCTCTAGCTCCAAAGAATTGCATTTGTTTACCAATTCGCATTGCAGAGACACAACATGCAATACCATAATCATCACCATATTGCTCACGCATCAAGTCATCACTTTCATACTGAATGGAGCTTGTTTGAATCGATATTTTTGCACAGTATTTCTTAAATCCAGCTGGTAATTGTGTTGACCATAATACTGTTAAGTTTGGTTCAGGTGCAGGCCCTAAGTTCTCTAATGTGTGTAAGAAGCGGAAAGAGTTCTTAGTAACTAATGGCCGACCATCTAAAGCAATACCACCTATAGATTCTGTTACCCATGTTGGATCCCCACTAAATAATTCATTATAGTCAGGTGTTCTTGAGAATTTCACTAATCTCAATTTCATGACAAAGTGATCCACTAATTCTTGTGCTTCCTCTTCTGTCAAAACTCCTGCACGAATGTCTCGTTCCATATATATATCTAAGAATGTAGAGACACGACCTAAACTCATTGCAGCACCATTTTGTTCTTTAATTGCTGCAAGATATGCTAAATATAGCCATTGCACAGCCTCTTTTGCATTTGTTGCTGGTTGAGAAAGATCAAAGCCATAAATCGTACCTAATTGTTTTAATTCTTGAAGTGCTCGAATTTGTTCCGCAATTTCTTCGCGATCTCGTATCACTTCTTCACTCATGATACCATTGCCACCGACTATTTCTAAGTCTTCTTTTTTCGCTTCAATTAATCTATCGACACCATATAATGCAACTCGACGATAATCCCCAATAATTCGGCCACGACCATAAGCATCAGGTAGTCCTGTTATAATTCCAGCTTTACGAGCAAGCAACATTTCTTTCGAATACGCATCAAATACGCCTTGGTTATGTGTTTTACGAAACTCTGTGAATGTTTTCACAACATTGTCGTCAACTTTATATCCATACGATTCTGCTGCTGCCACCGCCATTCGTATACCACCGAATGGTTGCAATGACCTTTTGAATGGGACATCTGTTTGTACACCGACGACTTTTTCAGTCTCTTTGTTTAAGTATCCTGCGTCATGTGAAGTGATTGTTGACACAATTTCTGTATCTAAATCATATACTCCACCCCGTTCCATTTCTTCCTTCGTTAATTCCATTACTTGCTTCCATAATTCTAATGTATTATTTGTAGGATTTGCTAAAAACTCTTCATCCCCATCATATAACGTATAGTTTTTTAGAATAAAGTCTCTTACATCAATTTCTGACTGCCACTTTCCTTTTTTAAAACTTTCCCATGCGTTTTCGCGACTACGGATTTCATCTAATACTTTCATTCTATATGACCTCCTGTATAAAGTTTGTGCATTATTGAACATATTTCATATTTTTATTATATTCCTCTTTATTTGATTTGTCATGTGAAATTCATCACATTTAACAGATAGAAAAGTAAAATTACGAATTTGTTCACAATTGTACATTCCTACTAACTATTCATTCCCAAAACAAAATACTTTACAGCAAAAAGAATAATTGCCATAGTAATACTACAATATAATGAAGAAATTCATTTTCAGGAGGTAATGATGGATGCAAAACTTTATTTTTCATAATCCAACAAAATTATACTTTGGTAAAAATCAACTAGAAAATCTCACGCAAGAACTTTCTAAATATGGGAAAAATATATTAGTTGTTTATGGTGGCGGAAGTATTAAACGAAACGGTGTATACGATCAAGTCATGACTATTTTAAAAAATGCAGACAAACAAGTTTTTGAGTTAAATGGTGTGGAACCTAATCCGCGTGTATCTACTGCAAGAAAAGGAATTGAATTGTGTCGTGAGCATCAGATTGACTTACTTCTTGCAGTTGGTGGTGGTAGCACAATTGATTGTACGAAGGCAATTGCAGTTGGTGCGAAATCTGATAATGACATCTGGGATATTGTTACAAAGAAAGCACAAGCGACAGATGCCCTGCCATTTGGGACAGTTTTAACACTTGCAGCAACTGGTTCTGAAATGAATGCAGGTAGTGTCATTACAAATTGGGAGACAAAAGAAAAGCATGGTTGGGGTAGCCCCTACTCGTATCCAGCATTCTCAATTCTCGATCCTGTATTTACAAAGAGTGTACCAAAAGACCAAACCATTTATGGAATCGTGGATATTATGTCACATGCATTAGAACATTATTTCCATCATGAACCAAATACATTCTTACAAGACAGAATGGTAGAAGGTATTCTACAAACAATGGTAGAAACTGGTCCGAAGCTTGTAAAAGATTTAGAAAATGAAACACTACGAGCAACTGTCCTTTATAATGGCACAATGGCACTAAACGGTATGGTGAATATGGGTTATCAAGGAGATTGGGCTACACACAATTTAGAACATGCCGTATCTGCTGTACACGATATTCCTCATGGTGGTGGACTTGCTATACTATTCCCACATTGGATGGAATACGTAATAGATGAGAATGTAGAACGATTTAAACAATTTGCTTTAAGAGTATTTCATGTCGATCCAGAAGGTAAGTCTGATAAAGAGATTGGACTAGAAGGAATCAAACAACTCCGCAGATTTTGGACTGAAATCGGCGCACCAAGTCGCTTAAGTGATTATTCTATTGACGAATCTACTATTGAAATGATGGCAGATCATACAGTAAGTGCGAGAGAAGAATTTGGTAACTTCAAAAAGCTAAACAAACAAGATTCGATTCATATTTATCGACAAGCATTATAATGAAGGAAAGCGGAGAGAATAAAACTCCTTATCTAAACAGAAGATGGACTTTGGATAAATGCAACAGATAGCTTGCTGTGCTGTATAGCGATTTATATGTTTTCATTGTTGCTAAGCATTTCTTCATACTTTAGGAAGTTTTTAGGCAGACGAACATAGCTTATGTCGTCTGCCTATTCTTTATAAGCAATTGTATTCTCCAAACAGAGAAAAGCCTTAAACCTACTTATGAAAGTGGTTTAAGGCTTTAACATTTATTACAACGCTATAGTTTTATAGTAATCTTGCTTCTATAGCCAATTAATTCTTCTTTACATCTAATTCTTCTTTACATCGTCAGAAAAGTGTTCTTCTGGTAATGGATCTACTGTTTGTTTATATCCATAACCTTTATTCAACGTCATAATAGATAGTGCTAACACCATAATTACAACAATAATACAGACAATAATCACAACCCACACATCGTTTCACCCTTTACAAAATGATGGATTAAGTATAACACATTTTTAATTGTGAAACATTTCACAAATTAGACAAAAATACCCCAAACTGTATGCGCTATCATCTGATATGATGATACCAAGAAAGAAATCACTATACAGAAAGGGGTAGAAAACAATGATCTCTTTTCAATGGATTGATTTTCAAACAGACACAAACATATATACACAAGATACTTTTGAACAAGAGGTTGGTGATACTTTTGAAGCATTATTTATAGAAGAAGGGCATAATTATCCTGCAATCATATGGACAACAAACTATGTCATCCTAATTAAAGCTTCAGCACGTATGTATCAAGATATTACTTTTGTAAAAGTTGCTCGTCATCCAACAAATGAATCAAATGTTATGCATTACTACTAATCTTTTATGCTCAATGTTTCACAAATATATATTTCATTTTACTTAGGAGGAAGAGAATAATGGTAACTAAACCGATTGAAAAAGAAAAAGTTTCTGTACAACAAGTAATTGACAATAAAGTGAAGCAAGGAAAGAAAGCATTACAAGCACTAAAACAATTGAACCAAGAAGAAGTGGATCACATTGTAAAGGAAATGGCACTTGCTGGGTTAGATGCACATATGCATTTAGCAAAAATGGCAATTGAAGAAACAAAACGTGGTGTCTACGAAGATAAGATTATTAAGAACATCTTCTCAACAGAATATATTTATCACAACATTAAGTACGATAAAACAATTGGAATTATTAGAAACAATGAGCATGATGGAGTCATTGAAATTGCAGAACCAATCGGAGTCATCGCTGGTGTAACACCTGTGACAAATCCAACTGCTACAACGATGTTCAAAACATTAATTGCAATAAAGACTGGAAACCCAATCATCTTTGCATTTCACCCATCTGCACAAAGAAGTAGTAGTGAAGCAGCAAACATTCTTTACCAAGCAGCATTAAAAGCAGGTGCACCAGAACATTGTATCCAATGGATAGAAGAGCCTAGCTTAGAAGCTACTCAATTATTAATGAAACATGATCATATTGCACTTATTTTAGCAACTGGTGGCGCAGGTATGGTAAAAGCTGCTTACAGTTCTGGAAAACCAGCTCTAGGTGTTGGACCAGGTAACGTACCTTGTTATATCGAAAAAACAGCGGAAGTGAAACGCTCTGTGAATGATTTGATTTTATCTAAAACTTTCGATAATGGTATGATTTGTGCATCTGAACAAGCAGTCATTATTGATAAAGAAATTTATGATCAAGTGAAGCAAGAAATGATCGACAATCAATGCTATTTCGTTAATAATGAAGAACGCCAAAAACTAGAAAAACTTGTTATCAATGAGAATACATGTGCAGTAAATCCGAATATCGTTGGAATGAGCCCAGTAAAAATCGCAGAAATGGCTGGTATTAAAGTACCTGAAAATACAAAAATTCTTGTAGCAGAATTACAAGAAGTTGGACCTCAAGCACCACTTTCACGTGAGAAATTAAGCCCTGTACTTGCATGCTATAAAGTTGGCAGTACGGAAGAAGGCTTACAACGCTGTGAAGAAATGCTAGAATTTGGTGGTCTTGGACACTCAGCAGTGATACATGCAACAAGTCAAGAAGTCATTGAAGCATTTGGTAAGAGAATGAAAGCAGGGCGTATTATTGTCAATGCTCCATCTTCTCAAGGGGCGATTGGAGACATATACAATGCCTACCTCCCTTCACTCACATTAGGATGCGGTTCTTATGGAGGAAACTCTGTATCTACGAACGTTGGTACAGTTCACTTAGTCAATACCAAAAAAGTTGCAAAAAGGAATGTGAATATGCAATGGTTTAAAGTTCCACCAAAAGTGTATTTTGAGAAAAACTCTGTACAATATTTAGCTAAGATGCCTAAAATCACAAAAGCATTTATTGTTACGGATCAGATGATGGTGAAATTAGGTTACGTAGATAAAGTACTTTACTATCTTCGCAAACGACCAGATTATGTACATTGTGAAATTTTTTCAGATGTAGAACCAGATCCATCTAAAGAAACCGTCATGCGTGGTGCAGAAGAAATGAAGAAATTCAATCCAGATGTCATCATTACAATTGGTGGTGGATCTGCGATGGATGCAGCTAAAGGAATGTGGTTATTCTATGAAAATCCTGATATTGATTTTAATGGATTGAAACAAAAATTCCTTGATATAAGAAAACGTGTTTATAAATATCCTGAACTAGGTAAAAGAGCTAAGTTTGTTGCTATTCCTACTACTTCTGGTACGGGTTCTGAAGTAACATCATTCTCTGTTATTACAGATAAAGAAAACAATATTAAGTATCCATTAGCGGATTATGCTTTAACACCTGACGTTGCAATTATTGACCCGCAATTCGTCATGTCTGTTCCACCAACTGTTACTGCTGATACTGGTATGGACGTATTAACACACGCGATTGAAGCATATGTATCTAATATGGCAAATGATTATACAGATGGTTTAGCTATTAAAGCAATTCAACTTGTATTTGAATATTTACCGATTGCTTATAAAGATGGTGCAAACGAAAAAGCTCGCGAAAAAATGCATAATGCATCAACAATTGCTGGTATGGCATTCGCGAATGCATTCCTTGGTATTAACCATAGCTTAGCACACAAATTAGGGGCAGAATTCCATATTGCTCACGGACGTGCAAATGCCATTTTAATGCCACATGTTATTCGTTACAATGCAAAAAAACCATCAAAATTTGTAGCATTTCCTAAATATGAGCACTTCATTGCAGATCAACGTTATGCAGAAATTGCTAAAGTATTAGGATTACCAGCTAGAACAACAGAAGAAGGCGTGGAAAGCTTAATTAAAGCAATAAATGATCTCGCAAAGAAATTGAATATCCCAATGAGCATTAGAGAAAATGGTGTAACAAAAGAAGAATTTATGAAACAAGTGGACAGATTAGCAGACAAAGCATTTGAAGACCAATGTACAACAGCAAACCCTAAATTACCATTAGTTAAAGAACTAAAAGAAGTATATTTACAAGCATTTAAAGGAATCTAAGAACAAAATCTAAAAGCGCTCGTTTCAAAACGGGCGCTTTGATTTGTCCATATATATCACGCTTTTATTATAGTCCCGAACATTTCTACAATATTCACATAAACTAATACAAGTAATGACACATTACAATCGAATATGAAGGGGTTATGTGTATGACTAATACATCAGAGACAACTACGACAGCGACTACTTCTTCTACAACTAAACGTAAAAAATCTAGACGTCGCAAATCTTGTAGCTGTAGTAGCTATAAGAAACAGAATAAAAATACCTAATTGCAATCTATTTAAGAGTTCGTATCTTCTTATATTATCAGTATTACGACTGTTTAGGATTTAAAATGAGATACGAATGAATACGGACTTATATCAATATGGCAAAAGCGCAACTGAGATTAGGACAAAAGAATTCTTTCATTGCAAAAATCCAAACGATTCGAAAACCATTTACCGAATTGTTTGGATTTTGTGCTTGTTAGGAATAAAATGAGATAGAACTCTATTTGGTTATCTTGAGCTTTTTCTGTGTACATTGCAACCGTTTCGGCTAGTCACTTATTTTAAACCTAGTGGTGCAAAGTCTTTTTTTAATTTAGCAGGATTATATAAAGTATGAAACAATCACTTCTATAATTGCTGCAAATGCCGCTATTGCTAAAATAATAGTGAGCGGCATAAAAATTATTGGAAAATAAGTAAATCCGAAAAACAAAAATATAGAAACCCATACACCTACACACCAATGGCAACTTAATAATTCACCTATCCACCGTCTCAATCCAGTCCCTTTATAAGATACGATTTCTTCTACAGTGCCGTCTGCAAGTACATTCTCTTCTCTTTCCAAGAATGGCGCTCGAATAAATCCTGTTATTTTATCATAAACAATTAACCTAGTTAATCGAAATGCGGCTAAAGATAATAGCAATAAGGACAGCCATGTAATCATATACACACCTACTCTCTCTGATTTACTATTATCTTATTACCTTTTTGCTTCAATCATGACTCTTTTACATGTTGCTTTCTTTGCAAAAATTTACTATAGAATGATGCCAATACTTGCTGGAATAGCATGCCTGTCACTACAGGAACCGCCACTGGACCTGGAAAATATTGAACAGCAATGACTGCACCCACACTAATATTCCTCATTCCTCCACTAAATGTTAAAGAAATAATATCTGCATTCTCTCTTTTAAAACTTTTTGCAAAAAACCATGCTAACAAATACCCTGTTCCTGCGATAAAGAACATAGCAATGGCTATCTTAATCAAATTCCAATTAATGTTACTTAAATATGGTGCGACCTGAGCACTATTAATCATAATAACAAGTGCTAATGTTATTTTAGAGAACGGAGCGAGCCTTGGACTCCACACTTCATGCACTTTTCCCTTTGTCCATTCATGTAACAACATCCCCATAATGGATGGAATCACAATCATTATCAATAATCCCTTCATCAATTGCCATACTTCGAGATCAATCGATTCCCCAACAAATAAAGAAAGTGTAAATGGCACAAGAAATGGCGACAATATCGTATCAATTAATATAATGGATAATGTCAATGCAACATTCCCTTTATTCATCGATACCCAAATAAAACTTGTCACACCTGTTGGGATAATCATTGCTAATACAAAACCAATAATGGTTAGTTCATCCCCTGGAAATGTGAGCGCACCAATTAACCATGCCCATAATGGCATAATAATATGTAATAATAGTAAAGCAATCAAGACAGAAAGTGGATGTAAAATTACTCGATGTAATGCAACAAAATTTAAACTCAAGCTTCCCGCGAATGTCATAAATGCGAAAATATATAATACAAATGGCTCTAATTGAGAAAATATTGATGCAAAATAGACACCAATAATGACACTACTTGGTGCAATGAATGGCATAATTCGTTGTAATTGTTGATTAAGTTTGTTTAACATCATGATGTTCTCCTAATTCATTCTGCGTAGTAATGGCCTTTCATTCATCCAATCTATTGTCACTTTTATCCCAAAAAATTCACTCAACATTTCTCCTGTAAGCATACTACTTGTATCTCCACTCGCAAATACTTCCCCACGTTTCAATAATAATGTTTTATTAAATGTTGGTAAAATCTCCTCGACATGGTGTGTCACGAAAATCATTGTTGGAGTAACTTTTTTTGCTAATGATTCGATTGTATCTAACAATTTCTCTCTAGCAATAAAGTCTAGTCCATTCGTTGGTTCATCAAGTATCAATAGTTTAGGGTTCCCCATTAATGCTCGTCCTATTAATATTCTTTGTTGCTCTCCTTGAGACAATGTTCGGAATTCTCGGTTTGCATAGTCATAACAGTCTAGTTCTTTCAATAGTTCTATCGCCTTTTTTCTCATTGTGTCTGTTGGTTCTTCATATAATCCAATAGAGGCAAATCCCCCACTTAATATAACTTGATACGCTGTGTCTGTGCCATATAACTTCCCTTTAATAGAGGAAGATACGATACCGATTTGTTGACGCAATCGCTCCCCTAACACATCTTTGCCAAATGTCTTTCCAACAACAGATAATTGCCCATTAGTAGGAAAATAATCAGCAACAAGCATATGCAATAATGCACTCTTGCCTGCTCCATTTAATCCGACTAACGCCCAATGTTCTCCCTTGTTCACTTGCCAGTTAATATTATGTAAAATCCATTTGCCACTTTTCCTTAGAGAAATACCTTTCATATCTATCACCATTCTTCTCACCTCACCTTAAGTATACATCTTTCTCCCATCCTCACATACAATTTATCATATTTTTTCAAAAAACTATTGAAAATGATTATCATTATCGTTATAATGAATTTAGAGCACGATACAAACGTGCACGAAACATTCCCTTTACACATATCTTTTGTTACCCCCAATCAACAAAAGTTTCTAGGATGTTTCCCAATCCATTGAGTGCAACTATTTTTAATAGCTGCCTCTTTTTTTATGTTCTTATTTAAAATAATTTTAAATAAATATTGATTTTTATGAGATTTGTATTATAATAAAAGATGAATTCTTTATTAAGGAGAGGTGCTTACATGAGTGAAGAAAAAAAATATCTAACTACTGCATCTGGTGCGCCAGTTGGCGACAATCAAAATTCCATTACTGCAGGTCACAGAGGTCCAACATTAATCCAAGATGTACATTTACTAGAGAAATTAGCGCATTTTAATCGTGAAAGAGTACCTGAACGTGTTGTACATGCCAAAGGTGCGGGTGCACATGGTTATTTCGAAGTAACGAATGATGTTTCTAAATATACGAAAGCAGCATTTTTATCAGAAATCGGAAAGAAAACGCCAATGTTTATCCGTTTTTCTACAGTTGCAGGTGAATTAGGTTCAGCTGATACTGTTCGAGATCCTCGTGGTTTTGCTGTGAAATTCTACACAGAAGAAGGTAACTATGATTTAGTTGGTAACAATACACCAATCTTCTTTATTAGAGATGCAATTAAGTTCCCTGACTTTATTCATACACAAAAACGTAACCCACAAACAAACTTAAAAGATCCGAATGCCGTTTGGGATTTCTGGTCACTATCACCTGAATCATTACACCAAATTACTTATTTACATTCAGATCGTGGAATTCCAGCTACTTTACGTCATATGAACGGATATGGTAGCCATACATTTAAATGGGTAAATAATGATGGAGAAGCAGTTTGGGTGAAATATCACTTTATTGCAGACCAAGGTGTAAAAAACTTAGACCCTGCTACTGCAACGACAATTGCTGGAGATAATCCAGATTACCATACACAAGATTTGTTTAATGCCATCGCTGAAGGTGACTATCCATCATGGACATTAAAAGTACAAATCATGCCAATTGAAGATGCGAACACATATCGTTACGATCCATTTGATGTAACAAAAGTATGGCCACACGCTGATTACCCATTAATTGAAGTTGGTCGTATGGTATTAGATCGTAATCCAGAAAACTACTTTGCTGAAGTAGAACAAGCTGCATTCTCTCCTGGTCATTTTGTTCCAGGAATTGAAGCATCACCTGATAAAATGCTTCAAGGTCGTTTATTTGCATATTCTGATGCACACCGTTACCGTATTGGTGCAAATCACGAAGCATTACCAATCAACCGTGCGAAATCACCAATTAATAATTACCAACGTGATGGACAAATGCGCTTTGATGGTAATGGTGGCAGTGCACCTAACTATGAGCCAAATAGTTTCAGCAGTACACCAAAAGAAACTCCTGAAAGCAAAATTAGTCCATTTGAAGTAACAGGATTTGCTGATAGTGTTGCATACGATAGTGATGATCACTATTCACAACCACGTGCATTATTTAATGATGTAATGAATGACGAAGAACGCGAACGCTTAATCCAGAACTTCGCTGAATCAATGAGCGGCGTAACTCGTGAAGGTATTATTGAACGTCAATTAGAAAACTTCTATAAAGTAGATCCAGCATTAGCTGAAGGTATTGCAGAGAAATTACAAGTAGAAGTGCCAGCACATTTAAAAAAGTAAATTAAATCAATAAATAAGATTGAAATAAGAGATTTCTTTCATTAAAACAATCCAAACGATTCGAATGCTATTTACCGAATCGTTTGGATTTTATTTGTATTAGAGGATAAGTCTATTTAATGATTTTGAAAAAAGGAAAAAGCCCATGGGAAGGGGAGTGAGTAAGCCGAGTCGGGTTATACGTAATCGTTTCATACTTAAAACAAAAAAAGAAGTTTACTCTTTTGAAAAATGGTTATATATCAAATGAGTAGAAAAGCAAATCTTGCCTATTTAAGAGAATACATGACAATATGAGAGTATTTATTAATCATTCATAAAAGAGATACTTGTAAAGATAGTAAATCAACATTAATCCAGAATAATCAGATTATTAGCGGTTTGCGAATCTCTTTGTTTGTCTGTAACATTATATATGTACGATTTGCGCAACGAAAAATTGCCAAATACGAAAGGAGTAAGTTGTGATTAATACTAACAATAACAAAAAAGCGGTATCTCTTGATGTAGAATATAAGCATCCTACTAAAGAAGATGGTGCTGCTATGTGGGAATTAGTTACACAATCAACACTCGATACTAATTCATCTTATAAATACATTTTAATGAGTGAATATTTTGATGAAACATGTGTAGTAGCAAAACAAAATAACAAAGTAGTCGGATTTATTACTGCATTTATCCCTCCAAAGAAACAAGACACCATTTTTATATGGCAAGTAGGAGTAGACGCTTCCCAACGAGGTAAAGGAATTGCATCACAAATGTTACACTTTCTAATGCAAAGTGACGCTTGTGAGAATATTAAATATGTGGAAGCAACTATAACACCAACTAACCGTGCTTCTCAATCGTTATTTGAACGTTTAGCGAGAGAGTACAATACTAACATCCATTCTAGTTCATTTTTCACGAAAGAACTGTTTCCAGGTCCTGATCACGAAGAAGAGTTAAAGTTTGTTGTGGGCCCTATTGTAAAGTAGTAATTCAGAATATTCAAAGTATTCTGTATTTAATTATGAGGAGGAATTTATAAAAATGAGTAAACATATTGATATTATTAATAAGTATGAATCTGTTGTACGAAGCTATGTGCGTAATTTCCCAACAGTATTCACAAAAGCGAAAAAACATAAAATGTGGGATGAATCTGGTAAAGAATATTTAGATTTCTTCTCAGGTGCAGGTGCCCTTAATTATGGCCACAATGATGACAAAATGAAACAAAAACTTGTGGATTATATTATGGAAGATGGCATTACACATTCCCTTGATATGGCATCTATTGCAAAGGCAGATTTCATTGAGAAGTTCCAAGAAGTCATCTTAAAACCAAGAGAGCTTGATTATAAAATGATGTTCCCTGGACCAACTGGAACAAATACAGTAGAAAGTGCATTAAAACTTGCACGTAAGGTAACAGGTAGAACAGACATTATTAGTTTCACTGGTGGATTCCATGGAATGACAATTGGTTCTTTATCTGTAACAGGGAATTCTATGAAGCGTCAAGGAGCAGGTATTCCATTACAGAATACTGTAACAATGGCATATGATAACTATGTTGACCATGATACTTTAGTATATTTGGAACGTTTCTTAGAAGATAATGGTAGTGGTGTAGCCATTCCAGCCGCAATGATTGTAGAGACAGTACAAGGTGAAGGTGGAATTAACGCTGCCCGCTTTGAATGGTTAAAGAAAATTGAAGAGATATGTCGTCGCTGGGGAATATTATTAATTATTGACGACGTGCAAGCAGGTGTAGGGCGAACTGGTACATTCTTCAGCTTTGAAGCTGCTGGCATTAAACCTGATATTGTATGTTTATCTAAATCTCTTAGTGGTTATGGTGTACCATTAGCTGTGACATTAATTAAACCAGAACTAGATATTTGGAAACCAGGTGAGCATAATGGTACGTTCCGTGGTAATAACCATGCATTTGTTACAGCGACAGCAGCATTAGATTATTGGGAAGATGAATCTTTTGAGCAATCTATCCATGAAAAATCTGAGATTATCTATGCATCCTTACAAAAAATTGTTTCTGATTAT
Source organism: Gracilibacillus marinus (assembly GCF_042651725.1). Lineage (NCBI taxonomy): Bacteria > Bacillati > Bacillota > Bacilli > Caryophanales > Bacillaceae > Gracilibacillus > Gracilibacillus marinus. The sequence goes on along the minus strand of NZ_JBHSDV010000002.1, from coordinate 406,095 downwards.
CCTGAATTAAAAGGAGAAGTTAGAGGACGTGGATTTATGGTAGGGATTGCGTCAGAAGTAGAAGGGCTTGCTTCTAAAGTAGCCGAGAAATGCTTTGCAAAAGGCTTAATCATGGAAACAGCAGGGCCAAATGATGAAGTATTTAAACTATTCCCGCCACTTACTATTCCAAAAGAAGATTTGGAAAAGGGCTTAGCAATTATTGAAGAAAGTGTTAGAGATTCTGTTAAAGACCCTGTTACTAATTAATTTAGTAATATGGTTAATTATATAGATTACAATTAGGAGGCAATTTATTTTATGAAAGTAGTAAAATTAAACGATATTTTAGGTACAGATAAAGATGTAGATGGCGGTAATTGGATTAGCCGACGTCTAATTAATAAAAGTGATGGAATGGGTTATTCCGTTAACGATACAATTATTAAAGCAGGTACAGAAACTCATATTTGGTACCAAAACCATTTAGAATCTGTGTATTGTATTGAAGGTGAAGGCGAAGTAGTTACATTAAGTGATAACAAAGTATGGCCAATTACAAAAGACACTTTATATGCATTAGATAAAAATGATGAACATTTATTAAGAGCTAGAACAGATATGAGAATGGTATGCGTATTCAACCCACCACTAACTGGGAATGAAGTTCACGATGAGAATGGTGTATATCCAGTAGACGAAGATTAAGATTGCATAGGGAAATTTATCCTTAACTATTGACCAATAATATACAATAAGAAATCCCCGTTTCTTATCTTAAAAAGGAAATCGTCCATCGACATTTGTTTCGATGGACGATTTTATTTCCATTTTGTTGTATACTATATATAGAATTGTTTAATTAGAGGTGTGATCATGAGTCAAAAAAAGATGGATGATTATATTCAAGAAGGCATTTATGGTCCGAAAGAAATACGACCAGATGAACGAAGGAGATTTTTAGGTACAATAAGAGAAAGAGTTGTGCTTGTATTAACGCAAGCAGAAGTACGCGGCGAAAAAGGGATAAAAGAACTTACTGAAGCAATGAAACAATACCCTTCCTCTAAAATGTTATTAAATGGGGACATGAACTTTCGCTTTTTCAAACCTTATAGAGAAGTAGCAAACCAACATAAGATTTCGTACACTTCCATAACAGACAAAGCATCTACATCTAATTATGGATTAGTTCTCACAATGCCAGATGCAATTGACAAGGAAGAAATATTTCTTCCAGAAGAAAAAGAAGTACCACAAGAAGAAGAAACTAAAAAGACGAGTTGGTGGAAGAAGTTATTTGAGACCGACTAAAAATATAACGCTAGGAACAAATTGTATCGTTGTTCCTAGCGTTTTTTTGAACGAAGCATTAGTATTAATTGTGTACTTTTGCATTTTCTAACACTTTCACGAGTTTTTCCATTCCCTCGCGAATAAGCGCTGGAGAAGAGTTCGTGAAGTTTAAGCGTAATGTATTCTCTTCTGCATCGGATACATAAAATGGCGCACCAGGTACAAAAGCCACACCTTCTTTTACTGCCTCGTCTAAAAGTGCTGTTGTGTTCATTTCCTTTGGTAGAGATACCCAGAAGAACATCCCACCTTTAGGAGCAATGTAACTCAATCCTTCAATAGATACAGAATCTAATAACTCTTTCATTACCAACATTCTTTCGTAATACGTATCTCGAATTGTTTGGATGTGTTGATCTATATCAAAGTCCTTCAATAAATGTACGAGCGCATGTTGGCTAATAGAATTTGTATGCAAGTCTGATGCTTGTTTTGCTTGTGCCATTATTCGAATAATTTGGTACGGACCTACAATCCAACCAATTCTCATCGCAGGTACTACTGTCTTTGAGAATGTACTTGTATAAAGCACAAGGTTATTTTCATCTAAAGATGCGATGGATGGTGGTGCTTGTTCTTTATCAAATTGCAATTCCCCATATGGGTCATCTTCAAAAATAACAACATGGTACTTGTTCGCGAGCTCTAACAATTTAAGTCGACGTTCTAATGACCAAACCTTTCCTGTTGGATTAGAATACGTTGGGACAACATATATACATTTTGGTTTAAATTTAGCGATTTTTGCTTCTAAATCCTGAATGATCATTCCATCATCATCAGAATCCACTGCTACTACTTTTGTCTCATAGGATTCAAACACTTGTAGTGCTGCTAAATATGTTGGGTTTTCTGTTAAAATCACATCACCTTTGTTAAACATTACACGTGAGAATAAATCTATTGCTTGTTGACTTCCCGATGTTACAAGAATATTCTCTGCTTGTCTAACCAATCCTTTTTGTTTCATGCGTTCTGCTAGTAAATCACGTAGTTCCTTTACACCTTCTGTTTCTCCATATTGTAACGATTTTGTGTTTGTTGTTACAGCTTTATGAAAAGCTTGGTCAACTGCTTCAATCGGAAACAGACTTTCTTCAGGTAATCCCCCAGCAAATGAAATGATATTCCCTTGATTAATAACCTTTAATATATCCCTTACTGCAGAGGATTTCAGGTACTTTACACGTTCTGAAAAACCATATTTCATAGTCCTATTCCTTCCTTCTCCTATATATGCTCACACTTTTTTCTTTCATTGTGTTTAGAAAAGACAGCTACTTGTTATAAGTAACTGTCCTGTAGAATTTAACCAAGTACTGCTCGATCGCTTTCTAACTGCTTACCTCTTATTCGCTGGAATTCCTTCAAAAGCTTCTCTATCGTTAATGCTTGTTTTTCTTCACCTGATACTTCTAAAATAATCTGACCTTTATCCATCATAATGAGACGATTTCCTAAGTCTAATGCTTGTTGCATATTATGTGTAACCATTAATGTAGTTAATCCAAATTGTTGGACAACTTCACCTGTTAGCTTTGTAATTAATTCTGCTCTAGATGGATCTAATGCAGCAGTATGTTCATCTAATAATAAAATATTCGGCTCCGTAAATGTTGCCATTAATAAAGACAAAGCTTGACGCTCTCCTCCAGATAACAAACCAACTTTTGCATTGAGTCTATTTTCAAGACCGATGTGTAGCGTTTCTAAATGTTCTTTAAATAGCGCTCGTCTCTTTTTGTTTACGCCAAATTTCAATGTGCGTTTTTTGTTACGTGCATATGCCATGGCTAAATTCTCTTCAATTGTCATAGTCGGAGCTGTCCCTGCCATCGGGTCTTGGAACACTCTACTAATATAGCGCGAACGTTTATATTCAGGTAATATGGTGACATTTTCACCATTAATGGAAACGGAACCGATGTCTGGCTTTAATGAACCTGATATCATATTCATTAAAGTGGATTTTCCTGCACCATTACTACCAATTACAGTAACAAAATCCCCTTGCTTAAGTTCTAAATTTATTTTTTGTAGTGCCTTCTTTTCATCTAATGTTCCTTCATTAAAGGTTACAGAAAGGTTATCTACTTTAAGCATGGTTATCCCCCATTCCACTAGAAAGCATTGCCCGCTTCTTCTTCCTTCTTTTTTCTTTGTTTGCTTTAATTAACTTAGGGGCAATCAATGCAATAATAACAATCACAGCAGTAATCAGTTTTGCATCCCCTGTCTCTAAAAACTTCACTTTGAGTGCAAGTGTTAACACGATACGATAGACAATAGCTCCACCTATAACAGCTAGTGTCGTTCTTGCAATTGTCTTTGTTCCAAAAATAGCTTCACCAATAATTACAGATGCAAGCCCTATAACAATCATTCCAATTCCCATATTCACATCAGTGAATCCACTATACTGGGCAACAAGCGCACCAGATAATGCTACTAATGCATTCGAGATTCCTAGACCAACAATTGTTAATGTATCTGTATTCGCTGAAAAACTACGTATCATTTTTTCATTATCACCTGTCGCTCGTAATGCCAATCCAACCTCTGTCTTCAAGAAGTAATCCGTGATAAATTTAATAATGAAAGTAATAAATATCATGACAATTAATACAACCCAAGTACCCGGAAGTCTATCTGCACCGAGTGTAGTTAAAATACCATTAAAAAAGGCATCTATCCCTAATGCTTCCCAAATACCTTCTAATTGATTGAATAGTGTCGGTTCATTCAATAGAGCGACATTGGGTTTACCCATAATTCTAAGATTAATAGAATACAGTGCAATCATCATTAGGATCCCTGATAATAAAGGATTAATCTTCCCTTTCGTATTTAGAATTCCTGTAACCATCCCTGCGAGAAATCCTGCAATAATCGCATAAAATGTCGCAATAATTGGAGGTACACCATTGACTATAGAAATAGCTGCAACAGCCCCACCTGTCACAAAGCTACCATCTACTGTTAAATCAGGGAAATCTAAAATACGAAATGAAAGATATACCCCTAACGCCATCAGCGCATATATCATCCCAGATTCTACTGCACTGAACATCGAAATTAACATCCTACTCTCCCTTTCTGTCCGATAACACGTATGCTTATAGAAAACCTCGACACCGACTATGTCCATGTCGAGGTTATATGTTCGTGCACAAGCGTCCCTTTACCTAAGTACGCTTATTTTAGAAACGCATTTACTCTTTTTCTAACAATTCTGCGTCAGCATCCCAATCTTCATTCCATTCTACACCTTGTGCATCTGCAGCTTCTTTATTAATGAATAATTGCATGCTCGGTGGAATTTCTACAGGGATATCTGCAGTTGTCTTTTCTCCTGTTAAGATTTCTACTGCCATCTCTCCAGTTCTATATCCTATTGTAAAATAATCAATTCCGAATGTCGCAAACCCACCACGTTTTACAGAATCTGGCTCACCAACAAGTAATGGAATATCTTGTTCCTCTGCAACTCCTATTACTGCTTCTAATGCAGAAACTACTGTATTATCTGTAATAATAAAGAATACATCTGCATCCCCAACTAATGATGTGGCTGCTTGTTGTACTTCTGAAGAATTACCTACAGTTGCTTCAGACGTAGACAAACTTGTTCCCTCTACCGCTTGATTTACTGCTTCAATTTGTGCAACAGAATTCGCTTCACCCGCACTATAAATCAAACCAATTGTTGCTCCTTCAAAATATTGATCAATAAATTCAACTGTTTGTTTGATAGAATCAGGATGTAAATCTACTACACCAGTAATATTCTCACCCGGTTGGTCCATTCCCTCAACCAAACCACTTTCCACTGCGTCTGTTACAGATGTAAACAATATCGGAATATCCTTTGTTGCATTTAATGCACTCTGCGCACTCGGTGTTGAGTTTGCAAAAATTAAATCCACACCATCTGCTACGAAATTATTTGCAATTGTTACTGCATTATTTTGATCATTTTGAGCGGATTGGAAGTCATATTCCACTTCTAATCCTGCATCTTCTAATGCTTTTTGAAACCCTTCATATGCTGCATCTAAAGATGGGTGCTCAACAATTTGTGTTGCACCAATTGTATATACTTCATCCGTTGTATTTGCATCGCCTTCTTCTACGTCGTTCTCTCCCGAAGTCGAACCATTACTTGAATCGTCCCCACTTGTTCCACAAGCCGATAATACCATAATTGATACGAACGTTATTAACAATAACCATATCCCTTTTCTCATATTCTCTAATCTCCCCTTATTGTCTAAATATTTTGTATATTCATGATAATTATTTAACATTATAGCATAGCTTTGGTGCAATCGGTATACTTTCTTATCATAATAATAGATTGAAATAATTGGATTTGATTTGAGAGTTGAGGTGTGACGCAGGAATCTGTTGAGCCATACTGGGATTATTCGCGGGACGCTGGAATCTGGTGAGCGACGCAGGGATTATTCGTGTGACGCAGGATTTATTGAAACTCATCATTAATTATTTAATAAAAGGCATGTTATTAACTTCTTGGTTAATGGATTTCTGGTGTGTCTGCTGGAATTCGTGCGTGATTTCTATTTTCCCTGCGTCACTCTCGCGCTCCCTGCGTGGCTCCCATTTTCTCTGCGTCACGTTAATTTTGCATATAATAAAAAACAAGAGGTGCTACCCTCTTGTTTTTTATTAATCTTTACGGTTTATAAAATCTGTTACTGCCCCTTGAGATGAGCATGATACATTGTGTGCGTATTTACCTAAAACTCCTCGTTTGTACAACTCTGGTGCTTGCCATTTGTTACGACGACTCGCAATCTCGTCTTCTGATACTTCCATTGTAATTTCTTTTTGTTCAGAGTCAATTGTAACGATATCGCCCTCTTCTAGGAATGCGATTGGTCCACCAACTTGTGCTTCTGGTGCAATATGTCCAACGACAAGCCCATGTGTACCTCCAGAAAAACGGCCATCTGTTAATAATGCGACTTTTTGACCTAGTCCTTTTCCTACTAATATGGCTGAAATGGATAGCATCTCAGGCATTCCTGGTCCACCTTTTGGTCCAACATAACGAATAACAAGTACATCTCCTTCTTTAATGTCGTTATTCATCACTGCTTTTGTCGCTTCTTCTTCTGTATTAAATACACGTGCAGGCCCTGTATGGCGTGTTACTTTCACTCCGGAGACCTTCGCTACAGCCCCACTTGGTGCAAGATTTCCTTTTAACACAACAAGTGGACCATTTTTGCGGTAAGGATCACTAAATGGACGAATAATATCTTGTTCTTCCCCTAGAATTGGTGCATCTGTATAATTCTCAGCGATTGTTTTACCTGTAACCGTTAGACAATCACCATGTAAGTAACCATTTTCTAGTAGCAATCGCATTACAGCGGGAACTCCACCAATCTTATGCAAATCTTCCATTACATATTTACCGCTTGGCTTTAAATCAGCTAAATGTGGTACTTTTTCTTGAAGACGATTGAAATCATCTATTGTCACGTCTACTTGTGCAGCATTCGCAATTGCTAATAAATGAAGCACAGCATTTGTCGAACCTCCTAATGCCATCACGACTGTAATTGCATTTTCAAACGCCTTCTTTGTTAGGATATCTTTTGGATAAATTCCTTTTTCTAATAACTGATAAACTGCTTCTCCTGCTTTGTGACAATCTTCTAATTTTTCTTTAGATTCTGCTGGATTAGATGAACTTCCTGGCAAACTCATACCAAGTGCTTCCACAGCAGTTGCCATCGTGTTCGCTGTATACATTCCACCACACGATCCCGCTCCTGGGCATGCAGCACATTCTATTCCTCTTAATTCTTGATCATCAATATCCCCATTATTATGTTTACCAACACCTTCAAATACAGAAACAATATCAAGCTTTTGACCATTACGATAGCCTGGTGCAATCGTACCACCATATACGAATACTGCTGGTACATCTGAACGCGCTATCGAGATTAAACAACCAGGAATATTCTTGTCACATCCACCTATTGCTACATATGCGTCTAGATTCTCTGCTCCTACAACCGTTTCAATCGAATCTGCAATGACATCTCTACTCGGTAAGGAATATCGCATTCCAGACGTCCCCATAGAAATACCATCAGAAACAGTGATAGTATTGAAAATCATCGGCACACCACCACTCTTACGTGCACCTTCTTTTGCTTGAATTGCTAAATCATCTAAATGAATATTACATGGGGTCACTTCACTCCATGTACTTGCAATCCCGATCATCGGTTTCTTAAAATCTTCATCTGTCACTCCGACTGCACGTAACATGGCGCGGTTCGGTGCTCTTTTTGCATCATCAAATACATGACTTTTAATACGTAAATCTTTTTTCATACGATTTGGCCTCCCAATGCTCTCTAAATTTTATCTTGATGTTATGCGAATCTTTCACACTAACCACCATGATATGTCTTACTTTATTCCTTTATTACGCATGCTATAATAGATACTGGTTGTCCATATAATCGATAAAAACTTGCATATATCCATCGTAACATATTACGTAATATTTTCGAAATAATCAGAACATTTATACAAGGAGAATTTCATGAAATTTCGCTTTCTTATCTTTATAGCCATTATCATTGGGGCTATTTTTATCTATCAATATAGTATGTATAAGGAATATAGCAATAGGCCTTTACCTACAAGTTTACATCCTATTGTTGCTGAAAAAGCAGATGCGCTTCAAAATCAAGCAGAGAAAATTGGTATTCCTATTATTATTACAGATGCATTTCGTTCATTCGATGAACAAGATGCGATATATGCGAGAGGACGAACAACGGATGGCCCTGTCGTTACCTATGCTAAAGGTGGCGAATCTTATCATAATTATGGTTTAGCGATTGACTTTTCCCTATTGCCAAGTCCTGAAAGTGCTATTTGGGATTTAGAGTATGACGGGAATCAGAACGGACAGAGTGATTGGATGGAAGTAGTGGATTTAGCGAAGGATTTAGGATTTAGTTGGGGAGGAGATTTCACCAATTTTAAAGACTATCCCCATTTACAGATGGATTTGGGATTAAGTATTCGTGAATTAAGAAAAGGAAAAAGACCTGAAGATGTCATAGAATAATGACATCTTCTTTATATCTCCGTTATTAGCTGTCACTTTCTGGTCTGATAGATTACTGTACTATATACTTGTTCTTTCGCTTTTGGATTTATTTGCATATGTGCATGGTTAATTGCTGTCATTGCATCTGTATACCCTGTTGCAATTAACATAGTCTTCCCAGGATATTGGACAATATCTCCTGCAGCAAAAATTCCTGATACATTTGTCTCCATACATGCATTTACATTGATGCGGCCTTTTTCCATAACGATACCCCATTGTGTAAATGGTGTCTCTTGCAATGAAATACCGTTATATGTAATCAAACAATCTGCTTTAATTGTTTGCTCCACATGATTGCTTGTTTCCTTTATAATCATTCCTGTCAATGTGTCATTTTCGATAAGAAAGTCTTTTATTTTCGTATTCTTATAAATGTTTACTTGTGCGTTCTGTAATGCTTCTTGCTCTTCTTCTGTAATATGCTGAAATGTTTGTTGATTATTAATAATCGTCACTTCACTTGCGACTTTACTTACATATAGTGCCCAACTCACATTCACTTTACTGTTTCCTGTAATTACGACATGTTTGTCTGTATAAGATACTAAATCATCTAATGTAGTTGGGACCGTTTCTTTAAAGGATTGAGGGGATAATGCATCCCATTCTTCTGGTCTTTTTGCATGAAAAGTTCCAGCACCTGTTGCTAAAAGTACTTTCTTCGCTTGATACTTTTCTTTTGTGGATGTTGTTAAAGTGAACCCATCTTCTTGTTGATCTATATTTGTAACAAATTGACCTACTACTACTGGTGGTTGATGTCTTCTTGCTTGTTCCTCCATTTGTTTAACTAGTTGTTCTCCTAATATTTCAGGTAATCCACCAACATCATAGATTAATTTTTCTGGGAAGAATTGCATAACTTTTCCGCCTAATCGTTGTTGCGACTCAATTAACAAAACATCTAATCCTCGCATTGTCGCATAATATGTCGCGAATAAACCTGTTGTTCCACCGCCAATAATAACAATATCAAATGTTTTCTGCATATCCTCACACCTTTATATCTTTTCGATTCGATTCGTTTTCTTTAATAGAGGGATATCTTTACAACCAATACCAAACATGGTCATTTGCATTTCTAATTCTTTTATTTCCATCCATGTCAATAACTCATCTATAGATGTCACTGCTTCTTTTAACACAGATCGTGCAAATCCAACATGACTGGCACCGAGTGCAATAGATTTACAAGCATCCATTCCGTCCTTAATCCCTCCGCTTGCAATTACTTTATCATTTGGTAATATACGACATACATCCTGTAAACACATAGCAGTGGGATTTCCCCATGAAGCAAATACTTCTGCAGCAGCCTTCTTGATTGGTTCATTCGAACGTAATTTTTCAATTTGGCTCCAAGATGTCCCACCTGCACCAGCTACATCAATAAATTGAATCCCTACATCCTTTAGCTGTTGCGCAACTTCCCCATCAATTCCAAAGCCGACTTCCTTTACACCTATTGGTACTGGTAGCTTCTTTACGACATGTTCAATTTTAGGCAATAAATTAGAAAAATTCGTGTCTCCACCTGGTTGAATAACCTCTTGTAATGTATTTAAGTGTAACACAAATGCGTCTGCTTCTGTCCATTCCAGTATTTGGAGTAATTCTTTTTCTGTTAATCCTTCATTCAATTGCACTGCTCCTATATTGGCAATAATCGGGATTGTCGGTGCATACTTTCTTAATTGAAAAGAAGTGCGATATGCTTCACTCTCCAGCATAATTCTTGTTGAGCCTAATCCTAGCATCCAGCCTCGTTCCTCTGCCGCTGTCGCTAGGCGCTGATTAATGGTTTCTGCTAATTCCACGCCACCTGTCATCGAACTAATTAAGAAAGGTGTCTTCAATTGCTTACCAAAAAAAGATGTGGATAATGTGATTTCATTAAAATCAATTTCAGGAAGTGCATGATGAATGAATCGAAATTGTTCTAAGCCATTTGCCATACCCTTGCCTAGAGATTGCTCAGATAAACTTAACTCAATATGTTCACTCTTTCGCTTCTGTATCGAATCTGCCATGTGTATCCTCCTTCTATTCGTTCACGATTGCCCTTGCTGTAACTTGTCCTGATTTTACTACAATAGGCGTCCCACCACCCGGATGGACAGATCCACCTACAAACCAAAGATTATTGTATTTTTTTGATTTATTCGGTAAACGAAAAAATGCCTGTCTCCAATTATTCGAACTCAGTCCATATATACTGCCTTGATAGGCTTCTGTATGTGTATATAAATCCGCTGGCGTCATTATTTCTTCATATTCAATATGCTCAGATAAATCATGCAGTCCTCTTCGCTCTAACTCTGCTATAATTTCAGATTTGTATCGTTCTTTATTCGTGTTCCAATCTTGTTCACTAGTAAGTGCTGGTGCATTTACTAGAATAAATAAGTTACTAGAATCCATATTCGGAATCACCGAATCATCCTCATAACCAGAATAACATACATAAATCGTTGGCTTGGTTACCATCTGTTTGTCTATGAATATTTCTTTAAATTCATCCTGATAATTTGCCGGAAAGAAGACTTGATGATGTTTTAACATAGAATAGCGCTTCTTTATTCCTAAGAGAATAGCAAAACCGGATAATGACGGCTCAATATGTTTGATTTTTCTAAAAGTCGGATCATCTTGTAACCATTTATGATAGAATGTCAATGCATCCATATTACACACAATCGTATCCGCTGTATATGTAGAGTTATTTGTCCTCACACTAACAATCTCATCCGATTTTTTCTCCAAATCGATGACCTCTGTATCAAAATGAAAAGTCACTCCAAGCTCTTCAGCAAGTTTTTTGAATGCTAGAGCAATTTGAAAAGTCCCACCTTTTACACGATATACTCCTAAATTCCCTTCAATATGTCCCATCATACCAAATATTGCTGGTGCTTTATATGGTGATGACCCAACATATGTTGCATAACGCCCGAACATAGCTAGTGTATTCGGGTGCGTAAAGAATTGGTTTAACCATTTTTGGTATGCTGTAAATGGATGGATTTTTAAAAAATTGGTAATAAGTGAAACATCCAATGTACTCTTCCACCCTATCATCGCACGATTTAAAAAATGCTTCTCAGCCGTTTCAAATAATTTCTTACTTGCATACAAAAATTCTCGATACTTATTCGCATCTGTCACACTATACTTCGCAATCATTGATTCTACTTTTTCTATATTTGTCGAAAACTGTACAACATGATGATTGGCAAAATAATTGGTCGTACCTGATTCTACATGCTCAAACTGTACATAATCTTCCATTCTTCTTCCACAATCACTAAATACAGACTGAAAAACAGACTTCATCGTAATGGTACTTGGGCCTAAATCGAATGTATATCCATTCACTTGGCGTTGTTGAAGTTTTCCACCTACTTGTCTATTTTTCTCTAATACATCTACTTTATACCCATTGTTCGCTAAGTAAATAGCTGTTGTTAGGCCCGCTAATCCTGCTCCAATTACTATAGCTGTCTTCATTCGTAATGTCGTCCCTTCCATGTGTATCCTTTTTTTACATATGATTGACTAGCAGCATACACTAACAAACCTATAACAAATATACTACTCACAGCGATAAACAATGAATGGGTGATGGATAATCTATTTACTTTATCCACTATTGCCTTTGTCAGTATAGCTATTCCTATACATATCATAGAAAGTATGCGAACACTTCCATTCATCATAAGACCAACAACTGGAAGTAAATATAAGAATAGATAGTAGCTACAAATACCAATTAACAATAGATTATTTTTGTTGATGCCATGATAGCTATTCTTCGCATATCCTTCGATCACTTCTTTTGGTGTATGATACATTCGCATATACACATATCGGTCAATTTTTAATAATAATGCAGGGTCATGATACGCTTTTACTCTTTTAAATAATGCCATATCATCTACCATTGCATCTTTTATTGTTTCATGCCCACCGATTTTATTGTATGTATGTCTGTGGATTGCAATAAATCCCCCATGTGCTGCTGCGAAGATTGGATTCGTTGATTTCTGAACATACGCAATTGGTAAATGTGTATAGATTAAATATGCCATCATTGGAACTAGTAATCTTTCTAACCATGTACCTACAATTTGTCTAGGAAACCCTGAAATAATACCTTGCTTCTGTCTAGTAAGATGCGGCGTCAATTTCTCGATTGCGTCTTGTTGCAGACGAACATCTGCATCTATAAATAACAACCACTCACTTGTTGCAAGTTCTCCTAATTGATGACATGCATAGACTTTCCCTTTCCATCCTTCAGGAAGTTCTTGTCCTTTCACATATTGAATCAAAGCAGGATACTTCTCTTCATAGTGTTTGATTATATTTTTTGTAGCATCAGTAGACTGATCATCTACTATAATAATCTCACTTGGTACATGACTCTGGTTTAAAATCGATTCCAAACATGCTTCTATATTTCTTTCTTCATTTCGTGCAGGGATACATACAGATAGATGGACAGATTCCCTCTGTCCATCTATTGCACCCATTTTAGGAATGGCGATGATATTCCAAATAACAAAGCCACATTGAGACAATAAACAAATAAGACAAACAATAATCAGCACCATCATTGTCGTTTCCACCAATCTAACCAATCACTTGTCGACTTGGTTGGCTTTATCAATGAATAGGAATCCGTCATTTCTTTCTTTATCAGGATATTTTTTTGCCTAGTTAGTTGATTCGTCATCGCTTGTTCATACATACTCAATGATTCACTTTCGTCTTCTGTCTTTATAGTATCACTGCAGATCAATAATACAGAGGGCTTTTGTTTCTCTGTAAAGTAATAATGCAATGTAACTATTTGAACATTTGCAATGGGATTATTGTCGAGAAGATGAGCTAGCCCTCTTTCAAATGTGATGGGTGTGTCTTGGTGCTGAATACGTCCTTGCGGAAATAACCATATATGCTTATTTTGATGAAGAAGTGTTTCACAATACTTAAATGTGCGAAGAATGTCTTTGGGTTTATTCCTGTTTACAGAAAATGCACCAAGCTTCCGAAAAAAGGGGTATTTCTCGATTCCTTCTTCCTCCATCATCATATAATGAGCATCTGTAGATGTCTGATGAATCAAATAAAACAGCAGTAATCCATCCCACCATGAGCTATGGTTTGCGATGTGAATCGTTGGTGTACTTGATGAATGATGAAGCTTGCCAATTACATCAACGGATGAAAAGTGTCTTCGGATTAAATAATAATGTAAATAGAAATAGAAAAATTTTGCAAAGTACTTATTTTTCTTTGCTTTTTGCATAATGATACCTTCCTTCCGCGAGCGTCATTCCCGCAATCATTGGCACAAGCATAAATAAGTATCCTTCTTTGACAGTCAACATCCCAAACATAAAGAGTATTGCTTGAAAAATACATGTACCCTTTCTTCTTTCACGTAATGATATGTTTCGAATAGGTACAAAAAGACTCAAAAAACTTCCAATAACAAACCATGCAATGAAATTAGAGAGAGGAATAGAAAAATAGTCTCCATCACCTGTCCACTCCCAAAAGTTTAAAACTACAGCAGCTGGGTCTAGAACCAGATCTAATATGACAATCCAACACCCTACTTCAATCGCTCGATACACTTTTGATTTTGTGTTCGATAATAGAATCGCTGTATAAATGACACCTAACCATGCAAATCCTAAAGTAAATGGTACCCCAAATAGTTTTGCACCAAGAATTGATGTGTACGTATATTCGCCAAATGGAAAACCTGTTGCCACACCTATCGCCTCAATTGCAAAAGTCACGATACATATAAGACATGCAATCAGCCAATCAAAGTTTCCCTTTGCGTACAGGCTTATGGATGCCCATGCAAATAAAATAAGAAAGATTGCTACTGAAAATAATAAGTAGTCTGGCAATGTGAAGAAGAACATTAGTGTGAATCCAATCCCGTACCATACTAAAAACAATGGATACACAATATTTCGTTTTGGCATATTTCTATTCTCCTTACTGATGTACTTGTTTGAGTAACAACCCTTTTCTTGCATTACTTACAATTGCTCGCTTATTAAATACATCATATTGATTTTGTTTCACAACTTCTAATATCTCTCTATAATATTTCGTTGCAAGATTGATAGAAAATGCACTTTCGTTTGGATATGTGCTAATACCATTTAAGCCTTCATAAAACCACATTTCCGCTCTATTTTCTAAATCTTTCAAAACAGATATAAAAGCATCATTAATGATACCTTGTCGAAAATGATCAAACGAATAATTATAACGCTGAAACAACTCCATCGGTATATAACGTCTTCCTAACCGTTTATCTTCGCCAACATCTCTTATAATGTTCACAATCTGCATTGCTTTTCCTAGCGCAATTCCCGCTTGCTTCACTTGCTCATTTGGTTGATTATGCAAAACCGGGAGTAACATTTCACCTACAGAACCAGCTACATGATAGCAATATGACTCCAACTCTTCCATCGTAGAATAGGATGTTTGTTCAAAATCCATACGCTGGCCTTTCATCTGTGTAAAAAAGGGTTCCTTCGTAATAGGGAAATGATCAAATAAATACCGTAATGCTGGCCAAATAAAATGTCCATTTGCTTTATCTAAATGAATAAAATGCTCTTCCAATTCATCTAATGTATATGGGGATTTGTCTGGTTCATCTACCGCATCATCTATCATTCTACAAAACGCATACATTATGTATACGGCTTCTCTTCTAGGGGAAGGTAAATATTTAAATGCATGATAAAAGCTAGAAGAACCTTTTTTGATCATCATGGTACATGGTTCTATAAACGTATGTTGTCTTGCTGTCAACATATGATCAACTCCCTTTTTGATTAATATATTCTGCTAGTAATTTCGCTCCTTGCATGACAATTGGTATACCGCCACCCGGATGAACAGATGCCCCAACCGCATATAAACCTTGGATACTTGGATGGATTAGTTGTGGTCTAAATCCGCCTGATTGAGATAAATGTGGTGCAATGCCAAAACTCCCCCCACCATATAACCCACTTTCTTTCGCATCTTTTGGTGAACGGATGGATAGCCAGTCGATTGCATCCATTAATCCTGGGAAAGCTTGCTTCTCGATTCGTTCTAATTGTTTTAGTACTATCTGTTCTTTCACTTCATCCCACGCGATATCATCGTTTGCAGGTACTGGGATGAGTAAGTAAAGAACACTCTCGTTCTCCGGTGCTGCTTCGTGATCAATCGTAATTGGATTAAAAACATAACATGACGGATTTTCGGTGAGTTTTTTCTTAACAAAAACATCTTCCATATGTTTACTAAAATCATCTGGCATAAAAAATTGATGTGTTGTTGTATGATAGAATCTTTTTTTTACACCTACATATGCTAGGAGACATCCTGAGGACGGCTTGTATTTCTTCTCTTTTTTTCTAGACGATTTTGGGAGCATCTTATTCAAATACGGATATTCCCCATTAAATATCACCACATCATAGTTCACTTGATCGCCATTTTCTAATTCCACACCAACTACTTGTTTATTTTCAATAAGCATATTGGTTACTTTTGTCGATTGGTGGATGGTAATCCCTCTATCTATACAAACTTCCTCGATGATGTCTATTAATGATGCATATCCACCTTTAAGGTACCAAATACCAAATGCATGCTCCGCATAACCGATTAATCCATAAAGTGCAGGCACACTATACGGAGAACCTCCAATATACAAACTTTGCAAACTATACATCTCTTTAAGCAATGTGTGATCAAAATATTTCTTTACATACTTATCTAAATCAAGGTAAGATCGTGATTTTGTAATAAATCGAATATTCTCATAGGATAGAAACTCTTTTAATTTATGAAAAGACTTACTTAAGAAAGCATCAAAACCAAACGTATAGACTTGCTTCATATCTTCTGTATATTGCAGAAATCGTTCACCATATCCAGGGAAATTCTTCTCTATTTCTTCTGCCTGCTTATCGATATCACGCCATTTCGTTAGTTTGATACCTGAATAAAAATACATATCATATAAAGGGTCGCATGGTATAAGGTGTAATTTTTCCTTTGGAATACCTGCATCTCCTAAGATAGATAGTAAGACATCTGGTAATAAAACAATCGTCGGTCCTTGATCGATTTTGTACTTTCCATTCGTTTCAAAGGTTAATCTTCCACCGAGTTTTTGTTCCTTCTCATAAATAGTCACATCATGCCCGTTTGTCTCTAGCAATAATGCTGTAATCATTCCACCAATACCCGCACCAACTACACTAACTTTCATAGGTTACAACCTCTTTAGACACCGTTTTTTCTTTAGAATATTGTTGCATTAATAGATCTGTACTTATAATGGCTGATTGGAATATTGTCGGTAATCCACTACCAGGATGTGTTCCTCCACCTACAAGAAAACAATTTGCTACATCTTCAAATTTATTATGTGGACGAAAATACATCATTTGATCTAAGCTATGTGCTAAGTTAAATGTTGCCCCTTTATACACATTGTAAGTATCTTGCCAATCTCTCGGTGTAATGACATGTTCCACTTCAATGAATGGGCGAATTGCTTCTCCTACTTCCTTCTCTAATCTATCTATCATCGATTCTTTTAATCTATTTTTCTCCTTATCCCAATCGATATCTGCTTCTAGATTCGGTACAGGCATTAATAGATAAACAGCTGATTTATTCTTACCTGCTAATGTTGGATCAAGCACACTAGGATTGTGAATATACATCGATGGGTCTTCAGATAATGTTTGTTGTACTGTCATTTCTTCTACATTCTTCTTATAATCTTCAGCAAATAAAACCATATGATGCGGTAACGCGATAGGTTTGTTCATCCCGACATATACCATAAATGTCGAACAAGATAATTTCTTTTTCTCTACATAATTGTTTGTATATTTTTTTCTATCCGATTCCTTCAATAAGTTCGTCACAGCATAACCGAAGTCTGCATTAATAATCACATCATCTGCTTTTATAATTTGCCCATCATGTAATTTAATCCCTTTTGCCTTCCCATTCTCTGTCACTATTTGTTTAACTTCTTTATTCAGATGGATTGTTCCATTGTATTCTTCCACTACTTTAGCCATAGCGTCACAAAGTGCATTTACCCCACCAATGGGATGATACAAGCCATACCGATGCTCTAATAAAGAAAGGATAGTGAACGTACCAGGACAATCCCAAGGCGACATGCCTAAATATTTCGCTTGAAAAGAAAATGCCCATTTCAGTCTTTCATCATTGAAATATTTACTAAGTCTTCCATATACCGTATCTAGTGCATGTAATTTCGGTAATGCTTGCCACATTTCTTTTGTAAAAAAATGACCGATAGAATGAAATGGTTGCTTAAGTAATGCGAGTACACGATCGAATTTCTCCCCTTCTAAACGAAGAAATTTCTCGTAACCTGCTTCATCCCCAGGAAAGTGTCTTTTAATTTGTTCGTATGTTTGATGAAAATCTTTGCTAGGCTCGAACTTCAAGTCACCGAATTTCAACGTATAAAGCGGATTCACTTCTTTTAATTCGACATAATCAGCTAATTTACGATTTACTTTACTAAAAATTTCTTCTAATACTTGTGGCATCATAAAAAAGGTTGGGCCTAAATCAAATGCATACTCTTCTAATTGTAATCTAGAGGTACGACCACCTATTATCTTTTGTTTTTCGTACACTTCTACTTTGTAGCCATTTCCACTTAATAGCATTGCTGCTGCTAGTCCACCTGGTCCTGCACCGACTACGATTACTTTCTTCATCAATACCACTCCTCTCTCTTCATTATTTCGTGACATTGTGTTTCACTTATTATAAACTAAGTGTATAACTTTTGTATAGATATTTGTATAACTTTTGTATAACTTTTTGAAATAGGAATAAAGAATGTATAGGAAAATGATTTCTGCTTAAAATGAAAGTTGGCATGCAAAATATACTAATTTTGTGCTAATATTACTTGTTAGAAGGGAGTTTCACCATGTATGGGATTAAAAAGGTAGCTGAATTAACTGGTATATCTCCTATTACATTAAGAGCGTGGGAAAATAGATATGATGTTGTTAAACCATCTCGTACTGATGGTGGAACGCGTTTATATACGCAAGAAAATGTAGATGATTTACTGTGGGTTATATCTGAACGAGAAACAAAGAAAATAACGGTAAAAGAAGCCATGCGATTATTACAAGAAAAGAAAGAAAATAATCGTACTTCATCAATCCAACCACTAACTTTGGACCTCGCATATGCTTACGAAACTAAATTATTGCTAGCATTGCGATCCTTTCATACAGAAAGCGCGGATAAATTGGTTGATGAGATGATGAAGATGTATGACTATGAAGACGTATTTCATCATATCTTCATTCCAATCCTCTATAGAGTAGGAGAGTTATGGGAAACAAAGGAATTACAAGTTGCCCAAGAACATTATATTAGTCACTATTTACAACAAGTGATAGAACATTATTTATTTAAAATTCGCACAACAGCTGATGCCCCGAAAGCATTGGCTCTTTGCCCACCTAAAGAACTGCATGTAATCGGGCTTTACCTTTTTTCTCTATTTTTAAAAAGAAGAGGAATGGATGTTATTTTTATCGGAGAGAATACGCCTTTTGCTAATGTGAAGGCAATTGTAGAACAACAGAACATTGCACTTGTGTGTTTGTCAACAACGATGCATGATTATACAGAAGATATCATTGATCTCATTCAACAACTAGAGCAAATAACAGTGAATAAACCAGATATTCTTGTAGGTGGGAATGGCACTGTCAAACTCCCTACAGAGCTCCAACAATATATTATTCCAAATTTACTTAATGAATGGGAAGAATGGTGGAAGTCAAAATCTTTTTCTACTGATATAAAAGGAGAATTTACATGAAACAACAGTTAATCGAGCGGCTCGTAAGATATGCCAAAATCAATACACAATCAGATGAATCCTCTAATGAGTGTCCATCAACGAAAGGACAGTGGGATTTAGCGAATTTGTTAGTTGAAGAATTAAAAAGGATAGGAATGGAAGACGTTACAATAGATGAACATGCATACGTGATGGCAACATTACCTAGTAATATTAGTGAAGACGTACCGACAATTGGGTTTTTAGCGCATGTAGATACGGCAACAGATTTCACAGGTGATGGCGTCAACCCGCAAATCGTAACAAATTATCAAGGTGGACCAATTACACTTAATGAAGCAAAACAAATTCATCTATCTCCTAGTGAGTTCCCTGAATTATCTAATTATATTGGAAAGACATTAATTACAACGGATGGCACTACACTTCTTGGCGCAGATAATAAAGCAGGAGTTGCAGAAATCATGACTGCAATGCATTATCTTATCGAGAATCCGCACATTCCACACGGGAACATTAGAGTGGCATTTACTCCTGATGAAGAAATTGGTAGAGGGCCTCATTTATTTGATGTAGAACGATTCCAAGCAGATTTCGCCTATACCATTGATGGCGGACCATTAGGAGAATTGCAATTCGAAAGCTTTAATGCAGCTGCTGCAAAGATCACAGTAAAAGGAAATAATGTGCATCCTGGAACTGCAAAAGGGAAAATGATCCACGCACTAAAGATTGCAATAGCCATACATGATGCACTACCAAAAGACGCTACACCTGAAGCGACAGAGGGATATGAAGGGTTTTACCACCTCTTATCATTAAATGGAGATGTAGAAACAGCCCAGCTATACTACATTATTCGAGACCACGACAAGGAAGCTTTCCTAGAAAAGAAAGCAAACTTGGAGCAGATTGTGGCGAAAATGCAACAACAATATGGTGAGAAACAAATTATTTTAGAAATGAAAGACCAATATTATAATATGGCAGAAAAAATCAATCCAGTTAAACATATTGTCGAGCTTGCATCTGATGCCATGGAAGCAGTTGGAATAACACCTGATATTAAACCAATTCGTGGAGGTACAGATGGATCTCAATTATCCTTTATGGGATTACCTACACCGAATATCTTTACGGGCGGAGAAAACTTCCATGGAAAATATGAGTATGTGTGCGTAGAACATATGGAAAAAGCTGTACAAACCATAACCAAGATTATTGAATTAAATGCAAGAAAACAAGGAGACAAATAAAAATACCTTTCTAGAAGCGTTATTGCCCCAACTCTTTCATCGTGTTAGAGTTGGCTTTTTTTAGTCAGAAAATTATAAAATGAAGCCTTACGGACAAATTTAACAAGCTAAATCGGCAACGTCCAAAAACTAGACGTTTCTATTTTTGTTCATTTATTTGAATTTACATTCTCAAAAAAAGTAGGTGGCTAAATAAGTGAAAATTACGACAGCAGGTAGGGTAACGAACAAGCTAGTACAGAAAGCAAAACAACTGTCCTCAACACATCAACTTGACTATGTTGAACGTACAGGACATTCTATCGAAGGATTAAAGAACATAGTGATGGATGATTTACTTATTGTAGGTTCTGATAAAATCTTTTTTTCTCCATATAAGAGTTCTGATAAAGTATTCTTCCACCCTAATTTATCTATGATTCGTGCAAAAAGAATTGCGAATCGTGAGCAGGACCCTTTTATTGAAATTGCACAATTAGAGAAGGGAATGTCTGTACTAGATTGCACACTTGGACTTGCTTCAGATAGTATCGTAGCAAGCTATGTTGTTGGCCCATCTGGCACAGTTGTCGGTGTTGAGGGGGACCGTGCATTATCTATACTTACAGAAGATGGATTAAAAAATTTCACTAGTGGATGGAATGATATAGATGATGCGATGAAGCGAATCCATGTACACTATGCCGATCATTACGAGTATTTACAAAGCGCACCGACAAATGGGTTTGACGTCGTTTATTTCGACCCGATGTTTGATAAGGCTATCTCCACTTCACATGGGATTAATACAATTAGAATACAAGCCATTCATACGGAATTATCCAAAAATGTGATTACGGAAGCAAAGCGCGTTGCTAAAAAACGTGTCATTTTAAAAGACCACTGGCAAAGTAGGCGATTTCATCAGTTAGGCTTTATCCAACATACAAGAAAAACCTCTGCCTTTCATTTCGGAACAATTGAATTACAGTAAAATAATTAAATATATACATTTTTCATTAAAGAAGCCTCCATGACACGAAGTCTGGAGGCTTTATCTTATCTAGTTAAATACTTACACAATGAACTAGTTCGGATTAAATTATTGATGTTTCACAATAGCTGGTTGAACTTGGGAGTTTGTGTCTAAATTCATATTTACTTTTAGCTTCTTACGTCTGGAAGAAATCTTTTCAACCACTGATAAAACTAAAAAAGTAAGTAGAATAGTTAAAGTTACCATGTATAGAGAAGTTACCATAGTCAACTATCCCCTTTCCCGTTTAAATTTCTTCATTTATTAATGAATTCATCTATATACTATCATATTTTATTGATTTGTAAATATATTTTATATAATTCTTTTAAATTCTTTTTTATTCTCTATATTGTATGCAAATACTCAAGATTTGCGTTAACAAATTGGAGGTGGAACAATCAAATAAATCATGTCTTCATCTGGCTATTTATTTGCAAATATTTTTTTGAATTAAATGAAACATAACGTAAAACTGTGCGTATACATAGTAAATTCGAATTCAGAGGAGATGGCAAAGTGAATAATCATGAGATTGATTTCAAGTTGTATGGAGATGATATGCAATTCGTCGAGGTAGAGTTAGATCCACAAGAAACTGTAATCGCTGAAGCAGGTAGTTTAATGATGATGGATCAAGAAATTAAGATGGAGACTATTTTCGGTGATGGCTCATCTAATCAAGGTGGGTTAATGGGAAAATTAATCGGCGCAGGAAAACGTGTCATCACTGGTGAGAGTTTATTTATGACGACATTCACAAATACAGGTGTTGGTAAAAAGCATGTATCCTTCGCCTCTCCTTATCCAGGTAAAATCGTGCCAATGGATTTAAGTGAATTAAATGGAAAGATTATTTGTCAAAAAGATGCTTTTTTAGCTGCTGCAAAAGGCGTTTCTGTTGGTATAGAATTCCAAAGAAAAATTCGAACTGGCTTCTTTGGAGGAGAAGGCTTTATTATGCAAAAATTAGAAGGAGATGGCTTAGCATTTGTTCATGCAGGGGGAACCATTCATTCTAGAACATTACAACATGGCGAAAAACTAATAGTGGATACTGGTTGTTTAGTTGCAATGACAGGTTCTGTTGATTACAATATTGAGTTTGTCGGTGGTGTGAAAACAGCACTTTTTGGTGGAGAAGGTCTATTCTTCGCAACATTAACAGGTCCTGGAACAGTATGGGTACAATCATTACCATTCAGCCGTCTTGCAAGTAAGGTATTTGCAGCCTTACCAGAGAAGGGCGGAAACAAAGGAGAAGGCGGTATAGGCGGATTGTTTAATATGTTTAATGAATAATATAAAAAAACACCTATTTTGTTCATACATCTTGAACAAAATAGGTGTTACTCTTTTAGCATTGCTTTCACACCCGCAATATTAATACCTTGATCTATTAACCCCTTAATTTCTTTTAACCTTTCAATATCATTGAATGAAAATAACCTTCTGTTCCCCATATTTCTAGTTGGGGAAATTAAACCTTGTTCCTCGTAGTAACGGATTTGACGTCCAGTCAGATGTGTGAGTTCTTCCACCACACTAATAGGGAATGTAGCTTTATTATTTGGTATATCGCTTTTCAACATACTTACTCCTTCCTATGAAGATGGTAAGCTTGCAATATGTGTATACGCATCTTTTAAGTTACGAAAACCCATTTGCTCTACCCTTTGTATACAAATAGACCAAATTCTTGCTGTCGCTAGTGCATCATATAATGCATGATGTCTTTTACTTACTTCAATGTTGTAATAACTACACCAATCGTCTAATGTTACATATTTCACTTCAGGAACAATTACTTTGGTTAAAAAGGACGTATCAATAATACGATGTTGAAAATTCGTTTTTAAAATTGTCCAACTAGCATGCTTCATAAATTGCTTTTCGTGACTGGAATGATGTGCGACTAATGTATCACTTTTGACAAATTGAAAAAAATGTCTCAATACACTTTCTAATGGAGCAGCTCTTTGTAATTCGAATGAAGTAAGTCCTGTCAATTCCATAATATCATGACTTAAAGGCACATCATACTTTACCGTTCTATAAAATAAATCTTCTTTTTGAATCTCCGCTCCAATCATTTTCACTGCACCAATCGATAATATTCGATCTCCATTATATGGGTAAAAACCTGTTGTCTCCATATCAAATACAATCACCGGTAATTCTTTCAATGGGATATTTAAAACATCCTTCTTTTTTAACTCTCTTTGTAAATTCCGTATATATGCTGCCTTACTAAAATCTGATGAATTAGAAAGTGCACCCGGATTCTGTCCATAAAGTTTGCCACCCATTTGTTTTAATAGTTGCAACATTTGATTCATTCCCATATGGAACACTCTTTTTTGATTTCTTTTTTCACTATTTCAAACAATTGTGCTCCTTTTTTCATATATTCTTTCAACTCCTGTTTTTCACTTTTTGTTAATGTATGGACAGATAGATAATGCACATCATCATAGTCTGTATTATTTTTCGTATGATTAAAACGAAATTGTAATAACTGTTTGAATAATTCTTCATACTCTTCCAAAAAAGGATACGTGCCTTTTAGTTCAGCTATACGTGAAGTTGTCGAATGTTGATCACAATTATTTAATAAAGCTAGTAGTCGTATTGCATTCACATACGGAAAAAACGCTGCTGTTTTTAAATGAATCGAGCCAGTTCTTCTACCTGATCTTTCTGGCAATAGTTGGCCAAAAATACCAATACTTTTTCTAATAAATCCTACATTATCCACTAACCTCATATATGTGGATGGATTTCTTTTTAAATACAGAAATGCTACCTGCTTTATTTGAGATAAAAAATCTGCGTTTCCAACTAATACACGAGAATCAAAAAATGTAGAAAAGTGACGGAGCGATTCCCAACTGGACTCCTCTAGCCATTCCTTTACTTGCCTATGCCAACCATCTATCGAATTCGTCCATAATGGTTCTGAGGCCATTACTTTACCATCACACATTGGATAACCTATATATTCTAATCCAACAGCAATTTCTTTGCCTAATAGCAAGAAAGGTTCCTTTTCTACCTCTCCATCATAAATAATCCCATGATCTTGATCAGTAATAACAGATTGTTCACATCTCGCAGCACTCCCCATGACAAAAAAAGCGAAGGAGGCAGGGAGTGTCCCCTGCTCTTCTTGATACTTCTCGACAGCAATATTCACTGTTCTACTCATCAATTGATTGTGGAAAGTATTCCAATCTTGATATGTCATTATTTTCTTTTGCTCTATTTCTTTAAAAGCTCTCAATTCCTCATAATCCATAGCAGAAGTCAGCTCCTTCTGTGTCGTTACTTCGCTTCTCTTTCTGTTGGATGCGGAATATTTTCTGGATACCCATAGCTACCATGCTCACTTAAATCCAAACCAATAATTTCTTCTTCTTCTGTAACTCGGATACCACCCATTACTTTATCCATCACTTTTAGAATAATAAAAGATACGATAAATGCATAGACGCCACTTGCTACAACTCCAAGAATTTGCACACCTAACTGTTCAAATCCACCATTATAAAATAAACCTGGTAAGCCCCAATCCATTCCTACTGACAATGCTTCTGTTGCAAAAAATCCTGTAGAAATGGTTCCCCATACACCTACAGTACCGTGTACAGATAATGCAAAAATCGGATCATCAATTCGTGCTCTATCGAAGAAACGCATACTACCATATACAATAAGTCCGCCGATTGCACCAATTAATACAGCTGCCCACGGTTCTACAAATCCACATGATGCTGTAATTGCAACTAAACCTGCCAGTGCACCATTTAACGTTGTAGGTACATCTGCTTTCCCTGTCAATGCCCATACGAGAAACATTGCTGCAATAGCCCCCGCTGCTGCTGCTAATTGTGTGTTTAAAATAACATATCCAAAGAACGCATCAGATAGACCAAACGTACTTGCACCATTAAATCCAAACCAACCTACCCATAATAACAATACCGCAAGTGCTGTATATACTTGATTATGACCTGCTAATTCATTGGAGGAACCATCTTTGTTGTATTTCCCAATTCTTGGTTTTAAGATAATCGTTGCAGCAAGTGCTGCCATCGCACCAGTTAAGTGAACAACTGTTGAACCAGCGAAGTCCTGCTTCCCATGATCTGCTAACCATCCTCCACCCCATATCCAGTGTGCAACAACTGGATACACAAATGCGGAGAACAATACTGCAAAAACAACATATGCAGATAGTTTAGCTCGTTCAGCAAAGCCACCAAATGCAATCGTTAAAGCAATTAAGGCAAACATCATTTGGAACATAAAGTCTACTGCAGGCGATAATCCTTCTTCACTAAATGAAGCATCACCATAAAAGAAATTAGATAATCCTATAAATGCATTTCCTTCTCCATAAATGAAACCATATCCGACAGCCCAAAATACTAAAGAACCAATTCCAATTGTAAAGATGGTCTTTCCAGCAATATGTCCTGCGTTTTTCATTCGTGTCGATCCTGCTTCAAGTAAAATAAAGCCACCAATCATCAAGAGAACCAAAAATGTTCCAATAATAACCCACAAATTATCCATAAGTACCATTTCCATTTGCTTTCCTCTCCTTGTAAATAGTATTAACATTAACTGTTAAATACAGTTTACTTATGATTGGAAATATCAGCTATTATTGTGTGAGGTTTTCTAACATGGTTTTTACATGGATGTTTTTTATACGATATTTCATGATGGATTGTGCTTACTTAAACTCTAGATTGTTAAGCGTGCCATACAAAAAAAGAGGCTAAACTATCTAAATATAGATAAAGTTCAGCCTCTAATTCCATTGATTGTATTTATTTAATTTGGTCTAATAATTGATATGCTTCTTCATTAGATTTTACATGAATTAATTGTTCTCTAAAATCGTCATCCATTAGTTTTCTTGATAGCATTTGCAGAATTTTTAAATGTGCATCTCCTTCTGCATGCTTTGGAACAGCAATCATAAAGATTAATTTTGCTAATGATTGATCCGCACTATTCCAGTCTACTCCATCCTTTTGTACACCAAAGACAACTCTAGGTACTTTAACTGCATCCGACTTACCATGCGGGATCGCTACATTCATCCCAATTCCTGTTGAACTTTGGTTTTCTCTTTCAAGAATAGCTTGTTTAAATTCTTCTGTTGACGATAACGCATTCGAATTGGCAAGCTTTGCAATCATCTCATCAATAACTGCATCTCTTGTCTTCTCTTTTAAATTTGTATCAATTAACTCAATAGAAGTAATATCCGTTAATTTGTGGATGTCTTCTACTTTATTTTCTTGCGGTAGATCTTTTTCTACTTTTTCTTCACTTTTAGAACTATTTTTGTTTTTGATCATAGATGTATCTTCATCTTTTTTAAGTAATTTAATCATCAATGCCGTTACAATCGAACCAACAATAATAGCGACAAAGAACATAAGAACATTATCCACAGCACCTAATATACCAACAATAGGTCCACCATGTGCTACTCGATCACCAACATTACTTAACATCGCAATAACAGATCCTGTCATGGAACCTACCATAATACTTGGGATGACACGTAATGGATCTTGTGCTGCAAACGGGATAGCACCTTCTGTAATACCGAAGAATCCCATCGTAATGGAGGCTTTACCTGCTTCTCGTTGTGATTTCTCAAATTTACTTTTGAACAACAATGTAGCCAATCCAAGACCAATTGGTGGCACTGCAATCGCAACAGCAATTGGACCCATTATTTCATAATTTCCTTCACCAATCATGGCAGAACCAAATAGAAATGCTACCTTATTAACCGGACCACCCATATCAAATGAAATCATTGCACCTAGTATTAATGCTAATAGAATGGAACTTGTTCCTTGCATTCCTGCTAACCAACCAGTTAATGATTCAAACACTTGTGCTACTGGCGCACCGATAACTAAAACAAATAAAATACCAACAATTAAAGAAGACAGGACAGGAATAATAATAATTGGCATGATTGGTTGCATCATTTTTGGAACTTTCACTCGCTTAATCCAAAGCGCAACATACCCAGCTAAGAAACCTGCAATAATCCCACCTAAAAATCCTGCACTTGCTTCACTTCCATAAAAACTACCATTTGCTGCAATAAAACCACCAATCATACCTGGTGCTAAACCTGGTCGATCTGCAATACTATATGCAATATACCCTGCTAAAATAGGTACCATAAAGCTAAATGCTGCTGCACCAATTTGTTCAATTGTTTTCCAGAATGAGTCTTCTGGAATAACGATCCCTGACTCAGTAGGTTGGCCACCAATTGTTAATGCAATGGCGATAAGTAACCCACCGACAACGATAAATGGTATCATGAATGAAACCCCATTCATCAAATGTCTGTATATTGGATTTTGTTTCGTAGACTCTGATGAAGTTGGCATCTTATCTTTGTTACTACCTTCCCCTTTATATACAGGAGCATCGTTAGACATTGCCTTTTCTATTAACCCTTTTGGATTTCTAATTCCTTCTTGCACACCTGCAGTAATTATTTTTTTCCAACAAAACGACTTTTATCTACCGCTTTATCTGCTGCAATAATAATCGCATCCGCTTGTTCAATATCGGCTTTTGTGAATTCGTTTTCTGCGCCAATAGAACCTTGTGTTTCCACTTTCATTGTTACATTCATTTCTTCAGCTGCTTTTTCAATATTTTCAGCTGCCATATACGTATGCGCAATTCCATTTGGACATGATGTAATCGCTAATAATTTCATATTTACTCACCTCTTCCTTTTTATTATAGCTTTTACTATTTACTTATTAATTGCTTCTTATTACCGCAAGTTGTGGAAATTCAAACATTTATGATAATAATTGTAGGATTGCCTCTGGAGTTTTTTGTTCTCTTAATTGTTCAACTAAGAGAGGGTTTCCTGCAAGTCGCGATAATTGATGAAATAAATGACGTCTTTTTTCAGAGCTTTCTTTCTTTAACATAAGGAAAAAGACAATCGATACTTTTTCTGTTCCCCAATCAATTGGTTGCTTAAATGTTGCTAGTACAATTATTGATTTTTTTACACTATTCGGATTTCCATGAGGAATAGCTATACCACCACCAATAGCTGTAGCTGCGATTCTTTCTCGTTGTAATGCCTCTCTTATATAATTCTTCTCCACAATCCCTAATTCATACATCTCTGTTGCTAATTTTTCAACTACACTAAAGCGATGCATTGGTTGTAGATGTGGATAAACAAATTCTTCTTTCACATAATCTTGTAAGGAATTTTTGTCTTCTTCTTGTTGAATTGTCAAATTGTTTAATTGTTTGATTAATTTTGCCTTGTCTTCTTCTGTGAATAATGGAGAGACTTTTAAAAAAGGTATACGAACAATAGGAATGTCCATTGTCGAAACAATAAAATCCACTTGATTATGACGCAAGAACTGTGTTAATTCATTGTGTGGTAATGTTCCTACAATCGTAATATTAGATAAATTGGATACAATTCTTGAGCGCAAGATTTCTGATACACCAATTCCCATATGACAAACAATCACCATTTTGATATTACGCTTATTCCATTCCTTAATCCTTTCCATTGATGCTTGAAAGTGCAATGTTAAAAATGCAATCTCATCTTCTGGCAACACGTACGGTAGGGTTTTCTTCATATCTGATAGTACAGAAACTAAAGCGTCAAACATAAACGGATACATTTGTTTAATATCTGCAACCAATGGGTTCTTAAGTGGTAAATTGTATTGTAGCCTTTGTATAACAGCATATAAGTGCTTTTTTAATCCATCAATCAACTTGTCGTCTTGTTGGAAAGAAGTTAAAAGCAAAACCGCTAATCGTTTAGATAATTCACTTGTAATGGACTCCGCTTGTTCTTTTACTGCCAGATCAATTGGGTAAGGATATGCTTCTTTGTCTGATAACTTTGATCCTATTAAATGAATGGCGATATAAGTTAATTCCTCCTCTGGTACCTTCATAACAAAATACTTCTCTATTTTCCCCATACATGTTGCTATTAATTCATATTCCCGTTTGTGTATAATTTTACTCTTCATATGTTCGTCTATTTCCACATAGCATTGCTTTTTAACTCTTTTTATCGTCAACAATATATAAAGTACAAGTGTATGTAAGCTTTCATCTGTGATAGAAAGACGATATGCTTTTAACTGTTCTAGTACAATATCCTCTATTTGATTTGCATCATGAAATACATCTTTTTGAATCAATGGGTGTGTAGATAATTCAAACTCATTTAATTCAATAATTGATTGACGTATATCTTTCTCTTTTCCTTCTACAATAAGACCAATTCTTTGTTTTGATGTAATAAAAACATTTCTTTTATTTAACCAGCTATTTAATTCTGTAATTGTTTTTCTTACTGTCTTTACTGAAACATAGTACTCATTCGCAATTACTTGTAATGAAGAGTATTCAGACATAAGAATGCCATACAATATTTCTTGTTTTTCGTCATTAGTAATCACATGTTCTTTGGATTGGAAACGTTCTTTTTCTATGTTCTTCAATAAAGCTGTTCTGTTCTCAGTTGAAATACTTAAAGATACTCCCTTACTTGGTTTGCGAATAATATGTGCATGATAATCGCGTAAGTATTCTTCGATTTTATCTAAATCATTTCTAATCGTTTTCTCCGAACATTGATAGTCAGTTGCAATTTGTTGAATTGGCAAAAATGATCCTTCATATCTAATTAATGTAAGAATAATCTCTAAGTGTCTAGTCTTCAAAAGTTCTCACTCCTTTCATCCCTATCGTTCACTTCAAAAAATGCAATGTGCGTATCATTCAAGTTTCTTACTGTTTATTTTTCTAAATAGTTTTCCTTTCTTTCAAAGAAAACATTCCTTTCCATGCATAGAAACTTGTATCATAATAATGCCAAAAGACCTAGTCAGCGGAATGAGACTAGGTCTTATTATCATAAAACTTTTATCGAATTTTGTCACATTTTTTAGAAAAGATTAAATACATAATTAATTAAAAACCAAATAATTCCGAAGAAAATAATTAAATACGTAATATACTTAATTGCTGCCACACCGACTTTACTAGAATCCGACTTCTTTTCCGTTTTTTGAACTTCTACATCTTTATTCTCTGTCATACTCATCACTCCTTGTAGTGTTTGTTAATACATGTAATACCCAGCGAATGATTTCATCAAACATTCAAAAGTGATCCTCACTTCACGAATAGAAATAGCAGAACGTGAAACATTATAGTGAAAGGTGGTATGAAAAAGTGGAAAAACCTAATTATTTTGATCAATCTATTGAAGATTATAAACGCGGCACAACAAAAATGAAGCAATATTTACCTGAATTGACGCAAGGTTATGATAATTTTACACAAGAGGCGTTTAAAAAAGGATCCATTGATCAAAAACAGAAGCAGTTAATGGCATTAGCAATTAGTATATATGCACAGGACGAATATTGTATTATTTACCATACGAAAGGTGCAGTAGAACATGGAGCTACAGACACAGAGATAATGGAGACTTTAGGCGTCAGTGCAGCATTAGGCGGTGGTGCAGCCTTTGCTCAAGCAGTTACTTTAGCGTTAGATTGCTATGCACATTACAAAAATGGAAATATGAGTCATGATTAGGTGAGCAAGCACAAAAAAATTGACCAATGTTAGAAAGCCCTGAATGTTTACTATTAGTAAGCGTTCAGGGCTTTTTTCTCTCAGTTATTTCATTTTCTGCTAATGTCTCTAGTTCATCTATACGATCAATGATACCTTCTAATGTGGTAATGTCTTGCCTACATAAGAATGTATGTTCTACACAAACTATACAACATGTCTTACAATCTGTATAGCTATTTCAAGTAACTTTACATTTAATTTACAATATACGTAATTCTTAATCCTCTATCACATTTAACAAGAGAAATACTTACTATTTATCTGCCATTATTCTTAATCGATAACTATTCTTCGCTGTTTCTCCTAATTGATCTAATAAATTGTAATTTGCATATGCTCCTATAATTGCCCCAAACCCAGGAATCATTTGAAATAATTTTACTAAATCAATATAGTCCCTGTATTCTTGTTGAAATGTACGCCAATCCATATCCATCACTTTATGCTTTTCTTCTGCCCAGTTTTTCAATAAATGATACGTCTCACGCTTTTTGTTATCATTTGAGAATGCTAATTGAAATACATGTAGTAAATATAGTCTTTCTTCATATGTGGAAGTATCATGACCATAAATTGTGGCAACTTCAAATAGAAATTTCATCTTAATAGATAACAACAAAGGAAAATCAGCTAATCCTAATAGAATCCCCCCGGCACCTGTTCCTGCCCCTTCTAACATCGCAGTCTTTCGATATGTGACTAGTTTTTGTTCCACAAGCGTCTCTCTTTCTTCTAGAGACAAATCTGGATACACTTGCTTTGTCGTAAAATCTGACCCAACTAATGTTGCTTTTATCATTTGTTTCATTGCTTCTGTAACTGTTTGGTGTGCCTTCTCAGGTATCATTCCATTGATTTTATCTTGTGCTTTTTTTGACCATTGCTTCCATACATTATTATTTTTTAAAATTTGTAGTTCCCATTTCAATAGTTCTTGGTATGCTTTTTGTTCATACGCATTCATCGATTTGTAGCATCCTTTCTAACAGTTGTATCTTTATATACGTGTGAACCTTAAGAATGTTCCAATAAAATACACGAATCGTATGTTTCTTGTTTCTTTGTGCAAACTAATTCAAATGAAGGAGGCTTCGTTTATGATAGAAGATTTATTAATTGTTGTTGGACGAATTATTACGATTTTGCCATTATTACTACTTATTACATTATTTATGGGAAAGAGAGCAATCGGAGAGCTACCAGTCTTTGATTTCCTTGTCATTATTACTTTAGCATCTGTTGTTGGGGCAGATATCGCGGACCCCAACATTCATCACTTGCCAACAATCATTGCAGTCATTGCAATTGGCTTACTTCAA
Organism: Gracilibacillus marinus; assembly: GCF_042651725.1. NCBI lineage: Bacteria > Bacillati > Bacillota > Bacilli > Caryophanales > Bacillaceae > Gracilibacillus > Gracilibacillus marinus. The sequence goes on along the minus strand of NZ_JBHSDV010000002.1, from coordinate 373,364 downwards.
AAAATTGTTTCCCATCTAAAATTAGCTAATCGAACAATTGGGCGTTTTTTAACATTTGAACCAACCGTTGTCATCACAAACGGATTGCTCCTACACAAGCAATTAAAGAAAATAGGATATTCTGTAGATAATATTTTAGAGATGTTAAGAGACAAAGATGTGTTTGATATAAGTGAAGTAAAATTAGCCATCATTGAAGCAAATGGCTCTCTTACTGTATTAAAAAGGCCTGAGTTATTAACTGCAACGAAACAAGATATTGGAAAACAAACAGCCTTTTCCCCCATCGCTTATCCTGTTATTTTGGAAGGGACCATTTGCACAGATATTCTCACTTTTCTTCATTTAAATGAACAATGGTTAGAAGGGCAGTTAAACCAATACCATTATACACCTAGTGACATCTTTTTCGCTTCTGTTAACGAGAAAAATCAATTACATCTGTGTCCATATACAGTGCCGTCTGAGTCTGTACCACCTATTAGGCATTAATGAATATTACAGTTTAATTACATTTATAAAAAAATGCATTTTTTGAGATTAATAAATCTATAATGTGGTATCTGTACATTATAAAAGCAACATGAAAAAAGACACTTCGCCAAATGGTTACATTAGTCGTCTCAGCTTATTATTAACCTACCAAAATTTTGAGGAGGAATCATGATGAAATGTAAAAGTTGTGATGGAGAAGCTTTAGTTCGTTGTTCCAGTTGTTCAGGTGAAGGGATTGATTATGGTATTCACAAGTGTGAAACATGTGCAGGAGAAGGACAATTAGCATGTTTAGAATGTGAAGGTACTGGTAAGGTAAGTTTATTCAAAAAATTTGGTTCAAAAACCTCTTAATCCAATTGTAGAATATATTCACTTTGAGATAAGACAAGGAGCAGCTATTGGAAATGCCTCTAGCTACTCCTTTTTTAATTTGGTTAAATAGTCCGGAAAATCTGTAAAAATACCTGTCACACCCATTTGAATGAGTTCTTTCATTTCCTTCTCATTATTTACTGTATATGCATGTACCAATAAATGATTGGCTAGAATTTTCTCGACAAAATCGTGATGCAATGATTGGTAATTCACACCAATTCCTATTGCATATTTTTTTATCTCTTTTATCTCTCTCTTCGTTAGTTCTGCACTTTTCTTAAATGAATACAATTGGATTAGTGGCACGCTTGGTTCTAGTTTTGCAATGCTTTTTAGCGTTTCATCATTAAATGACTGGATGATTACTCCACCTTCACGATCATTCTGTAGAATGCCTGTTTCTCGTAATACATCTAGGAGAAGTACCTCCAAGCCATTTGCCTGCTTCCATTCAATATAATAATTCACTTCTTGCCCAAACATTTCTATTATTTCTTCAAGCGTCATCAATTGACTAGAGACTGGTTCTTTTTCAGGATGTTGTGTATAAAACCATGTACCTACATCCATCATTTTTAGTTCAGCTAATGTATAGTCACTTACCTTTCCTTTCTTATTTGCCACACGATTCAAATCTTTATCATGAATTGCAACGAGGTGCTTGTCTTTTGTAACATGCAAATCGATTTCTAAATAATCTGCTTCCATCTCTTTAGCTAATTGATAGGAACGAGCCGTATGTTCTGGGGCATGTCCAGAAGCACCTCGATGCGCAATGTTCAACACTCGTTCTTTACTTAACAAGCTCTCCTGCTTATTAAAAATTGATACGGGCAATGCCTCTTCTTCCTTTGATGGAATGGATGTGAACATGATGATTCCGAAAATAAGTGCAATAATTAAAATAGCGATTGTCCTTTTCATTGACTCACCTTTCTAGAGAATAATTTTTATAAATAATTAAAGGAATTTTGTATTTTATATCGAATATGTTACAAGTGAGGGGATTTTATTTTCTACATGTTACTATACTGGATTTGTATACATTTGCGTTGTTTGTTAACAAATCTTTATTAATAATTAATATGGAATTAAAACTACTCACTTATACTAATGAAGTACAATCAAGCATATGGTTTCCATGAGTAAATAAATTTGGGGGATTACATATGAAAATATTAATTACAACAGAATGGTATTCTCCTGTGATTAACGGAGTCGTGACTTCTGTTATAAACTTAAAAAAGGAACTTGAACGCCTCGGCCACGAAGTCAAAATACTCACATTATCAGAAGAAAAAAAATCGTATACGAAAAAGGATATTTTTTACATTAGTTCATTAGGTGTCGGTAAGATTTATCCTGGTGCAAGAATTACTTTGTCCAAACATAATAAATTGCTTCAAGAAATAATTGACTGGCATCCAGACATTATCCACAGCCAATGTGAATTCAGCACATTCAGATTAGCAAAACATCTCTCCAGACAATTACACATCCCAATTGTGCACACATACCATACTGTATATGAAGATTACACACATTATTTTTCGCCAAATCAAAAATGGGGCAAAGCGATGGTTGCACTATTTTCTAAGAAAGTACTTAAGCACACAACAAATGTCATTGCACCTACAGAAAAAGTTAATAAATTGTTAGTTGGATATGGTGTGAAAAGGCCTATTTCCGTGATACCTACTGGCATTGATTTAACTAAATTCCAACAATCCATTAAAAAAGCAGAATTACATAAACTACGCATAAAACTCGGCATTCCTAAGGAAAATAAAATACTACTATTTGTCGGAAGGTTGGCAAAAGAAAAGAATGTAGAGGAAATTTTATATTACTTAAAAAAGTGGAACCCAAAAACGACCACATTTCTCATTGTTGGGGATGGGCCTTATAGAGAAACACTAGAAAATTATGTAGCAACAAATCATATCCAATCAATGGTGAAATTTGCAGGTATGATCAAACCTAGCCAAATCGCAGCATATTATCAATTAGCAGATGTATTTATAAGTGCATCGAATAGCGAAACACAAGGATTAACCTATATTGAAGCAATGGCTAGTGGACTCCCTCTCCTTTGTAAACAAGATCCATGCCTAGATCATGTCATTATAGATGGATATAATGGTTGGCAATTCTCATCATACGGAGCTTTTCACTGCTATATCAATCAGCTTTTTCAGACACTACACTTACACGAATACATGGTGAATAATGCAAAAGAAAGAGCATATGCTCACTACTCGTCTGTAATATTTGCAAAATCTGTGGAAGCATTATACTATGATGCGATTTCTTTATATAAAATGAGACCTCAACCTGTCACCATTCTAGACTCACATTCTTAATTTGGATGGTAAGAAATAAAAAGGACACTATTTAAACTATGAATAATCAACTTTTTAAAATTATTTGGCATACGGTGACAGTTCTCGGGATTGTTGCGACAATTTTATTTTTTATTTATGGAATTCAAACAGAATTATTTTACTCTGAACAGGCATTAGAGGATTTTTTAAATCAATTTGGTATATGGGCACCATTGTTTTTTGTCTTTTTTCAATTCATCCAAGTGGTTTTTCCTATTGTTCCTGGTGGAATTGGATGTCTTGGTGGTATTTTAATTTTTGGTCCTGTCATGGGGCTTATTTATAATTATATTGGCATATGTCTAGGCTCTATTGTTGCATTTCTTATCGCAAAAAAATATGGCGATGGTGTACTGACACTTTTATTTAAACCAAAATTGAGAAAAAGATATCGCCGATGGGTTGGTGATAAACGTTTTGACATGTTTTTTACATTTATGATCTTCTTCCCATTGTCACCTGATGATTTTTTGTGCTATTTAGCTGGTACAACAAAGATGTCCTTAACTAAATTTACGATTATTATTCTAATCGGTAAGCCATTGCCAATCGCTGTCTACAGCTTTGGATTAGAAATTATTTTTCGTTACATTGTTTCATTTTTTTAATTTATGGAGGGGTATGTGTGAAAGTATTATTATATTCTGGATCGATGAATTTAGTAAATCGCAGCGGAATTGGTCAAGCAATGAAACATCAAAAAAAAGCATTGGAATACATGAATATTTCTCACACGATGGACCGTAAAGAAGCATTTGACATCATCCATATTAATACGATTTTTCCTAACTCACTCTGGATGAGTATGGTAGCAAGACGAAAAGGAAAAAAAGTCGTGTATTACGCACATTCTACAATGGAGGATTTTAAAAACTCTTTTATTGGTTCGAATCTCATCGCACCATTATTTAAAAAATGGATTACTTTTTGTTATAATCGTGGCGACATTATCATTACACCAACAGATTACTCCAAAAAAATATTGCAAACCTATTCAATAAAGCGCCCTATCTATAATTTGTCGAACGGCATTGACACAAGCTTTTTCGCAAAATCTGAGGAAGCGCGAAAAAGATTTAGAAAAAAATATAAACTTGCGAATGATGAAAAAGTTGTGATTTCTGTTGGTCATTATATGGAGCGCAAAGGAATTCTTGATTTTATCGAACTCGCAAAACAATTACCCCATTACCAATTCTTTTGGTTCGGACATACTAATTTAAATATCGTACCGTCAAAAATAAGACGAGCATTAAAGACAGACTTACCTAACCTCCACTTTCCCGGATTTATTAGCAGGCAAGAATTACGCGATGCCTATAGTGGGAGTGATTTGTTTTTATTTCTCACTCACGAAGAAACAGAAGGAATCGTATTATTAGAAGCATTAGCAGCAAAACTCCCGATTTTACTTCGTGACATCGAAATATATGAAAACTGGCTAACAGACGGCGAACACGTATATAAAGCAACCACACTAGAAACATTCCAACAAAAGTTAGAACAAATACTAGAACAACAATGCCCTCCCCTAACCGAAAAAGGGTACAAGCTAGCCCAAGAACGAGACATCACCACCATCAGTAAAAAATTAGTAGAATTATATACCAAAAGCGAAAGTGCCCGTTAAGAAACGTAGGGACTGGAGTGAACCAACTGAGATAAAGGAATCACGATGAGCTTGCGAATCGATGATGACTTATCGTAGGATGGTTTACGAAGTTCCCTAGTTTCTGGGCACTTGAGCTAGACGGACCAAAAGCGAAAGCGTCCGATTAGAAACGTAGGGATTGGAGCGAACCAATAGAAGGAAAAGTTCCCTGTCATCCATGCAGTTTTTCGTGTAAGTGTAGTATAATAAATATCTAATGGCATTTTCAACACAATGATTAGATCGTAAATTATCTTAAAATAAGGATGGTTGCAACATGATTGTGAAAACAACGGAAGAAATACAAAAATTAAAGGAAATCGGGAAAATTGTTGCAGAAATAAGAGATACTCTCGTTTTGGCAGCAAAACCAGGTGTCACAACAAAAGAATTAGATTTGTTGGCAAAAGAGCTTTTTGATAAAAATGGAGCTATCTCTGCACCGAAGGGAGAATATGATTTTCCTGGGTTTACATGTATTAGCGTAAACAAAGAGGTTGCACACGGGATACCGAGCGACAGAGTAATTCAAGATGGTGATTTAGTAAATATTGATGTGTCTGCATCAAAAGATGGTTACTTTGCGGATACTGGCATTTCTATTGTGATTGGGAATGGTTCAAAGTTAAAACAGAAACTTTGTGCTGTAGCTAAAGAAGCATTTGATGCAGGATTAGCCTATGTTCAACCAGGTGCAAAAATTAGTCAAATCGGTAATGCTGTTGAGCAAACAGCAAAGAAAAATGGTTTAACTGTCATTAAAAACCTTACTGGACATGGAATTGGAAGAAAGATTCATGAGGCTCCTAATCATATTTACAACTTTAAAAATACATGGGATGACGAAGTATTAAAAGAAGGAATGGTTATTGCGTTCGAACCTTTTATCTCTTCCAATGAAGAAGAAGTATTTCAATTAGATGATGGTTGGACGATTGCTGCAGAAAGAAGTTTTGTTGCGCAAATTGAACATACAATTATTCTAACAAATGACGGCCCAATCCTTACAACAGTAACAGAAAGTAAATAATGAGCAATACAATGATGGAGTGTTTTAAATGAATAAGAAAGATATAGCAGATATTCGCAAACAATTTAAATTAGATAATGATTTATTAAAGCTAAAAGAGATTTTTAATGTATATATTATGAAGGAATCAAGTGACATCTATCATCAACAAAGTCAACCATTTGAGATGCTAGATCAAGACGAACAAGAATTATTTTTGTCCAATTTCAAAAAAGTTCTTACAGGTAACTTAGATGAGAAGATATTTGAATTGAAATTCTCACCGAACGCAGAAAATCATAGTCAATATATTTTACATCGTGGATTGCTTACAGAAGATATGGATGCATGGAAGGAAGAAATGTTGTTACTTGTTGAAAAAATGTTACAAGAACATACATATGAAATGGATATTGTCGTTACATTCATTCGCGGAGAATATTACAAACCGATGAAGCGTCGTAGTACGGAAGATGAAGAAAGTGCCCGAAACGCGGTATACTCTCATCCGTTTATTCTGTGTAGCTTAAATAAAACACAAGACCCCAAAAAGGAACTTCACTTTGACTATGTAGAACGGTCTTTTAAATATAATGTAGTCGTCGATCCTGTTATCAATCTAAATGCCCCTATCGCTGGGTTTTTGTTCCCATGTATAACAGATAATGCACAAGATGTAAATCGTGTCTTGTATACAACTGGAAAGGCAAATGAACCTGATCCTCATTTTATTGAGGATGTGTTGAATGCGGAAGAAACGCTAACAGCAAAAGATGACAAAATCGTCTTTGAAGAAGTGGTCCGGGATGCTGTTGGTCACCAATTAAGTACGACAACACTTGCAAATGTATATGAAGAGATTCATAGAGTCATGGAAGAGAACGAAGAAGAAGAGGAAGAACCACGACTTGATTACAGAGATGTGGAAAGAGTACTTAAAGTAAGTGGCATTGAAGACGTCGATACAGAAACAGTAGAAACAGCCTTTAAAAACGTAATAGACGATGAGAAGTACGAAATGAAAGCACGTAATATTGTACCAAAATTCGAATCCAAGTCGATAAAAATAAATACAAAAGTAGCAAATATTGCAGTGAGTCCACAAGATTTAAAGTTTGTAAAACAAGTTCACTTTCATGGAAAAAGGTATTTAATGATTGAAGTGGAAGAAGATACTATTATTGATGGATTTACAATGATACCAGAAGCATTTACAGCAATTCGACCATTAACAGACGAAGAAAATTAATATCTAAACAACGAAAAAGGTTCGCCTATACCAAATGGCGAACCTTTTCTAATCATAAGTTTTGTTTTTTCTCTTTTATCAAATCTGCCAACAGCTTCACACCTGTCTCGATTTCTTCCATTGATGCATAGCTAAAAGAAAGACGCAAATAATGTTTTCCATTATTCGGATTTAAGAAGAAATAACGACCAGGTAAATACGCAACACCACGGTCTAGGGCATCTTGCAATAACTGATTTGTATCGATCCCTTGTACTTCTACCCATACAAAATAGCCACCTTCTGGTACAATCCAATGCACAATAGAAGGCATGTGCTCATTTAAACTTTTTATCATGCAATCCCGTTTTTGCATATATGCTTTTCTAAGTATTTCTAAATGTGTTTGTTGGTCATTATTCGCTAAATATGTCGACATAATCGCTTGTGTAAATGGGTGATCTAAGTCTTTTTTGAACCAATAAAGTGATGTAATTAGTTCTTCTGTTGCGACAATGTAGCCAATACGTAAGCCTGGTGCGACTACTTTTGATAATGAACCAACATAGAGTACGCGATTCTCCTTATCGAGCGATTTTAATGTTGGCAACTCTTTATTGAAATATAATTCCCCATACGCATCGTCTTCTAATATATGAAAATCATAATGAGAAGCAAGTGCTAAGAGATGCCTTCTTCTCGCTAATGGCATTGTCGTACCAGTCGGATTCTGGAATGTCGGAATCGTATAAACAAAGCGTGGTAAAGACTGACCTTGACTTTGTCTCATCTCCAAAAATTCCTCTAGCTTATCTGTTCGTAATCCTTTCTCATCTACAGGTATACAAATTAATCTGTTGGTATAATTACGAAAAATTTCTAATGCTTCCATGTATGTTGGATCTTCTACCACAACTAATGTCTCTTCATCTAGAAAAATACGTGCAATTAAATCAATAGCTTGGCAAGCACCTGCTGTAACTAATAGCTGATTACTATTTGCTCGTAAGTCGCGCTTTTCTAACCGATGGATTAATTGTTCTTTTATAGCATCTAACTTTGGTGTGCCTAAATAATGTAATGGTAAATCCTGTTCCTCATCAAGAAGCTTGCTCGTTGCTTTATTTATTTCTTTAACTGGTACTAACTCTTTTGATGGAAAGCCTGAACTTAATCGAATACATTGATCAGGCAATGTCGGCATCCATTCACCTGGTGGATCGTTTTGTAATGCATGTGTAATATGTTTAGAGTAATTCAATTCGACCGAACACCTTTCTCTTCATTCATAATCTATGATGATCATTTTATAAACATGGATAAACAGTAAAATCCGAACCATTCCATCGAATAAGTTCGGATATATCGCCACTCTTGTTATAATTGTTTCTATTCGTTAAAAAAACAAGAAATGTGCCATTAATGCAACAACAGGTAATGTAATAATCGTTCTTTGTAAGAAAATTATAAATAATTCTAGGAACGATAACGGAATCTTAGATTTCAATAATAAGATACCTATTTCCGACATGTAGATCAATTGTGCCAATGACATAACACCAATTACAAAGCGTGTTAATTCTGATTCGATTCCACTACCAATTACTGCAGGCAAAAACATATCTGCAAAGCCTACAATCATTGCAGGTGCAGCTTCTTTTGCTTCTGGAATCTGTAAAAGTTCTAAAAACGGAATAAATGGATACGATAAGAAATCAAAAATCGGTGTCATTTCTGCAATAATTAATGCAACCGTTCCCAATGCCATCACGAGCGGAATTAAAGAAAACCAAATATCGATTACATTAAGGATACCATCTTTTATTACATTTCGATAGCTTTTTACTTGTGTTGCTTTTTCAACAGCTTTTTCCACACCAAATCTAAAGCTAGATACACCACTTGGTACATCTTCATCAATTTGTTTCCCTATCGACTCTTCGTATGTGTCTTTTTTAAGCGAAAGTGGTGGAATTCTTGGGACAATAATTGCTGCAAAGATACCTGCAACCACAACAGTAAAATAAAATTCCACAAACATATGGTCAATTTCTAGAAATTTTGCAATTACTAAACTAAATGCAATCGATGCAATCGAGAAGTTTGTTGCAACAACTGCCGCCTCACGCTTCGTATAATAGCCTGATTCAAATTGTTTGGTTGTAAGTAATACACCAACAGTTCCACTACCCATCCATGAAGCTAGTGCATCAATAGAAGAACGACCTGGTAATTTAAATAATGGTTGCATTACTTTTCTAACAATCGTACCAATAAAGTCCATCAGCCCAAATTGTAATAATAATGGCATAAATAAACATGCAAAGAAAAACCACACCATTAATACAGGAATCAGGTCAAATAACACCACACCACCTGTTAAACTAGATGAAATAAAAGATGGTCCTGTCTCTGTTAATGTCATAAATGCAAAGATTGCCCCAATACAACGCATCACAAGCCAAAATGGGGAAATATCGAATAAACTTGTTAAGAACGGACTATTTTTTATACTAGACAATGGAATGATTTTTGCAATAATCGCTCCAAGTGCCGAGATGATTAAGATAATTGTCATAATTAATGGAATATAATCTGCTAATAATGCTTGTAAACTATCTGCAAAAATCCCTAGTACAATCGTTACTTTGTCTCCATCTGAGACAGGTATTAAAAATAAGATAATCCCTAACAAAGATGGTAGCCAAAACTTCATATATTGAATTGCTGTATATTTTTTATGTTGATGTATCGTATTCATGTTGTTCTCTCCATATCTATCAATTTTCGTAATTATAAATATATCATTTTATTGTATAATTATGCAAGGACCATTTATTAGAAAGTTTTCATAAAACGACATATTTCGCGATGTTCTAGATATCTCATACTCTCACAAAAAAATAGTAGTAAAAGATTACAAATTTATATACGCAAACAGGAGAAAATCGTATATAGTAGAAGAAAATACATAAGAGAAAAAGGAGATCACGGAATGTTAGGAAAATTATCTATTAAAACAATTGTGGCAATCGGTATTGGGGCTGCTGTGTATGTCATTCTCGGACGGTTCGTTACAATTCCAACAGGGATACCTAATACAAATATAGAAACAGCTATTGCCTTTCTTGCATTTATGAGTGTGCTATTTGGCCCTATTGCTGGTGGACTAATCGGTTTAATTGGCCATGCATTGAAAGATGTACTAATGTGGGGTTCTATATGGTGGAGCTGGGTGCTTGTATCCTTATTTGTTGGTTTCTTTATTGGTTTACTTGTCAAACGAATTCGTATGGAAGACGGGGAATTCGGTGTTAAACAGATTGTGACATTTAATGTCGTACAGGTATGTGTGCAGATTGTTGGTTGGTTTATTCTAGCGCCATTATTAGATATTATCATATATGCTGAACCAGCGAATAAAGTCTTCACACAAGGAGCCGTTGCAGGGATATCAAACATCATCTCTGTTGGTGTGATTGGTACATTATTATTAATTGCATATGCAAAAACACGTAGCAAAGGAAATAGTCTTTCAAAAGAAGTGTAATCGTTACTAGTAGAAGGAGAATGACATGAAACAACCTGTGATACAATTTGAACAATTTACATTTAAATACCATAGTCAAACAGAACCTTCTCTAATAGATATGGATTTAACGATATATGAAGGCGAGAAAGTCCTCATTGTAGGACCTTCTGGCTCTGGAAAAAGCACACTGGCTCATTGTCTCAATGGGCTAGTTCCTTTTTCATATAAAGGTAACATGACAGGTAATCTACTCATAAAAGGCACCCCAACTGCTTCATTAGATATTTTTACATTATCTAAAAGGGTTGGAACTGTGCTTCAAGATACAGATGGACAATTTATCGGATTGTCTGTTGGAGAGGATATCGCCTTTACTTTAGAAAATGAGTTAGTACCACAAAAAAAGATGCATGATATTGTTGAAAAGACCGCAAAATTAGTTGATATTCATCACCAAATGAATTATTCCATACATGAATTGTCAGGGGGACAAAAACAACGGGTATCCTTAGCAGGTGTAATGGTAGATGAAGAAATAGACATCTTATTATTTGATGAACCATTAGCGAATCTTGACCCAGCTACAGGAAAATATGCAATGGAACTCATTGAACGGGTTCACACAGATACAAATAAGACCATTATCATGATTGAACATAGAATAGAGGATGCACTACACATCCCTTTTGATAGAATTATTGTCGTAAATGAAGGATGTATTGTTGCAGACATGACACCAGATGCCTTACTTGCTAGCGATATATTGTCTGATGTACACATTAGAGAACCATTATATACGAAAGCACTTAAATATCATCAATGTCTGGTAACAGAGGAAATGCAACCAGCCCATATCGACACATTACACATTTCTAACCAAACAAAGCTAGCATTACAACAAAAGATGGACGAGGACTTTTCTACATCGACGCAACCTAGAGCCAACCACACTGTACTTGATGTAAAAGATGTTACCTTTTCTTATGACAAGAAAAAAATTATTGACTCCATCTCTTTTCAAATAAAGGCAGGTGAAATGGTGGCAATTATCGGAAAGAATGGTGCTGGTAAGTCGACATTATCCAAAGTCATCTGTGGATTTGAAAAGTATTCAGATGGAACGATTATGTTTCATGATCAAGATATACGTGATAAAACGATTTTTGAGCGGGCGAAGCATGTTGGATATGTGCTACAAAACCCAAATCATATGATTTCCAAACATATGATTTATGACGAAGTAGCATTAGGGTTAGTACAACGCGGACTTACTGAAGAAGAGATAAAAGAACGAGTATATGAAACATTACGCATCTGTGGATTATATCCTTATCGAAATTGGCCGATTTCTGCATTAAGCTTCGGTCAAAAGAAACGGGTGACGATTGCTTCTATTCTTGTATTGAATCCTTCCATTCTTATTTTAGATGAACCGACAGCAGGACAAGATTTGCGTCATTATACAGAAATGATGGAATTTCTTCTTACATTGAACCGACAAGGGATTACCATTATTTTCATTACACATGATATGCATCTCATGCTAGAATACACCAATCGTGCACTTGTATTAGCTGATGGCAAATTGATTGCAGATAAAGCACCTGTTGATATCTTAACAGATGACCAGATTATTGCTAAAGCAAATCTTAAACGAACTTCTTTATTTGATTTAGCAATAAAGTCTGGAATGACGCATCCAAAGGCATTTATCGAACAATTTATTTCGCATGATAGAAAGGTTAGAAAAACATGGCAGTAACAAATATGCTTGGCTATATAGACAAACAATCACCTGTGCACAAATTATCAGGTGTTTCCAAACTAATTATTTTCTTGCTTTGGTCTACGATTGCAATGTTGACATATGATACTAGAGTCTTACTGATTCTGTTCGTGCTCAGTTTAGTTGTTTTTAAGCTTTCTAAAATTAAATGGCAAGAAATATCATTTGTCGTGTGGTTTATCCTATTTTTCCTCGCATTAAATAATGTGGCGATTTATTTATTTTCACCTGAAGAAGGTGTCTCCATTTACAATAGTTCTCATGTCCTTTTTGAAATGACAAATAGATATACTGTGACATTGGAGCAACTTTTTTACCAATTTAATATTACTTTAAAGTATTTTGTTGTGATTCCAGCAGCATTATTATTTATTGTGACAACACATCCAAGTGAGTTCGCTGCATCCTTAAATAAGATTGGAGTCCATTACAAAATCGGTATGGCAATTTCGCTTGCATTGCGATATATCCCAGACATCCAACGTGACTTTAGAACAATTGCGCAAGTACAACAAGCACGTGGGATTGATTTGTCGAATAAAGAGAAACTCACCAAACGATTAAAAAATGTTGTAGCGATTATTATGCCATTAATTTTTTCGAGTCTAGATCGTATCGAAACAATTAGTAACGCAATGGAATTACGAAGTTTTGGTAAACATAACAAACGCACATGGTATAGTGAACGACCTTTAACAAAATTAGATTACCTTACATTACTGATTAGCAGCCTACTATTTATCTTGTTTATGATTATCACATTCCATGATGGAACAAGATTTTATAATCCTTTTTAAAAAGCGTGGAAAGTAAAGTCCGCGCTATTTTTCTTTTTTAAGAAAGATTACACATACAGTAAAATGGGTATAACGTTACAAAGGCACCTACCAAGATAGCGGTGTGTCGTTTTTAGATAAGGAAGTGTGTCGTATGTATACAATTTATAAATCAAATGAAACTGGTGTGCTAGAAGAAATCCAACAAATCGAAAAGAATTGCTGGATTCAATGTATTGCACCAACAAAAAAAGAAATCAATGAATTACTAGAATCATGTCAAATTCCTGATTATTTCATTGAAGATGCACTAGATTTAGAAGAATCAGCAAGGGTCGAACATGACGCAGACTCCAATGCAACATTAGTTATTCAAGACTTACCTGTAACTGTCCCTACAGAATCGGATATGTTCGCATTTAAAACCATTCCGATTGGGATTATTCTAACAAATGATGTGATATTAACAGTATGTCATCAAGCAGTCCCTTCTCTAAACAATTTAGAAAAAGGGATTCACACATCCATGAAGAGTCGCTTTGCATTACAGTTATTGCTAATGATTGCTAGCATGTATGTCGATCATTTGAAATCATTAAATAAGCAACGTATTCGTATCGAGAAAAATTTAAAAGATGCTTTGACGAACAAAGAACTGTTTAAATTAATGGAAATAGAAAAAAGTCTGATTTATTTCCTTACATCACTAAAAGCAAACGATGTAGTATTAAAGAGATTATTGCGTACACAATCAATTAAGATGTATGAGGAAGATAAGGAACTGTTAGAAGATGTGCTAATTGAATCACAACAAGCAATTGAAACAACAGAATTGTATACGAACATTGTCGAATCAATGTCCTCTACCTATTCCTCTTTGATTTCAAATGAAATGAATAGTGTAATGAAAACTTTGACGTTATTTACCATATTCCTCACATTACCAACACTTGTTTTCAGCTTTTTCGGGATGAATGTGATTCTACCTATTTCTGATAGAAGTCCGATTGGTTGGATCATTACATTAGGCATCTCTCTTTTATTATGCATTGTTGTCGCAGTCTTCTTATGGAGAAAAAGAATTTTCAAATAAAAAGTGATATAGCTATTAAGATTGCGGATTGATTTGTTAATATAGTTAAATCTAACAAAAGAAAAAAATGAGCGGAACATGACACAATTGTTTGTCTGTCCCGCTCCTTATTTATGCTGCCACTTGGCTTTGTCTACTCACGTATACTTTGTTCACAACAAGTGCACCGATCAATTGAATCATTGTTTTTGCAATGACTTGACCAAGAATAGCAAAAGGAATAGCTTCCCAAGGCAGTATTCCTGCACCTATTGGACTTAAACCAATAATGACAAATACAACAGAATCGAGCAAACCACCAGCTAATCCGCTATAAAACACTCTCCATGCAAGTGGTAACTTTAATCTTGTATAGATTTCCGTATCTGCTGTCTCCGAAATGGCGAAGGACAATGCAGATGCCATCACAATCATCAAACTATCTCCTAACATAAATGAAACAAGTGCAGACAATACCAACGCAATAAAGATAAAGCCATATGTTTTCGGACGACCATACTTATTCTGTACTAAATCACGAAAAATAAATGTTCCTCCAATAAATAATGTACCTGCTGGAATAATGAACATCCCAACTTGTAATGGCATAAGTGCCGCCGTAACTACATTTGCAGTCACGATTGACACAAGATAAAGTAAAACTCTAATCAATGTAATTTCCTCCTTCAAATCAAAAACCCTCTCATCTGCCGAATATAACGGTATCTAAGAGGGTTCATAGCACAACATATGTAGAAACAAAAAAAAGCCACATCCAATATGGACATGACTTTCATTGTATCCATAGTTTTTTATAGAGGGTTAAAAAGCTATGAACCTCTCCCGAGCGGGTATTTTATTATTCATTTATAGTAAATGCTTTTTTTCTTTTTGTCAATCTCTCCATTATTTTAAACCTAGTTGAGTTGACGTCATGTTGTTTACATTCGTCAATAATTCTGGATTGTGTTGAAGAGATTCGCCATAGGATGGTACCATCTCTTTAATTTTCGGCTCCCATTCTTTTATATGCTCTGTGAAACAACGTTCTAACACTTCAAGCATGACTGTAACTGCTGTCGAGGCACCAGGAGATGCGCCTAATAGTGCTGCAATCGAACCGTCTTGTGCTGTGACCACTTCTGTACCAAATTGCAATGTTCCCTTGCCTTTTTCAGTATCTTTGATCACTTGTACACGTTGACCTGCAACTAACAAATCCCAATCTTCACTCTTTGCATTTGGGATAAAATCACGTAATTCTTCCATCCGCTTCTCTTTAGATAATAACACTTGTTCAATTAAATACTTCGTTAATGCAAAGTTCTTCACACCTGCTGCTAACATTGTAAATAAATTATGTGGCTTCACTGATGTAAGTAAATCAAACATTGAACCTGTTTTTAAAAATTTAGGTGAAAATCCAGCAAATGGACCAAATAATAATGACTGCTCCCCATCAATATATCGTGTATCTAAGTGCGGAACAGACATTGGTGGTGCACCAACCTTTGCTTTCCCATAAACTTTCGCATGATGTTGAGCGACAATTTCTTTGTTCTTACATACCATAAATAAGCCGCTAATTGGAAATCCTCCAATATGCTTGCTTTCTGGTATACCTGACTTCTGGAGCAAATGCAAACTTCCGCCACCTGCACCAATAAAGACAAATTTCGCTTGATGCTGTTGCGTTGTTCCAGTCTTCAAGTCACGAACACGCAGCTCCCAAGCCCCATCTGTTGTTCGTTTCAATGTATCTACACTATGATTATAAGAAATTTCTACACCGTTATCGCCTAGTTGTTGTAGTAATTTCCTTGTTAATGCACCAAAATTTACATCTGTACCTGAATCGATTTTTGTTGCCGCGATGGGTTCCTTGCTTGTACGATGTTGCATCATTAATGGAATCCACTCACTTAATTGTTCTGGTTGATCTGAAAATTCCATTCCATGAAAGAGCGGGTTTGTAGAGAGCGCTTCAAAACGCTTTTTGAGAAAGTTGACATTGTCGTTTCCTTCGACAAAACTCATATGTGGTAATGGCATAATAAATTCACTTGGGCGCTCTATTAATCCTTTGTTCACTAAAAAAGCCCAAAATTGCTTGGATACTTGAAAATCTTCATTGATTTTAAGTGCTTTTGTAATGTCAATGGAACCATCTGCTTTTTCCACTGTATAATTTAGTTCACATAAAGCGGAGTGTCCTGTTCCAGCATTATTCCATTCATTCGAACTTTCTTCTCCAGCTTTGTCTAATTTCTCAAAAACTTTGATATTCCAATCTGGAGCTAATTCCTTTAATAGCGATCCAAGTGTCGCGCTCATAATTCCTGCACCAATTAAGATTACGTCTGTTTTCGTAGTATTGCTGCTCATTTTTAGACCTTCCTTATTCCATTAGATTTTAACGAACCTATATAAAGTTGTATCATCCTCTAATCGCTTACATACTATTAGTTTATCATTATTAGAGTTGGAAGAAAATATCTATCTATGATTATATAATAAGTTATTGTTTGTTGCCTTACTTCTCTTAAAAAAGTTGATTATCGAATCATTATTCACATTCATGATATAATCGGTACGGACTTGGAGGTATATATGATGACATTTTTTAAAAAAATCCATCCTTTCTATTTCATTATGGCTATCTTATTTCTGCTATCCCTTCTATTTGTTACGAACAATGAGGCGTTTTATTCTGACACCATTGTTGATGTTACAGAAGTGAAAGAAATTGCCAAGGAAGAACTAGTTGATGGAAATGGTAATAAAGATAGGCTATACACACTAGAAATTACCGGAGAAATACAAAATGGAGAAAGTAAAGGTACATCAATCACAATAGAACATCAATATAGTCAGTCACAAGCGATCTCTTATCCATTAGCAAAAGGAGATACGTTTTTTTTGGGAGACGATGGTGACTCTGTAGGCAATCTTAAACGAGATGTCTATATTGTATTAATCGGTTGGCTATTCATTCTTGTCTTACTATTTGTCGGCCGAAAACAAGGTGCGTTATCTGTACTTAGTTTAGCAGTAAATGCCATCATCTTATTTGTTGCTTTGGATATCTATGCACAACATCCAAATATAAACTTATTAGTGATTTGTGGAATCAGTATTGTATTATTCACTATTTTGTCATTATTTATGGCTAGTGGCAATAGTGCAAAAACATATACTGCTATTCTTGCGACATTTATTTGTACATCTATGTCTTTACTCATTACATTTGTCGCCTTTTATCTTACAGGGGAACAAGGATTACGGTACGAAGAAATGGCATTTGTGAGTAGACATCCACAACTCATTTTCCTTGCTGGTTTGTTAATTGGTTCGTTAGGTGCGGTGATGGATGTAGCAATCACAATGGCTTCTTCCATGTTTGAATTATATGAAAAAAATCAGGCAATCAAAGTGTCTGTATTGAAAAAAGCTGGAAAAGAAATTGGACGAGACATTATGGGAACAATGACGAATATCCTTTTTTTCGCATATGTTAGTGGTTCGATTCCGATGTTGCTATTGTATTTCAAGAATGGTTCTCCGTTAGACTTTACCATTACGGTGAACCTATCAATGGAAATAGCCCGTGCATTAGCTGGTGGAATTGGGATAGTGTTAACGATTCCTATTACGATTTACTTATCGATATTTTTCATTAAAAGAAAGCAGGCGATAAAATGAATGTCCTTCTGTTACTATCCATCATTTTATTTATTTTAATGGCAAGTATTGGAGGTAAAAAAGGTGTGCGTTCATTTATTGCTTTATTCCTCAATTTTGTTATTGTCATTAGTACAGTACTTGTGATGAATGATCCTGATGCAAATCCGATTATCTTAACACTCGTAGCATGTAGTTTAATTAGTGCAATTAGTTTATTTTACATTAACAAAGTAAACAGTAAGACAGTGCTTGCCTTTCTCGCTACTATTGTGACGACACTCTTGTTGTTGTCCTTTATCTTTCTATTAACGAATCAAGCGATGATTCACGGATTTGGTGAAGAAGAATCTGATTCTTTAACGATTTATTCTGTCTATATTGGTCTAGATTTCTTAAAAATCGCGATATCTGTCATCATTATGAGTACAATTGGTGCCATTGTTGATGCAGCTATTTCTATTACCTCACCAATGCGAGAAATATTTGATCAACATCCTAAGATTTCAAGACAAGAATTATTTCGCTCCGGAATGACCATTGGCAGAGATATATTAAATACAAGTAGCAACACGCTATTCTTTGCCTTTTTTGGTGGATATATCGGTCTTTTGATTTGGTTTAAAGATTTAGATTATAGCTTTGGTGAAGTACTCAACGCAAAAGTTTTCGCAAATGAGCTCATTACTATTTTTATTGCAGGAATGGGTGTAATCATTGTCATACCTATTGCCGCATGGATGACAGCAAACTATTTAGTAAAAAAATAACAAGCAGGGATTCTCTCCCCTGCTTTTTTGTTCATTAAGAATAAACCTATTCTCCTATTTATCTATAGTATTTAAAGTTTTACACCACATTTCTAAAAAGAGGTTTAATTTTTATAGTTTTTCCTTTAGTTTTCGTATTTCCTTACGGTAGCAATGTCGTTAAAATTACAAATTGTAAGCGTTTTAATTATTATAGTATTGAATGGAGGAAAGAAAAGAATGAGGAAAAACTTCAAGAAATTCTTTGCATTATTACTTATTTTCACACTAGCTTTTCCTACAACATGGTTAAACCCTACTGTACATGCAGAAGAAAGCGACGAAGCAATACCTGTGTTGTTATACCATCGCATTGTAGACAATCCTACAAACGAATGGACAGACACCAGTGTCGAGGAATTGGAACAAACTCTAGAACATTTACAAGAAAATGGGTTTACTAGTTTAACTGCTGAAGAATATGTAAAAATAAAAGACGGGGATTTGGAAGCGCCTGATCGCCCTATTTTACTTACATTTGATGACGCAACTCCAGACTTCATTACACACGCACTTCCAATATTAGAAAAATATAATATGCATGCAGTACTTTTTGTTGTATCCGATTGGATTGATGGAGATTATAGCATGACTAGTGAACAACTAACATCATTGGTGAACAACTCCTTAGTAAGTCTTCAAAATCATACGAAAACACATACACAAGATACAATCTGGACACCTAACATTACAGCTGAGCAAGCGAATGAAGAGATTGCTGCAGCTAACGAATACTTAAAAACACTTACAGGAACTGATCCAATTCTAATGGCATATCCATATGGTGCCTATAATGAACATGCTATAAAAGCAAATGCGGATAATGGCATTCGATATGCTTTCAAAGCATGGTCAGGTGATGAGGGTCCATTCGAAATGGGAAGATATTATATCAAAATGGAAACAACCGTAGCCGACATCGCTAACTGGTTAGGTGTTCCTTTAGAAGAAGACCCCACTGATCCTAACACCGATGGCAAAGTTATTTTGCATCACAATTTTGAAGATGGACAAACAAATGGTTGGTCTCATATTTCATGGGAAGGAACTGCAGTAACAGAGGTTACTTCAGAGCAAGCATATGAAGGAGCACATGCACTTCATTTCCATAGTCGAGAAAAACGTGCAACGAGTCCATCACTTGATTTAACTAACGTATTAGAAGAAGGGAAAGAATACAACATTTCCTTTAAAGCAAAAATTAGTGAAGGAGCAGATGATTTTCACCTTGCAAGTAAAGTAGAATCTCCTGAATTAGATAATAAGAATCCATGGCTTATAGGTAACAAAAATGTGACAGCAGACGAATGGGTTGCATTTGAAACAACCTATACTGTTCCTAAAGATACAACTGAATTCCGTATTTGGTTTGAAGCAAATGATGCACAGAATCAAGATTTAGCAAAAGCAGATATTTTTATCGATGATTTCATAATTAAAGATCTGACAGAAGAATCAGTAGAAGAACCTACTCGTCCGCCTGCAGAGGAATTCACACCAATTACATTTGAAGATGGGACTACAAGTGGATTTGAAGGTCGTAGTGGCACAGAAACATTAACAGTAACAGATGAAGCAAATCGTACAGAAAATGGTACTTCTTCTTTAAAAGTAGAGAACCGGACAGAAACTTGGCATGGTCCTTCATTAAACGTAGCTAAATATATCGATAAAGGTGAAGAGTACCGCATTACCGCTTGGGTTAAATTGATTTCTCCTGAATCTTCACAATTACAACTGTCCACACAAGTAGGAACAGGTGATAGTGCAAGTTATAACAGTATTCAAAGCAAAACCATTACAACTGCTGATGGTTGGGTTCAATTAGAGGGAACATATAGATATAACAGTATTGCAAATGAAGCATTAACCATTTATGTAGAAAGTACTAATAATGCTTCTGCTTCCTTCTATATTGATGATATTACATTTGAACCAACAGGATCAGGTACTGTCGATATCGAAAGAGACTTACAACCATTAAAGGATGTATATAAAGAACATTTCCTGATCGGGAATGCCGTATCCATGACAGAATTTGAAGGTACTCGACTAGAATTATTAAAGATGCACCATAATTTAATTTCTGCAGAAAATGCAATGAAACCAGGATACGCTTACAATGGAGATGGTGAATTTGATTTCACAGCAGAGAATGAACTAGTTCAAAGAGCATTGGATGAAGGGTTAAAGATTCACGGACATGTGCTTGTATGGCATCAACAATCAGAAGAGTCGTTACATACGGATGCTTCTGGTAATCCATTACCACGTGAAGTAGCACTTGAGAACCTTCGTACACATGTGAAAACAGCTGTGGAGAACTTTGGTCCTAACGTCATTTCATGGGATGTAGTTAATGAGGCAATGAATGATAACCCTCCTAATCCGTCTGATTGGAAAGGGGCACTGCGCCAATCTGGTTGGTTAAAAGCTATCGGAACAGATTATATTGAAGAAGCATTCAAAGCAGCAAAAGAAGTCATTGATGAAAATGGCTGGGATATAAACCTTTATTACAATGATTACAATGATGATAATCAAAATAAAGCAGAAGCCATTTATCAAATGGTTAAAGAAATAAATGAAAATTATGCGAGTGAGCATAATGGCGAGAAATTAATTGATGGCATTGGTATGCAAGCACACTATAATTTGGCCACAAAAATCGAGAATGTGAGAAGTTCTTTAGAGAAATTCATTTCATTAGGTGTCGAAGTTGGTGTAACAGAACTTGATATCGCAGCAGGAACGAACAGTGTATTAACAGCAGAAGAGGAAAATGAACAAGCATATCTTTATGCACAATTATTCTCATTATACAAAGAACATAGCGAGCATATCTCTCGTGTAACTTTGTGGGGATTAAATGATGCTTCAAGCTGGCGTAGTGAGCAATCACCACTCCTATTTGATAAAGATTTAAAAGCAAAAGCTGCTTACTATGCGATAATCGATCCAGAGAAATTTCTTGAAGATTATGAACCACCTAAACTTCCTGATGCAAAAGAAGGCACAGCAGCTTATGGTACACCAACAATTGATGGAGATGTGGATTCCATATGGGAAGATGCGATGACATTACCAGTTTCTCAATATCAAACAGCATGGCAAGGTGCAAATGGTACAGCAAAAGCATTGTGGGATGAGGAGAATTTATATGTACTTGTAAAAGTAAGTGATTCTTCTTTAGACAAGTCGAGTGAAAATCCGTGGGAACAAGATTCCGTAGAAGTTTTCGTTGATGAGAATAATGGTAAGACTACTTTCTATGAAGAAGATGATGGACAATATCGCGTGAACTATAGTAATGAAGCATCCTTTAATCCTGCTGGTATAGAAGAAGGATTTGAATCAGCAACTGTCACAGCAGACAACGGGTATACAGTAGAATTTAAGATACCATTACGCACAATAGAGCCAAGCGACCAACATAAAATTGGTTTTGATGTGCAGATTAATGATGGAAAAGACGGTGCACGTCAAAGTGCCGCAACATGGAATGATTTAACAGGTGTAGGTTATCAAGATACTTCTGTTTATGGTGTATTGACATTGGAACAAGCGACATCAACACCAGATCCGGATCCAGACCCGACACCGAATCCAGATCCTGAGCCGAATCCAGATCCAGAACCAACACCAGATCCTGAGGAGCCGAACAAGCCAGGTGAACCAAATGACACACCGAAAAAAGATCTAGTTATCGTTAACCCAACTGTAGAAGATGGCAAAGTAACGATAACGAATGAAGACATCGAGCTATTAAACGAAAATGGTGTACTACACATAGACTTGAGCAATCACAACTCTACAGTAGAGATTACGTTAACAAGTGAACAAGTCAAACATTTAAAAGCACAACAAGCAACGGTCATCATTCAAAAGCAAGATGTTCAATTACACATACCTGCTTCTAACTTTACAAATGGCGATGAAGCAGTAACGATTGCGTTAACAAAAATGAAAGACATCGAACAAGCGATTAGTGCCGTATATGATTTTAGTATCCAACAAGGAGAAATCGAAGTCACTCAGTTCGATACACCAATTTTATTAGGATTTACTATCGACACAGAACAAACGAAAGATACTACTAAAGCTAAAATTTACTATTGGAAGGAAACAGATGAGAAATGGGAAGAAATCGGTGGCGAACTAGATAATAATCGTATCGTAGCAGAAACATCTCATTTTAGTACATTTACTGTGTTCGAAAAAACAACAGAAGGCGAAGAAAATATAGATCCAAAACCAGAAGAAAACAACGGAACAAACGAGCTACCTAATACAGCAACAGATATGGGTAACTATTTGATAATTGGAATTGTACTCCTAATAATCGGAGCAATAGCAATCCTCATCATTAGAAGGAGAGATTCAAAAGCGTAAGCGTCCGGTTAGAAACGTAGTGACTGGAACTAAGCAACTGAGATAAAGGAATCACGATGAGCTTGCGAATCGATGATGACTTATCGTAAGGCGCTTTGTGAAGTCACCTAGTTTCTGGACGCTGAAGCTAGATGATTCAAAAGCGTAAGCGTCCGGTTAGAAACGCAACCACCGTAAGCAATTCCTAATTGCTTACGGTGATTTTTTTATTTTTTCACAACATAACCCAAATCCTGTATCACTTTCTCAAGTGCATGATGTGACGTCTTTTTTTCATCATAATCTACTTTCACTTTGCTTGAATGGAAATACATTTTCGCACTTTCCACTCCTGTTACTTTTGTTAAAGCACTTTCTATCTTTTTTACACATGATGGGCAACTTACTTCTTCTAAATAAATATTTGCTTTTTCCATATTCACACACGCTCCTTTATTTATCTAAAGATAACAAGCCTTCGACATCATTCATTTTGATTTTTTTATTTGACAGCTGTTCAATATAGCCTTGGTTCTCGAGTGATGTGAGCTTTCTACTTAATGTTTCAGGTGTTGTACCTAAATAGGATGCAATGTCTTTCTTCGACATAGGTAATTCGACTATCTTTTTATCTCCATCTAGTAATTCAACTAAATACAATGCTAATCTTGTTTCCACTTTTTCTGTTGCAACAAGCGCTGTCTGTCTTTCTGAAACTTCTAAACGGCGAGAAAATTCCTCCATAATCTTCCACGCAATCTTAGGATATTTTTCTAACAATTGTTGCAACGCCTTTTTGGTTAGGACACAAATCGTTGCATCTATCATGATTTCGGCATAAGATTCATAGCTTGAGGAATGAAATATTGCTAATTCACCCGTGAAATCGCCCTGTCTTAAAAACCGAACTAATTGTTCCTTCCCTAGATCATTTAATCGATAAACTTTTACAATGCCTGTATGCACAATATACAATGCGTCTGCATCTATCTGTGGTTGATAAAGAAATTCCCCTCGCTTAAATGATCGTGGTGTCGCTAGCGCGGTAATTTCAAGCATTTCTTCCTTAGACAAATGGTTAAAAATTGGTACAGCTGCGACACAGTGCTCCATATGATGATTACATCCTGATTGGTGCATGTTGTTTCCTCCTTGCTTTCATGAAGTGAAAAATAGGGTTGTTTCCCTTTTGATTTGAACGAAAATGATGCAATCGCATTGCGTTCAGTATAACAAGTAAAACACTTGCTTCATGTATGAACATCCCATTAGCTAAATGAATGTGTCCTTGTAATACTCCGATAAGTAAAAAGGCAACTGTAAGCATGGCAATGGCAATATTTTGTTTCATATTTCTTATCGTCACTTTAGCTAAAGAATGAGCATGGGCGAACTGACTTAATTGGTCTGCCATTAAGACAATATCTGCTGTCTCCATTGCCACATCTGTGCCACCTTCGCCCATTGCAAGTCCAATATCCGCTCTTGCAATTGCTGGCGCATCATTCACACCATCCCCAACCATCGCAATCATGTGCCCTTTTGCCTGCATTTGCTTAATGATTTCTGCCTTGTCTTCTGGAAGTAATTCTGCTTTAAATCCATCTAACTCTAATCGATTTGCAACCATTTTTGCTGTATGTCGATTATCCCCTGTTAGCATCATGACATTTTTCACGCCACTATTTCTCAGTTGTTGAATCGCACTAACTGCGTCTTCTCTTATTTGGTCAACAATCGCGATCATCCCAACTACTTTTTGGTCCATTGCAACAAATATGACAGTACTACCGATTTGTTCTTGTGTTGTGGCGTCATTTAGTACTTCTTCTGGTAACTGTATATCCTCTTTCAGCATTAATTTTCGATTACCTATATAAAGCTTCTTGTTTGAAAGGACTGCTTTTACACCTTTTCCTTTTACAAATGTGACAATTGATGCGTCTTTACTTATGTCTATCTTTTCTTTTTTTGCTTGTTGAACAATGGTCTTGCCTAAATGGTGTTCCGACCTCTTCTCAGCAATAGCAACATATTGTAACAATGTCTGTCTATCCATAGATCCATAAACGGTGATATTCGTTACTTCAGGCTTCCCTTTTGTTAACGTACCTGTTTTATCAAAAAATAATGTATCGATTTTTCGAAGTCTGTCTAGCACCTCTCCACCTTTGATTAACGCACCATGCTTCGCTCCATTTCCAATCCCGACAACCGTGGATACAGGTGCACCAATCACAAGTGCACCAGGACATGCGATAACAAGAAAAGTAATAGCAATAGAAATCTCTTTTGTAAAAAGGTATACAAGAATCGCTAGGACAATAATAGACGGTGTATAGATAGATGCAAAACGATTAAGGAATCTCTCTGCTTTTGTCTTTGTTTCCTGTGCTTCTTCTACTAGATTGATAATTTTTGCATACGTAGTATCTTCACCGACTTTTGTTGCATACATCTCGATATAGCCATCTTCAACAATTGTCCCTGCATATACATGATGCCCAATTGTTTTAACTGCTGGAATGGATTCACCTGTAATGCTCGCTTCCATAATAGATGCAGAACCATCATACACTTCCCCATCTACCGGTACTTTCCCGCCAGGCTTAATGCGTATCTTTTGCCCTACTTTCACTTGTTCTGTCGGCACTTTGTATTCTATATTGTTTTCTAACACTATCGCTTCTTCTGGCTGCAAGTCTAATAATGCTTGTAGAGAGGATCTCGTCTTCCGTAATGTTCGTGCCTCTAAAAAATCCCCAAGTAAAAATAAAAAAGTAACCATAGCTGCTTCGATATATTCCTGTATAAATAAAGCACCTATAACAGCAATCATCACAAGTAATTCAATACTGAATGTTCTGTGCATACTCGCCTGGATTGCCTTATATAGGATTGGCATACTTGCTACGATTGTTGCTAGTAAATAGAACATATTACTCCAAGTTGTTTCATCTCTCCAATCAAGTACAAACGCTAATGCAATACAAATCGCTGTGATAACTAATAACTTATTTTTATGTTGAATGAATAGGTACATCGCACTCTCTCCTTTCGATACATTTATCATAGTTGATAATGAAAGAAGAGAAATTGACCTAAATCAATTTTTTAAAAAATATTTACAACAATAAATAGATTGCTGTAAATAGTAATAATGCATAAACAAGTTTTTGGAAGACTTGTTGATTCATTTTACGAAATAGTAGTTGCCCTAGAAATAGTCCGATAAATACGAATGGCAAGGTAAGGCCACTTGCTATCCACATCTTGCTCGTCGTTCCTGCGAAGAGCAGTTGAATGATAAGACTAATGCTGTAGATAAATAAATAGAAAGCTAGTGTGGTGCCTCTTAATTTCTCTTTGTTTGTATTTACACTCGCAAAATACAGTAACAATGGTGGCCCTGGCATTCCCATACTTGTTGTAAATAAACCAGATAATGTTCCGACAAAAATATCTCGATTCTTATTTTGCTTCACTCGTAATTTTGCAATTAATAATAGTGTGAGAATAAATAACACAATACTTACCCATAACTTTAACTTCTCTACATCGAGTAGTAGAAAAAGAAGCATGCCTAATGGAAGGCCTGCGATACTTCCGATAATTAGTCGCTTCAATGTTTGGAATTCTACATCTTTTTTTATTTTTGTATAAAGTAAAATTGAAATAACTAGCGACAATAGTAAATTGATTTGGATTGCTTCATTTGGTGCAAATAATAACAATAAAAAGGGTGTGGCTAAAATAGAGAAGCCAAAGCCCGTACTTGTTTGTAATATCGATGCAACTAATATAATGACAATAAGTAATACACTATCCATTTTTTACTCCTAACATGATTCATTTTGGCCCTCTTGAATGACTTCGACGAATTTCTTTGATGCCGGAGACAATGGGACACTTTTCAAATAGGCAACCCCGACGTTTCTCGGTGGTATTTGATCCTTCATCTGGATCTCGTGTACAATGCCTTTCTGTAAATACTCTTTAGAA
This sequence comes from Gracilibacillus marinus, assembly GCF_042651725.1. NCBI lineage: Bacteria > Bacillati > Bacillota > Bacilli > Caryophanales > Bacillaceae > Gracilibacillus > Gracilibacillus marinus. The sequence continues at coordinate 346,190 of NZ_JBHSDV010000002.1, read as the reverse complement.
AATTCCCTCGTCACACATGCGATACCTAAGTTAATCTTAGCAAACTCCAGTAACAAATCATATGAGCCTAATTCGAATTCTGGTTCTAATTTTATTCCTTTTGATAGTAAGAAATCTTCTACATAATGACGTGAGTTAGAATTCGGTTCTAAGAAGATGAGCGGTAATTCATTCAATGCTTTCATTGCTAACGGTTCTTTTATCTTTTGTTTATATACCTCTCCACAAACAAAGATATCTTGAATTTCCATACATGGTAGTTGTTCTAATGTTGGGTCTTTTAATGGGAAGTTACAGACAATGACATCTACATCGCCTGATTTCAATAATGCCGTAACTTCTGTTGTGGTACCATTTACTAATTTGAATCTAATTTTTGGATAATTGTTATGGAATGTCTCTAAATAGGACAACAAAAAATATTTAGAAATGGTGTCCCCTACTCCAATCTTCAATTCTCCTGCTGTTAAATTCTTAAATTCCAAAATTTTCTCTTCTCCTGTACGGATTAAATTGATTGCAGAATAGACATAATCAAACAACAATGCTCCTTCATCAGTTAATGACACGCCTTTTTGATTACGAGTAAATAGTCTTGTGTCTAATTCTTTCTCTAATTGCTTCATTGCTTGACTGACAGCTGACTGTGTCATATATAAATGTTTGGCAGCCTTCGAAAAACTCTCATGTTGACCTACTATAATAAAGATTCGATACAAGTCTAACTTGTTTACCATCCATTAATTCTCCTTATATATATTATTACTAATATTAATTTTACTTATATAGTAACATTATTGTATAGTGAATGTATCATTTATTATTTACTTTAAGGGGCGAATATCAAGTGGAAAGAGTTATTGGAACTGTAGTAAGAGGCCTTCGTGGTCCAATTATTAACCAAGGAGATGCGATTGAAGAGATTGTTGTGGATACAGTTTTGCATGCAGCATCTGTTGAAGGCTTTGATATACAGGATAAAGATATTGTCGCAGTAACAGAATCTGTTGTTGCTCGTGCACAAGGAAATTATGTAACAATGGATCATATTGCTAGTGATGTAAAGAATAAGTTCGGTGATGAAACAATTGGGGTCATCTTCCCAATTTTAAGTAGAAATCGTTTTGCGAACTGCTTAAGTGGTATTGCAAAAGGCGCAAAGAAAATTGTGCTTATGTTAAGTTATCCATCAGATGAAGTTGGAAACCACTTAGTAGATTTAGATACATTAGATGAAAAAGGAATCAATCCATGGTCAGATGTTCTTACAGAAGCAACATTCCGCGAACACTTCGGATATAACAAGCACACATTCACTGGTGTAGATTATATTGATTACTATAAATCTTTAGTTGAGGCAGAGGGTATTTCTTGTGAAGTGATTTTTGCCAATGACCCTAAAGCGATATTAGCACATACGAAGCATGTATTAGCATGTGATATCCATACACGTCAGCGCACGAAACGTATCTTACGCGCAAATGGTGCAGAAACGGTATATAGCCTTGATAATATCTTATCAGAATCCATTGATGGTAGTGGATATAATGAAGCATATGGCTTACTCGGATCTAACAAAGCAACAGAAACAAGTGTGAAATTGTTCCCGAGAAATTGCCAGCCAATTGTAGACAAAATCCAAGCATCATTAAAAGAAAAGACGGGAAAAAATGTCGAAGTGATGATTTATGGCGATGGCGCATTCAAAGATCCTGTCGGTAAAATATGGGAGTTAGCAGATCCTGTTGTTTCCCCTGCTTATACAAGCGGATTAGACGGCACACCAAATGAAGTGAAATTGAAGTATTTGGCTGACAACAATTTTGCTGACTTAAAAGGTGAGGAATTAAAACAGGCCATTTCTGATTACATTACAAATAAAGAGGACGACCTTGTTGGTGCAATGGAAGCCCAAGGAACAACACCACGTCAACTGACAGATTTAATCGGTTCCTTATCTGACTTAACATCAGGAAGCGGCGACAAAGGAACACCAATGATCTACATCCAAGGATACTTTGATAACTATACAAAGTGAAATACAAAAGCGGAAACGTCCGCTTAGAAACGTAGAGACTGGAGTGAAACGACTGAAATAAAGGAATCACGACGAGGTACGAGTCGATGATGACTTATTGTAGGGAGTTTTGCGAAGTCTCCTAGTTTCTGGACGTTGCAGCTGGACGATACAAAAGCGAAAACGTCTGGTTAGAAACGAAAAAGACTAGAACAAAGAAAGGAATTAACCTTCCCTATGTTCTAGCCTTTTTTTCTATCCTTTAATCAATATATTTATATTCCATCAGCATTTTTAATCTATCAATCTGGTCTTGTAATTGTTCTCCAGTATTGGTTTCTCTTACTTTCTTTCGTTCTAATTCTTTATCCACGACACGCTTTACTGATAAAACATCTGCACCATTTTCTATCATTTCTGCTTTCGAATTGAACTGTTGGTGCGCAACTAATTGCATGCCAAAAGAATTATACAGTAAAGTATATCCTGCTATTCCTGTTGTCGATTGGTAAGCTTTTGAGAAGCCCCCATCAATCACAATCATCTTACCATTTGCCTTAATCGGATTCTCTCCTTCAATCTCCTTCACAGGTGTATGACCATTAATAATATGTCCTTTATCAGGATCCAAATCAAATTCTGTTAAAATGCGACGACACACCTCCTCGTCTTCTCTCAAATAATAATAAGGGTTTTTCACTTCTTTATGTGTATGCTTATCTGCAATAAAATAGCGCTCAAATGTAGTCATGGCACGTTTTCCAAATAGTGAGGAATACTCCCCTGTCCATAAGTACCATACCATATCTGTAGCTAAATCATCTGTCACGTCGCGATGTGAAAAGGCATAACGCAAAAAGGATTCGAATGTATCAAGCAATGCGCGTCCTTTATAGACTGTCCCTTCCATTTCCATTGAGGCAAGTTCTCCTGACTCGTTAAGTGGAATACAACCATGGATGAGTAAGTTCCCATTGTAAGGTAAATAAAGGCTACCTTTTTTCATCAAAAATTTCATATGTCTAGCTAGCTTCTCGGAATGTTGGACAGAAACTAGTAATTTATGAATGACTTCTTCCTCTTCGTCTAATAACGCTGTCGGATTATCTGGATTAATCGTATGGAAACATGTATTTTCTAATGGATACATTGTGTCACCTATAGATATTTCACCCGTATCATAATTGATTTTTTCTAATACTAAACGATCTTCCATATTGAAAAATGGACGTCTCTTAATAATCGGACTTTCTAATTTGAATTGAATCATCGCAATCGCTTGGTGAATTTTTGTAATTTGTAATGCTTCATGTTCTGATAATGCTTTGTCTTTATGTTGTTTCGGTCTAAATGCTGGATTATCTTCATAATATTTCTCTGCTAATGTTAATAATGGACGTAAATTAATGCCATATACATCTTCAATAATATCCAGGTTGTCATATCTTGCACAAATCCGAATAATATTAGCCAGACATACTTTTGAACCTGCATATGCACCAAGCCACAAAACATCATGATTTCCCCATTGAATATCTACAGAATGATACTGAATGAGCGTATCCATAATTTTATCAGGATCTGGTCCACGGTCATAAATATCGCCGACCACGTGTAGATGATCGACAATTAGTCGTTGGATGGTGTAGGAAAGGCCAGTAATTAATTTATCAGACTGCCCTAATGTAATGATTTGTTGCATGATTTGTTCGTAATATGTCTTTTTATTGGAATATTTATCTGATTTATATAGTAATTCCTCTATTACATAAACAAATTGTTCTGGTAATGCTTTACGTAATTTGGATCTTGTGTATTTAGATGAAGCATATGGAATCAGTGTAATCATGTCACAAATCACTTGTTGATACCATTGGTGCAATGCGTCTTTATTTGTTAGTTGGTTCTTCATTAGTTTGATTTTTTCTTCTGGATAATACACAAGTGTTGCAAACTCATTAATCTGTTGTTCTGTCATTGTATCTTTGAAAATATCTTTGATTTTTTCTTTTACTTTACCTGAAGCATTTCGAAGGACGTGTTGAAATGCATGGTATTCTCCATGTAAATCACTAACAAAATGCTCTGTACCTTTAGGCAAATGTAGAATTGCTTCAAGATTAATAATTTCCGTTACGACTTTCTCTTCTGTATCATACTTTTCTGCAAGTAATTCCAAATACTTTGTATCCATTATTACAACACTCCCTCGTTTCTCTTCACTCTAATTATACGAACTATTGTAACAATAAATACAACGTATATCCACTATTATTATCTAATAATGCAACATATTTAATTCAATGTGTTGTTTTTAATAAAAACAGAAGTTTCTGCCTCATTTCGTCAAAATAAGCTTCATTTCCCAGGAAATATACACATATTTATCTTTTATAAAAAAATAAACTAGGTGCCTCTATAAAAGAAACACCTAGTTTGTCATTATGATTAATTCATTGATATAACAATTTTTCCTGTTGCATGATGCGTTTCGCTTAGTGCATGGGCATCATAGATTCCTCTACCTGAGAATGGTAATGTATTCCCCACAATGCTTTTTAATTTACCTTGCTCCATCAATGCGGCTAATTCACTTAATTGTTTTCCATCAGGTTGTAACCAAATGCTTTTTGCTACAACATTTTTCTCTTTTGCTTTGTCTTGATTCGGTTCACCTACAATCGAAATGATACGCCCTCCTTGTTTTACAATGTCAAAACTTTCTTCTTGCGTTTTTCCTCCGATTGTATCTATTACTAAATCCACTTCATGTCTGATATCTTTTATATCTGTTGTATGATAATCAATCACTTCATCTGCGCCTAATGATATAAGCAATTCATTGTTTTTTGGACTTGCGGTTGTGATCACATATGCTCCTTTTTCTTTCGCTAATTGGATTGCATATGTTCCTACACCACCTGCACCTGCGTGAATCAGTACTTTTTGGCCACTTTCAAGCTGACCATGGTCAAACAATGCTTGGTATGCTGTCAGTCCAGCAAGTGGAACAGCAGCTGCATCTTCAAATGACACATCCGTTGGTTTCTTTGCTAACAAATTCGTATCTACAATCGTATATTCAGCATACGTACCAAATCTCGTTGTATCAGGGCGAGCGAAGATTTCTTCTCCGACTTTCCATTCTGTTACCTCTTCACCAACTGCTTCTATAACACCTGCTACATCCCAGCCAAGAATAATTGGAAATTCCCAATCAAACATTTGCTTCAAATATCCTTCACGTAATTTCCAATCTATCGGATTAATAGACGTCGCTTTTACCTTTACTAGTACTTGATTTGCACCTAACTCTGGTAATGTCACTTCTGCTTCTTCTAATACATCTTTACTACCATATTTATGAATAACAACTGCTTTTGTTTGCATCTATTACACTCCTAGCAACTGATTTATTTGTAGTATTCACTACTTACTTTAAGTAATACCACAAATCCACACAATTTCAAACATTGCTGCTTATGGGCCAATTCATTACATTTTTTTCATCGATGATTAGCGATTTAAATGTTTGTCCAAGTTATATATAAGGGATATAATGAATAGTTGCTAAGAAAAAAAGAGAAAGGTAGGAGGTTGAATGAATCTCTGGAAAACATATAAACAGACAAGCTTGGTTATTAAAATGTCGATTGGCTTTTTATTAGGTATCATTATTGGAGTGATTGTTGGTCCTTCTATTGAGGTAATCAAGCCGCTTGGAACGATTTTAATCAATTTATTAAGTATGATCGCAATTCCTGTTGTTTTCTTGACAGTCGTACTTGCAGTAAATAATATGAATCCGAAAGAACTAGGGAAAACAGGTGGAAAGCTTGTCTTATACTACAGTATCACAACAGCAATGGCCGTACTGATTGGATTAGGACTTGCACTTATCATCAATCCTGGAGCAAATTTGACGCTTCCAAACGCACAAGTAGATGAGCCTGCGAATCCCTCTTTCAGCGATATTTTGTTAAATATTGTACCAGATAATATCTTTGCCGCATTTAACTCTGGTAATTTAATGGCTATTTTGTTTCTAGCAATTATTATTGGTTATGCATTATCTACAATGAAGCATGCAAATGATCCAAAATTAGTGAAATATGGCACGGTGTTGCAAGAAGTATTAGAAGCATTGAATGAGCTATTCTTTAGAGTATTAAAAGGAATTTTGTTATATGCGCCGATAGGAATTTTTGCTATTGCAGCTTCGACATTCGGTACGCAAGGATGGGATACATTCGAGTCCTTACTTAAGTTTACCGCGGTATTTTATCTTGGAGTGATCCTGCTGTGGGCATTTGTCTATACTGGGTTTTTAAAGTTTTCTCGTGTGTCTATTCGAAAATTCTATACAACGATTCGTCGTTCTTTTACAACTGCTTTCTTCACATCTAGTAGTGTAGCAACATTGCCCATCGCGATGGAAGATGCAAAAAAATTAGGTGTATCTGATAAAATTGTTCATTTCAGTCTTCCATTAGGAGCTATTTTCAACTCTGATGGCGGTGCACTTCGTATGGGAGCATCGATTGTTTTTGCCGCAAATGTGACAAACGCAAATTTTTCAGCAACTGATTTAGCAATGATTGTTGTGATAGGAACATTACTATCTATTGGAACAGCTGGTGTACCTGCAGCTGGATTAGTAACTTTGGCCGCTGTATTAACATTGTTTGACTTGCCGCTAGAAATTGTTGCATTAATCGCTGGTGTAGATGCTTTAATTGGGATGGCTGGAACTGCATCTAATGTAGTCGGAGATATTGTTGGTGCAGTTGTAGTGGACAAGAAAGGGAAAAAGGCTTAGATTCTATCACGCATCTTCTATCTGCATATAGCTAACACATAGGTATTTTGATATAATTATATTAAAATACCTACTACATCTTGATGGGGCGTAATAATGATGAATCAATATGAAAAACTAAAAAGACAAATGTATATGATTATCTTGCCGATTATTGTAATTGCAAGCATAATGGGTCTTTTATTGTCTTCTTATTCGAATCCAATGAATACGTTTATGTTATCAATTTTTATCATTGTTTTCACATTTTCATTCATTTTATTACTCTTCCCAAACACATTACAGATAGTAGAATACTTGAACCTTACCGTTATCAGTCTTTTATTACTCGTAAAGTTTTATAATATTGTCACATTCGATATGATTGAATTACAGCATCCACATACAGGTAGCTTTACATATTGGACGCCACTTATTCTCGTATTTATTTTTATTTCCTTGTCTAAAAAAGCTGGATTAATCTATGCTTTCCTTATCTGGATTTGTCTTGTTGTCATTGGTTCTATTCATTTACATGATATCCCAGCAGTAGGGGTAGAACGTCTACTACAATTCTATCTATCTAATTTTGTATATATTATCTTTATCTTTTTTGTACGTAATGTCATTACTTACTATACCGAAAAAGAGATGGTTGAGAAATTAGCTTATTACGATACATTAACAGGTGTAGCGAATCGAAGAAAGATTTACTTGTGGCTAGATGAATGTGTAAAAAAGAAGCAAATATTTTCAGTTATCTTGTTCGATATTGATTATTTCAAATCCATTAATGATACATTTGGTCATGCTATTGGGGATTCTGTCTTAAAAGAAATTACAGATGTTGTCATCTCTCAATTAGAACATAGTGATAATATGGGCAGATGGGGTGGAGAAGAATTTATCATTGTATCAAGAAGACGACGTGAAGATACTGCCATACTTGCAAATAAAATAAGAAAAGCCATTGAAGATCATACTTTTGAAACAGCAGGGACAATTACTGCGAGCTTTGGAGTTTCTATTTACGAAAACCAACCAATGCCATTATTATTAGAGCAAGCAGATCATGCTTTATACCAAGCGAAACAAAACGGGAGAAATCGAGTGGAAATTTCACCATAATAAATACCTGAGTTGGGACATAAATATTGTTCTTCAAACAAAACACGAAGGATGATACGACAAGACTATAACTAGTTATTGTGTGCTATGATTCGTGTGCGTATACCCCACTGCTGCTCACAAGCACATATAAAATGCTCCACATTACCAAATAGAGTTACCTATTAATGTGCAAAAAAATCCCAATGATTCATAAATTAATTTCGAATCATTGGGATTTTTGTAATGAAAGAATACTATTATCTCCATCTTTCGGTTGATAGTATTTTAATCAAATTGGCTTTTTTAAATGTGCCTGTAAAAACTTCTCTGTCACATCTAACACTTGGGCATTCCAAATACCCGGTCCATGATCTGCGCCAATCACTTTGTAAAATATCGCTTGCTGGTCATTTTCTCTTAATGCTTTGTACATTTCAAGGCTTTGATGAATATGTACAACCCCATCACAATCTCCATGAACAATTAAAATTGGTGGTAATTCTCTCGTTAAATCTTGATGCAATGGACTCGCTTTTTTCGCCGCTTCTGAATACTCTTTTACACTTCCACTGATCAATAACCCTTCCGGCGCATCGTCGGCATCATGATCCAAAATATCATTATATTTTCCTAGAGTTAACAAATCCGTTACACCATAATAATCAATGACTGCGTTTACATTATCAGATTCATCTGCATATAAATCATTTGTATACTCTCCCATTGTTAGTCCTGTCATTAATGCAAGGTGCCCGCCAGATGAATCTCCCCACACTGCTACTCGCTTTGTGTCTACATGATATGTTTCTTTATTTTTTCGCATAAACCGGATTGCACACTTTACATCTTCTAATGCTGCAGGAAATGGTGCGAGATCTGTTTCGCGTATTTCTACACTTGCAACGGTATACCCTTTTGCTGCAATATGTGCGAGATTCGAAATATTAGCATAGATATCTTGCTTCCTCCATGCAGATCCTTGGATAAATACAACTAAAGGAAAAGTTGTGTCTTGCTGTTGTGGACAAATAATTTGAAGTTTTCGAGTCACTTCACCGTATGTTGCGTACACGATATCTGGATGAAACGCACACGAATAATAGTTGCCCGCTTCAGGATAATCCCCATACAATACTTGTGTCCCACTTGGTAATTCATTTGCAACTTTACGCGCTTTTACCTTATCCATCTATTTCACTCTCTTCTATATTTTTCTTTATTTTACCACACTAAAATGTTAAGAGTTCTTTGAAGATTACAAATATAGAAAAAGGAATGAAATAATCGCTGATGGTTATATTAAAAATATCATTTTTCATATGGAGGAATACACAGTGGATTTACAAGCAGATATTTCTTGTGATGTATTAATTATTGGTGGCGGAAGTTCCGGAGCTCAATGTGCCTATTATTTGGCAAAGAGCGAATTAGATGTGGTTATCATAGAGAAAAATACCATTGGTAGTGGGAGTACGAGTAATAATACTGCACTGATTCAGTATTCTGGTGAGAAGATATTTACAGATATGATACATACTTTCGGTGAAGACTATATCAATACACATCTTCGCCTATTAAAAGAAGCAATAAACGAGATGGAGATGGCAGCTAAGGAAGCCTCTATTGATTGTGAGTTCCATCGCAGAGATACATTATATGCCGCAAGTAAACCAGAAGACTTACCGAAATTGAAACAAGAATATGACTATTTAAAACAACAACAATGTGAAGTGGATTTTCTTTCTAAAGAAGAAATAGAAGCGAAATATCCTTTCACAAGATCTGGAGCAATCTATTCGTATAATGATGCAGAAATTAATCCATTTAAATTCACACATGCACTCATAGAAGATGCTGCCAATAAAGGGGTGTACAGATTTATGAAAACACAGAAGTAAATGGGCATCGTTACAATAAAGAAACAGACACAGTAGAGATTACTACAAGGAATGGGCAAACGATTTTCGCAAAAAAGGTGATTTACTCTGCTGGTTACGAAGGCACTGACATTAAAAAGGAGAAGACCGTATCCTTTGTAAGCACGTATACTGTGACAACAAATCAAATAGCAGACCTCTCCACATGGTACAAGCGGACACTCATTTGGGAAACGGCTCGACCATATTTATATTTACGTACGACAGATGACAATCGGATTATTATTGGTGGACTTGATGATCATACGAACTATCCGGAAGACAGAGATAGCAAATTAATGCATAAAAAAAATAAATTAATACAAGAATTAAAACACATGTTTCCTGCAATCCATGCAGAGCCCGAATTCTTTTCGGCTGCTTTTTATGGCGGAACCGTAGATGGAATCCCAATCATCGGCAAATATGATGCATTTCCAAACAGTTATTTCCTTTATGCATTTAGGGATAATGGGACAGTATATAGTCAACTACTCGCAAAATTAATTGTACAAGAGATTACAGAAGGCTATTGCGAAGAGGTCTCTTTATATTTAGAAGACCGTCCACAGTTGGATCAAAAAAACGTGCACTGAAATCACTCTGTGCACGTTTTACTCTATCGTATGTAATTCTTCTTTTAATACATCTAACACCCATGCATTCGCACATTGATACGCATTTGCGACATCTTCTTTCGATAAGTTTAATTTCGATATGTAGAAATCAACCTCTTCCCACTTCACTCGTTCAAATGCTACTGCGAGATGATACACATCTGTTAATATGCCTGGTATTTCTTTTAGTGCATGTTCAATTGTTTCTTCTAAGGATAAATTTTTGATTAAGCGATCTAATGGTTGACGTAAAATGGCTGGTAATTGTGAGAAATAGCCAACCAAAAATGCTTCCTGCTTGTACTCTGGTACGAGCATTTCTGCAATATTTTCACACATTTTCGCACGGTAATATGAACTTTTCACAAGTACATCGGCACCATTTATCGGATTTTGCTTTAAAGAATCTCTTAGTGCAAGAACATGTAACCATTTCTTTATTTCCTTTTGGCCTAATAATACAACAGCTCGTTCAATCGAATTGATTCTTTCTACCCTTCTATATGCAGGTGAATTAATTAATTTAAGTAACTTATATGATAAAGAGAGGTCCTTTTGAATAATTTCCGCGATTTGTAATAAATCAAATTCTTTACGATTGATACGCTCAATTAATTGGACATATGTGAAGTAATTAGATGGTATTTCATGCGACTCCATCACTTTTGGTTTCATAAAAAAATACCCTTGGAATAATTCAAATCCTATCTCCCGAGCTGCTTTAAAGTCTTCCATTGTTTCAACTTTTTCTGCGAGTAAAGTAATATGCGGATACAATGCTTGGATTACTTTTGCAAGCTTCGCCCTTTCTTCGTGGCTCGTAATCGCGAGAAAGTCTACTTTAATATACGTTAAATAGGAGATCATCTTCTCTTTGTGCCATTGTAAAAATAACTCTGATGTAACATCATCTAATGCAAGTCGATAGCCATGGTGTGATAATAGAATGATTTTTTCTTTCATTTCTTCTGTGAGGGTAATGTCCTCAAGTAATTCTATAATTAGGTCTTTTGGTGAAAATTGTCTTGCTAACTCTTGCGTAATTAAATTGTCTGTAAAATTAATAAATACTGGCTTTTCCCCTGCTAACTGCTCCATTCCGATATTTAAAAAGGCATTTATCATCACTTCTACAGTTGCTAAGTCCCCATTCCACTCTTCTGTAGGTTGTTCACTTCGATACAGTAATTCATATCCATACAAATGACGCTCCCTATCAAGAATAGGTTGCTTTGCTAACATCACTGAATTCACTCAAACCCCACCCGACTGTATTCTCGTTACAATTAGAATAAAAAATGATAAATAATTATCAATCAACTTCTTTTATATCGGCATTTTTTGTCTATTTATTAGTAAATATTAGCATATTTATGAGAGGATTTGAAATAAATGATCTAAGCAACAAAGAAAGTAACTAAAATATAACCCAAACATACTAGTAAAACTGAACCAATAAATCCTGCAACAAATGGTCTTATTCCAATTTTACGTAGTGCTTTGAATTCTACTTGTAAACCAAGTCCTGCCATAGCCATTGCGAGTAGAACATATGCGATGTTCACAATGTTTGTTGCAACCTGCTCTGATACTATGCCTAATGTATGCACACCACTCATTAGAAGGAAACCAAAGATAAACCATGGAATAATCGATACTGTCTGTCCTTTTTGTCTTGACCCAGATTCTTTTCTTTGAAAGAGATATCCAATAAGTAAAGCAACTGGTACTAATAATGCGACACGTGTTAATTTCATAATAATCGCTTGGTTCATTGCTTCTTCTCCACCGACATTCGCTGCTGCAATCACATGTGCTACTTCATGCAAAGTACCACCTGTCCATACACCATAAGCTTCTGATGACATCGACAAGAATGGATAGATACTTGTATACAGCAATGTAAATAATGTACCTAATATAGCTACATTTGTCGCACTAACAGCGACTTCCTCTTCTTTTGCTTTTACTTGAGGTGCAATCGCCACAACTGCTGCCGCTCCACAAATCGCTGTCCCGCATGCTGTTAATACACTGATTTCTTTTTTGACATGGAGCATCTTAGCTATCACATATACCACCACAAGGGTAAAAATAATATGGATAACAGCAATCAAGAATACTTTTGCTCCCGCATGATAAATATCAAGTAAATTCAATCGCACACCAAGTAAAATAATACCAACTTTAAGCAGTCTCTTACTGGAAAAAGTTACACCTAGCTTGCTTCCGTCATTTAACCCAATTACTGCTCTCCAAATCATTCCTATAATGATTGCAATAACTAATTGCCCCATCACAGATAAAAAAGGTATCTTGGCTAATACACTAGCGATGATTGCAATACCGAATGTCAGTAAGATACCCTGTCCATATCGCTTCATTACTTCCATCTGCTTCTTTGCTGTCATTCCCATTGTTGTCACTTCCTCTAAATATTTTACTAGTTTTACTTTAAGTGCTATGCAATAATTAGTAAAATACATATATGTGATTGCAATGATTAGTTTTATTAATGATAAAAAGGTGGTGTGGCTATGAATGAAGATGCACTAAAAACATTTATTACGATTGCAGAGGTCAAGAATTTCACGAAAGCTTCTGAAATCCTGCATATATCCCAACCAAGTGTCAGTTTACAAGTCAAAAATTTAGAGAAGGAATTCGGTACAGAACTATTTATACGTTCCCCAAAACATGTACAAATTACACCAACAGGGGAAATACTGTACAAACGTGCCAAACAGCTACGTTCTCTCTATGAACAGACAAAAGAAGAAATTGTTGCCTATCATCACAAAATTCAAGGAGTATTAGTAATTGGAGCTAGCTTTACAATTGGGGAATTTATCCTTCCCTCATTATTGAAAAAGGTGCAAGATTTCTACCCTGAACTTGAATTACAAATCATTATAGGTAATACGGAGGAAATTATTGAAAAGGTGCGGATGTTTCAAGTAGATATTGGCTTAATCGAAGGACAAACAAATGATACCGAATTGCAGATTCAGCCATTCATGGAGGATGAACTTGTCCTCATCTCTTCACCTACACACATGTGTTTAGAAGAGTGTGTCGACATACATGAATTACACGATCAACAGTGGATTATAAGAGAAGATGGCTCTGGAACAAATGAATATGTGAAACATTTTATTCGTACAAATGGACTGAAGGTAAAGCGCCTTATGACAATTAGTAGTAATCAAGGCATTAAAGAAAGTGTGATTAATGGAATGGGAATATCTTTGTTATCTTCCTATGTGGTAGAACGCGAACGAAAACACGGGGAATTAGCAGTAACTAGAGTGAAGAACAAACCCTTTACCCGCACACTATCTTACATTTACACACCGATTGGCAAAACAAAGAAAAGTGTGACAGCGTTTATGGAAATCATCGATTCGATGTAAATATGAAAAGGAAGCATCGTCTCCAAAATTGGCTACTATGCTTCCTTTACTCATAGATTAATCGTAAATAATCTAATGTGGGACCTATCCCTTTCCCTGCAATCTTATCTTCAATCTCAGGGATATAGGTTTCATCAGCTATACTTGTATAATTAATGGTTGTCTCTACTTCTAAGCGCCATTCTTGGTTTGACAAAATGATTTGGGTGTCTGCCTGATTGCCATGATTGTCTTGGACGACACCAGTTACTGTCGCGTATATTTTGTCATTTAATCCTTCTTGAATAAAATGCTCTCGTATCTTATCTTTTAATAATGGATGTGTATTGATTTCATTTAATAGTACTGTATCCAATGCTTTTACATATGCTTGGTCATCTGTCATTCCTGATGATCTGTAATCCGATTGTTTCTCATCAACTAATTCCTCGATTGTTTTCATATCATGGTGTACTCTACCCGGAATCGATAATGGATCATCATCATATGCTTCAATCGCTTTTTTTGTTTCTGTAATGATCACAGAAGTCCCTGCAATTGCTGCTTGTTCTGCAGAGTTCGATGATTGGACACCTGTCACAAAAATATTCGAGATATTGATGACAAGTAGAAATAATAAAGCAACAATACTGATTAACCATATTAAGTAAATCGCCGCATTTCCTCGCTCATCTGTGCTTATACATCTCATCTTACTAACACCTGACTCACAATCGATTCATCGAGTGTAATCGATGTACTTGGTTTCCATTGAGTCGGAACAAAAATTAGCGAATGACGCACCTTCACATTTAATTCGAACTTGCCATTACTATCTAGCATCACCACTTGCATATTCTCGTAATCTACAACAGAAGTGTCACCAATTGCTTGCTTCACTGTATCTTCTGCTTCATATATATCTGTTGTTGCAGCAAATGTCTTCGCACCAGCATTTGTGGCCGTTTTGACAGTATGAATCGCGTAGCCTGAAGCAACAACTTGCCACAATAGCAGAAAGAAGAGAAAGAAGAAAGGCAAGATTCCTAAAAATTCAATGCTTAATGCTCCCTTTTCATTTTTTAGTTTATCCATTTTGAAGCCCCCTGCTGGAATGCTTATTTAACTTGTATTGGATATACCAAATATGAAAAAAGAATAATAAATAGGAATTAAACTCAATCTCACTATCTGCATCCTCTAGTACCTCTTTTATTCTAAAGATAGAATAGTAAAGCAATGCGATAAATAAATAGGCACAAATCAAATCAATCGAATCAAGTACATACAGTCCATAAAGAGATAAGATGAATTCACTAATCACTGAAATAACTAGGGATAGACTTAAATAAATTGTTGCAACAACCCACCATTTGAAGGGAATCTCGTTCTTTTCCTTCACGAATTGAAATGCAGGTTTTGTTGAAAGAAACCAATATCCAATATAGATACCGAATGTAACAATGGAAAGAAGCACAACAATAAATAGATTTCTTTTCTTAAAGTCTTGCGTCGTATCTTTTTTCATTTACTTTTTCATCCTTTATGAATTAAGTCGATAACGTTGCGTAAGGTAAAATATTAAGAAAGGGAAAATACATGCATTGACGATTGCCTTTGTTATGCCATAGACATAGAAATTACTTTCAAACTGGTCAAATGCTTGCAGTAACAAACTGTAGACTAAAACTTGGGAACAGATAACAACAAGCAAATCAAACAATACAAAGATGTTTTCTTTTTTCAAAATACTCCCAATTGATTGCATTATTTTTTTTGCATTTAGGTAATGAATGGTGAATGGAAAGAGTAATAAGAGTACACCACAAATCACTGTCGGGATAAATCCAATTGGCATGCCTATCATTGCGACAATATATAATGGGATACTAATACATAGCACGATACCAAAATGCTTGATAAATTCTTTCATTAAATCTAGTAATGTCGGTTCTTCTTCATCTTCTAAATCACTCTCTGCTAGCCTACGATACATTGGAATAATACAGATAAAATTCAACAAGATAAAATATAATGTGTACATACTCGGATACTGGTCTTGTGCTAGCACGTCATATAAATAATATGTCGCAAAATAGAGAAATAAGGACAATGGAATTACAATAAGTAAGCTACTCATCATGATTTTGATAAGGTATCGATTATATATTTCCAAACTAGTTTTGATCATTGTTTGTTCGCTCAATTCTTTTATTAATTTGCATAAAAATACATGCTGTTACCAATGCCATCACACTACTTGAAATCAGATTTTCGTTGACAGCAATTGGATTAAAAAGGACTGGTATTCTAAGGACAATTACAGAGAACAAGATATTAATAACTGTAAAGACAATTGCCGCTAAAAATGTTGCGAAATATGGTGTTTTTTTATTCCATAAAGGCGCAAAAACACCAATCGCACCATAAGAGAGAAGGAATGTCGTAATCACAACCCATTCAACAGGTAACAAATTAAACATACCAATGATAAATCCATAAACAAGTGTAAGCAGAAGACTCACACCGATTGCTTGTATAAAACCCCGAAATTGAAACATAATTATCCTCCAATTAATTTGACAAACTATTTCTTCATCAACTCATCCATTTCCTCTGGTTTAATTAACAAAATTGGTGCAAGGAAGAAAAACATTAAAGATAGAAGAAATACAACTACTGCTACTACAAGTGCATCTGCATTTGCATGATATAACGAGCCCATATAGGCACTTATCCCAAACACCATGACAAGCACCGTATAGATAAGAAAAATCTTTCCTAATTTTGATTTGTACGGTTTTTGGACACCAAACGCAATTTCTTTTGCATATAAATATGGCACTATTATCATAATGAGTAACATACCTATTCCAAACCAAAATGTGAATGTCAGAAAATAAAGTCGTAATAAGGGAATGGCGAAATAAATTGCCAGTGTATTGGTCATGACATAAGACAATAAGGAATAATATCGTTTCGATTGAAATTTTAATTTTCGCCAAAATGTATAGAACAACACAAAGGCAATGATTGCTAGAAACAAATTAAATAAAAATAAATTTAAATTCACTTCTGGAACGACACTTGCTAAGAATCCCATACCTACAAGTAGAAGAGTTGTAGCGATGATCCTACTCTCTTTGAATGTTACTTCTTTACCACTCATAAGTGCACCTACCTAACTTTTTTTAGAGTAATGGCAGCCTCCAAACTATTTCTTCATCAACTCATCCATTTCCTCTGGTTTAATTAACATGATTGGTGCAAGGAAGAAAAACAATAAAGACATAAGAAATGCAACTACTGCTAATACAAGTGCATCTGCATTTGCATGATATAACGAGCCCATATATGCACTTATCCCAAACACCATGACAAGTACTGTATAGATAAGAAAAATCTTTCCTAATTTAGATTTGTACGGTTTTTGGACACCAAACGCAATTTCTTTTGCATATAAATATGGCAATATTATCATAATGAGTAACATGCCTATTCCAAACCAGAATGTGAATGTCAGAAAATAGAGTCGTAACAAAGGAATGGCGAAATAAATTGCCATTGTGTTAATCATGACATAAGACAATAAGGAAAAATATCGTTTCGATTGAAATTTTAATTTCCGCCAAAATGTATAGAACAACACACAAGCAATGATTGCCAGGAACAAATTAAATAAAAATAAATATAAATTACCTTCTGGAATGACACTCATTAAGAAACCCATACCTACAAGTAGAAGAGTTGTTGCGATGATTCTACTTTCTTTAAATGTTACTTCTTTACCACTCATAAGTACACCTACCTAATTTTTTTTAGAGCAATGGAGGGATCTCCTTACCCTCCAAAGAGACTGCCGATTTTGGAGATCCCTGCTGAAATGCCATCTTTCACTGACTTCGCGGCGTTAACTACACCATCATAGCCTTTCTTGACAAATCCGGTGACTGCTTTTTTCACTTTTCTCCCTGTTGCTGTTCCATTGATTAAATAGGTTGTACCGAATCCTGCTAACAACCCGACACCTGCTCCAATAATGGTACCAACACCCGGAACAACAGAACCCGCAAGCGCGCCTGCTGCTGCACTTGAAGCCATACTACCGATTGCAGTTGACGCAACGCCTACTGCCACATCTGTTGTTAAAGATGCCGCAAAATCTGTTGTCTTTAGTCCACTAAAATCGGTGAAGCCATTCGAATGTGTCGATACCGAACCGATAGATGTCAAAGCAACACCTACTGGTCCACCTAGCTTTAACATATTCGACGGTTTCCAAAAACTACTTGATGCAACATTCCAAGAACTATTCAAGGATGATTTCGTTGCACCAGCTACCGTTCCCCATAAACTAGGTCCACCAATCTTTTTCGTACCCATAAATGCATTGTATCTTGCTTCACCAATTCGTCTGGAATTCGGACCAAATTGTGTACTGTTTCCATCGTAATTATAAGAACGATAGCGATCATAAAACCAATTACCAATCGAACTATTTAAACTGTTCTTACCATATACCGCATAATACTTACTATCAGCGATTTGCTTAATATTAAAACCTGCGTATGTAGCAATCGCGCCTTGTGCAACAGTATCGGCAAAGCCTAATATATATTTCTTCACATCACCTGTTACATTGACAATTGCATCTACTACATTATTACTGTCTTTTGTCGAACTAAATGCTAAGTTTAATAGAGAAGGTGCTTCTCCACCATCTGTTGCATTTCCATTCGTGCTATTTCCATTTGCGCTGGTGTCACCAGTAGAACTGTTCCCACCATTAACTGGATTACCGTTTGCGTCGACATTAGCTCCATCAATTGGATTCCCATTTGCATCGACATTCGCTCCATCAACTGGATTGCCGTTTGCATCAACATTTGCCCCATCAATCGGGTTGCCGTTTGCATCGACATTTGCCCCATCAATCGGGTTGCCGTTTGCATCGACATTTCCTGTACTAGATCCATCTCCGCCAGTTACCGAGTCACCACTCGTGACATTATTACCAGTAGAACTAGTCTCGCCACTATTAATAGCAGAGCCACCTGTTGTTGCATCTCCACTCGTGATGCCAGATCCGTCTCCACTAGCATTCCCAGCGTCTGTTGCATTCCCATTTATTGCGGTTCCACCGGTTGTGGCATTTCCTGAATCGACTTGGCTGCCACTTGTAATGGCATTCCCAGCTTCTAGAGCATTTCCGCTTATGATAATCGAAAAAGATGGTGGTGCATTTGGTGTAATAAATTGTCCATTTGTTAGCAGACTTCCTTCAATAATTGGCTGTCCTGCGTTCAATCCTTCTGATGTATCTATACTTGTCCCATCATTGTAAGCTTCCCCGTATTCATAGACTTCTCCAGGTGCAATAAATTCACCACCTGAAATGGGATTCCCTGGAGTAATCGCAGATCCTGGAGTGATTGCTTGACCTGGTGTAATAAAACTAGCTAAACCTACAAGTGGGAACATGTTCCAAAAAAGAATGACACTTACTACAACAATCGATAGACGCCTAGTAAAACTTCTTTTCATGACTGCTCCTTTCAATAAAGGGCGGGAAAAACCCCACCCTATATACACTACTTACTCCTGATTTTGATTATACTTCTTCTCTAGCTCTGCTATCGCATCTTTGAAGGAATTTTCGTTCCATTTTTCCAATTTATCTTTTAATGCTTTATTCTCTACTCTCATTGCATCATGGTATTCATCATTGATTACACGTAATGCTTTATGTGTGTCTTCCGTTATTTGATTTGTTGTCAAATAAGCATCAAACAAATATTCAAGTGAGTCCTCTTCTTCCCATAAACGCTGACCATTTATGGTTGTATGCACAAAAATATCAATGCTATTCTGTGACTCTTTTAGCTCGAGCTTCTCCATGCCTTTTTCTTTCCACGTCGCCCATGCTTCTGCCAGATCATTGATTTTATCAAATTCCGCTGCTAACTCCTTTTGGTCTTTCACTGTTTGATAAATTCCTTCTGCAGCTGTAGCAATTTCTTTCAAATGGTTTTGTCCTTCTCCATCAACATCAAATCCAATAACATTAATAATTGGTTGGATATTCGAATCATAGAATGTCTTCGCTACTTTGACAGGCTCTGTCTCACACGTCTCGATGCCATCACTCACGAGATAAACGATGTTCGTATTACTTTCTCCATCAAATGCTTGCAAATCTTCTTGTGCCTTTTGTAAAGCCAAGCCATTTGGTGTCCATCCTGCAGGTTTAACAGATGACAATGACTCTGCAAATGCTGCCTTATCGTAAGAATCAAACCCATAAATGATGTCTGAACTACTACAAGATAATGCTTTATCACTATCTGCACCTGTTCCCTCATGACCGAAGACACGTAGTGCTACATTCGCATCACTTGGTAGTTCTTCCATGAAGGCTGTTATGGTTTCTTTGGCCACATCCATTTTTGTTTTATTGCCAATGGGTTGTGCCATACTACCAGAGGCATCTAGTAAAATACTAATATTTAATTGTTCTTTAAAGGCATATCTAGGGTCCTCTACTTCAGGTGTTCCCAATAATTGAAATTTTAATTGTGTTAAAATTTCTTCTTCTCCAATGAAGTCATCCTGCACAAGCTTTAATGATTCACGGAAAAAATGGTCTATTTCTGCCTCAGTAGGTTGCTCACTTATACTAGGCGCATTCTCTCCTAACGCTTCGATTAATTGCGCACCTTCAAGCATGACGCCATCTTTGTTATTGTATATTTCACGTGCATACTCGCCTTGTGGTTCCTTTGCTAATTCTTCCATGGTAGTCGGCAAAGGCTCTGTATCAAAATTTTCTTCACTTGTTGTTTCTTGATTGGCGTCTTCTGGTTCTTCCTCCTGCGTCGTATCTGGTTCTTCATCTGGTGTAATGACAGTCCCAGCATCTAAAGCATCTTCTTCTGGTGCTTTCGGTTCCTCGCTACAACCAATTAAGAGAGCGAAACATAACATCGTTAGACATATTCTCATTTTCAACAAAATAAACCTCCCGTGAAAAGCACATTCCGATATACAATTAACCTACCATCTCTTGAATTTTGCTTATGATATTAGAAATGATAGTTGTAATTCCACCTTGTTGATCACTAATTGCTGTAGATACAATTCCTAATACTAGAATTAATAATGCTGCAATTCCTAACCACTCTAATGACTGTGCACCTTTCTCATTGTTTAAATACCCCATTGCTTTTGTATACCATTCTGTCATTTTTTTCATTTTTACCTCTCCTTTAATAGTTTTTTATATTGGAATGGTGAACGAGTCACCATTGCTTATTGAAATAAATCAAAGATATTACTATTCTGACTAAACATATTCAATACCATTAAGCCACCGATTAATACAAGGGCAGACGGTAAGACAACAAATGTCGTAATTAACGTTACCTTTGGTGATGCCTTTGCTGCTTTTTCCTTGATTAATTCTTTTTTTAACTTTCGCATTTCTAGTGATTGTTGATGAAATGTTTTGGATATTGGAATCCCTAACTTTTCTCCTTGAATCAATGCTTTAATTAATAGCTGAAATTCTTTACTTGTGTTTCGTTTCAGTAACATTTGATAAGCGGCTGTTCTCGGTACACCTACTTGTACTTCTTGGATAAATCGCCCGAATTCTTCTTGTACCGGCCCTTCAAAGTATGGGACAATATCGCGTAATGCTTGGTCAAGTCCAACACCCGCTTTCAATGTCACACTCATTGTATCTAAGAAATCTGGTAGCTGATAAGATAATTCCTCTTGCCGATTTTTAGCCTTTGACTTAATCCAAAATATTGTTGCTAAATAACCAACAATTGGATAAATAATGACAGTAAGCTCGGAAAATGGGAATCGCAAAATCATTGCAACACCACCGACAATTAATCCAATGATAAGAAAGAAAATCTTCAATCCTTGGAATCTTTCTGTTGTTAAGCGGTATGGATGACCTGCTTCTGTGAGCCATTTATCGACATCATGGTCTTCACTGTAGAAGTTGATGCGTTGACCAATTGATGTGAAATCATCTGCATAGTGAAATATTTTGGATACTAACTTTTCTTTTCTTGATTGTTTCTTATGAAAAATATCTTCTAAATAATGCTCTTCTTTCGCCTTTTTCTTCAACTCACCTTTGTATACCGTATATTCATACCCATACTTCAGCGCTAAGCCTATAAAGAAAAGCGTCAGAATGATAAATAAAATGATTAAACCATCCATTTGCTCACACCTTTATATTGGTCACTTTCTGTACTAAATAAAATGTTAAGGCAGTACCGAGAATAAAGAACACGAGTAAAATCAACCCGATTCCTGTAAAGAGTGGATCAAGAAACCCATCAATGATATTATTCATCATCAACACTAAGAAAATTGGAATAATCGGAACAAGAATAGCTACATAGCGTTGTTCTGCTGTCATTGTTTTTATCTCTTGCTTTAACAATTTTCGATCATCTAATGTCTGGCTCATCTCATCTAAAATGGAGGAAATGCTTCCACCCGCTTTTTTCTGAATCAGAATTGTCGCAACAAATAGTTTAAATTCCTTGTTATTGACACGTGATTCCATTTTTTTAATTGCCATATCAAATGGAATTCCTAATGATAGTTCATGTGCTAGTTGCTTAAATTCTACTTTTGCTGGGTTGGCAATTTCTTGTGCGACCATCTGAATGCCTTGATTTAATGTCATTCCAGATCGTGTAGAGTTTGCAAGTATTCTACAAATCTCTGGTAACTGCTCTACTAATCTCTCATTCATCTTGTTCTTTCTAACAAGGAACATAATCCTTTTTCCACCTTCTACAAGCAACAAAGATAAAAATATACTAATCAAAAATTTCAGGTTAAACATGTTGACTAATAAAAGGATGATTCCCATACATGCAACAAATTGTGCTGCAATAAATTCAGATGGAGTAAAAGGGATATTTGCTTGTTTGAGCTTTCCATACATAGGCTCAGCCATTTCTGAATGGTCGTATTTATCTCCAATTAAGACAATAAAACTTTTTCTTTCTTGATCTGGTTTGTAGAAATCTTCTGCCTTTTTGCGCCATGTTCGTTTTGTCCTTCTGTAATCTAAGAAATATGCTAGGAACAAAATAAAACATAGTGTAGCAAGTGTTGTGACAATCATTGGAATCATACGCGAACCTCCTCTTTTTGAGGGGTGAAAAGTGCTTCTGTAATATCATTACCAAATGTCTGCAGTCTTTCTAAACATTGTGGAATATAGCCTGTTGGTGTAAAGTGTCCGACTATTTCTCCTTTTTCTGTCATGTGTGTGCGTTTGAATGTGAAAATCTCTTTAATACGATGCTCTCCATCCGTATCTTGCACGACTTCAGAGATTGCAACGACTTTACGTGTTCCATCTGTCAGCCTTGTGACTTGGACAATAATATCCAATGCGCCAACAATGTATTCCCTGATGATTCTTGCTGGGAGTTCTAACCCTGCCATAACGACCATTGCCTCGACACGCCGTAATGCATCATCTGTGGAATTAGCATGGACTGTTGTAATCGAACCTTCGTGCCCTGTATTCATTGCTTGTAACATATCAAATGCTTCACCACTACGGACTTCCCCAACAATGATTCGGTCTGGACGCATTCTCAGCGCATTTCTTACTAATTGACGGATGGTTATTTCCCCTTTTCCTTCCACGTTCTCAGACCTTGCTTCCATTCCGATTACATTCGGACGATCAAGTCTTAGTTCGGCAGAGTCTTCAATTGTAATGACTCTCTCACCATGCGGGATATGTGCTGCTAATACATTCAGTAATGTTGTCTTACCAGAACCTGTACCGCCTGAGATAAGTGTATTCAATTTCGATTTGGTTACAGCTTGTAAGAATGTTGCCATCTGTTGATCGAATGTATGGAATTGGAGCATATCCTCGATTTGAAAAGGTTCTTTTCGGAATTTACGAATCGAAACAAGTGTCCCATTTAAACTAACTGGTGGGATTACTGCGTTCACACGACTTCCATCAGGTAATCTTGCATCAACCATTGGCGAACTCTCATCAATTCTTCTTCCAATTGGTGCAACAATTCGGTCGACAACATGTCTGACATGCTCATCATCTCTGAATGTAATCGTACTTAGTTCTAACTTACCGAATCGTTCAATATAGACTTCATCATGTCCATTAATCAATATCTCTGTAATCGATTCATCTGCAATGAGCGGTTCTAAAGGGCCAAAGCCAACAGATTCATCTAATATTCGACTAATCAAAAGGCTTTTTTCTTGTCTTGGAATAATAACTTTTTCCTCTGACATGAACTGAGAAACTAACTGTTCAATTTTAAGTCTCATCTCGCCTTGACTTAAACTTGTTAATGCTTCTAAATTCGTATCTCTTAACAATCGACTTTTGTAATGCTCGACAAGTCCTTCAATATACTGATTATTTTCACTGTTAACCGGTTTTGTTGTAATTGTCTGATTGATTCGTCGGTCAAATAATGATGCCATCCGAACACACCTCCTAACTTAAAACCGATTTGGCGAACTTGCGAATATCTTTGGAAAAAGGGATGAGCTTCTCCTTTTGTGCTTTACGAATGGGCTCACCTTTATTCATAAATGTCTGCACTTTCTTATAGTCTTTCCTAATGGATGCTGTAATCGGATATCGAACTAATTCTTTTAAATCCTTTTCTTTCAGTTCCATTTCTTTTGATGTTTGATTTAAAATGATTTCCATGCTTGACTTTAAGTCCATTCCTAAGCGTTCACTTAGCTCTTCAAAATGCTTTAATACTTTTAATGACGGCGTATCTGCATGGAGTACATAATAGAGCTTATCCGCCTCCTCCATCGCTGTGACAGTATTCTCGTCAATGGCAGATGGCAAATCAACAATACAGAAATCAAAGGAACGTCGACATGCTCGTAATAAGCGACTAATAAAGTCTCCATCAATGATTTCTTGCGCTTCTGCATCTGTTGGACTTATGAGTATCTCTAATTTAGAATGACTCTCTGTCTGTGAAACATTTCTAATATGATTCTCATTCAATTCATGGATGACAGGTTTCAAATCAACAAGTGATCGATTGGTTTCTAATGACATGATTGTTTCGACTCCACCAAACTGGAGATTCAAATCAATTAACAATACTTCTGCTGCTGATTCCAATTTAATCGTTTGGGCAAAAGTAGAAGCAATCGTTGTTCTTCCTGTGCCACCTTTTCCGCTATAAAATGCATAAATCTGTCCACGACCACGCCCAAAAACAACAGCCGACTCTTGATCTGAATGGACTCTTAATTTGTAATTTTGTTGCATCGTTGGAAAACGGCTAATAAATAAACTCAATTCATCAGGCAAAATAAAGAATTCCTCTGCGCCTGCACGCATGATATTCCGTAATAAACTAATATCAGAATCTGTCGCTAAGAAAATCACATAGGTAAGGGCATGAATCGATTTCACATATTGGACCTGTTCCACAGCATAATCAGTATTTGCTTGAATAAAGATGACAAAATCCCTTGTCTGGCGATTGATTTCTCTCGATACATCTTTCGATTCAATTACAGTTACACTATTTTCCTCCCTATTAATGGAGTTTAGCACTTGATTGGTTATCGTTTCTTCTTCACTAACAATTAATATATCTAACTGTTCACTCATGATTTCTCTCCTTGGCTACATACATGCGTTATAGTTATGTACTACTCTTTCGCTTGTTCTGTCTCTTCTTGATCGTTCCCACTCACTTGTGCGTCATTTCCTACATTTGCTTTTAAAATACGAATATATTCCGCATAATTTTGTTGATGGATTAACTTTTCTGCATCTTCTGTAGATAACTCAACAGCAACCCCTTGGAAATTCTCCTCTGTTCCTTGCGCATATACGACAGGGACATCTGTTAAAAATGTCGTTGTTTCTTCATCACTGGATACAATAATGTCAATTCGATCTAGCGCTTCAATCACTTGGTCAAATTGAATGTTCTCTGTTCTGTGGATGGAGACTAGTCTATGATTCTGATCTTTTAGATTGGATACTGGCTTAATCATATTCTTTGTCAACATATCCCCTGCACTTAATGGGACAACAGATACTTTATTTCTAATTTCTGCTATATCCGTGATGTGTGAATCTGTAACGAATTTATTAGGAATTTCCATCACTGTGAGTTGATTCTCTTGTAACAGTACTCTTGAGGCGATATCTCCTTTTGCCACATAGATTTCTGTCATTCCACCAAGTTCTGCATTCAACTCTTTTACTTTTTCGTATACAAGGTATCCTGCAACAAGTGCTAATATAAATGCTAGTATAAAAAATATTCCTGCTCTTTTCTTTGACTCTATCATCTGTGGATCTCCTTATCTTCATGACTCTGTTATTCACAAATTGTTCACACTTTTATCAGTTTACTATGTTCTAACAACAACAAAAATTTGTCAAATGCACAAATTAGTTACAAATGACTATGGAACTTTTTTCTACAATTTTCTACATTTACATTTTTATAAAAACATGTTGATAGTCTTTCAAAGTCTGTAAATAACTACCACTTGTTTAGGCGTTTTAAACCGTTTTTTATAAAAAATGATTCTATCTTACCATTTTTATTTTTTTTGTGAAAATGGTGTAATCCTTGATATCTCGAATGCGAGATGATTAATTCGGACTATTTCTCCTACTTTTGAATATAGAAAAAAACCGAACCTTTTCTATTATTTACATAGAAAAAATTCGGCATAGTGATTAATATACTTTACCTGTGTAATACGTCTCTTTTGGTCCTAAATAACTTTGTAACGGTTCTTTGCCAAGTGGATAGAGGACGATTTTTTCGAGGACAAATCCCGGGCTTCCTGCATAGATTCGCAAGGTATTCTGTCCTTTTCGGCATGCTACTTGTACTTCTTTTATACGAATATGATTTAATACACCTACTGCCCAATCCTTATCATCTACACGATAGTGCTTCGGTAATAATAGGACTTTTTCTGGTTGTGCATCATTGAGTTGGAGATGACAATAGATTGTCGTATCGTAAGCTACAGGATTCGATGGTTGCATATACAATTGAACAGTGTAGTCTCCTGCTTTCGATACGACAAAGGAATAGTCCACATATGGTGCATCAGATGGCTTAAGATAAGTAGCTGTCGTCGGAAATGCTTTTATTGCAGACAGTGTTTTCCCATATCCATGGATGACTTCAAATTGATGATGCTCACCACTGTTAGCCACGCTTGCTTTATTGGAAACAAAATGCTCTGCTTCTATCGAGATATATCCTAAAGTATCGACAAACGTGTAATCAGGTAATTTGTCTAGATACATCGGTCGAACTGGCACATGAATCGTGCACATTCCTGTTGGTGTCTTCACGTAAATGTTCCCTTCTGTCTCTTCTAGTATCTTCTCTCTGTCAACAGTAACTTCTATCCTCACAGTGTGGTTCTTTGCATCTAGTATGCCTTCCAATGTGGACAGATGGAGCCAGTCTTCCTCACATGTTATGGTAAAGCTTGTCTCTCTATCACTAAGTGTACTTATCGTAAACGATGCGCTCGCTTTGTCATATTGCAAGAAATCTTTTAAATGTAAATGATGTGTGTGCCATAAGCTTCCTTCACTTTGCTCACCAGTCCCTGTTATTTCCACTAGCAATCTCTCTTTATTTTTTGGAAACACATGCATTGCAATGGGATATTGGCACTCATCTTCATTCCAATTTACAAAACCAATATGTTCTGAAAGGCCCATCCCATACCATTTGCCATCATCGATTGTATGGTATTCTTCGACAAGTGTTTTATCTCGATCTAAGCATTCTTTTATTTTTTCTGCATAGCTATTTGCTGCTAGTTTCCCTTTTTCCGCTGCATCATGATTCTTTGTTGTCCACAACCATAATTTATGTACATTCAGGTTCGCGACAGCAGGATAATATAAAAGGGAGAAGAATGCAGAAAAATCACTTGCGTCTACCTTTTGATATAAATCCTCTGCTATTTCAAGCAAATCATCAATCATTGCAAGTAAGTCATCTGCCTCTTCGTTATGCACAGGATGATACACATGTGCGTTCACATGCTCTGGTCTACGTCGATGAGCGATTTTCGTATACCCATTGATGAGTTCTACTGCCTTCTCTAATTGGTCTTCTGTGAACTTCCCTGTAAATTGTTTTCGGATCCATTGCCTTGTGTATACATCCGTTTGATTAATTGCATTTGTTCCCCATTTGTCAAAATCATAGGCTAAGTCTAAAAAGTAAGACAGCGGAAATTCTTGTGTTGCTATATCTCCAACATTCACCACCCACAAGTCTCTGACACCATAATCATAAGCCATCGACATTTGCTCCCATATCTTAGGTAAATAAGAACTATTCACCCACTCATACGAAATCGGCCCTCCATGATAATCGAAATGGTAATACATACCGTATCCGCCTTTGTGCTTACGCATTTCTTCTGTTGGTAATGTGCGCAAATTCCCATGATTGTCATCACAAAGCATCAGAATCACATCATCTAACAAATCTGTTTCGATCAGACCTTTCGCATTTTCATCCCCATAATAAAATGGTTCTACTTCTTTGTACAACGCGAGCATTCGTGGTACCTCTTTTAAATTGGCATCGACATGTTCTTCGATTAATTGATGCTGTGTTTCGATAACATCACGTAATAAGTCAATATTATCTTGTAATGTCGCATCTTTTCCCATAATCGAAGTATCCTGCTC
This sequence comes from Gracilibacillus marinus, assembly GCF_042651725.1. NCBI lineage: Bacteria > Bacillati > Bacillota > Bacilli > Caryophanales > Bacillaceae > Gracilibacillus > Gracilibacillus marinus. The sequence goes on along the minus strand of NZ_JBHSDV010000002.1, from coordinate 317,573 downwards.
CCCTCGCATGCCAATTGTAATCACATTTTCAAATTGGCCACAGCGTTTTAACCCATCTTCCCAAAATTTTGTAATGCCTTGTCGATTCGTAATGAAATTCCATGCATCACCATAAATCGAATCTTTCCCTCTGAGATATTTATATTCTTCCCCGTACCGTAAGCACGGTTCATGATGGGATGCACCAATCACAACACCTAATTCATCCGCAAGCTCTACACTTTGTAGGCCTGGTCCTTCGTCATTAAATCTTGCTGACCACATTGCTGGCCACAAATAATTCCCTTTTAGACGGAGTAATAATTCAAAGACGTGTGCATACATTTCCGCGTTAAACCCACCAAAACGTTCCATTGCCCAATTACCAAATGCAGGCCATTCATCATTAATAAAGAACCCACGAAATCGGACAGAAGGCTCTTTCGATACATACTGAAACGCTTCTTCTAATGTGAATTGCGTCTTTTTCTCCGGCTTTACATTCGACCAATTCACAAGTGGCGATACACCTAGTAATTCCGACAAATGGAACAAGCCATAAATAGTTCCACGCTTGTCACTACCTGCGATGACTAACGCGTTCTCCACTCCAGGAATCGGTTCTTTCACTGTTTGGATTAGAAAAACTTCTCTTTTTCCTCGTACTTTGGTTAAATCTATTTGCTTATTTTTCTCTAATTGATCGAGAATTGGGCTATGTTGGATCGTTCCATAAATAATAGCTGTTGATGCCAATTCACTCTTATCAGACGTTTCCGTTGGTTTGTTATCAAAAATAAGTGCAATGTCTGCCATCACTTTTTGAGCAATTTTCCTGACACCACTGTACGCTTCTTTTTCGACGTAAAATAGTGCTTGATGATCTTTACTTGTCAGATTGAACATGATTCGCTCCCACCTTTATTTAAAAACTATTTGTATCTAGCTTAAATTATTTTGTATACGCTTTCCTTTTTGTGCGTAATTGTATATAGTTTTCAAAGGATTTGATGAGAAAAATGAAGATTTATTATTCAAATGCCTATTTGAATATTTTTTCATCTATTGTATACTATATTCAAACATTCATTTGAATAAGGTTGGTGAGAAAATGACGAAGAAGGATACATGTGATATCTATTGTTATGACGAGGAGAAGGTGAACCGCATACAAGGTGCCTTACAATCTGTTAATATACGGGGTGTCGCACAAATGTTAAAAGCAATTGCTGATGAAAATAGAGCTAAAATTACTTTTGCCCTTTGCCAAGACGAGGAATTATGTGTCTGTGATATTGCAAATGTAATCGAATCATCGATAGCGACTGCCTCCCATCATTTGCGTACATTACACAAACAAGGAATCGTGAAATTTAGAAAAGAGGGCAAGTTAGCTTTTTACTCATTAGATGACGCACATATTGAACAAATTATGATAATCGCATTAGCACACCAGAAAGAGAGGGAAGTTCATGTCTAATCAACTTACAGAAGAAGAAATGACAACATATCGTGTACAAGGATTCTCTTGTGCTAATTGTGCAGCTAAATTTGAAAAAAATGTGCAAGAACTACCTGGTGTGCATCATGCAAAAGTAAATTTTGGTGCATCTAAAATCTATGTACATGGAAATACAACAATTAAGCAATTAGAACAAGCAGGTGCATTTGAAAATTTAAAAGTTCGCAATGAAAACGAACAAAGAGTAGCTCGAGAACCATTTTGGAAGCAAAAGGCGAATCGTAAAGTATACATTTCTGCATTAGTACTTGTGATTAGTTGGTTTCTAGCAATGCAATTAGGTGACGATTCACTGATTCCTACAATTGGCTATGGATTATCTATCGTTATTGGTGGTTATGCTTTATTTATGAAAGGCCTGAAAAATTTGCGTACGTTACACTTCGATATGCATACATTAATGACCATTGCAATTATAGGTGCAGCGATTATTGGGGAATGGAGTGAAGGAGCAACTGTTGTCATTCTATTTGCAATTAGCGAAGCATTAGAACGCTATTCGATGGACAAAGCTCGACAATCGATTGAATCATTAATGGACATTGCGCCAAAAGAAGCATGGATTCTCCGGGACAATCAAGAAATGTTGGTGCCTGTGGATGCTATACGAATTGGAGATCTGATGATAGTTAAACCTGGGCAAAAATTAGCAATGGACGGCATCGTCGTAAAGGGAACCTCGACAGTAAATCAAGCGGCGATTACTGGAGAAAGTGTGCCAGTATCTAAAACAGTAGAAGATGAGGTTTTTGCAGGGACACTAAATGAAGAAGGGTTACTTGAAGTAAAAGTAACGAAGCGAGTAGAAGATACTACATTAGCGAAAATTATCCATTTGGTAGAAGAAGCACAAGCAGAACGAGCTCCTTCTCAAGCATTTATTGATACATTTGCAAAATACTACACGCCATTTATTGTCATTCTCGCTTTCCTCATTGCAGTCATTCCACCATTCTTCGGTGGTGATTTTAGTGAATGGTTGTATCAGGGATTGGCTGTATTAGTTGTTGGTTGTCCTTGTGCTTTAGTTGTTTCTACACCTATCACTATTGTGACTGCAATTGGAAATGCAGCGAAAAATGGTGTGCTTATTAAAGGTGGCATTTACTTAGAAGAAACAGGCTCACTCCAAGCAATAGCTTTTGACAAAACAGGGACATTAACAAAAGGGACCCCGACTGTCACAGATATCTTGACATATAGTGGTAATGAACAGCAATGGTTGGCAATAACAGCAGCAATGGAAAAAGGCTCGAATCACCCTCTTGCTAGTGCCATCACTAGAAAGGCAGATGAAGCCGGAGTACCTTTTAATCATATAGTAATAGAGAAATTCCAATCCCTCACAGGGAAAGGGATTAAAGCACACATGGATTTAGAGCAATATTATGTCGGAAGTCCTGCGCTTTTTGATCACTTATCCATGGAGATACATGTGCAAGAACAAATCACCGCATTACAATCTGAAGGTAAAACGGTCATGGTTGTAGGAACAGAAAAAGAAATAGGTGCGCTTATTGCAGTAGCTGATGAAGTAAGAGAATCATCGAAAGAAGTCATTCATCAATTGAATCAGATGGGTGTCGAAACAGTGATGTTAACAGGAGATAATAAACGTACCGCGGAAAAAATCGGGCGTCAAGTAGGGGTATCCGATATACAAGCAAATTTACTTCCTGAGGATAAATTACATTTTGTAAAAGCACTTCGAAAAAAATATCCGCGTGTTGCAATGGTCGGTGATGGCGTCAATGATGCTCCTGCACTAGCAGCCTCAAATGTTGGTATTGCAATGGGTGGCGCTGGAACGGATACGGCACTCGAAACAGCGGATATTGCTCTTATGTCGGATGATTTAAATAAATTGCCATACACTATTTCCTTAAGTCGGAAAGCACTAGTGATTATTAAACAAAATATCACTTTTTCTTTAGTCATTAAATTAGTTGCGCTACTACTAGTTGTACCAGGTTGGTTAACACTATGGATCGCCATATTCGCTGATATGGGAGCAACATTACTCGTGACATTGAATAGTTTGAGATTGATGAAGTATAAAAGTGGGAGTGTCTGAAGTGAACCTACAATCTATGCTAATTTCCATACGTATATTAACTAAATAATTATTAAGAAGGTTTTGCTAAGTTTAGTTGTCGATTATTGATTTCAGGAAGTACTGATGCTTATTCAACTCCCTCCGTTCGATTCATTTTACTCGTGAATATTTGCTAACGGGGGTAGTTTATCCTCATAAAAACATTTGAATAAACTTTCATTTATTGTATAATTATGCAAACGAGAGGGGGATTTCCATGCAATTAGTTCCTGAGTCGTCAAATTTAATAGAATATATAGAAGAATTAGAAACTGTTGATTATTCACACCCTTTAATTCAAGAGAAAATAAATGTATTGTTTAATGATGAATTATCAGAGCTAGAGAAAGTTAAAACAGCATTCGAATTTGTACGAGATGAAATATCTCATTCCTGGGATATACAAAGTACAAGGGTAACCTGCAAAGCATCCGAGGTTCTTAAATATAAAGAAGGTATCTGTTATGCGAAATCAAATTTATTAGCAGCTATATTAAGAGCTGTAAATATTCCAACTGGTTTTTGTTATCAAAGATTGATGATATTTGATACGCCTGAAGAGGGTTATTGTTTACATACATTGAATGGTGTATATATAGAATCCTTGAATCGTTGGATACGGTTAGATGTTCGTGGAAATAAACCAGGAGTGCAAGCTGAATTTTCTATAAATGAGGAAATTTTAGCATTCACAATTCGAGAAGAGTTTGACGAAAGAGACTATCCCATCATATATACTTCACCTACTGAGAAAACTATTGCTACTTTAGAATCAAACACAAATGCTTTAAAAATGTATATAAATCATTTACCTGACGCTTTATAATCATACAATTATGTCCACATATTTCTTGAACTAACGGCACGAATGTTTCATAACTGGTATTAGCCTTCTTTCGTTATAGTGCATTAGAGTTCAGTAACAAATAAGAATACTAAAAATCGATTCAGATTTGAGGGGGATTATTTGAGTATAGATAGTGACAAATTGGTTACATTTCTTATTATGTGGGGAATACCTATTTTTATGGTAATCAGAACTTATCTAAAAATGGATGTACATGATAAAAAATCCGTAAAAAGCGATTTTAAGAAACCCCGATTCGTTTTCACAATTGGTTTTATTTATACTGGTATGTTGATATCTCAAATTGGAAGTATTCTTCTATCAGAAATAATCAACTTGGTTGGAATTATCATACTCGCAGTAGGTGGCATTGTATCAGTAGTTGATATGTGGAGAAAAAACAGAATGAAAAGTATATTTGTATTTTTGCTAATTACGCTAGCAATATATTTTTTGTATGGATAAAGCAGAAAAAAGTGCTTTAGTTATAGACACTATTACTAATTTTCCACTCTTATATCAACAATAACCTTTTCACATAACCCTAAAAAAGCTAGATCCAATGGAATATCATGTTGCATTGGATCTAGCTTCATTATTTGTACAACTATTTTTCTGCTTTCCGATAATTCACAATAATAATTCCGAACGCCACCATCACAATGGATGCGAGTATCATGATATTGAGTGTCTCACCACTAATAAACATCGCAGACAATAACACACCAGACACTGGAACGATAAATTTATACATCGTGATTTTACCCGCTTTATTGTATTTTAATAAGGAATACCAAAGCGCGAAAGCAACTGCAGATAAGAGTGCAGAGTACAATAATAACCCCCAGCCAAATGGTGTAAATGTAATCGCACCTTCTTGCAATTGAGGATACCCGATTAGTAATAACACAATCGCACCTAATGTAAGTTGCCAACCAGTAATAGCAAATGGGTGGATCCCTGTTGCTAGTTCCTTCGCCATAATTGTTGCAATCGCACTAGTCAATCCAGAAAGAATCATAAATCCTTCCCCATCCCAGCTAAAACTCAACTCAAACGACTGGCCCCAATTTGCCAAGACAATCCCTACAAATCCTGCAAGAATCCCTAGCCACTTTTGCTTCGTCAGACGGTCATTTTTGTAATAATAATGTGCAAGTACTACAGTCAAAAAGACCCCACTTGATGATAAAATAGACCCTTGCATACCTGATACAACCGCTAACCCATTATAGAAAAAGTAGTATTGTAGTGCTGTTTGAATCACACCTAGTAGTACTAACACAAGTAACTGCTTTTTCGTCACAAGCAGTTGTTTTCGATCAATAAAAAATAAACAAAGTAATACAAGTACCCCAGCTATTAAAAAGCGAATGCCTGCAAATACCATTTTCGCAATCACATCATCAGCCGCCATCTGTAGTTCGATATAACTTATTTTGAGAACAGGGAATGCACTCCCCCAAAGTATCGAACAAAAAACAGCAATGAATACAGCTGACAATGGATTGATTAAAAGTTTTTTCAACACCTGTCATCTCCCACTAATTACTAGCAAAACATCTTAAAGGACATATCTCCCATGAAGATAAGCCCTAACCTTATTTCACTACGCAAATAAGATTATCGTATGCCAGAAAGAAAGAAGAAGCAAGTAAATTGCATCAAAAGCGAAAGCGTCCGATTAGAAACGTAGATACTGGAACGCATCAACAGAAATAAAGGAATCACGGTGAGCTTGCGAATCGATGATGACTTATACTCACCAGTACAAGTGCGACTAAACCTCATGTATCCACATGAGGTAAGTCTTCTATGTTGATAGTTGATTATCGAAGCCACCTAGTTTCTGAGCGCTTGAGCTAGACGATTCAAAAGCGAAAGCGCCCGTTTAGAAACGTAGAGACTAGAACGCATCAACAGAAATAAAGGAATCACGGTGAGCTTGCGAACCGATGATGACTTATTGATCGTTGATTCGTGAAGTCTCCTAGTTTCTGGGCGCTTCAGCTAGACGATTCAAAAGCGAAAGCGCCTGCTTAGAAACGCTATCCCTATCAAACCATATTCCGCTTCACTTGTTTCACATAAAAATATCGCGCAATAAAGAAGTATGCAACTTGAATCACAGCAAAAGAACCTAATACAATCGCGGATTCTGTTACTAAATTATAATCAAACATATGTGATAATGCTGTTAATGCAACAGCACCATGGATTAAGGCTACGAGAATTGGTGAGAAAAAGAGGATAGCTAACTGTTTCGTTAATACTTTCGAAAGCTCTTGATCTGTTAAACCAATTCGTGAAATAGAGCGGAATTTTTGGCTTTCTGCTTCAAAATCTGTGAATACACGGAAGTAAAGAAAGCTTCCTGCTGAGACAAAGAATACTAACCCTATGAATAAACCAATAAACAAGACAGGTCCATAGCCTTTTTCAATTTGGTAAAGGGTATAATCGACATAATGTGCCTTATATTGCAATGTCTCCTCTAATCGCTCCCCAATTTGAATGACTTTTTCTGTATCTAAATCCTCAAATTCTATCGCAACAGTGACATCACTATATGTCGGTGTCCCTAATTGAGCATATATATCATCACTTACAATATACGCACCATTTAATTCATAAAGAACCGAAGAATGAATCACATCACTAGGCTTGATGACTTCACCATTTTGGAGAGGAATCGTCCCTTTTTTTAATTGTTCACTTGCTTCGGGGCCTTGAGTAATCATTGCTTCACCTTGCTCCATAATCAATGCTTCATCATTACTAGGATGCACTTCTTCTTCACCTATTAATCTAGCAAAATTATTATAATCAGATGCTTTTACTACAAGTACATCTGAATCGACATTGTTGATTTCAAAATTGGTTTCAGTCATTTGTGCTGATTGTGCTTTGATTTGCTTTTCCTTTAATATCGTATGCAATTGTTCGATATCTTGCTCGATTTCTTCCTCTGTATCATCACCAAATGGTGTATACGTAATCGCATATGGTGTATACTCTTTTACCCCTTTAGTTAAATACGCGTGAAATCCAAACAATGTCCCTACCGCACTGAAAGCGACTGTTGAGATAATTGCAACCATAAAAAATGTGCGTGCATTATCTTTCATTCGAAATGATAAATCAGAAAATAATAGCATGTTGGTTTTATGCCAGAATACTAGTTTGTTTTTCTTAAGTAATCGAATGATGTATACACTTAATTGTGTAAATAATAGATACGTGCCGAGAATAACGACAATCACGACAGGAATCATTACAAATATAACCTCGGCACCTTTTGCATACATTGCCGTCACATAGCCAGCTACTAATAGAAGTGCAGCTAGAATGGACAAAATAATAGATGCTTTCGGCTCTCCTTTAGACTGCTTATCCCCTTTAACTAAATCGACTAATTTGCTTGTACGTAAAATAAATGTGACGAGTATAGAGATACAGAAAAATAACACGACAAAGCTAACTAGTGTCACGATAATAGCCATTGTTGGGAAATAGAAATATAGAGACTCGTCAATAATCAATACATTCTCTGCAATTAATAGAATCGCTTTTGCAAACAACAAACCACTTAAGATTCCAGCAACAGTTGATGCGATTCCGATAAACATATTCTCAAGGAACACCATCCATCTGATTTGTCTGTCTGATGCACCAAGCATGAGTAATAGCCCAAATTCTTTCTTCCTCGATTGCAAAAAAGCACTCATCGAATACAAAATAAAGAAGAAAGAAAAGACATAAATAATACCACCAGCAACGCCCATCCCAATTAACGCATTTTCATGGATATCTGCTAATGCTGGATGAAATGCAAAAATAGCAAAAGTAAAGAAGACCATTACAGTGAATAAGCTACTTAAGAAATACGCGATATATAACCGTTTATTCCTAAGTACATTCTTAAAGGCGAACTGACGAAAAGTCATTATTATCGCCTCCCATCAATGAAAGCATGTCAATGATTTTCTGGAAGTATGCTTGTCTACTCTCCCCACAATAGATTTCTGCATGTAGCTTTCCATCACGTATAAAAATAACACGATCGGAATAACTAGCAGCTTGTGGATCATGTGTCACCATTAACAAACTTGTATTTTCCCTTTTATTAATGGACTCAAGCATCCCCATCACGTCTTTGGATGCTTTTGAATCAAGGTTCCCTGTTGGTTCATCTGCCAATAACAATTTAGGTTGGTGAATCATCGCTCTAGCAATTGCCACACGTTGCGCTTGACCACCAGATATTTCGTAAGTTCGTTTTGCTAAAATAGAAGCAATCCCTAAACTATCCGCAATTCTTTTTGCTTTTTTCTTCATTTCCTTTACACTGACACCTTCTAATGTGAGTGGTAAGACGATATTTTCTTCGACTGTTAATGTGTGAAGCAAATTGAAATCTTGAAAAATAAAGCCTAATTCATTTCGTCTGAATTTTGCTAAATCATTTTTCTTCAGAATATGTGGATTTCTCCCTTCAATCTCCACTGTTCCGGTTGTTGGCGTATCGTTTGTGGAAATAATATTTAATAATGTTGTTTTTCCACTACCTGAGGGACCCATTATTGCGACAAACTCGCCCTTATCTACTTCTAATTGGATATCTGTTAATGCGCGATACGCTACTTTACCTTCATATACTTTGCTTACTTTGGTTACTTTCAGCATCATCATTCTCCTTTTTTCTTGTTCTTAATGTAAGTATAGTGGCATCCGCACATAGGAACTATCGATTATGCTTTCAGTAACCTTACACCTTTGTAAGGTTTTGTGATTCTGTAAAAATGATACGCACAATAGTCCCTTCTCCAACAACAGATTCTAACTCTACTCTATGCTCTAATTTATTCATAACTTCTTTCACTAAATATAAGCCCATCCCTGTTGACTCTCGGTATGTACGTCCATTTTCCCCTGTATAAAATTTGTGAAATACCCGTTTTTGATCTGCTATAGGTATCCCAACACCGAAATCCTTCACTTCCAGTACGACATTTGTTGACCTTTCGTATAAAGAAATGTGAATATGATTCGCGCTCCCTGCCGAATATTTCACTGCATTATGTACGAGCTGTGTCAAAATAAAGAAAAGCCACTTCTCATCTGTTTCGACTGTAATGCCTTCTTTTTGCTCGATGATTTGTGGAAATACTTCATTTCTTATGTAAAATCGTTTATTTTCTACATTCACTTCCCGAATGAGCTTAGATAGTACGACTGGCATAATATGAAAATCCCCTTCAATTGTCCGAAGCCTTGCCATATACAAAACGGTGTTAAGACCATCCCGCATCCGATCTGTCTCCTCACGTATACTAGATGATTCTGGTTCATCTAACCCTTGTGCGGTCAATTCAATCACGGACAATGGTGTTTTCATTTGATGCACCCAACGATCCATAAATAAAAGGTGCTCATCCTGTTGTTCTTCTGCTCTTTGCAATTTGTCTTGATACAGCTGATATTGTGTTCGCAATAATTGATCAAGTGATTCGGCAACAGGTGCTTGGTCTGTCGTTTCTAAGGAAGCATCAAGTGATTGTAATGTACTTTCTAATTTCATATAAAAGTTGCGACGACTATGATAGCGATAGATTAAAAAGGCAATAAGCACTACTGTAGACAAAAAGTTAGCATAGATGATGACATTCATGCCTCTGTAGCCATCGAGGTAAAATAATAAAGATAGAAGCGCTAATTGACTGAGATGAAAGACGATATACCCGATATGTTCTCGCAAAAATAGTCTCATTTGGTCCCTTCTCTCCATGTAATACGCATACGATACCCCGCACCCCTTACTGTTTCCACTGCATGTTCGATTCCGATTTCTTGAAATTTCTTTCTTACCCGTGTGATGTTGACATTCAATGTATTTTCATCGACAAAGGATTGATCATCCCATAATTTTTCCAACAAATCATGTCGTCCTGCAATTCGTGGGTATCTGTCCATTAATACTTCAAGAATATCTGCTTCCTTTTTTGTTAATGTCGTTGTCTGCTTGTGACATGTCAGCTCTAATCTCTCTGGATAGAGCTCTAACCCATGTAAGCTAATGACTCTTTCCTCAAACTTTGTCGCATACTCTCCGTATGCTCTGCGCAATTGGCTACGAATTTTTGCCATTACAATATCAGGATGGAATGGCTTTGTGATAAAATCATCGCCACCATTCTCAATTGCCATCACTTGATCCATCTCTCCAGTCCGTGCAGATAAAAATATGACAGGGCAAATCGATGCTTTACGAATTTGGCGACACCAATAATACCCATCATAACTAGGTAAATTGATATCCAACAACAGAAGGTGCGGATTCTCTTGATGAAAAAGCACATCAATTTGATCAAAATCAGTAGCAACAATTACTTCATACCCATATTTTTCGAGATGTGAAGCTAGATGTGCTGCGATTTTTTTGTCATCTTCTACAATCATTATTTTTTCCATAGCCACCATATCCTTCGTTTGTTTTGTTTATGTTTGTTTATATGAGTAGTATATCAAAAAGTGGGGTTGTGGTGGATTCCGGCGTGGTGATGGGAATTCCTGTGTCGCTCTGTTTTTTCCTGCGTGGTGGGTGGAATTCCAGCGTCGCTCATTTTTTTCCTGCGTGGCGGGTGGAATTCCGGCGTCGCTCTGTTTTTTCCTGCGTGGTGTGTGGGATTCCTGCGTCGCTCGTAATATTCCTTTATGATGTTTAATTCATTTAGCTCTGGGAATAGTAATAGTGGAAATCAATTTACAATAAATCTAGGAGGTTACTTATCTTATGACACAACACACACATACTGAACTTTTGGAAACTTTACATGAATGTATGACTGCTTGTAATCACTGTTTTGATGCTTGCCTTGGTGAAGAGGATGTTAAAATGATGTCTGCTTGTATTCGCCTAGATCGTGAATGTGCGGATATGTGTAATTATTTAGAAAATGCGATTACACGTAACTCACCATTTGTTGCGGAACTTGCTGCAGCTTGCGCAAAAATTTGTGAGGCTTGCGGGAATGAGTGTAAAAAGCATGAACATGAACACTGTCAGCGCTGTGCGGAAGCTTGTTTGAAATGTGCAGAAGCTTGTAAAAAAGTTGCTTAATATACAAAAGGATCTGAAGAGCGTATTGCTTCAGGTCCTTTTTAAATTGAAAAAAATACCTTTTTATATAATATACATCACTACACGCATAGATTAGATTGGTGTATAATGAAGTGAAACAAATAAGTCAATCGAAAGAGAGTGTTAGTATGGGTCGTAAATGGAATAATATTAAAGACAAAAAAGCAGCAAAGGACAAGAATACTAGTCGTATTTATGCTAAATTTGGTCGAGAAATTTATGTGGCAGCGAAGCAAGGAGAGCCTAACCCAGAATCAAATCAAGCATTAAAAATTGTCCTAGAACGTGCCAAGACATATAGTGTGCCTAAATCGATCATTGACCGTGCAATCGATAAAGCAAAAGGCGGCGATGAAGAGAATTTTGATGAACTACGATATGAAGGCTTCGGACCAAGCGGATCGATGCTTATTGTAGATACATTAACAAATAACGTGAATCGAACAGCAGCAGATGTACGTGCGGCATTTAATAAAAACGGCGGGAACATGGGTACTTCTGGTTCTTGTTCTTATATGTTTGACCACACAGCAGTATTCGGTATAGAAGGCATTGAAGCAGATGAAGTGATTGAACTTTTGATGGAAAAAGATGTGGATGTACGTGATGTCATTGAAGAAGATGGCACTGTGATTGTATATGCAGAACCAGATCAATACCATGCTGTTCAAGAAGCATTGAAAGAAAAAGATATTACGGAATTTACTGTAGCAGAATTGACCATGCTCCCACAAAATGAAGTAGCATTAGCAGAAGAAGACATCGAACAATTTGAAAAACTAATCGATGCACTTGAAGATTTAGAAGATGTGCAACAAGTGTATCATAATGTGGATTTAGGAGAATAAAAGCAATAGGAATACGTCTAATGGGTAGATGAAGGATTTTATCTATACATTAGGCGTATTTTTTATCCCGATTTCATAGGTGGTTGCATAACTTATTATGGATAATAAAAAAAGTAGGTGTAAATAATGAATCCTGAGTTATGTGAGCTATTAGACAATGGGGGGATTGTAAGCTGTCATATTACGGACGAATATGGTAATCCAATCAATCCATTGTCACACCATTCAACTTTATGCGAAGAAATATCTAGTGAAAAAAGAGAAGACGTCACATTTACGATTGAAAATGGCACACAAATCACCTTACAAAATGTGACACTACGTAAATCTGGGTATGTTGTAGTTCAAGTATCTAATGGTATCGATACATGTGTGTCTGAACCCATCCCATTCTGCAAAATTGAACATGTACTGTTATGCGCACCAAAAGGAACGGATATTCTTTGTACTATTACAGGTTTCTCATGTGATGCTACTATTCACTGTATGAACGGACAATTTGACTCTGTTGACATCGCACTAAACTTTTGCCAAGATATAAAAGCTATTTATCCTATCACCATTCAACTCACTGCTGATTTTTGTCAGCCAAGAGAAACATTTATTCCTAATGCATGCACATATCCTATACCACCTAATTCATGTGAAAACATCGATAATACAACCATTCTTCATCCACAACAAAATCAATCTAGACAACAACAAACGGAAGATGTGTGTATTCAAACAGAAAAAGTATACGATTGGGTTACAAGCCAGACGAATATTTCGATACGAAAAACAGCTGATCAAGCACCATTTATATGTGATGTATGTTCTATTGGGATGTTCGTACCAGCTGTTATCGTATGTGAACATATCATCTCAGGTCAAGTAACTTGTAATGGGGAACCTGTTGCAAATGCACCTGTTACCTTCTCTGCAACTTCTGATGCTATATCTTTCAATCCTAACCCAGTATTTACAGATGCAACTGGTCATTTTGAAACTGTCGCAACAGTCGATGAGGGTACAGAAGATACTGAAATTACTATTACAGCAACAACCGTCGCAAATGATGAAGAACTATCTATCACTTTACCAACCATAATTCGTTGCGCAGAAGAACCTTGTCTTTTATTGCTATTTGGTCCTGAAATCGTAAATTGTAGTGATGTGATTTCTGGACGTGTTCGTTGTGGTAACACATTCATCCCTGATGTGGAAGTAACTCTATCAGCCAATCCAGCTATTGTCACTTTTAATCCAAATCCTACCTTTACTGGTTTGAACGGGAACTATTTCTCAGGGATCTCTGTCCCACCTGGTACACCTCTGACAGATGTAGAAATAACTGCTTCTGCAACTGTGGAAGGAGAGCTATTAAGCGAAACTATTACGGTAAGTGTCCTATGTGAACGGGATTGTGAGTTAACGATCTCAGCGCCCCCACTCATTACTTGTGAGGGCGAAATTACCGGCACATTACTTTGCGACGGGTTACCAGTATCAGGAGTAGAAGTAGCATTTAATGATTTCCCTAATATAGGCACTTTCTCACCAAATCCTGCTATTACCGCTGCTGATGGGACTTTCTCCACAACTCTAACAATACCTGAAGGCACGCCATTATTATCGACAACGATTATAGCTACAGCGACAGTAAATGGCGACACTCTTGAAAGCGTCGTAAGGGTACAAGTGGAATGTCCTGAAGAAGAATGTCCATGTAAATTTAGAATTGGCGTGGAAGGTGGCGCTGCTCCAGCTAGTGTAAATATAACAGTAAATAACACACCTGATACATTGTCCGGTACAATTAACGTTACGGCAATACAATGTTTTGTTGCTGCACCAATGTGTAACCCAGCTGTAGATAACTTCAATGTGGCATTCGGTAGCGGTGGAGATACGATTAATTTTATTTTAGGTAGAAGAATCGAGATCGAATGTGAAGGAAATACTTTCGCACGTGTCAGAGGGACTGCTAGAGCTACTGGAAATGTCCTTCCTGATGGCATTTATGAAGTAACGATTACATTAACAATTGGCGCAATGAATATGGGCTTATGGACAGTTGATGCAACAGATTTCCATGGGAATACATTCTCTACTACCTTTTCAAGCATGATTAATCCGATGACATTTATTGGGGAATGTGAAGATACCCCTTAATTTTAAATAAAACAGCAATGAGGTTTTCTTGACTTATTGCTGTTTTATCGTTTCAATTAGTTTATGAAATGGACAATAAAGAAAGGAGCTATCTCAAATGAAATACAACCAAACATGGGACCTTGATTCCATCTTTCCTGGTGGAACGAAATCAGAAGCATTGCAAGCAAAAATTGCAGAGGTAAAGCAACAAGTTGATACATACCATACATTACTCATGAATTGGCAAGAAGCGACTCCAACAAGCGAACAATTCATCCAAATATTACAGGCACAAGAGACATTTACGAATGGATTATCACAAGCTAGTACATTCGTGAATATGTGTCATGATGCATATATGGATGATGAACATGCCAATGTAGTAAAAGGTCAATTAATGGAACTTGCAAGTAGTGTCCAGATATTATTTAATACATTTACCAAAAAGATTGTAGCGATTCCTGAAGAGGCCTGGCAACCATTAATCCAGACAGATGGATTAAAAGAAGTGATGTTTGCATTAGAAGAAATTCGCACAGATGGAAAACGACTGCTATCAGACGAAGAAGAAACACTTATTGCCGAATTGAGCAAAGATGGCCTAAGTGCATGGAGTTCGACATACGATACGGTTGTTTCGATTATGACGATTCCATATACAGACAAAGACGGAGAGACTATAGAGCTTTCGATCGGTCAAGCGATGAATCGAATGTATGGTGATCCAGATCCTGATATCAGAAAGCAACTTTTTGAAAACTGGGAAATCGCTTGGAAAAAACACGCACCCATTTTTGCTGATTTATTGAACCACTTAAATGGCTATAGACTCACATTACAACGTAAACATGAGTACACCAATCATTTAGAAGAACCGCTTGAGCTAAACAGAATGAAAAAGGAAACACTTGATGCAATGTGGTCAGCTGTAAGCAAAAAGAAAAAAACTTTCCTACAATTTTTAGAGACAAAGGCTAGATTATTAGGCTTAGAAAAGTTAGGTTGGCAAGATGTAGACGCACCGCTTTCTTTCGCAAAAGAGGAATCCAAGTCTATGTCTTACGAAGAAGCATGTGATTTTATCATAAATAATTTCGCAACATTCGGTCCGAAATTAGCTAGTTTTGCAAAAAAAGCTTTGGAAAATCGTTGGGTTGAAGCAGAAAATAGACCAAATAAGCGCCCTGGAGGCTATTGTACTAGCTTGCCTGAATGGAAAGAATCACGCATTTTTATGACATTCACTGAGACGACTAGTGATACTAGCACATTGGCGCATGAATTAGGTCACGCTTTTCATAGTGATGTGATGAAAGATTTACCTACATTAAACCAACACTATGCAATGAATGTGGCCGAGACTGCGAGTACATTCGCTGAGACCATCATTGGTAATGCTACAGTGAATCATGCGACAACAGCAGAAGAAAAACTGTCTCTATTAAATGCAAAATTAGAAAATGCTACAGCGATGTTTATGAACATTCATGCTCGTTTTTTATTTGAAGATGCATTTTACAAAGAAAGAGCAAATGGCATTGTGTCTACTTCTCGTTTAAATGAGTTGATGTTAGCAGCACAAAAAGAAGCATATGGCGATAGTTTGGCAAGCTACCATCCACATTTCTGGTGTAGTAAGCTACATTTCTTTATTGATGACGTCCCTTTTTATAACTTCCCTTATACATTTGGCTATTTATTTAGTTTGGGAATTTATGCGAATTATTTAGATCACGCGGAAGGTTTTGAAGATAAATATATCGCCTTATTAAAAGACACTGGCTCTATGTCTGTGGAAGACTTAGCAGAGAAGCATTTGGGTGTGGATATTACAGAAGAGGCATTCTGGCTACATGGGATAGAATTAGTGGAAAGAGATGTGCAGGCATTTCTAGAATTGGCAAATCAATAACAAGAGCAAACTATAGAATTAGAAAAATAGGTCCCTAATCCATTTAGGTCAATCACCGTATATTGTCATGGTGATTGACCTAATTTTACATGTGTTTATACATGCTACCTACTTGAGATGTCAAAAAAACTTTTATCTGAACAGACATCTTTCAACATAATTTATACTTTATATTTACTTACAAGATCATTTAACTCTTCCGCTAATTTAGCAAGTTGCTCTGAACTATCCGCTACTTCATCCATCGAACCGCTCGCCTGTTCCGCAGATGCAGCTGTTTGTTCTACACCAGCAGCAGCTTCTTCAGAAACAGAAGCAACTTCTTCTATCTTTTCATTCATCTCTCGGCTACTTGAAGCAATTCCTGAGAGACTTTCAGATACATATTTCACGCTTGATACCATCTCGGAAACAGCGCTACTAATATCATTAAATGTTTCACTTGTCGTCTTAATTTGGTCTGTCCCTTGTATCACCTCATTATATCCCCCTTTTAATGAGTCAGCAACAACACTAGACTCCACTTGGATATTGGATACAATTCCTGTAATATCATTAACAGACAATGCTACTTGCTCTGCCAATTTTCTTACCTCATCTGCAACTACCGCAAATCCTTTGCCATGCTCTCCTGCTCTTGCTGATTCAATGGCAGCATTTAATGCTAAAAGGTTTGTTTGTTCTGCTACATCTTTAATTACTGAAACGAGTTTGGAGATTTCCTGTGATTGTTTGTCTAAATTTTGCATTTTATCCACTGCGTCTTTCACAATCGTATCTATCTTCGCCATCTGTTCCGTGGATGAATGCATTAATTGACTTCCTACTGTCGTCATTTCTAATACTCGTCCTGAATTTTCTTGTATTCTTACTCCATTTTCATTTGCTTGTTCTACTTTATCAGAAAATGTACCCATGATTGTGGACAAATCACTTGCACTACTCGCCTGTGTCTCCGCTCCAGTTGCTAGTTCCTCCATCGTGGTTGCCACTTGTTCTGTCCCAGCTTTTACCTCACTTGCTGCCTGTGTCAATTCCTCACTTTGACTCGAAACCGTTTCAGACACTTCCGCGATTCGATTTAAGAGATTACGATTATTTTGACTCATTTTGTTTGTTGACATAACTAGTTCTGCTACTTCATCTCGCGCTTTTGTTTCTAAAGGCGGCTGGCTCATATCCCCATCTGCTAGTTGATTCATTCGGTTTCTCACTGCTAATACCGGCTTTGTAATAGAAGTAGATGTGACTAGCGCAATAATTACACCAATTATTAGAATGATACTTGAGATAATGGAGATAAATATGATAATTGCTTTACCTATATAGACACTTTTGTTCGCGATTCCCATTACATCGGAAGTTTTTTCATTCGCTAACGCTTCAATCTCATCTGCAATATTTTGTGTAAGTTGTTTCGCTTCCAGTAATATATTCAAGGCTTCTTCTTGATTACCAGATTCATATTCTGTAATGGCATCTGTCAGTGTGGATTCCCATTCATGTTTTGTGGTGAACAAAGCATTCATTTTCTCTTGATTCCCTAACGCTAACAATTCTTCTTCTATTTGCTTTCCTTTTTGGATAGTTTCTTCAAATTGTTTTTTTATATCTTCATCATTATATAGGAAATATCCGCGTATCAATGACGAACTCTGCGCCATATTGTAAGAAAGGTCTTTATCTAATATCAATAAAGGAAGTTGTTCTTCCACCATTTCTTTTGTATCATTGTTGATTCTTTCAAAAGAAAGATATACCAACACACTCATTGTAAAAACTAATGCAATAACAATTCCAAAACCAAACATAATCTTTGTTTTAATACTTTTAAAATTAAACAGTTTTTTCATTTTAGTACTCCCATTCCTATTTAATACTTCCTAGTACATATTGCTGATTCTACTGTATTCTTCATTGCCAAACATATGTGTAGTTATTTGTTTAATTTGTTTCTAATCTCTTTAGTCACCTGATTTCTTAATAAGTTGATTGTTTATTTAATAAATATGGAATAGAACCAATCATTCATACTCTTTCATATATCGGTTACTCTCACGATAAAGTGAAGCTAAAAAAAGGTGGTATTATAAGGGACTTGTATTACCGTCATATGAAGGTACAGTAATTTTTATTTTACCTTTTGTTATATATATATTGCATTATGACATGTATTTAATTTATAATGTAATCAATAACAAACATAAAAGGACGTGTATGCCATGCAATTATTTAAGAAAAAACATCTGGATGAACGAGTAGAAGCGGAGAAAAATAAGATTTATCGTGAAACCTATCTGCTTATTGCTGCAATATGTACCATTTCTATTTTGTTCAAATTTATAACAAATGGGATTTCCATCGACATCATCTATACGGAATTAATTATTACTGTCGCAGCAAGCTTTTATATTGCCTTTCGCTCTACACAAAAAGGGATTTTCTCATCAGATATAGAATTAGAGGAGCAGCATAGCAAATCTAGCTATATAAAAAAGAATCTAGTACTCGGTATTGTAACAGGGGTCATTTTGGGGCTTATCTTTGGTTTGAATAGTGCGATTAATTATGCCGATACAACAGGACAATCTATTTATTACTTTTTCCTGACTTTTGTTACTACTCTTCTTTTCTATGTTCCTGTGCTTGTTGTGATTCTTCTAGTAGGCTATACTGCTGCTAAGAAAAGTAGTGACAAAGCAATTGAAAGACAATTAGAGGATGACGAAGGATGAAAAATATCAAATTAAAAGTCGCAAGAGTGGAGCATGATCTCTCTCAAGCAGAACTCGCAAAAAGAGTAGGTGTCACAAGACAAACCATTGGATTAATTGAACAAGGAAAATATAATCCCACATTGCAATTATGTATTGCCATTTGCAAAACATTAGATCGTACATTGGATGAGCTGTTTTGGGAAGATGAAACAAAATCTTGAGTAAAGCGGGTTTTCCCCCTCTTCACTCAAGCTTTTTTGTTATTTCAAATAATTTCAAAAAAAAAAGGATATTGTAAATTATTATCGAATTATACTATATATCCATTTAATATAAATTGTTGTGATTTATTGAAATTTTCTCACAAAAAAGGAGTCTAAAAATGAAGACAGTTAACTTTGTTTTTTATATCTCAATATTATTTCTTGCAGCATGTAGTAATGACGTACAGCCTTCTACACCATCTATAGGTAATCTAAAAATGGACGTGAACATAGAGGATGTGAGTTATCCAGATCAAGTGAAAGTCTATGAAGCAAACTATATTGAACTGGATGTAAATGATGTTACTGATTTACTAATCAAAAATGAAATTATAGATGATGAAATATATGCAATGGGACATCAATTCCAAACAGATACAGAATCACTAATTATCTACGATGGCGGAGAAGCAATGGGCATGCAATCTGGTGTTAATGGTGGGTTTCTTTATATTCATAGACCTACTAATGATATGATTGATTACTATACGATAGCGTCCATTCATGCAGGTCCCCCATTATTAGATGCCCAATTAGATAAATATAATCAAAATAAAGATTTTGCTACATTTCAGGATTTAGATTTCAAACCATATAAAGAGGCTGAAAAAGAAATAGATAGTGTATTGTCTTCCATTGGTATAGAAGGTATCCAAACAGAACTGGTTTATGCATTAGATACAGAAACAATGAAACAGCATGAGGCTTTGTATCGCAAGTTAGATACAGAAACAGATTTAAAAGATGTCAATTGGAATAGCAATCAAGAAGCTTACCTATTTATTAGTCGTCAACAAATAGATAATATTCCGCTTATCAATTTTATTTGGCAAGAGAAGACAAGAGATGTAGAAGAGGCAACTGAAACAGAAGTATACGCGATTTATAATTCAAATGGTATACATCAATTAAGCGTTACTAATTACTTCTCCATAGTGGACAGTCAGGCCCCTGTTGATATTCTTAATCTATCAGAAGCGCTAGATATTGCAGAAAAATATTATTCTTCGATTATCTTATCTAAGGGAACTGTAATGGACAAAGCAGAATTATTTTATATTGCTATAGAACAAAACCATTCATACAAACTAACTCCAGCATGGGTTTTTCAACTAGTAAAAGAATCAGAAACACCCGATACTCCTAATAGCAAACCTGAGAAATATGTTGATTACAGTTATTTTGTCATTGATGCAATAACAGGTGATATCTTAACACAGACTGGGGAGAGCCAATGAAACGATATCTTTTCTTACAATGGACGAACATGAAACAAGCTCTATTTTCACTAAAATTTATGATTGTTACATTATTAATATGCTGCATTCTCTTTTTAACTGTATTACCAGCATATACATCTACTATGGATGTAGTGGGTTTATTAAGTATTGGGTTAGGTGGAACACATGGTAATTTAATGCTTGTACTAGGCACATTACCAATCATTCCTTTTGCTATATCCTTTGCTACTGATTGGGAGCAGAAAGTAATTCATCCTTGGATTATTCGATCAGGTATGTATCCGTATGCTACAGCAAAGGTAATAACAAGTGTGCTATCTGCCTTCCTTGCTACATTTTTCGGTTTAAGCATATTTGAACTCCTTGCATCTATCGGACTTCCTTTCCATCTAAATAGTTATGGAGTTGAACCATATATGTACTTTATCGACCATGATCAAACTGTGTTGTATTTTATATTTTACAACACACATATGGCACTCAGTTCTTTTATATTTGCAGGAATTGCGTTTTTTGTATCTACAATGATTCCGAATAAATTCGTTACAATTGCGGCACCAGTCGTTTTCTATTATCTCTCTCATCGTTTCACTTCAACATTAGATATACCTATGTATACAAAAGCACTAACTATTTTTGAAGGAGTATATAACCCAGGTACACCTGGAGAATCTATTCTGTACAAATTTACTACTTCTATCATTATTGTAGCAATACTTTCCGTCTTATCCATCATACAAATTAGAAGGAGGATGCTACATGCTTAATATGCAAAACATTTTCCTTTGTTCAACGATGACTATTCGAAAATGGGGTGTCAATCCTAGAATATATAGTATCTTTATCTTACTTTTTGTTTTCTTACTCTACCATTCATATGGTTTGTATGCGTTTTCTGAAGAGGTTGGACATAGAATATCACCATGGCTATTTTCCCATTTAACTTCATCACCTGTCTTACAAATATTTGCGTTTTTTGCTGTTTTACTCTATTGTGATGCTCCATTTCAAGATCGACATTCACCATTTGTCATGATACGTACAGGTAGGATGAATTGGATTATTAGTCAAATTGTATATATCATTTTTTCCTCATTTATTTATACGTTCTTTATTTTTTGTAGTAGCATCCTTGTAATACTTCCACGTGTTGTGTTTCAAATGGAATGGGATACGATTATGGTTTCTCTAGCTAGAGATGTCTCTCTTGCATCAAATAATGTCACCATTTTCTTCAATCCGTTAATTATTGATACTATCACACCCATTTACGCTACTTTAATCGGATTTTTATTTTTTTGGATGGGCACTACTTTTATTGGAATGACTACATTTTGCTTTAATATTATGTTCAGAAACATGGCTGGTATTGTCGCAAGTGGGATTTTTATTGGTATTTCCTATTTTTCTAATTATCTTGGTTTTTTAGTTTTCGGCTATACTATATTTTATTTCTCACCACTCAGTTGGATGAGTATATCGAATATAGATATTACAGGACAAACTTCCCTTCCATCCCCATTGTATTGTTTTGTGATATTGGTTACTTCAATTATTGTTATGGGGATTATTGCGGTTACCTTATTTAATAAACAAGATATAACAAATAGAGTTGGAGGAAATTAAATTGACAGAATATATAGTAAGAGTATCCCATGCGACCAAACGCTTCAAAAATACACTTGCATTAAAAGATATTACTGTAAATTTTGAAAAAGGGAAAATTCATGGAATTATTGGGAGAAATGGATCAGGAAAAACACTTTTATTTAAAGCAATTTGTGGATTTCTTAAATTAGATGAAGGTGAGATTTATGTACACAATAAAAAAGTAAAACCAACCATACCACAAGATATTGGTATCATTATAGAAGAACCCGGATTTATCGATCATTTAAGTGCATTTAAAAACCTAAAGCTACTTAGTTCTATTAAGAAAAAAATAACAGATACTCAAATAAAAGAGGCCATTGCAATAGTAGGTCTTAATCCTTCTAGTAAAAAGCATGTACATAAGTTCTCTCTAGGAATGCGTCATCGCTTAGCAATTGCTCAAGCAATTATGGAAAATCCAGAGCTGCTAATTTTGGATGAGCCCATGAATGGTTTAGATAAAGAAGGCGTACTTGAAATGCGTGAACTATTCAAAAAGCTTAAACAAGACGGACGAACCATTATATTATCATCCCACTACGCAGAAGATATTGAAGTACTCTGCGAAACCGTACATGAAATGGATCAAGGAATCATGACGAAAATAAGTTGAAACAAAGGCTTGAGAAAACCGGTTCCCCCTTCTCCTCAAGCCTTCTCACATTCCTTCTATACCATTACCCAAAAAACTTCTTCTCACATTGTTTTACAAGTTCTATTATTTCTTTTTCCACTGCTATTTTATCTTCTTTTGCTAATTCTTTAATCAATGCCTTGATTGTTGAGGTGAATTCTTTGTAATGCGTTTTGCTCATATATTGGTCATACATGTCGAATATATCCTTTGTGAAAATAGCTTTCCAAAAAGACATGTCACATGCGTCCCAACTCTCTATCTCTTTTTCCTCTAATAAGTCTCGTAAATCATACAGATTCGTGCGATATTTTTTCTCTGTTGCTGCGGATTTTCCTTTTGTTTTCTCCACATAGAAAGAAACTATATCTGCTGTATAAAATGCGTCCACTGTCGCTGGAGTGAAGCCCAATCCTTCGTATATCGGAATATCACTTCTTAATATAACCGTTTTGCGTTCTTTCTCAAGTGGTACCTCACTAACAGAACTATAGCGTTTCTCTCCTCCTGTCACAAATGGAGACAAAGGTAATCCTAACTCTTTACGCACAGTATTGAAGTCTGCTGTCACATCCACTTCCTCAAATGTACGCATGACGTGATGATACATATTGTATTCGGAATCTTTTAGATGGACGTCCACTACATCTGTCTTCCCTTGTGCCATTAACTCTCGTAGTGATTGATTGTTGTATGCAGGGATTGGCTGATTTATCTCTTCTTGATTGTTCAATTGCGCATATAATCCAAAATAGTGCGGCGTCTCTTTACTTAATCTGACAACAGACTGCTGGATACTTACATTTAACGGCGATAAGAATGTCTCTTCTTCTTCATTTTCAAGTTCCATCGCATCATTTAATTTCGCTATTTTCTTAGAGAATGTATGCGGAATCTCTTCTTCATATGTAGCTAAAAGTAACTTATTGCCGCGGATTTCTATATGTGCATGTAAGTTCATGAGAATAACTTGTTCATCCAACATGTTATCAGTATATATTTTCTTCGAGTTTACCCATATTAATTGCTTCTTCTCTTCATCCCACACATCTATTTCAAATAATTCATTATTGTAGAAGAAATTCTCGACACGTTCAACATCATGTAACTTATATTGACGACGGTAGTGTGTCACTTCTGTTTCTTTTATATCGTCGTCTTCTAACGTACTCTCTGTTGCTTGAAGTATCTCTGGATAATAGTCACGCATTACTTGCTCATGACTCAGCCCATGTTCCTCTACAAGCTTATCTACATATTTTTTGGCACGAACAATCCTTTTTGGACTCTTAATTTCCCTCACACCATTAAAGTAATACAAATCACCCATTTTCTCTAATAAACCAATTGTAGACATCCACGGAAATTTAGATGGCAAATTCTCAGGTGCATTCGATACTTTGTATGTTTCTTCTGTATTCAAATCTTTAAAAAGTGTATAGTCTTCGGTTTGGTCGACTGCTTCTACAAATTGGAGCTTTAATTGTGCCCATTGCTCTGCCATTTCTCTTTCCTCTTGTGTAAGGCGATTCCCTTTCTCTTTTAGGAACCATTCAATCCCACGCATGCCATTATCAAATGTATAGCAAAAAGTTAGCCAAAATTGAGTGAATGTTGGATACGCACTCGTTTCTAATTGATGATTCGTTCTTTTCTTAAATTGAGATTCTAACGGTATGAACTTACTTGTTGGCAATTGGGTATAAAGGAAATCTCTAATTTGTACTACTAGTGCTTCTTTTTGTTGATAAAACTTCTCTTCTCTCAACCCTTTTAATTGCACAACGGTCTCTTTTTTCATACAACATTTCTTATATTTTTTACCACTACCACAAGGGCATGAATCATTTCTTCCTACTGACATCATAACACTCCATTCACACATATATTTACGTCAAAAAATAGTCTGTACCAATACCATGTACACAATTGTCCCACCAGCAATTGATAAGAACATCTGCTTTTTCCACACATGTAGTAAAACAACAACAGCTACGCCGATCAATTCTGGTATGCCATGGCTCCCTTTGAATACATGGATATCTTTCAATGAATACACAACCAAAAGCCCGATTACCGCAGCAGGCAGGACTTTCCCAAGGTATTGGATGTATTTCGGTGTTGGTTTCCCTTGAGGAAAGACAAGAAATGGGAGAAATCTCGTTACCATTGTACCAAGTACAACCATTGCAACGATCATGATTTGTTGACCTATACTCATTGTCATTGTACGGAGACCCTCCCTTTCTCTAATGGCTTTCTAGCTAATGTAAGTATTCCTAAAATGGCAATCATTGCTGGAATGATAAATGCGCCCTTACCAAAAAGAAGAAGACACACGACAGATGCAGCAATCCCAACAAGGGAGCTCACATGCCTGTCTTCTTTCATCCATTGTTCTATAAAAATCACGACAAACAATGCTGTCATGACAAATTCTAGACCTTCTGTATTAAATGTAATCAAATATCCGAAGACTCCACCAATCGTCGCACCAACGACCCAATAGATTTGGTTCAATATTGTCACGAAAAACATGACTAAGCCTTTATCTACATTTTTTGGCACATCAATAGATTGGTTAATCGCAAAGGACTCATCACAAAGCCCAAAAATCATGTACCATTTCTTCTTGCCAATGCCTTTATATGTATCTAGTAAAGAAATGCCATAAAATAAATGACGTGCATTCACCATTATTGTAAGGAAAAAAGCATACACCGGATTAAATGCACCAAGCAACAAATTGGCTGTAATAAATTCCATGGATCCTGCAAATACCACCATACTAATTATAAATGGATACATTGCATGAAACCCTAATGAATGCATAAAAATCCCATATGCAATTCCTAAAAAGGTAAACCCTGCTAAAATCGGAATGGTATGGGGAAATGCAACCTTGAGTGCTTGTATCCATATGGTTCGTTTCGGGGTATCCATAGGAGTCTGTTCTTTGTCTAATGGAATAAATTCTCTCTGTTCATGCAATTTCTTTTCCTCCTACTTCCTCTATCCATTACTTACTATACACTATTTTTGCGTAACTATAGAAGTATAACATATTTTTACGTATTGACAGGCCTTTATAGTCGTGGTATATTATCTGAAAATTCATACAATAATAGATTTGTACATGACTCATCTCGAGAGAGGGAGGGACTGACCCTAAGAACTCTCAGCAACCGCTTTTCACTAAAAGTAAGGTGCCAATTTCAGAAGCAAGTATTTGCTAAAGATGAGAAGACACGGCAAAAAGCAATTAGCCCCTTCTCATCTTTTTTGAGAAGGGGTTGTTTCGTATGATAAAACAAAGGGAGAGTATACAATGACCATCCAAACATTTAAAGCAACAGCACAACTAAAGGAAAAATATCTAGTAGAAGCTACTGCAAGAAATCATTCTGTGTTAGTCGATGAACCAAAATCACTAGGTGGTACAGATGAAGCAATGAACCCAGTCGAATTATTGTTATCTGCATTAGGCGCATGCCAGTCTATCGTTGCACGTACCTATGCAAAGAAATTCGACATTGACCTGCGTGATTTTCAAGTGCAGCTAGAAGGCGATATTAATTTAGATGGCTTCTTTGACAAAGCAGATGTGCGGGCAGGTTATTCCGATATCCGTGTTACGTATACGACTGATACAGACGCACCTGCTGAAAAAGTAGAAGCATTCATTGCATTCTTAGAAGCGCATTGCCCTGTTGGTGATACAATCGAAAATACAGTAAATGTAACATCGACATTTCATATCGAGCAAAAAGCTTAAGATGAGATAGGTGTGTGAACAGAGCTACTTTTGCTCTATTCACACACTTTTCATCCTTCATAAAGAAAAACTCGCCACTAAAAAGTAGCAAGTTCTCTCATTTATCTCTCAAAATCTATTTTCATTTCTTCTTTTAAATACACAGATGCTTCTTTCGGCTTTGTCTCGGCAATCTTCACACCATTACGGTAAGATGCTAGCACTTCTGCTTGCTTACGAATCGCATCATAACGATTGGTTGCATTCAAAATAATAAAGTTAGCAGGCTTGCCTTCTTCAATTCCGTAGTTGTCTTGAATATTCAATGTTACGGCACTATTCTCTGTAATAAAATCAAACGATTCATTGATTTGGTGATAGCCCATTAATTGTGTGACATGGATACCCATATGAAGAACTTGTAACATATTACCAGTACCTAGTGGATACCATGGGTCAAAGATATCATCATGACCAAAGCTCACATTGATGCCAGCTTCTGATAATTCTTTTACTCGTGTAATTCCACGACGTTTTGGATAATCATCAAATCTTCCTTGTAAATGTATATTTACTAACGGGTTCGCAACAAAATTAATCTTCGCTAAACCTAATAGCTTCATCAATTTCGATACATATGCACCATTATAAGAATGCATTGCCGTTGTATGACTTGCTGTTACTTTACTTCCAAGTCCACGCTTGTACGCTTCAGCTGCGACCACTTCAACAAATCTCGATTGTTCATCATCAATTTCATCACAGTGAATATCTACAAGACGATCATATTTCTCTGCTAAATCAAAAGCAATCTTCATCGATTCGACGCCATCTTCACGCGTGAATTCAAAGTGTGGAATTCCACCAACAACGTCTGCACCCATTTTTAATGCTTCTTCTACTAATTCCACTCCATTAGGGAAAGATAAATAGCCATCTTGCGGAAATGCAACTAATTGCAAATCAACATAATCCTTCATCTCTTCTTTTACTTCCAACAATGCCTTCATTGCTGTTAAAGATGGATCACATACATCCACATGTGTTCTAACATGCTGAATACCTTGAGCAATTTGCCATTTCAATGCTTTTGTTGCTCTTAATTTCACATCTTCTACTGTCAATGATTTCTTACGTTCTGCCCATGTCGAGATTCCTTCAAATAATGTACCACTTTCATTCCATTTCGGCTCACCTGCAGTTAATGTTGTGTCCAAATGGATATGTGGCTCAATAAATGGTGCACTCACAAGCTTTCCTTGTACATCTATTGCACCTTCTACCGGTTTTGCCGCTTCTATTTTTGAGAATTTCCCGTTTTCTATATGAATATTCCATAGACCTTCCTGTTTTGGCAATGCTGCATTTTGAATAATCATCAATTACGCTCCTTTTTCTATTGCCACCTTCTTATTCGTGCTTGCCGCTCTCTCTGTCACTAATACCAATACAACAAAGATGATGACTGCACTAATAATTCCATTTAGTGGCGGAATTCCTGGTAACCACTGTGCTGATGCAAATCCACCTACCCATGCAATAATTGCTGGCCAGCGAACGGTTTGGAATGTCATCTCCTCTAGTTTCTTGTAACGACCTTTATTTAAAATAAAGAAGTCTGCTAGCAAGATTGCACCAATTGGAGGTAATGCACCACCAAGCAATGTTAACCATCCTACAAAGTTATTATACAACCACATTGCAAAGATTGTCCCGATAATACCATTGAAAATAACCAATTTACTTTTCTTAATTTTCGTAATGTTGGAAAAACCTAGTCCTGATGCATATAACGCATTGTCATTTGTTGTCCAAATATTTAACCCTAACACGATAATCGCTGGAATAATTAATCCTTGTACGAACATCACTTCTGAAATATCTCCAAGTCCTGTAGAGATTGCTCCTACAGCTCCGAATAAGAACATTAATGAGTTTCCGATAAAGAATGCGATCAATGTTGTAATTACAGCTGTCTTCTTTGTGTTCGCAAATCGAACAAAGTCAGGTGTCAATGTACCTGCACTCGCGAATGACCCAACACAAATCGTTAAGGCTGCTGCAAGTCCGATGGTTGCTTCTGGTTCGTATGCAAACAACTCACCGATTCCACCTAAATCTTCTACTGCAATTCCTACAGAAATACTCCCTAGTATCGCAATCGCTGGTACTGCAATAAAGCTCAAAATCGCTAATGCTTTCATTCCGAAAAAGGCACTCGCTGTCATCACCACACCGGATACAACGATAAGTATCCACATATCGATTCCTGTAACTTTGTGAACAGGTACTGCAAACATCGCAAGTCCTACTCCGAACCAACCAACTTGTGTTGCTCCTAATAGAAAGGATGCTAAATAAGATCCCTTTTCACCAAATGCATAACGTGCAAGTAAATGTGTCGACAAGCCTGTCTTTGCTGCAATGAATGCTAATCCACTCGTATACAAGCCTAAAATTAAATTCCCTAATAACACCATCCAAATAAATTCTTTCATTGTAAGGCCAAGTCCAAGTTCCCCACCTGATAACATACTAGCAGAGAAGAAAGTCAGACCTAACATAACAACAAACATTTTTAGAAACCCAGCTCTGTGGGATTGTGGTACAGCTTGTAATGAAAATTCTTTATCCATTTATATTTCCCCCTTGTCTTGTTACTGGTACCGTGCCGAACGAGGGACTCTTCAAAAGCGAAAAACGCCCGTTTAGAAACGTAGAGACTGGAGTGAACCAACTAAGATAAAGTGAGACTTCAATCAGTTAGAGTTGTAAACTCTGACTGATTGGTAGCGAAACTTATCATAGGGCAGTTTGCAAAGCCTCCTAGTTTCTGGGTGCTGGAGCTGGATGTTGCCATATCAACTCACTAATTTTATCCACAAAAAAAGCTCCTCGTCCGACTGACAAGAAGCTCATGGAAATCAACTACCTATATGCACAGTTTGCGCACATAAGTCGTCCATTTTCCAAATCCGTTATCCTTGTCAGCCTCACTGGACTGAATTAAAGGTACCAATATTCATTTGCATATATTATCTCAAGATAGAGGAAATCTGTCAATCATCAGATAATGGAAATTGTCGAAAAATGTTGCGCATTTGTTAAGCAAATGCATTTTCCTCTACAGAAGTATTCTCTTCGACATTAATCATTCCTTTATAATAGTATCCTAAATACTCCACGAATAATTTCTTTAATTCTTCCTTCTCTAGCATTGGTGATAAGACAATAGGATAACTTTTGTTAAATTCAAAGATTACTCTTCTTCCATAACGCTCGTCATCTCCGAGGTCCTCTCGCCCTTTTATCTGTGCCTTTAATATCTGTGATAAATTCAATTCCTCAATAATATCTAAAATGTGAATAAGAAACAGATCGTTACGGAATATCTCAGATTTAATAATATAATTATACACATCTAAATTATCAACAATCTGTTCATAATACCTAACTTTGTCCTCTTCACTAGTAATAGTATCATGAATATATTGTGCAGCAAGTATGCTCTTGTAAATATAATTCTCCCAATCAAATTTTTTCAGAACAACATTATGAAACTTACTCTTGTTATCTAGTACAACTGGATATTTGTCGATAATATAATCACGTTTTTTTGTTAACAATAAACTATGCCAGAAACGCTCATCAAGTAGGATTTCTCGGTCGATATCTAAATATGATTCAGAAATAATGCGAAATGCTTCCAAAAAATCCCGCTTTTTCTGTACTTCACTGCCTCTTCCCATATAAATAGGGAAATCTGGTGCTTCTCTCAGATAAACGGTTTCCTTTGAAAAATATTCTTCTTTATCATTTAGCTTATTTTTTACGAAATCCTCATATAACTTATCATTTGCTTTGTATCCTTTTTCTAGCAATTTAATTTCCATGAGAGACCATCTCCCCTAATGTTGTCGTATACTTCTCGATAATTCGATCAGAAATCGAATAAATGACTTCATCCACATTATCAAAATTCAATTCTGTCACCTTTTTGGATTTCATTAAATGGTATAATTTCAAATCTAATGCCCCACTTGGTTCCTCTATCTCATCGATATCCACATCTCCATCCACACTATTATTCACAATAAACGTGTGCAATGCCTTTGTCAGTCCTGCATAGATATATGGATTATTCAATATTTTACTATTGGAAAGATGATTAAATTGATACGCTTCTTTTTTATAATGAATAATTATTGTTTCTTGTCCAAGCTCTATTTTAATATCTGATTTTAAATGTTCATCTAGTCGTTTTTCAAAAATGTCATACGGTTTTTTCATACTTCCATCAAATATGACCACGTTCGAGTATCCTAGCAATCCAAATTTAGGTACTTGAATTTCTTCTTTAAATTGTTGATAGAAGTCATTTAAATCTTCATTTAGTGCAAAAGGAATTTGTTCTTTCGCTTGTATGTGTAATTGAATAGAAGTACGATTGCCTAATGATAAGCGTGATTTGTGAATTTTAACCATTTCTTGGCCTTGTGCTAATCGATAAAATTTGTTGTCCTTTGATTGAATGATTAGAATCAGTTCTGCTTTTTTATTTCGTATAAGGTTATTTATAAAAGCAGATTCAATCTCGTATGAAATGGTTATATAGTAATAATCTACATTTTCATTTACATTCACATCTAGTTCGAAATGATTTTCCGTATAACTATTTGTTCTTCCTGATAATACAGGGTATGGGAAGTTTGCGTCTTTTTTATAAATCATCTATCACACCTCCACATAATAGATAAATTTTAGAGATCGATTGATTGTTGGATTTAACGTACATTCTAGTTGTGCCATACCATTTCTAATTGCAACATTTTTTATTTTATTTTTACTAGACTCACAGATTTTATTTATCTGTCGATCATAGATAGTGTGGTAACTTTGGTTAATACGAAATTCGTCATTATACTCCACTCCCATTCCATCAATTACTGCGATGACTATATCACATGTTGTCGCATCTTTTATTTGTTTACTTTTCGTAAAATAAAACTGAATGATCTCTTTATCACGTAAAATAATTCTTTCTACCATTTCTGGATGTGCACTATATCTTTCTTTATCGACATTTCCTTTTTCCGTGTTTACTTTTTGCCACTTAAGTGGGTCTCTTTTCTTCTTTTGCTTGTTCTCATCGGCTGGTTTCGTCTTTGCATTCGGGTTTCCATCGCGCTTTTCTTTTTTTGATTTCTTTCCCGAAGATTTGACTAATGTCTTGCCATTATTTACTCGAACGGTTTCCATTGTTTTTTCTAGATCTTTCTTAAATTGGGTCTCTACAACATACAGAATATCTTCTGTGTCCATAAATCCATCAGTTTCATTATGTTCTCTAATTGCTTCATCAATAATTTTCGTGATTTCTTTTGAGAGATTATTAATAAATCTAGTTGCTTGGCGTTTTAATTTAGGATCATTAAATTGTTCCTTTGATAATTTGGTATGTGATTCATTTTCTAATGATTTCAAGTATGCATCTTCTTTATGTCCACCTATCAAGACAGCATTGAACGGTTTTGTAGCATTGCCATTTACAGTGAAGTCTTCTATTTTCATACCAACTGTACGAACAATGGCTACTCGTCCTTTGGGAATCCGTTCATCATATTGAAAGTACAAATCAAATGCATAGGTATCCTCTATATTAGACACCACAATCCTTCTTGGTTCACAATTTTTATATGTATCGACATATAAAGGTGTAAATACCTTTTTTGTTTCTTGGATCGACTGATTATAATACATTTCACTTTTTATATAGTCTAAGACAGTATCTTTGTTAATCTCTTTTTCATTTACTCTTACTTCTAACTTATTATTCAAAATAGAGATAAAGAAACTGTCACAAATACTCTTAATAATTTCTATTTCATCATCATACTCTTTGCGTAAATAAGGAATAATGATTTTTAATCCTCTGGTATCTTTTCTAAATATTTCATGAAAATTATTTTCGTATGGGTAAAATTTTGTTTTATTACTTTCATCTTGCTTCATATCAGTAAAATATCCTGATGAACGATAGGCCTTTTGCTCATATTCGTGTTCAATTAACTGCACTGTTCCACCTAAATGCTGATCGCCATCTTCGTCACAATTAGCAAAATACATGATATGTAAATCGGATGCAGCATTTGAGGCGATTTTACCAATACCGTGCGAACCGCCTCGCACAACTTCTACTTGTTTGTCTTCTTCTTCAAAGTGCACACCTTTATTGTAAGCATAAATTCCCCATGTATCTGTTTTAGAATTACTCTGGCCATTTTTTGCTCCTGTTAGTCCTTTTGTATGAACATCTTCAAAGGATATGTAGCGTACCACTTCTTGATCTAATTGTTTTTTCATATGATGAATGGTTTCTCTTGTATAACTATTTCTACCCTCTAGACACATAATTCTCTTTTTCACATCATCTATGCCAGGAATATCCTGTACACGTATATCTCCAGTACAAATCTTCACAATTACTGGTTCTTCACTTCCTGGTAAATGCCCATCTAGAGAGTTTTGTATATTCTCTCTTGTTAAACCTGTCACTCCCATTCCGAAGAAACGTTCTAAACTACGATTAAAGTTTGATTCTTCTATATTAGGAATGGGTGAAAACTTCCATTTATCTTCATATTTACTCACTTGCTGCACCCCTTACATTTGATCACCATTTTTTCATTTAGCAAATATTATGAGAAGGCGTAGTTGCATACCCCACAACTAAACTCAATTCTTCGTAAATGTTTGATCTCCAATTAAAATAGCATATGTATTATTGATTATTGCTAGCACACCTAATGGATAAAATTGTCTCATAATCTCGACTTGTACTACTTTTTTCTATACAAGAACATTATGTAGATGCAAAGTATTCAAAATAAAATCCATTGCTACCTCATGCTAAAAATCAGAATAGAGAGGCATCTCTTTTGTAACAACCATAGATAAGTATGGCTGTTTCTTACATTCTGTTACATGATTTTTTCATATATTAGTAACTACTATTCTGACATTGATATATAATTACGTTTTCTAGTAGAACATCATATATTACTTAATCCGCATCTATTCATCACCTAATTCTAGACACATAAGTGTGTCTATTTTACCATATTCTATCTTATATGGAAGCTGCATTTAGTAAAATATACACAAATAATGTTCACAAAATGTTCACTTATGAAGAAAAAATTATTCTGCTATACTCATTTCTTGTGTAAGAGAAAGGATGAGGAGATTGCCAACAAATAAAAAGGAAAGCTTACAATTCGGAATCATCATGTGCTGTGGGATGGTTGCAGTTATGTCTATTTACAATATGTGGATGAATGGAGGGATCGGTCACTTGACTTTTGCGGACATAGCCATCGAGGTCGGAATCGGGTTCGTTGTGGCATTATTGTTAGACTTATACATTGTCGGACCACTTGCCAAAAAAGTCACGCTAGCATTGCCATTTACCCAATCTAATAAAGTAGCATTTGTTCTATGTATGTCTACAAGTATGATCATAGGCATGGTATTTTTTATGTCGATGTTTGGGTTAGTTTTATCTTACTTCCATCACAGTATTGGGGATCAATCAGTCGCTGTCGCATACAGTACCATTTTCGCGAAAAATTTTATTCTTGCATTGCCATTGCAATTACTTATTATGGGTCCATTAGTGCGGTTTATTTTTGTGAAGTTTGTGAAGAAAGAGAATCGGTTTGCTTGATGTGAGATCACTTAATAACTAACCATACAATGAATAGCAATCATGCTTCTGTTCGATTATTTATGATTACAACGTTCTTCAAAAAATTACAATTGGGTCTGATTCTCTCTATAGACAAATGTTTATAGCAGAAGTCAGACCTCTTTTTAATTATTTTTAAAATATTCACTTGGCGTAGCATTTTTTAGTTTTTTGAAGACTCTTCCAAAATACGTTAAGTTTGTATAGCCAACCATAAAGGCGACCTGCTGGACGGTATACTTGCGCGTCCTTAGTAAATGCTCCGCTTCATGGATTCTTAGCATGTTCATGTATTCCGTTAATGTTTTTCCAGTTGCCTTTTTGAAGAGAGAACAAAAGTAATTAGGGCTTAAGCAACACATACTTGCTGCCTGTTTTATGGATAATGGCTCATGGGAAGAATGACTCAAATGTACGAGAACTGGATCAATGGAACCTTTCTCTTGATTTTGCTTTTGAAGAGAAGTATCTCCCGCCTTCTGAAAAATATAGCCAATTGACTCTAGTAATCTTGCCTTCACTAATAATTCATAACCAAATGGCTTATCGAAATAATCACGCATAACATTCATCAAACACTCTTTAATTAGGAGTGATTCAGGGCTATTCGCTTTAAAATAAGAGGGAATGTCTCTATCCTTGGAGAGTAAAGGCAATATATATTTCTTTTCCGTATTGTCTAAGCCGAGATTTCTAATTAAAGAATCATTAAAAACAATCGCATATAGCTCACTATCCCTAGATTTAGGAAAAGCAGAGTGAATTTGTTTGGTATTGACAAATACGAGGTCTCCTTTTACTAAGTCTTGAAATGTCGATCCTACTTGAACACGAAAAGAGCCATTTGCAATAATAATCCATTCTAAATGTTCATGCCAATGAAGTGGAATGATGTGAGGCTCAGGGTAATGAATGTGAAAGATATTAATTGGAAAAGTTTGATCAGGGATTTGTGTATGCTCTTTCTTCGATAACATAAGGGACATCGCTAATCTCCTCAAAATCGTAATATTGTACGAGTCTTTCTTAATATTCAAAGTAGATTATTACTCCAAATCATACGTATAATTCCATTATACAATGCCTTTTGTCGCAAAGTAAATCGGCATATATTAAGGAGGAGAGTCGTACTATGTTCAAAACAAATGGAAATTGTCTAATCAGAGAATATGATTCAGAAAAATTATGGATTGAACCATGGGGAGAGAATTCTCTACGAGTCAGAGCATCCTACACTGCAATTGAAGATTGGGATTGGGCGCTTTTGCCAAAGGAAGATATACAGGTAGAAATCCAATTAAAAGAAGATGTTGCCACAATTGTAAACGGCAAAATTAAAGCAGAAGTGAAGAGCAATGGGCAAGTCACTTTTTATAACGAAAAAGGTAAGATATTACTAAGAGAATCAGAAAATACCTATCAATTAAAGTATGGGGGCAGAGAATTAATTCCCCATCCAGGAAGCAGTGATTATAAACTAACCCTGCGTCTTGAATCAGATCCAAAAGAAAAACTCTATGGAATGGGACAATACCAACAACCTTTTTTAAATCTTAAAGGTTGCATGTTAGAACTAACACATAGAAATAGCCAAGCTAGTGTGCCATTTGTAATGTCTAGCTTGGGATATGGTATGCTTTGGCATAATCCAGCAGTAGGCCGTGTCAACTTTAACTTAAATGTAACGGAATGGACAGCACCTTCTACAAAGCAATTGGATTATTGGATTACAGCAGGAGATAACCCAGCGGAAATCGAAGAATCCTATGCTTCTGTTACAGGTACCGTACCGATGATGCCTGACTATGGGATGGGCTTCTGGCAATGTAAACTAAGATATCAAACACAGGATGAGTTACTAGAAATTGCTAGAGAGTATAAAAGAAGGAAGCTTCCCATTTCGGTGATTGTCATTGACTTCTTTCACTGGACAAATCAAGGAGATTGGAAGTTTGATCCTCAGTATTGGCCTGATCCAGAAGGAATGGTAAAAGAACTGAAAGCAATGGGGATTGAATTAATGATTTCTGTATGGCCAACGGTACAAACAGAGAGCGAAAATTATCAAGAAATGATTGAAAAAGGATACCTTGTTCGATCAGATCGTGGTGTACGCACACAATTTCAATTCTTAGGGCAAAACGCGATTTTTGATGCGACAAATCCTGATGCACGTCACTTTTTGTGGAAAAAGATTAAGAAAAATTATTATGATAAAGGTATTCAAGTATTTTGGCTAGATGAGGCTGAACCAGAATTCACCGTATATGATCATGATATTTATCGATATCATCTAGGTTCTAGCTTACAGGTGGGGAATATCTATCCAAGTAAATATAGCCAGACTTTTTATGATGGAATGAAAGCAGAAGGGCAAGAAAATATTATTAACCTCGTTCGTTGCGCGTGGGCTGGTAGCCAACGTTATGGCGCCCTAGCATGGTCTGGTGACATACATTCGAGTTTTGAAGTCCTAAATAATCAAGTACGTGCAGGCTTAAATATGGCTATCGCAGGTATTCCTTGGTGGACAACTGATATTGGTGGCTTCCATGGAGGTAATCCTGATGACCCTTCTTTCCGCGAATGTATTATTCGCTGGTTCCAATACGGTGTGTTTTGCCCTGTATTCCGCTTGCATGGGGATAGAATGCCTATGCAAAAGCCAATAGGCACTACTGGCGGTGGGCAATGTCATAGCGGTGCCGCGAATGAAGTATGGAGTTATGGTGATGAAGCTTATGAAATATTTAAGGAGTCTTTACATCTGCGCGAGCGTCTTCGCCCTTATATTTCAGAGTTGATGCTACAAGCACATAAGAAAGGCACCCCACCAATGCGCCCATTATTCTATGATTTCCCAAACGATCAGACAGCATGGGATGTTGAGGATCAATACATGTTTGGGCCTGATATATTAGTAGCACCTATCTTGAAAGAAGGACAAAGAAACCGTCGTGTATATTTACCAGCTCATGCAGATTGGGTCGATCCTTATTCTAGGAAAAGGTATCAAGGTGGGCAAATGATAGCTGTGGATGCTCCATTAGAACGAATCCCATTATTCTTAAAAAACGACGCTAATTTACCAATTGTTGATTAAGAAATAATATAGATGGACGTATCGTCACAATCGGTAATATTTTTCCATAACGCATAAGTAGCTCCACTTACACATACAGTGCTAGCACTTGTAACTGTAAGTGGACTACTTTTTTAGTATATTACCTCCTATCTATTTTTGGAACTCATTCATAATTTTATGGGGTATTTGGCAATTTTGTGGTAAAATTACCAAGAGGCAGTTTTCTAGATATGTATTAATAATTCTTCCAATAACATAAGAAGAGGATGGTCATGAAACGATATGTTAAGATTTTCTTTAGTGTGCTTGCACTCAGTGTCATTATCTTTTTTATTCTTGTCCATTACATATTTAAAAGCGATAGTGGTTACAGCTATGCGCACTTAGAAACTATGATATTCGCCTTTGGGTTTACTATTATTCTACTACTCTGTTTTATCACAGCATTACTTTGCTACTTCTTAGAATCTAAGAAAAAGAACGCAAATTTAATGAACAAAAAATTGCTACGCATCGGTACCAACTATATTCCTGTAACGGATGTGGAACGTGCTACAGACTGGTACATCCACAATTTAGGTGCAGAATTAAGTTATCAAGATGAAGATAAAGCAATCATAAATCTTGCCAATCAGAGTATATTTCTTGTTCAATCAGATGCACAACAAAGTTCTAATTTTGTAGATATTCATGGAGAAGAATGGGCTTCTGTCACTTTTGAAGTAAATGGATTGGAAGCACTCGAAAAGATTCACAAGGAATTTTTAGAGAAAGGCGTGCGAGTTGGTGAGTTAGAAGACAGAGGCCATCCCGGACGAAATTTTGTCTTTTATGACTTAGATGGCAATAAATTTGATGTATGGAGTGAGCTAAGTCCTGTTTTCAAAGAAAAATTCATGGACCAAACATAACATTCACTTTTTAACAGATGAGATCAACAAATAAGGAAATGGGGGAATTGAAATGAACGATTGGGTTATTCTGATTGCACTTTTTCTATTGGGAATTTCCATTGAAATTGTTGCTGCAAAATATATCGAAAACAACAAAGTGAAAGTCCCTGTCATTGTTCTGACATGGCTGATTATAGCAACTGTACTTATTACGATATGGTTGCTTCGTAAATAGTTTTTTTCTTATAAAGGCGATATCTTTTTACTACCTATAGTATTACTTCTATTAGTATATCTTGTCTTGACTTCACCACACAAACACTTACACCTCAAGAATCATCATTTAGTATTAATCTAACTTTTATTTTATTAATCTAACTTTTATTTATGGAACAGGAGGATACATGTTGACTAGAATTCATATTATGGGAGCTTCTGGGTCTGGAACTTCTACTCTTGGTGCTGCATTATCTGAAGTTCTAAACTATCCACATTTAGACACGGATGATTACTATTGGACAACGAAATATACTGTTCCAAGACCAATAACGGAGAGAAAGGCTTTATTAGAAAAAGATATTACATCCATAGATAACTGGATTCTATCTGGTGCAGTCTGTCGTTGGGGAGATGAATATAAAGAGCATTTTGACCTTGTTGTATTCTTATGGATTCCACAAGAATTAAGAATGGAAAGATTAAAACAGAGAGAATTAGAGCGATATGGAGAAGAAATCTTGACTGGTGGCAGTAAGTGCGAGCAATCAAAAACCTTTTTGGAATGGGCCGCATTATATGATCACGCCGGTGTAGAAGTCAGAAGCAAAGCCCTTCATGAACAATGGATGGCGGCTTTATCTTGTCCAGTATTAAGAATAGAGGGTGACTATACGGTTAATGAACGAGTAAACTTTGTCAGGGATTATCTACATATTATCCACACGAAACACAACAATATGAAACGAATTTCTCATCCATTCGTATACATACCAAGAACATAACTGAAAATGGAGGTTGGTTTTCAAATGATGCATCCTACAAATGTGACAGAATGCCCTAAATGCGGAGGCAAAGAATTAGGTAAAGGCAAACAAAGAGGCTATGCAGTATTATATCCAGATAATAAGATGAGCTTTGGATCGGATATCGAACACATTATTTGCATTGAATGTGGATTTATTCTGGAAAGTTATGCGAAGAAACCGGAGAAGTTTAAGGGGACGATTTATTAAAAGTGTTGCGCATAACACTTGACATTAAAGGAATTCCAGAAAAGAAGCGGAGGAGATGAAATGAATATACGAACAAAAATAAGTATCGCCTTAGGTGTGTTAATTTTCGTAACAATAACCTTTTTCATTGCTACCCAATCCTATTTAAACAACAAAGAACTTAGACTTGCTAGTGATAGATGTTATGAAAATGGTGGCTATCCAAAAGTTGAAAGTGATTCACTAACTTTACATTATTCATTTACCTGTGAGAAAGTACAAAAGTCGATGAAATAAAAATATCCTTATATGGATTTTTGCCATAATCAACAAAAGCATTCGAAGATAGAATTCGAATTGCAAGCGAATAATATATTCATTATATTGATTATTTGTAGGATTATAACTTATTGAAGAGCGATGCAATAAACCGTTTCATTTCGCTTAAAAAAAACCAGAGTATAATAGGAAAATAAGTATTCTTATTATACTCTCATTTTGTACAACATTAATTTCTAGCGAGCCCTCTTTCAAACGCTTCAAGATGATTCAAAGAAGCATTGCGAAGTTGTTGGAATACAAACCTCACATCTGCCGGAATAACGTATGTTAAAAACTTTTCATACATAGATATATTCTCTATCTCTCCTTGAACCCCAACCCTAAATGCTTCTTTTATACTTTGTGGCGTGATCACAAAATTCATCGATATATTTTCGGGTAAAGGCACTTGATACTGTTCGAAAAGTGGTAATAATGCCTGTATATGTCTCTGTTCTGCTTGTTTTATTTGGGAAAAAGTACGAATATCTCCAAAAGTCCTTAATATAGTATCATATCTTGCTTGTGCAAGGTATTCATCTTGAAGAGCAAATATTAACATTTGAGGAAGTGTGAGAGAGGTAGCATTTAATGCCGCTTTAGCTCCATAATCATTCCATTGACGATGATTATCTTCTAGATAAAAATTCATTGGTGTTCTCCTTCTCGTTCATTTTCACTATAGTTTATGCGATAGGTGTAGGTTACCGTGCACGTCTTTTCCTTCTGTTAGAGGATCTGTTAGAGGAAATGTTACTTTTTTAAAAATATAAAAACTTTATGATGATTCTGCAATCAAGATCCCTGCTGGAACATGGCATAATTTAATCAATACTGGTAATACTCCTCTCGAACTATATTCCATTTATGCCCCGCCTAATCATCCATTTGGAACGGTTCACTTTACCAAAGCAGATGCAATACTTGCAGAAGAAGGGCATGGAAATAAACATGTCTTTGGTAAGACCCGGGATGAATGGGTAAAGTATACGGAATTTTTAGTTGATGAGGGGCTAGAAGATGTTAAAAGAGGTATAAATGCTACACATATACTTCAAGAGTTTATACTAATGGGAGTTCTTGTAGGGAAAGGTTATTCTCCTGAAAAGGCATATGAAACAGTAGAAGAGTGGGAACGGACAGGAGAATCGAAACTTCTCCAGCAAAGTAAAAATATGTAGGGATTGAACAATTTACACATGAAGAGACTCATCTTTTTTCTTGTAAAAGTATAGTAAAAAGTCACGTTAAAAGAATAACCACCCCCACTTCCAACAAAAACGAAGTGGGGCCAAAACTATCCTTTAAGCCTTTACCCCTCGTGGCCAAATAAAATAGGAAATAGCTATAATCAAATCAACTCCTACTATGAGTGTCCACAATCGTATCATCCCAGACATTGCTTCTGTCTTCGTCGCATCATTAATAAAAAAGATGACAAAGGCCAAAATCCCCGCTCCGATTACATAAGAGAAAACGTGCTTCCCCCACCCTTTCAAGTAATGAAATGCATATTCCCGTCCAACTAACTTCACTGGCTTCGGGCCTTCTTTTGTCACATAATAACGAAAACGCTCATCTGCCCATTGAATCATACTTTTTCCGAAAACGATGGAGACACCGATATACACCGCTGCTAATCCATGTGCCATCGTTGCTGTCGCGCCTTGTGCTAAATCGTATCCTGTAAAAACTAACAGCATTAAATCAATAATTGGTGTTAATGCCAGGATAAATAAACCTAGCATTGGCTTTTTCCAAATGTATCTAGTAAACAATCCTAGAAGAATCACAAGCCAGAAGCTGATTTCACAAATAATAATAATCCATGCGATAAGATTCATTTCTCTTCCTCCTGGCCTTTTTCGTTTTCCATAAATATATGAAACGCAACTTCTAAAAATTCAGTGACTTCTGGCTCAATCGGATAAAAGCCCGCACGTTCCGATTTCTCAGGTGATTTTCTAATTTCCCATACTTTTTCACCAAAATCTGTCTCATTCCCATATGTCTCTTGTTCCTTTTCCAACATCCGTTTGACAATACGTTGGATTTCCGGAGAAGACGGCCCTTTCGACATCTCCTTTTTTAATCGGCCTAATAAAGCAATCCACTCCAATGTGTCCGGATCTCCGCTGTTCATATTTGGCAACATATCCAATAACTCTTGGTCATTGTCATCAAACATTTCTTCTCTATACACTTCTTTTTTATCTGCATTTTGTTGGTATAATTGAATCAATTTTTGGACAGATGGTAAATCAATCTTTCCATTTAACATGACTTCATTCAGTAATCCTTGAATCGTTTTTTCCATTTCTATGATTCTCTTTTTTTCGTTTCTGACATAGCCTAATTGTTTCTTCAATCCTGTAAACCAATCATGCTCTGTATCTGCTAACATCTCTTTGATTTCCTCTAATGTGAAGCCAAGTGACTTGAGAAACTGAATTTCTTGTAGCTTTTTTAACTCTTTTTCTCCATATAACCTATGCCCACCTTCTGTCTTACCTGCTGGTGGTAGCAAGTCGATTTGGTCATAGTAGCGCATTGTCCGAACAGTGATACCTGTTTGCTTAGTAACTTCCTTAATTGTTAACAAAAGCGACACTCCCATCTTTGTATTAAGTATAGTATACAAAATGACGTAAGGTCACTTTCAAGAGGAAATTTAAAAAAGTTACACAGTTGTTAAATCTAAATGCTCGCGAAAAGTATTTCCTGTATATTCTGTTCTGAAAATACCTCTTCTTTGCAATTCTGGAACAACTAATGCAACAAAATCTTCTAAACTACCAGGCAATGTAGGTGGCATCAAATTAAATCCATCCGCTACACCTGCGTCCAACCATTCTTCCATCTGATTCACAATATCTGTTGGTGTGCCTACGATAGTGAAATGTCCACCTCCTGCATTTAGATATCCTAATAATTCCCTTACAGTCGGATTCGTATCATGTATAATCTCGAGAATTGTTTCATAACGACCAACAGGACCAGTAAATGCTTCAACTGGAGGTAGTGGTGGTACTTTTTGATCTAATTCCCAATTGGAACAGTCTTGTTGAACAAAAAAACTCAGTTGTTTTAAAGCCGTTTCAATAGGTAACAACTCATCTAAAGCTCTTTTTTTCGCTAAAGCTTCCTCGTAGGTTCGTCCAACATATGTAACTAATCCAGGAAATATTTTAATATGTCGATGGGTAGAGAGTGTTTGATTCATTTGGTCATCTAACTTTTTCCTGAACCTCTTTGCTTGCTTTATGTTCCAAGAAACGGAATATACGGCATCTGCATAGTTGACAGCTAGAGCAATACCTTGTTTCGAAGCGCCTGCTTGCATAGCTACCGGTTTACCTTGTGGGCTCTTTGGTGTGGTGGAAGGTCCTTGTACTTGAAAGTAATGCCCATCATGATGAAAAGGTTGAATGCTAGATGCATCGATTAACTTTCTTTCGGAACGATTGTGTAAAAATGCGTTTTTGTCCCAAGACTCAAACAGCTTATTCATTACTTCAGCGAACTCTTCTGCCTTCTCATAACGTTTCGCATGTGGTGGGAGTTCTTTCATACTATGGTTTTGTGCCTCTAAATCTGTCATAGATGTAACGAGATTCCAACCAACACGTCCTTTTGTTATATGATCCAAACTTAATAGTTGTCGTGCAGCTGTGTAAGGATTGGAAAACGTACTAGAAATCGTAGAGACCAATCCAATATGTTTGGTCACTTGTGCAATTGCTGTTAAATTAATGAGTGGATCAAACCAAAATGCTGGCATCATATTAGGATGATTAGCCGCGAATGATTGGTTGTCAGCAAAGAATACAGCATCAAAGAGCCCTTTCTCTGCTAACTGTGCTAAGGATTGGTAATACGTGATATCACCAATCCGTTCTACACTTGAATCAGGCAACAGCCATGCCGCTTGATGATGGCCCGTTCCATATAGTAACACACCTAAATGAAGTTGCTTCCTTTCGTTTCTTTCCATTTATAGAACACCTCAAAATCTATCATTTTTTCTATTAATTCATTGTCAATCCGCCGTCGACTGTAATATTCTGCCCTGTAATTCCATCTGCATTTTCTGAAGCTAAAAAAGCGACCATATTGGCTACATCTTGAGGTGTCGTTACTTTTTTCAATGGAGTGGATTGTGCAATCAAGTCAAATACTTCAGGCGTTGTAACAGCACTTGCATCTGTTGTTTTCAATAGACCACCTGAAACTACATTTGCTTTTATTCCGAAAGTACCTAGTTCTGCAGCGATATTTCGCGTAAAACCTATCAATCCAGCTTTTGCCGTCGTATATTCATGATATGGGACAACTGGATTTTGATATAAATTCGTTCCAATATTAATGATTGTTCCTTTTTTTCGTTCGATAAATTGTGGAATTACACTTTGACATGTATGAAATGCCGCCTTTAGAGTCCCATCTAGCTGCTTTTGGTAATCCTCCCAATCTAGCTCTGCAAAAGGCTTTTGTTGTGTTGGGTCAAATTTGAAGTCTACTAGTGCATTGTTTACAACAACATCTATTTGGCCAAAATACGCTGTTGCCTTCTCTACCAGTTGATTCACTTCTTCTCTATTCGTTACATCTGCTTGAAGTGCAATGGCTGTTCCTTCCACTGCCTCCGCTACAAGCGCCAACGCAGCCTCTTTACTTTTGTTGTAATTAACAACAACTTGGAATCCTTGCTGCAACAATGTTTGTACAATTACTTTTCCTAAACCTCGACTACCACCTGTTACTAATACTGTTCTAGACATTTTGACAACTCCTCT
This sequence comes from Gracilibacillus marinus, assembly GCF_042651725.1. Classification (NCBI taxonomy): domain Bacteria; kingdom Bacillati; phylum Bacillota; class Bacilli; order Caryophanales; family Bacillaceae; genus Gracilibacillus; species Gracilibacillus marinus. The sequence continues at coordinate 272,778 of NZ_JBHSDV010000002.1, read as the reverse complement.
ATTTTTTTGCATCAAAAAATGCACAACAGACCCGTAGGAAAGTTGCGCATAAACAAATAATGACATATCAAAAAACAAAGCACACGTGTACTTTATGTATGTATTATAGTTAACACTTTCCTACGCTAGTTCTAACTAGTTCAGGTTCAAAGGGTTTGAGTACACACTCATCTCAGTTAAAAAACACCCCTAGTGCATCTATTTGAATTATCTTCGATGTTACCTTTGTCAGAAAATTATGTCAAGTCATAACAATATTTACTTTTACATCCAACCATCTTTAATTAACAAACTTAGACGGTGGTATGTTGTAAAATTTATTAAATACTTTGGAGAAACTATATGAATCTGGATAGCCGAGCTTACTTATGATTTATAGAACAGCATATTGTTTCGGCTTACACTTATATCTCCCAGGCCACCAACTAAAATTGTGAATATCACTTAACAAGGTACTACTTTTTTATTAAAAGCACTCTTATATTTGGCTTTTAATGTTAAAATAGTAATTAATTACGATTACAATATGTGGACAGGAGGAAGGTAAGAGTGAATAGAAAATTACCTAAAAAATATTCCATACTATTTTTTATAGCTATTTCTTTAACCATTTTGATAAGAGTTTACAGTGTAGTAACTGATGGCAAGAACTTGTTCTCCATCTATAGTTTAGACATACTAATTCTATTGATTATATTGATTGTGAACGTCATCGTATTTATGTTTAGTAAGTCTAATAGCGAGGAAAGTTGAGAGTTTTTTTGCTCTGCAGATGTTTGTGGTACTTATCACATTGAAGGAACAATCCACCTCTGAAAATCAAACCCCCAACTCTTTCTCTCGCCATTTCCCAAACCGAAAATACATGTAAGCCAAAATACTACTAATTACGAAACTACTGCCAATCCCAATAGCGATACCTGCTTCCCCGAACAGTTTGGCACAAAAGGCAGACAACGGATAACGGAGCACCCAAAAGGAAATAATGTTCAGAAAGAGTACTTGATACATCGCACCAGATGCTCGTACAATACCGTTTAAAACAAAATTAATACCTAAAAACGGATAACATAATGCGACAATTTGAATAAATGTAGTACCGAAAGAAGCTGCATCCACTTCTTGGACAAATAAGCTAATGCCATATTTAGCTAATGGAATCGTAAGTAACCCTAGTGCGAACATTATGACAAAATTATAAAGAACAGCAACTTTCGTGATTTGATGCACACGTTTATAATTTCCAACACCAATATTTTGTCCTGCCATGCTATTTACCGCTGTACCCAATGCATGTGCTGGTAACATAATAATACTATCAAGTCGCTGTGCTGCACTATAACCTGCCACAACCGCTGGTCCAAATCCTGTTACGACAGTCATAATCGCAGCCATCCCAGCTGATATCATCATCATTTGTAACCCTGAAGGAATCCCTAGGTTTAAGATGAGTTTCACTTCTTTACTTTTCGGAATATAAGGTATCGGAAATGGAGCGAGCTTACGCTTAATAATCAATGCAATTCCAATTACACAAGACAACCCTTGGGAAAAAATCGTCGCATATGCCGCTCCAGCAACTCCTAATTGCGCACCCCAAATAAGCAATGGATCTAATACAATATTACATACAACCGCAATAGCGACAATGCGAAGTGGAGTTCTGCTATCGCCAATCGCTCTCAGAACTGTACTAATAAAATTGTAGCCAAACAAAAACAATATTCCGACAAAATTAATCCGTAAATACGTGGTCGCCTCTTTTATCATGCTTGAAGGGGTACCAAGTAATCGTAATAATCCTTCAGAGAAGACATATCCAAATGTCCCCATCACCAGTGCTAATACTGTCAAGACGACGACAAACCCATTTAAATAACGCTTTAATCCAGCTTCGTCTTTCTTCCCTTTTTGTTGAGACAAGATTGTTAAAGATGCATTGCTAAGCCCGATTGCAAATGCAAGCATCGTGAAAATGATTGTACTTGCCACACCGACAGCACCTAACGCTTCATCACCTAGCAAATTCCCGACCCATAAGCTATCAACAAATTGATACGATGTCTGTAATAAATTTGCAATAATTAATGGCCCTGAAAAGACAATTAACTGTTTCAAAATATTCCCTTTTGTAAAATCATGTTGTTTCTTTGTATTCAATGCAAACAGCCTTTCTTCACAATGGTTATCAAATCCAATATCACTTATAATAATACTACAACTTACTAAAGAGAGAAGGTACAATCATGCTCAAGCATTTTTGGTATCGGATTCAGCAACAACTATGGGTCATTCCAGCCATTTATGTACTTGTCACAACAATACTCATTCTATTCATTCAATTGATTGACCATCAAGTACTCGCAAAATGGAGTGATTTCTTCCCATCTGTCATTCTTACAAGCCCAGACCTTGCGAAGGATACACTTGGTGTGATTGCTGGTGCCCTGTTAACAATGACAACAATCACATTCTCGACGACTATGGTTGTACTTACAACCTATTCGTCTCAATTCTCACCACGAACGTTACAGAACTTTTTGACAGATAAAAAGACATTGCACGTTCTTGGTGTCTTTATCGCAGGATTTTATTATTCTGTTGTGTCATTAGTTCTCGTACGATTAAATACAGATGCAGAAGTATTGTTATCTGCGACTGTTGGTGTATTGATTTCGTTACTATGCTTAGGTTTTTTCGCCTTTTTCATCCAACATGCAGGAACATTTATGCAAGTATCCAATTTGATCCGAAATCTTGTGAATGAAGGGAACGACCGTGTCGAGAAATTAGAATCCTTTTACAAAAAAGAGTGTGTGGTTACAAGTCCATCTACTGTCGACACTTATTCCTACAAGCACGAATTATTTTTTCCATCACATGGCTATGTCCAAATTATCGATACAGACCTTCTATTTCAACAAGCAAAGAAAATCGATGCAAGAATAGCTATCCAAGTAGAAATCGGCGTATATGTCACACCGAAAGACTGCGCATTACTCGTACACACAAATGAAGAAGAAATCGATGAAACAGCTCTACTTCATGCCATTACAATCGGGAATGAACGAAACGAAAAAGAAGATTCCATGTTCACGATTCAAAAGTTAGAAGAAATTGCTTTACGTGCGATTTCACCAGCAGTCAATGACCCGCACACTGCGATTGATTGTTTGGAACAAATCGGAAGAGTGTTAGGATTATTAATTAAGCATGATTCAGAATATGCCGCATATCATGAGGACGGGAAACAACGCGTCGTGCTGAAGCAACGTTCGATTCAAGACATGCTTTATACTAGTTATAACAAAATCGTTGCATATGCTAGCGATATATCTGTCATTCTGGCTGTACTCAGAAGTTATAAAACAGTAGTGAAATACAATCACGGAAAAGTAAAAAAAGAGATGCTTGTCATGCTTGATTATGTCGATCATAGGATGAAAGACTTATCGATGCATACATTGGACGATCGTTATTATGAGAGACTCGTGCATGAAATTCGTGAGGAGCTGGATAAGGAGTAGTGGGGATTTCACTACTCTTATGCCAACAAATTTATAAAGAGAACATATCCATCTGCTCTGTTTGCCCTAATCGATCAATTACAGAAGGTTCATGATCTTGGAAATAGGCATGATGGAGCCATTTGCTTGTTGCCATCACCTTTTTATTTGCATCCTTTGATGTACGTAAGCGACAGCTATAAATGATTGGGAAGTAATCTTGCAAGAACTTACCCTCTGCATGTGCGGTTAATGCAATCATTTGAAAACCTAACTGTTCAGCAATGAAAAAGACTGGACTTAATACATGATCACTAGAAGCTTTGCCAAATGGATTGTCTAATATGACCACACGATTTTGTAATGCAATCGATGGCTTCCTCATTGCTCGTCCATTTCAACCCCGCCTAATCTCCTAATCATTCTCTATCTTCATCATAGCTTATTTTATCTATACTTTCACCTATCTAAATCTACTATTTCTATATGTATTTACATGACATTGCAATAAAAATAGACAAAATGTGTCATCTATTCCGTCGAATATTCGTCAAAATGATTGAAATTGTTATTTAATCTTTTGCAGCGAATCTGTTAAACTAATGAATAACCTCAAGTCTACTTCTTCTCACATCACACCCCTAAAATTATGTACATGGAGGAAACAATATGGTTCAAGTTATACTAACCGAAAAGCCATCTGTCGCGAAAAACATTGCAGATGCTTTACATATCACCCAACGAAAAGACGGCTACTTCGAAGGAAAGGACTATGTCATTACATGGGCGTTTGGGCATTTACTACAACTATACGATGCAAAAGATTATGATAAAAAGTTAGCAAGATGGCGAATGGACTATTTCCCATTCATCCCACCGTCCTTTCAATATAAAGTCAAAAATAACCCACGTAATAAAGACAAGGAAGATCTTGGTGCAAAGAAACAGTTAAAAATCATTTATCAATTAATCAAACGCCCAGATGTTGATGCAGTCATTTCAGCATGTGATTATGATAGAGAAGGACAAGTAATCGGGGATACGATCATCTATCAATTAAAAACACAAAAGCCAGTCTATCGCCTTCTCTTGAACGAATGGACACAAGAAGAAGTGGTAAAAGGCCTTGGAAATGTGAAGCCAAATACAGAGATGCGCCCATTATTAGATGCTGGTATTAGTAGGCAATGGGCAGACTGGGTGATTGGTATTAACTTAACATCTGTTGCGACATTGAAGTATCAAAAAGGTGCGGGCAAAGCATTGAATATTGGTAGAGTATTATTGCCTACATTAAAAATTATTTATGACAGAGACGAAGAAATCGCGAATTTTGTCCCGGAGAATTATTTCAAATTAGTTGCTACATTCCAAACAGCAGATGAAAAACAATATGAAGGCATCTATACAGAAGGTAAAGAAGACAAATTTAAAGACAAAAAAACACTAGAAACCGTTAAGCAACTACTAGAACAGCAACAACTAGCGACAATTACAAAGAAGAGTGTGGAGAGAAAAAAGGAATATCCTCCATATTTATTTAACTTATCTAGTTTACAAGGTTACATTACGAGTAAATACAAAGGCTTCAGTTCAGACAAAGTGTTGAAAGTAGCGCAATCATTATATGAAAAGAAATATATTACCTATCCTCGTACAGCAAGCGTGGTGCTAGAAGAGAGCTTAGTCGACAAAGCAGCAAAAGTCCTAAATAAGCTGAAAAAGGGCCTTCCATATGAAGAAGAAATCGTTTTTGCTAAGAAAAGACGTGTGTTTGACAACAAAAAAGTCGAGAGCCATAGTGCCATTATCCCAACATATATGATGCCCTCCTCCTTATCACGAGACGAGGAACTCATTTATCAAGCAATTAAAAATCGTTTCATCATGCAATTTATGCCAATTGCAGAATATGACGAAACGAAAATGACGACAACAATCAAGGACACGTCATTAGAAGGGCACTTCCTTTCTAAAGGGAAAGTTCAACTTGCTGAAGGTTGGAAAAAGGTCGAGAAAATTGAGTCAAAAGATACGATTTTGCCACTTGTGAGTATCAATGACATGGTAGACATAATGAACCATTCTATTTCATCTCATGTTACCAAACCAAAAAAGCAACATACCGAAAAAACACTTCTAAAAATGATGGAAACATGCGGGAAGGGTCACGATAATGAAGAAAGTGAAAAAATGATGATTGCTATTTTAAGTGGTTTTAGTATTGGAACACCAGCTACTAGAGCTGAAACAATCAAAAAATTAAAAGATGTTGGATATATTGCTATGCAAAATAAAAATTTAGTTTGTACAGAACTTGGAAGAAAATTAGTAGAAACATTTCCAATCAAAGAATTGTTTGATTTGGAGTTTACTGGACGGTTAGAAAAAACATTGTCGGATATCGAAAAGGGGAAATATACGAAACAGGAATTTCTTAATGTAATTTTTAATTTTACTTCCAAAGCTGTTGATAAAATAAAAAAAGAACAACAAGTAATCATTAATGAAGTGGAAAGGAATAAGAAGCAAAATGAAGTGTTAGGCAAATGCCCACTTTGTGGTCATGGAGTTATCGAGGGAAGAAAAGGATATGGCTGTAGCAATTGGAAAAGTGGATGCAAATTTGTTATTTGGAAGAATGATAAATTTCTAGCTACGATGGAGAAAAAACCGTCCAAAACAATGGTGAAATCGCTTTTGAAAAATGGTGTCGTGATGGTAAAAGGCTTAACAAGTAAAAAAGGAAATAAGTTTAATGCCAATATGAGATATGAAAAGAATCCAGACAATGAATTCTTCAGCTGGAAAATGGAATTTAATAAACACTAATAGCAAAAGAACGGTAAAGGTAATGCCGCAGCTTTGAAACAAAGTCCGATAATTTATAAAAGAGTTTGATACAATTACTTTTTATGAGACGAATCGGGACAATTCAACAATCATGGTCAGATTGTGGCATAAAACAATAATTAACACAGTTAGGAGGGTTATGAATGGGAAGGGAAGATATTAGCTACCTTTAGGAGTATCAGGACTTATACTTATCTTTTAGGTTTGTTTATTAATTTTATAAGTAAACTGCGTCAAAACAGTAGTAAAAATGGTGAATCAACACATAGGAAGTGTTAGATTCTTACTTTCCATTAACTGGGCGCAATTGCCGAACAACACAGATAGAAAATGATCAAACTTTTTTATGAAAATGGTATACCTATTCACAAAGAAAGAATCCGTTTTGATCAATCCTTTTTCATGACGGGTTCTTTCTATTACACACGAAATCTGGATTTATGAGATATTATTGATTAAACTTTCAAAGGTATGATAACCAAGTAAGAATTACAAAGTGAACATTTTTTTCCTGAAGTTATTCAACGAGCTGTAGCATTTGTACCGTATTTCTCCCGAGACGATAAGAGCATTTCCTAGAACCAATGGTACAGCGGCCTCACCAGAAAGACCAAGCAATCCCATAACTGGTTCTATCAACGCAATAATCCATGGCAATACCGGCGTGAATTGTAAAATGGTAACAAGTAATGTAATAGGAAAAATAACTTTCCCCAATGTCCATATGGTTGCTAATCCTTGTTTTAGACCATGGTACAACATCACCGACATTAAAGATAACCCCTCTTTGTTAAATCTTTCTTCAAAGAAAATCTTTTGTTTTTTCTTTTTCTTCGAATTTTTATTCTTTGATTTTGATTTATTTGTATTAGAAGATTTCCTCTTTTTTTCTCTGGAAACATGAATATATCTTACTGTATTTGTCTTACGACGGTAGACCATTAATATAATGGCACCAACGATAGTTAGTAGGGAAACGAGTTGTGCTGTCCGCAAATCACCTGCAACATACAAACTGTCAGTCCTCATACCCTCAATAAAGAATCTACCAATCGAGTAACCAATTCCCTAGGTATTTTTTTAGATTTTTGATGCATTCATCTTTGTTTAACCTGTCCGTCATCGTTCGCATACTATCTAAATTGCATGCATTTTTCAATATCATCATCAATAGGACGACATCCGTATCATAGGAAATGTAACTTTGAAAAAATGCTTTTTAATTTTGAAACTCGAAAAAATAATTGTTCTCTTTTTCTAATTCTCTTTTTTCTTTTCTTGTAACTACATAAAATCCCCCTAAAATACGCGGTTTACTTAGATCTTATATAGTTTTAATATCCCATATTTAGTGCATTTTGAGGAATATTATCCCGGAAAACTTTTACTCTTCATTGCTGACCCTATTGGTATAATATACTAAAAAGATAGGAGCCTGTGTTATGCATTCAATGCATCGTTAGCCTGTTCTAGTAATTGGTAAGTAGTTTTATATCCTTCACATGCGTCACTTGAGATTTTATAGTTATTTGTTATAGACTGAAGTTCTTGAAATGATTTGCTGATCTCCTCATTTACCACACCACTTCTTTTTGCTACACGAGTTGCTTTATTAACTTTCGAAAATATTTGGGAACTTCCTTCAACTCTGGATGATTAGCCCCATGTTTCATTACGATAGCAGCAGTCAATAGCCTAAGTTTTGGGAACTCCTTTTTAGCAAACTCAAAATATTCAGTTGTTTTTACCATATTTATTCCTCCTCGTAATGTTATAACAACAAGTTTAACTAATTATTAGGAAGTATGGTTCAGCTATTTCCTTATTTCAATAGGAATCTTGACAACAGTCAATTTAATTACTCGACTTTCCATTTATCATAAAGCTATAAACAGAACACAAAATAAAAAGGAAAGGAAAAAACAAAATTATGGACACAGTGAATTATCTAGAAACAACGTCCACCTATACTTACGTTAAAGTAAAACAAAAATTACTTTAAAACTTGATCCCAGTCAATTATTATTTTCACAAAACATCCTATACTAGAGTCATCAACAAGAAAAAAGTATCAAATTGGAGGAAGATAAAATGCAAAGATTTATATTAAGTAAGAAGAATCTAATTACACTAATTAGTGCGATTTTAATTGTGTTAGGGTTTATTGGCAAATTTAGTTTAGACAACATGGTGTTATTCAATTGGTCGCTCATCATTGCATCCATTCTTGGTGTGGCGCCGATTGCAATCCAAGCCTATCAAGCATTAAAAGTAAAAGTTGTTAGTATTGATGTATTAGTTACGATTGCTGTTGTTGGAGCAGTATTAATTAAAAACTATGAAGAGTCTGCTATTGTGACTTTCCTATTCTTATTTGGTTCTTATTTAGAACAGCGTACCTTGAACAAAACACGTTCTGCCATTAAAGAATTAACAGAGCTCGCACCAGAAAGTGCTTTAAAGCAAATGGAAAATGGCGAATTTGAAGAAGTAGATGTCGATGATGTAGACGAAGGTGACATTTTATTAGTTAAAACGGGTGCAAAAGTTCCGGTAGATGGAACAGTGTTAACTGGTGAAGGTCACATCAATGAAGCAAGTATTACTGGAGAATCTCTACCTGTAAGTAAAAAGGTTGATTCTGAAGTATTTGCTGGATCTATCTTAGAAAATGGAACGATTCAAATTCAAACTGATCGTGTTGGAGAAGATACAACATTTGGTAGAATTATCGAATTAGTTGAAGAGGCACAGGATTCCAAATCAGAAGCAGAACGTTTCATTGACCGATTCTCAAAATACTATACACCAGCTGTTTTAGTCCTTGGTTTTATTGTTTGGTTGTTCTCAAAAGATATTGAATTGGCAATCACCATCCTTGTATTAGGATGTCCTGGAGCATTAGTGATCGGTGTACCTGTATCTAACGTCGCTGGTATCGGAAACGGCGCACGTAATGGTGTACTTCTAAAAGGTAGTGAAGTTATCAATGACTTTAGCAGAGTGGATACCATCGTATTTGATAAAACAGGAACATTGACAGTAGGAAACCCTGAAGTTGCCGAAAAAGAATTTTACGGAAATAATACCGAGGAAGTTCTAGGATACTTAGCTAGTGTGGAACGTGAATCGGAACACCCATTAGCAAAAGCAGTCCTACAAGATATTGGTGAGACGACTTTCTCCACAGTAGAAGAAACCAAAGTTGTTAAAGGTGGCGGGATTGTAGCAAAAGTAAATGGCCATCGTATAGCAGTTGGTAACGTAGCTTTAATGGAAAAAGAAAATGTGGAGTTAAGCGAAAAAGCCAAAAAAGATGTCGAACGCTTTGAAAAAAACGGGAACTCTCTTGTTTTAACCTCGGTTGACGGAGAATTAAACGTTCTAATGGGTATTCGAGATCAAATCCGCCCGGGTGTGAAACAAGATCTTCAAAAACTGAAAAAACTAGGGGTCAAAAACCTTGTCGTTCTTTCTGGGGACAACCAAGGAACCGTAGATTTAGTTGCTCGAGAACTTGGGTTAACAGAAGCACATGGTCATATGCTACCGGAAGGAAAATCTGCTTATATCGAAAAAATGCAAGCAGAAGGCGGGATCATTGCCTTTGTCGGTGACGGAGTGAATGATAGTCCTTCACTAGCCTTAGCAGATATCGGAATCGCCATGGGAAGTGGAACAGATGTTGCAATTGAAACATCAGATGTTGTTTTAATGAACTCTGACTTTAGCCGTTTGCCACACGCACTAGGCCTGACAAAATCAACATCAAGCAACATGAAACAAAACATCATCATTGCAGTGGGTGTGGTATTGATCTTACTTGCTAGCTTACTCTTTAGTGAGTGGATGAACATGTCCATTGGGATGTTGGTTCACGAATTAAGTATCTTAGTAGTTATTTTAAATGGTATGAGATTGTTAAGATATCGTTTGAGAGGATAATTTTATTAGAAAGTGGTCTCTACGAACGATAAACGGGAAGTATTCTTTCTGAAAAACAAAATACTTCCCTTATTTTTTCCGAAACTTGATTTCCGTCAATTTCATTTCGTTTAACCTAAACTATACTTAAGTTGTAAGGAAGAAGAGGGAATACAAGCAAAATCAGCGATTGATGAAAGGAGAATGGTTCATGCAAAAAGCAGTTATTCAATTAGAAACTTTATCTTGTCCATCATGTATGCAAAAAATTGAGAATGCCGTCAAAAGATTGAATGGGATCCATCAAGATAGCGTAAAAATATTATTTAATGCAAGTAAAGTTAGATTAGACTTTGATTCAGAAACAGTTGCCGTTACCGATATCGAAAAGGCAATTGAAGACTTGGGATATGGAGTTCTCCATTCAAAAGTAAAATCTGCCTAAGATAAAGGCGCATAAAAACACATTTGGGAAAGAGGGAAATAAGAATGTCTGAACAAAATAAAACATTTGACGAACTAGTAAGACGCAATTTTGAAAAACTGGATTTATACACCACTGCGATTACACGTGCACATGGTAAGAATCATCCAGAAGCCTTTGAAGTACGTGAATTATTCGAAACAATTAGTGGAAAAGTAAAAGATGCAGGCACAAACAAACCTGACTTGGATGCCGAATTTGCTCAGTTACGTAAAATCACAGACAACTACACCATTCCTGGAGATGTATGTGAAACGTATGCAGGCACATTCGAGATGTTGTCAGAAGTAGATAAAGCTTATCAAGCTTAAATTGATTCAAAATGATACGCAACATACTTGATTTATAATTATTAAAAAAAGGAAGGGGAAATGATTTATGCAAAAAGCAACTATTCAATTAGAAACTTTATCTTGTCCGTCTTGTTTACAAAAGATTGAAAGTGCGGTGAAAGGATTAGACGGGGTGAATCAAGATACCTTAAAAGTTTTGTTCAATGCAAGTAAAGTAAAAGTAGATTTTGATTCGGAAGCGATTGCTATTAACGAAATCGAAAAAGCAATTGAAGACCTAGGATACCCTGTCATCAAAACAAAGGTAAAATCTGCTTAATCTGTACGAAATTTTGTTTTAGACTAACCGATCGATTAGAAAGTGGAAAAAGAAGTAGAACGTAGGCCTAAGATGCTCTCTTAGGCCTTTTTATAAAAAAGGGAGATGTTATTTTTGGAACAAAGTCAATGTTGCAATCACCACCATGGGCATGCACAATGTGTCCGTTTGGTTCCCATCTTTAATCATCTCGAAGATCGCCAAATGGATATGATTGCAGAATCAACGAAAACACTTCATTTACAAAAAGGTGAGATGTTATTCCATGCTGGCGAGGAAGACGATACTTTATATATTATTAACTCAGGTAAAGTTCGAATTTACCATTTATCTGATTCTGGAAAGGAACAACTTGTTCGAATTTTAAATCCAGGCGAATTCACAGGGGAAGTAGCCATTTTCCAACCTGGAAGTGTCCATGAGAACTATGCGGAAGCACTACAGAATACCTCCATTTGTCTAATTAGACAAGAGGATTTACAAAAGTATTTGGTGGATTATCCGCAGATTTCTTTAAAAATACTATCAGAGGTTACAATAAGGTTGAAGAATTCCGAAAAACAAACAACTCAAGTAGCGATTGAAAACGTTGAATCTCGAATTATATCCTTTTTAGCTGAAAGTGTTGAAAAAGGGAGTGGCAATAGTCCAACTATTACCTTATCGATGTCTAAAAAGGATCTAGCTTCGTATCTTGGTACAACACCAGAAACAATAAGTCGTAGATTTACTTCTCTTGAACAAAATGGACTCATCGAACAGTTACCTAAAAGGAAAATTAAAATCCTTGACTTGGATCAGTTGTTACTTCATGCTGAATGAACAAAAATGCCTAATACATGTCAACAGTGCAAAACAACACTTAAAATAGGTGCAAAATAAAATCGAAAGTGACACTAATTTGAGATGCTGTTTTTTGTGGTTAAATAATATTTTTAGTAACAACATCTATTACAATTTTTTTATTATAAAACTAAAAGATATCTGAAAATTCATCTGCTAACGTTTTTTCCTTTTTTAATGGGATTACATTATCTGTTGTATTTTCAGTTATTTTTTGATTTGTTTCATACCAATTGTAAAAATCTGACGGATTGCTAAAGATATTTTCTAGAGCTTTTTTAACAATGGCAGTTTGTTTATGTCCTGTATCTAAATGATTAACAATAGGGACTTCTTTGTTTGAGCTATATCTTAGTAATTTAAATAGCACATCTTGAAGATCATCACAACGATTTTCTGATTCAGAAAGCTTGCTCTTGTATTCTTGTAATCTTCCTTCGTCTTCTGTAAGTTTTAATTCTAATGCTCTGCTTCGTTCAATATTTTTATAAAATTTACGTTCAATCACAATTAATTCCCTAATCAGTGTTTCTTTATCATCGTAATGTTTATTAACAATACCGGAAAGATTTGGAACGTTGTCGTTCAGAAAATCAGAAGTGGAAGGTTTAGAAGTAAAGACATTATTGGCTTTATCAATCATTATTCTTCCAAGCCTATTTTTCTTTCTCCAAAAGTCTTCTCCAGCTGCGGTATGGAATCGTCCTTGTTGAACTAGTTTCTTGTTGAAATGATACATATCATTGTATTTTATTTTTCCATTCATTTGATTCTCTGTTTTAAATAAATAAATTAGTTCGTTGACTTCATTTTCAGTTAATTTAGTTTTACGCCCTGCCTTATTGACCATTATTTTGAACCTCCAGTATTTTAAGCTCTGTAATTTCTTTAACGCAATCCTTAATCTGATATGAAATGGACTTTAATTTGTTAAAATTTTGAGGATTAACTCTAGAAAATTCGTCATTGAGCATGATAGAATGTAAGTTTTTCATGAATATAATCAACTCATAAACATTCCCTTTCCTATTAGCCAACTTTTCTTTTATAATATGGAAATTTTCAGCTATTTCTTCAGAAGATGTTCTCCAGTGACTACAAAAAATACATTCCTCAGTTTCACAACGTTGCTGTTCATCTGAACAATACCCGATATCTTTTAAAGTTTTTTTGCAACCAGGCGTGGTAGGTGGTCTAAACGCTTTAAGTAATATGTTATTCGGAATATGGGGAGATAAATCTAGAGTAACTCCCAAAGTTTCTTCCTCTTTTTTATTCTCAACAGATATACTTTCGGGATTCGAGTTAGATGATTGCGTGAACTTAAACTTTTGTAGTAATGAAAATACTTCCGAATCTATCCAGTATTCAGTATGATGAGCATAATTCAACTGCATTGAAATGGTTTTATGGTTTGCTAACCTTGCTATTTCAATAGGTGATACTCCTTGCATCATTAGTGAAAATATAGATAAATGTCTAGTGTCATTCGGCTGTAGTTGGATTTCCAGGGGTATATTAAATCCGAACTTTTGTTGTACAATTTTTTCGTAAAAACTTTGGATCGATAAGTATAATTGTTCGATGGTAAAGACTTTAATATTTATTTTCTGTGACATTCTTATGGCACGAACAAAAGCTGAACTGGTTTCTAAGATGGAATTATATGAAATTAGTGTATCACTAGGACCAAACTGATCAGTCTCACGAATGTAAGTAGAAATTAGATCAAAGGTAGATTGATCAATTTGGACTTTATCAACTACATTTGGATGTTTCTTTGGATACTTATGCCTTGGTAAATGTAAATAATAATTTTCCCTTTCTTCGGAAAGGCAATCTCTTTTTATCGAACAAAACTCGGAAGGGCGTATAGGAATAATGGTTGTAAGTTTCCACCAAATTATAACTGGATAGTACGAGACCTTTTCACTAATCCACTCCATAGTTTCGTTACTATTGGATTTAATTTCTTGAAAATAAGCATCGATACTTTGCGAAAAGATTAGTATATCCTTAGAAGGAGGTAAGGCACGGTAACTCTTTTTTCGTACGACTTTTTTCTTTAAATTAAGGAGTGGCTTGATGTACACTTCTCCAGCTTCAATATCAGCATAGTCCAAGAAATTCAAAACGACAAAAATGGTATGCTGTTTGTCTTTATTCGAAATAGTTTGTGTAGATGTTAACCACTTTACAAATTCGTCAACTTTCTCTTGTTCAAATCCGTTGGTATAAGTTAAAAATTTCAGCAGTTTCGAATAATAGTTAGCGACTGTCGTAATATGGTATTTCGAAACCAAGTCGGCAATCCAACACTTTACAATGATTTGAAAGTTTCTTGGAATGTGAACGGAATCATATGCTTTCAGTTCTTTAAAATTAATTCTTCTCTTTAAGCCAGTATTTAAATTGTCTTTGAAAAAAATCCACTCTTCATCTTCAAAATCACCACTATAATGTAATGGTTCATTTTTCAGTATTTTTACAGCCTCATTAATACTTTCGTTAGTTAAAAATGTTGAATCAGATAGAGTTCCAATTTCTTCAACAATACTTGGATTAATACTTAACCGTTCATTATTCATCTTTTTACCTCACTATTATTCGTGTTATAAGTTTTGTACTTATGTATTTCAGCAACAGAAATTTGTTTCATTTTTTCTTTAAGAGCTTGACTTCCACCTTCTATGAATTGATAAATTACCTCTTTACCGAACTTTTCTCCAGCCCTTTTCCATTGATCGATTTCAACGGAAAAAATATTAGCTAGTTTTGTCTTTTCGGCTTCAAATTCTTGTTTGCCGAGATTAGTGAGTTGTTGAACTCTATTAGTCAAACTTTCAGCAATTGAGGAGAGAACGTAAAAATTAGGGACTGACATCGGGCAATTTCTGCATGAAATATTATGTTTGTTGCAATACTCTATACCTTTAAGACACTGCACATGGTCTTCTTTACTAGGCAACAATTGTGCATCCAGCTTAAACATGTATTCAGTTGCTTCATCAACTCCCATGCTCAAAATCATGTCTGCAACCTTTCTTTTTTCTGCTTGTATAGTATTTAAGAAACCAGCAGTACTTTCAATATTGTAAATGTCTCCGAACATTTTTTTAATTGCTACTATCTCTTTAGTTCTTTGCTCACAATCATTTTTACTTCCAAATAGCACCTCAGCAAATAGATCAGGGATATATCCAAAATGTTCTCTGATGAATAATTGGTGCGTTAAATCATTTAACTCTTCTTCGGGTATAAAAATATAAATATTAGTAGTCTCAAAGTCAAAATGTGCACGTAGACGCTGGGCTACTTCTAGTGCGGCTTGCGTGTGTCCTTTTTTTACAAGCAAGTGATACGTATAAGATAATAAAGTACGATTCATTTTCCTATTTTCGAATATGAATTCCGCATTAAAGCCCTTGAAAAAACTCATCTTATATCTTGATGTAAACTCGTTCCTAACGGAATTAAAATTTATTAGATACTCATAATTCGGTGTAATGGCAGCCCTACGTAATTCGCAAATAACTGCTGCTGATGCTAATGCAAGGGTTACATCTTTTGAACAAAAAAAAACGGTTAGTAGCATTAGTTTTAGTTGTTCTTAAATCCTTACGCATTACTTGATGAATGATACGGCGGGCATCTTCATAGTTTAATTCATTTTGCTCTAACCAATCCAAATTAATATTTTGAATAGAAAGTTCGGATAGGTTAATCTTTGGAAATCTAATAACATCCTTATGCCGCCATGCATTGTTAAGATGTATAAGCACATAAAGCCAAGAAGAGTCATAGTTATAAATGCTTTGTCTCTTAATTTTGTTAGAAGAATTTTGGGTAATAGTCTTCTGGTTTACTTGTCTTTTTACATCTTCAATAGCCTTTCTTTTATGCAAATGTAAATTGGTGGCAAAACTGAATAATGACTTATAATCCTCGTAATTATAGATGGTTTTATCTTTAGGAACAATTTTCTTTTGGTGTGGATTTATGATACGTTCTAATTTGAATAATTTCTTTCTGTTTTTTTCGATAAGTTTGCCATAAATTACATTAATGAAGCTATAGAATATTTTTTGATAGCTAAACGGTATATTTTCATTAAATAACGCAAGATTAATATGGTTAGCAGTCAATTCGTATATCTCTTTTTCTGCTAGAAAATCAATTAGTATTTCTGTACACTTGGCATATTTAAATATGGTGTAATGGATAGTCTCGGAGCTTTCACTAGTATTTCGTAAAACTTGATGTACACGTTTTTTCCATTCTTTGCATGTAAAGGAATCGTTATTGTAAAAGTTAATATCTAAATTTTTAAGCAGGAATTCGTAGGCATCTATATTATCTACATAAGAAGTGACAATATCTCTAAGTTTATTTTCTTGAACAATTTCATTAACGATTGACTTAGGATAGATGTATTCTATTCTTTTTTGTGGATAATTACCGCGAAAAACAGTGGGCACTCTCTTTCTCGATCCGACTATCTTTGAATGTTGGCTATGACATTGAAGCCCCAGTAGCTTTTGTACCTGATCTGAGGTGTAGTAATCATCTTTAAGTTTTAGCTGTTGGGTTTTTAACTGATCAATGGGTTCCTTTAGGTAGTGACGAATACCACCAAAATTGGTTTCACCTAAGTTTTCTTCTTTTCTTAATAACTTCCACTGATACTTAGTTAATTTCAAAAGATTTCTAGCTTCACTAGCTGAATAATACCCTTTTGTGTTATAAACTTTTCCCCTGATTCGTGTTCCAGTACCTACGGTATTATCAGGTAAAACATCTTGATTATATTCTTCAATCAAAGATTCTACTATTTGTCTTGGATGGAACACATGATGTTGAGATATGTAAATGTTTTGTACATTATTGTTTTTAAGAATTCTCCCAAGAATAATATCTTTCGCATTTAACTTTTCAAGTGGTAATGGCACATTAGATAGACGTCCAAAGAAATCCTTCTACTGGTACAAAAATGTGATTGAAAGTAATGGAGAAACTTTATCCTAACGATAGAACGGCGGCTGGCAGATACATGATGTCAGCTGTCGTTTTTTTATTTCCATAAATTCATGTTTCATCATCCAAATAAGTGGAAGAATAACACTAAGATGATTCTAACTATTTGAAAGGAGTCGTGCATTATGCCGTGGGATACAACGAACTACCCAAGTTCATTGAAAAATTTAGAGACAGCTGTACGGAAGAAAGCAATTGATATTGCGAATGCAATGATAGATGAAGGATACAAGGAAGATCAAGCCATTCCAATTGCAACAGAACAAGCGAAAAAATGGTATGACGATGCATCCGAAAAGGAACGCAATCAAATGATTCAAATGAGCGATGAGGAATTACGTTCTCGTGATGAAGATGCACAATCAAGTAGACCTGAATTATTAGAAAAGGGCGAGCATATTGTGCCACATGAGGACGGATGGGCAGTCCAAACACAAGATGCGAAGCGAGCTTCAGCTGTTTTTGATACGAAAAAAGAAGCAATCGATCGCGCAAAAGAAATAGCACATAATAAAGGGACATCTGTGATTATTCATAATAAGGATGGGTCTATTTCTGGGTGAGAAATGACTAGTACACATAGCTTCTGAGAGCAATCTATGCTTACAGAAGCTAGTGTATTTTCCCATTAATTCAACTCCGGATACACCACTGTCTCATCCTTTTCGACTACTGGAATTGCGCCCCATTTACCTAATTCATGCAGCACCTGTTCACTTTTTCCGTCACGATTTGGAATGAGATGAATGACTTCATACCCTTTTACCGTCAAATCATTACTAATAATCAATCGATGACACCTTGATGGATGACGTTCCGAACACATAATCACACAACAATGCTCTTTCATTAAAGAAAGTAATGATTCTCTTCCCTGCTTAAACAAATCTGTTAGCGTATAATCGGCATAATTGTGGAAAGAACGATTCTCCCATCCTGCATTTAATCTTTCACCAATTTGGCTAGATAACTTTCTTCTTCCACCCAATTTTTCTAAATGCACATAGGTAATTCCTGCATCGTGAAGCCATCGTTCGATTTGGTCTTTGTTAAAATGCGGGCTGCGATTACTTCCAGGTAGTGCTCTAATATCTACCACACAATCAATCGAGCATGACTCTAACATTGTCACAAATTGTTCCTGCGTATGGTTATAATGGCCAACGGTATATAGTTTCAACTTCCTACCCCTCTTTCCTATCAAAAGTTCTCTATATACCTTTTCCCTACTCATTATTCTTTTAATCAGCCATTACTTTTTGCTAAATGTAGTAAGTATCCAAAGGTACAGTCCGATTCCTACAAAGGTGATCGTTGTACTTAAAATAAGCTGTGTTTCCTCTTGCAAGGAAGTGATACTAAGGACATATTCTGGGACAATTAGTAATAAAGTAATGATAATGAGCGCAATAGTTTTGGCCCAAATCGATATCCCTATCAGTAAACCAACCATTAATAGACCAATTACGATACTTCCCGTTTAGCCAAAGTGAATCACTGGTGTGGCGATCGCTTTGTTAAGATAAATCAATCCAATAAATAAAACCATCGGCAATAATGCTATTCCGACGTATACCATGATTTGTTTGGTAAGAGATGTGACTGTAGAAATATACTTAAAACCAATCAAAATTGTAGCGATAAAAATCGCCGCAATCGTGATATGCCCAATCATTTCAAGAATAGAATATGCAAGGTTACCATTCAATAGGTCTAGAAACACCGTAAAAGAAAAAGATCCAAAAACAACCACACAAATATACTTGAACATTGTACGATAATCGACAACCATCTCATCAGAAATCATCTTCATATATTCTTTTCGTGAGTTTCCAATGATTTTATCAACTGATTTTCCATTCTTTTCTGCTTCAGATAAATGATTTTCTAACTCTTCAACAATTGCATCTATCTCATCTGATTTTTTTCCACTTGAAAATAAATAGATTCGTAAGTTATCCAAAAAATCTTGACTCTTTCTCGAAAGCTGCATATTATTTTCCATCTAGTCTCTCTCCTTTTTGAGTTTCTTCTGATTGATTCTCTAGCACATTATTCACACTGTCCTGTAACGTTGCCCAACGATCCATAAAGTTTTGCAACTCTTCTTCCCCCTTCGTTGTTAAAGAGTAATATTTTCTTTTCGGACCAGCTGTCGATTTTTTTAATGTGGAAGTAACAAGTTCTTCTTTCTGCATCCGCATCAATAATGGATAAATAGTCCCTTCACTAAAAGACTCGAATCCATAACTGTCTAGCGTCTCTGCCAGTTCATATCCATACACTTCTTTTCCTTTTATGATTGCTAAAATACAACCATCAATAATCCCTTTTAACATTTGGGTAGATGACACATTTCTCTCTCCTTACTCTCCAGTAACTTGTAATACAAGGTATATAGATATTAGATATCTTGCATTACATGGTAATGATAGATATAGTATAATACTAATTATCTTGCATTACAAGATATATTTTTTATCACCTTGTTTTTATCTTCATCCTTGACAATTTTAGTTAATTATGAGATGATTAATCAGTTAACAAAAAAAGAAGTAACAAATAAGTGTAGCTGGCATTCTACTTGTATTTTCGGAAGATGCTTACTCACACTGGCGCGACTTCGGGGTCGCAAGGACGTAAGAGCAGGTAGGGCTTACGTTGCTTAAGTTAAAAATCCCAGTGGAATATTTACTGCGGTAAAGTGAAATGGATAAATTGAAATTTCCCACCCGATATTATCGGGATTAATAAATAATATACCTTATGTGTTACTTTTTTAGAAAAACAACGATTTTTGAATGAAGATGGATGTTTTTCTTATACTATCAAAGGGGTACTCTTTTAAGTAGGAGTGCCCCTTTTCCAATACTTACTCATAAGAAAGAAGGGTTTATATGCATCAAAAAATTGGTACAATTCAAACATTGCAAGTTCTACGACAAATCGATACTGGCTATGTATTAGAAAATGACATATTATTGCACCATAATGAAGCAAACATAGAACTGACAGATGAAGACACTGTAGAAGTATTTCTTTATCAAGATAAAAAAGGACAAACTGTTGCTACTACTCAATTACCTACAATTCAAATGGACGTATACGGTTGGGCTCCAGTTGTAGAAGTAGTACCGCACTTAGGGGTATTTGTAAATATCGGCACAACAAAAGAAATTCTAGTTTCAAAAGATGACCTTCCGTTATTCGAAGACGTATGGCCAGCTGTTGGTGATGAGCTTTATGTGACTCTTGGCAAAGACCAAAAAGGACGTTTGCTAGCCATTCCAGCAACAGAAGGTGTATTGGAACGCCTATTTGAATTTGCACCAGAGAATATTTTGAACAGTACCGTTACTGGTCGTATTTATCGAACAGATCGAGAAGGTTCTACTGTTATAACAGAAGACGGTTATCGTGGATTTATCCATCATACAGAACGGAAACAAGAGCCTCGATTAGGCGAGCATGTAGAAGGACGTGTGATTGATGTGAAAGAAGATGGCACAATTAACTTGTCTTTACGCCCATTAAAACAACATAGCATGGGTGAAGATGCTGATGCGATTTTAGCCCATCTAGAAGATAATGATGGGGTCATTCCGTTCTCTGACAAAAGCGATCCTGAAGACATTCGTGACACGTTCCATATCAGCAAAGCAGCATTTAAACGAGCACTAGGCAAGTTAATGAAAGAAAAAAGAATTGAACAGCGAGATGGGAAGACTTTCTTGCTATAATTTAGAGAGAAGCCCCACATTCTTTAGGTTCCATTTTATAAGGATGTGGGGTTTCTTTTTTCATCACTTCACCCAAGCTTCCACTTCTGCTAATGTCTCTAGCTCATCTATCCGATCAATGATACCTTCTAATGTGGCAATGTCTTGCTTTTTAATCTTCTCTTCCAGTTCCTTATGAATAGGGGCTACAAATTTTATGATTAAACGAATTGCTGTATTGGCTAAGGCTTCTTGTTTTCCTTCTTGTTTTCCTTCTAGCTTCCCTTCTCTTATTCCTTCCATTATTCCTTCCTTCTTCCCTATCTCTCTACCTTCTTCACGCAAAATATCAGCTAAAGTCATCACTATTTCGCTCCCTTCGTTATATGTTTGTTCTATATACTGTATCATATCATGGAATGTTGTTTTTGTAAGCTGCTGGTCTACTTGAAATACATAGCGCAATAACGTCTCTAGATAGCGTAATCCTGTTTCTTGATCTTCAAGTTGTTGCAAATAATAAATGGCTCTTTTCAGTGTTTTGACCACATCCGTTTTATGACTATTAGAAATATCTCGCCATAATGTGAGGATGATTTTTAACTGCGCTATTCCTATAACAAAAGTGGAAACGACCGTTTAGAAACGTAGCGACTGGAGTGAACCAACTGAGATAAAGGAATCACGGTGAGGTACGAACCGATGATGACTTATACTCAAAGAGTACAAGTGCGACTATACCTCACGTATTCTCATGAGGTAAGTCTTCTATGTCGTAGGGCGGTTTTCGAAGTCGCCTAGTTTCTGGTCGTTGGAACTGGACGTGGCTGACACTGAATATCATCTATTAGGGGTCTCGGCAGAAAAAAGCGGAAAATATACGCTAAGACAATATTTGGAAATGAAAAACCGATTTTCATTACTCTAAGGTATGAAAGCCGGCTTATTATTTCATGTTAAGTGCGTAACTCTCTTAATTCCTTCTTTGTGTTTAAATTAAATTTGTATTCACCTAAAAAGTTGATATGTTCCCATGCTAAATAATCAATTATTTGCTTCAATAGAAACGAAGGAAAAAATATCAATTATCAATTAAAAATCCTGGAGCGCTGTTGCTCCAGGATTTTTAATTGAAAAGTATTATTTTTCTTCGAGATCTTTTAATTTGATTTTCACCTTTTTATCTAATTCTCCAGAAGTATACGTTCCCTCTAGACCATCTGTTTTAACTTTAAATTTACCATTTTTGCTTTGGATTAAGGAATTTCCATCCATTAAGTAGTATAATCCGTTTTCTTCTTTTAAGAAAAGTAAATAATCCTTACCGACTTCGACAGGGTTAATAGCTTGATCCAATGTAATTGTAGATTCTGATTCTCCATAAAGAGTCTTCTTAACCTTAAGTTTAGAAAGTGTCGCTTTCGGCATACCTTCTACTTTTTCTTTTTGTTTATTTGAAATGGGTTCTACAAGTGCTATAAGTTCTGCTTTCCCTAAGAGGGTTTTTGCATCGTAAGTTGGAAAATCAGCATGTACTTCTGGATTGAATGTATTACCACTTGGCGCTGTGTTACTTTTAAGAACATGTGTTGTTAGCGTACCACCAATAATCATACATGTAATTAGCACAGTACCTAATATATATTTCAAAAATATCACCTCTTATTTATATGGTTGAGCTGATTAAAAAACGAATAATTATTGATAAGACTTAACATCAGATATATCATGGGGTTGTGGATGTGTAACAGTATTGCGATCTCTTTCATAGCTCATAATGGAGTTATCTCCCCAACCACTCTCTAAATCATCCAGGAATAATGCATGTCCAAATTCATGGGTAGCCGAACTTTTATATGCAGCTACATAGTCATAGTGTTCAGGATCTTCTCTTATTGATTCACTGTTAACATATATGTCGAAAAAATCAGTATTACCATCACTTCCTACAGTTGGTGAATATAATCCGAACCATGAATAAGCCAAGCTTTTTAAGTAAACATCATTTGAACTATAGGATGATCGATAAAAATTAGTTCCTACATCTTCCTCCCACCAAGATGCCGGGTCATCAAAAACTGAATAGCTTCCAGCTTCAACATCGTAACTAACAGAATAAACACTATAACCAGTTGACAAGTAATGAGCGAATACAGGTGTTGAAAGAAAAAATACTGACAATAAAGCTACAAAAATAATCATTAATTTGTTTTTGTATTTTTTCACTTTTATACCTCCTTTCAACAAATTTTACTATTAATGGATAATATGTGTAAAATCGATTGAAATAGGATTAATTCTAGTGAGCGCTATCATACTTGTTATATCTACTACATACGCTATTTATCTCAAAATTGCATGCATTTTTCTATTAATTTATCATATTTATTGTTAATCAAAATAATTACCAATAGATTGATATATTTACTTAAATCAAAATAAACCCCTTCAACTGAGTAGAGAAGGAGTAAGTGTAACGTCGTTACTGTTACTTTAATATGAGTTTTTTTACTTCTGCTTTAGTATATTCACCTTTACTTCCTAGTTTGTCACTAATATATTTTCCGTCTTGCTCTTGGATAAGACTAGAAGGACTTAAGGAATAAAAATATCCGTTTTTATCTTTTTTAAGAAAAACAAGGTACTCTCTTCCTTGTTCTACGAAATCATTCGATTGATCTAGTTTTATTTCTCCCGAAACACTTCCAGATATAGTCTCAATCACTTCTAATGTTGAGATTTGAACATTTAATTGGTTCTCTTTTTTCTGTTTTTTTGTGTCTTTAACTTTTGCAAAAGCAATTAGATCTGCTCTTTCAGTCATTTCATCTAATGAGAGTGATGGCCAATCTCCTTGTTGAGATCCATCAAATGAACTTTCTTGATTGCTATTACTTTGACATGCGGATATTACGGTAATTAATAATAATACTGAAAGTAAAATAAATAACTTCTTCACAAAACCACTCCTTTCTTTATCAGTCGAATAAAATTGATTATAGGTTACAACTTTTTTCAGATTTATTAGTTACATCCAGTTATCTAATTCACTTGTAAATTTATTTCAATCCTTGCTTCATTTTTTTCATATTCCTTTACTTTTCTATAAAATGTGGGTTTAGACATGTTTACTCTTTCCATAGCAACAACAGATGTAATTTCATTGTTTTTCCATTCATTATTGGGTACCGTCAGGAAAATGCATATTTACAACGTTAAGCCCATTTTTCTGATGCTATCCTTGATGATACCCCTTAACTAGAAGTATTTAAGTACCTATACAATGTTGCACGACTAATATCCGTCATATCAACAATTTCTTTTACACTATACTCTTCTGTATGATATAGTTTCATCGCCTTCATTAGAATTATATCATAAAGGGTCGTTTTTGAGACTAATCTTATTGATACAAAAATAATCTACTTAATTTACAAATCACGTATCAAAACTTATCTAAAAAACAAAATATTAATACTTCCTTTTTTATTGAGTTATGAGACAATAGAAGCATAATTTAACTATTTGAGGTGATTCATATGTTAGTTGGTTATGCTCGTATTTCAACTCAAGATCAAAGTCTTGATTTACAGAAAGATGCCTTGTTACAAATTGGATGTAAAAAGGTATTTACTGATGTTGCAAGTGGTGGGAAAGCATCGAGAACAGGTTTGGAAGATGCTCTAAATTTTTTAAGAAAAGAAGATACCCTCGTTGTCTGGAAATTGGATAGATTAGGACGTTCTCTAAAGCATCTAATTGATTTAGTTAATGATTTAAATGAGCGAGGGATTCATTTTAAAAGTTTACAAGAGAGTATTGATACTTCTACAAGTGGTGGGAAACTGGTATTTCATGTGTTTGGTGCACTAGCAGAGTTTGAACGTGAAATAATCAAAGAACGAACTAAAGCTGGCTTATCTGCTGCAAAAGCAAGAGGTCGTTTAGGCGGTCGCCCCAAAATAATGGATGAAAAGAAAGTAGCAATGGCAAAAAAATTAAGAGAAGATCCTAACCATTCAATTGAAGATATATGTCAAATTCTCGGTGTATCAAGAGCAACATTTTATAGATACTTAAAAGCTGGAGAGAATACAAATGCCATCTAGAGGAAGAGAGATTTTATCGTCAGAACAAAGAGAAGAATATTTGAAAATACCATCACAAATAAATGAAGGTTTATTAAGTGCTTATTTCACACTTACAGAATATGACTTAGAGGTTATTAATAAAAGAAGGAGAGATCAAAATCGGTTAGGCTTTGCTATCCAACTATGTATCTTACGTTACCCAGGTTGGTCGCTTACAGATGTAGAGCCTATTCCTAAGTATATTATTGATCATTTAGCTAAGCAATTACATGTTCGTTCTCAGGAATATGAATCTTATGCTAAGAGGATTTCAACTAAATATGAACATTTAGAAGAAATTAGACAATTATATGGTTATACAAATTTCAATCCATCGGTGTACAGAACTTTTTCTAAATGCCTTTTTAAGTATGCGCTACAATCCGATAATATAACATTTTTGATAACCACATTAATAGATGAACTTCGTAAAAATAAAGTCATACTTCCTGGTATCACAACTTTAGAGCGAATGGTCTGGGAAGCTAGAAAACGTGCTGAGAAGAAAACCTATAAAGAGTTAATAGCTTCACTATCAGGTATGCAAAAAAGGAGTTTATTAGATCTTATTACCGCTCCTGGTAATCAGAATAATAAACGAACCCCTTTAGCTTGGTTAAGAGAAATACCAGGACAATCATCTCCAGATGCCTTTATAAAAATCGCTGAAAGATTAAGATATTTACATGATCTAGACCTTAAAATTAACACTGAAAATGTACACCCAAATCGACTTTTACAGTTAGCACGAGTAGGAGCTCGCTATGACAGCAACTCTTTTTCAAAAAATTTTCAAACACTGATAAAAAATTTGCTATTTTAGTAGCACATCTACATTCTTTAAATCAGAGTTTAATAGATCAAGCAATCGAAGTCCATGACCGGCAAATGATGACGCTACAATCTAAAGGAAGAAAAACACAGGAAGAAATCCAAAAACAAAACGGAAAATCGGTGAATGAAAAGATAAACCATTATGCAAATATAGGCGACGCTCTCATTAAAGCTAAAGATGAAGGTTTAGATCCTTTTAATGTGATTGAATCCATAATGAAGTGGGAAGATGTTTTAGAATCTGTAGAAGAAGCAAAAAGATTAGTACGACCCATGGACTACGATTACTTAGATTTATTAAAAACAAGGTATTCGTACCTTCGAAAGTACACACCAACATTGCTGGAGGCTCTAGAATTTAGATCTACTCAAGCCTCCAAACCATTATTGAATGCCTTAGATACGATTAAAGAGATGAATGAAAACAATAAACGAAAAATTCCTAAAGGAGCACCATTAGATTTTGTTACTAAACGTTGGCAAAAGCATGTTTATGATGAAGAAGGAAATATTAACCGTCAGTATTATGAAATGGCTGCATTAACGGAGTTGAAAAATCAAATACGTTCTGGTGATGTTTGGGTAGTAGGCAGTCGTTTACATAAAGATTTTGAAGAGTACCTTGTGCCAAAAGATAATTGGAATATTGCCCGTAAAAAAGGGACTAACTTAGGTGTGAAAATATCTTATGGTGAATATATTAGCGAACGAATACAATCTTTAAATCAGAGGTTAAAATGGGTGTCAGAAAATATAGAGTCACTTGATGGAATAAATATTGAAAAAGCCAAACTTCGTGTGAATCGTCTAGAAAAAGATACCCCTGAAGATGCTAGAACATATAGTTTATCGTTGTATCATCTACTTCCTAGAATTAAATTAACAGATTTGCTTATTGAGGTTTCAAACTGGACTAAGTTTGATGAACAGTTTATACACGCCTCCACTAATAAGCCGCCAAAAGGGGAAGAAAAAGGAGTATTGATGGCAGCCATTATGGCAATGGGTTCAAATATAGGATTGTCTAAAATGGCAGATGCTACACCAGATATATCTTATTATCAAATGGCAAATACGGCTCAATGGAGACTTCATGATGAAGCAATGATTCGTGCCCAAGCCACTCTTGTTAATTATCAGAATAAACTCCGGTTAACCGATTATTGGGGAAAAGGAACAGCATCATCTTCTGATGGGATGCGTGTACAGGTCGGAGTTTCGTCTTTACATGCCGATTCAAATCCACATTATGGAGTTGGGAAAGGAACCACGATTTATAGATTTACAAGTGACCAATATTCAACCTTCTATACAAAAATAATAAATACAAATGCAAGAGATGCTGTTCATGTAATAGATGGATTACTTAACCATGAATCAGACTTAAATATTGATGAGCATTATACAGATACTGCGGGTTATACTGATTTAGTATTTGGATTAAGTCATTTATTAGGATTTAGATTTGCACCGCGACTCAGAGATTTATCTGATGTTAAACTTTTTACTATCAATCAGCCAAATGAGTTTCCCAATCTAGAAAAGATTCTTCGGGGAAGAATCAACCTAAAGCTAATTGAAAATAACTATGACGATGTATTACGATTAGCTCATTCGATTCGAGAAGGTACCGTTTCAGGATCACTTATAATGGGGAAACTAGGTTCCTATGCTCGCCAAAATAAATTAGCAGCAGCTTTAAGAGAAATGGGAAGAATAGAAAAAACTATTTTTATATTAGATTACATTTCTAGTGAAGCATTGCGTCATCGTATACAAAAAGGGTTAAACAAAGGGGAAGCTATGAATGGACTAGCAAGGGCTTTATTCTTTGGGAAACGTGGGGAATTACGTGAAAAAGGTATACACCAGCAATTACAACGAGCGAGTGCACTTAATATTTTAATAAATGCTGTAAGTGTATGGAATACAGTTTATTTATCAGAGGCAATTAAAGTACAAAAACAGAACGGTACTTTTCGAGAAGATCTAATTCCCCATGTATCACCATTAGCATGGGAACATATCAACCTTTTAGGTGAATACAAATTTAATTTAAATACAAAGAAGGAATTAAGAGAGTTACGCACTTAACATGAAATAATAAGCCGGCTTTCATACCTTAGAGTAATGAAAATCGGCTTTTCATTTCCAAATATTGTCTTAGCGTATATTTTCCGCTTTTTTCTGCCGAGACCCCTATTAGTATATACTCAAAATCAGGAACATATGCCCACAGTTCTTGTGGCATGTCATCTGCAT
Organism: Gracilibacillus marinus; assembly: GCF_042651725.1. Classification (NCBI taxonomy): domain Bacteria; kingdom Bacillati; phylum Bacillota; class Bacilli; order Caryophanales; family Bacillaceae; genus Gracilibacillus; species Gracilibacillus marinus. Next base: position 244,577 of record NZ_JBHSDV010000002.1, on the reverse strand, counting down.
TTTCGATATGTTCACTTAAAGCAATCGGTGCACGCCATTTGTGCTTACTGTGGAAAAATACGACAGGTAAAACGAACGGAACTTTACTAGCTTCAGACTGATTGTTTTTCCAGATTTCCAACATATACTGTAATAATTGAAAAATCACGGTTGGAGAAGGATAACTTTTGTGCTCTAGTAATAAGTACAAATAGCCAATACTCCCGTTTATCTCTACTCGAAATAATAAATCTGAAAAAAACTCCTCCAATTCTTTTGTAATAAAACTGTCCTTTTGTGTTTCTAATGTGTTGGAATTGACGTATGCAGCAATGTCAGGTGGCAAATAATGTTCAATAAATGATTTCGTCACTTCGATGTTGGAAAACGTTTCTTTGAAGAACTTGTCGTGCGGATTGTGGACAGACATGTGGATTCACCTATTTCGTTATAGTGTGATGCGAAGTACGAATGTATGTTCTATACACACTATACAACATGCCTCACAATCTGTATAGCTATTTCAAGTAACTTTACATTAAGTTTACAAAAAAGAGAGGGACACTCCCCCTCTCCCTACTATTCCATTAACAAATACATGTCTCCCGCTTTTTTCCTAATCTGTCCATTGCCTCAACTTTTTCAATATAATCAAGCGCAACAGGCACCTTACAAGCAGTATTTCCTACATTCACTTGTACTTTTCCTATTGCTTCTCCCACCTTTTTTGCCTCTTGGGTCAATGTTTCCACATAGCTTCCTACAGCAATCACAAATGTATTCATCACATAACGGACGCGATTCCGCTCCTCATGCACATGCTCTTTTACTCTATTTAATAGCGTGCGAATTTCATCTAGGTCTAATGCTTCATCAGGTGTGATGGATACATAATTTGCATACGTGCTCCAGCCAGCAACAGCAATCATTTCTTCCTCTGCCTGGATCCACTCTCTTGCCAACTCGATTGCATGATTACTTTCAGCAGTAACCTGTGCGACCGTATATTCCGCAAGCATATACCAATTCGCCTTCTTTACCCAATCCTGTAGTAATTCTTTCGACAATAGCTTCGGTTGAACGGAAAGGCCTGCTAAATACATCGCATCATGATTCCCTGATTGATACAGCTGTAATGCTAATTCTTGATCTTTTTTCACAAATTTGACCAACTTTTTCAAATCACCAATCTTTACACCATAATAGGACCCTTTTACCCCATGGTTATGATAAATCTTCCTTGTTTGCTCTGAACCTAATTGCTCCAATTGTCGCATTATCTCTTCATAAGTCATATCCGTCACCCCTTCAGCATTTTTGCTATTTACACTATCTTAACAAAAAAATTTCATTTTCGCCCCAACCTTTTGTCTAATAAAATTGATAATACTAGTAAAAGGAATCTTTTATTTTACAAAGCAAAGGGGAAATAAAATCATGAATTATCTAAAAGAACTACAAGCATTTCGAGAATACTTATTACAACACCACCTGCCAACAAGCTCCATCGTTCTATGGCACACATTGATGCTCGTGAATAACTCCACTGGTTGGAAGAGGAAATTTGAAGCATCCAACTCGCTCATCCATCAGCTATGCGGACTATCAAGACAGACGCTTGACAATGCCCGAAAAACATTGCAAGAAAAAGGGTTACTTCAGTATATTCCAGGCAAAAAAGGCACCGCACCAATGTATGTACTCCACTCTGTCACAGAACAACTACCATCCTATGCCACAACAGATAAATCATTAGCAACATCTAAATCCATTCGTCAAAAAAACGAGACAATATTTGACAATAATCCTGCCACAAAAACAGATATGCACCTACAACAAAACAATCATTTTGACCAATCGATTGACACATATCCTACAGCAAATCAGCACAAACCTAAAGATATACAAAAAGAAAAAGAGAGAAGAAGACGCACGCATGAAGAAGAAGTTTACAAGACCTTTGACGAAAATATTGGCACATCGAGTAAAATCGTCCGTGATTATCTACGAGAATGGACCACAAAACTCAGTGCAGATATGGTCATCGCAGCAATCAAGCTCGGTGCGAGAAATGGCGCACGGACTTTTGCCTATATCGAGAAAATTTTGCAAGAATGGGACACTGCCAAAATTGAAACAATCGAACAACTTGAAAAACAACAACACCGTAAAATACAAGCGCAACAAAGCAATAACAAAAGAGTGCTAGACAAGCTACGAAAGGGTGGTGCGCAATGACAAGAGAGGAGGCCATTCTCATTTTGGAGAATATTTCCGCACTCTATTCCAAATTCGAATTGTCCGAACGAAAAGCAGAGCTACTCTTACCAATACTCGAGCAAATGGATTACAATGGTGTCATTAAAAAGTTGACTGCATATGCAGCAAAAGAACCATTTCCACCAACGATTGATGCTATTTCCTGTTACTTACCTGAAACCAATCTGAACCTAAAGCAAATGCATATATGGAAAAAGGAAGCAGCACAAGTCTCGACAGAAGTGAAGCGAGCATTCTATTCTCAATTCCAACAACTTATTGAAGGAAAAGCAACCAATGACAATGATTAATCATGACGCAGAAGTCGCTGTATTAGGATCATTACTAGTCGATGGTACGTTAATCCGAACGTTAACATTACAACCCGAACACTTTTACCATATACATCACCGTAAAATCTTTGAAGCAATGGTTCATGCAGAAAAAGAAAAGCAATGCATCGATTTCGTCATTGTTACGACATATTTAGGGAACGATATTCAGGAAATTGGTGGCGTATCTTACTTATCTGAGCTGACAGAATCTATTGCCACAACAGCGAATATCCTACACCACGAGCAATTAATCAAGGATAGTTATCGTAACCGCAAAAGTCGTGAAATCGCGCTACACTTTTCCAAAAATCCAACAGAACAAGGGCTAGATGCTTTAATCAAAAATCTACAAGCATTACAAGATGAGATAGCCATAACTACAGAAAAATCAACATTTGACTATTTAATCGAACTTACAGAAGATATGTTTGCAAATCACGGTCCGACTGGTTGGTTGTCTTCTTATAATGAGCTTGATGACATGACAGGCGGTTGGCAAAAAGGAGACCTCATCATTGTTGCAGCAAGGCCTTCTGTTGGAAAGACCGCATTCGCATTAAACTTAGCTGCAAATCATTGCACAAATGGCTATGCCACGACGATTATTAGTTTGGAAATGGGGACAAAACATCTATTACAGCGCATGATTTCTGCAAAAGCACATATTAACAATCAAAAATGGCGAAATGCATTATTTTCAGAAACAGACTACAAACGCGCAAGCATCGTCGTAGGGCAAATGGCGGAGTGGAATTTGAAAATTTTCGACAAAAAACGAACCATTAGTGATATTCGTTCCACAATTAGGCAACAAATTTACCACCAACAAGCACAGAAGCATTTGATTATTATTGACTACTTACAACTCATCACTCCAACGAAACAATATGATAGGGAAGATATCGCAATCGGTGAGATTACACGCGAACTAAAGCTTCTAGCTATTGAACTAGACATCCCAATTATACTCATTTCTCAACTCTCTCGTGGTGTCGAATCAAGGCAAAACAAACGTCCACTCATGTCAGACTTAAGAGGGTCTGGCAATATTGAACAAGATGCAGATGTGATTATGTTCTTATATCGTGATACGTATTATGAAAAAGGAAGTAATAACGAAAGTACAGTTGAAGTCATTTTGTCCAAACAACGAAATGGTCCAGTCGGCACTGTCGAATTAGGTTTTCATTCAGAGTATGGGGAATTTATTAATGCAACAGAAACATGACTTATTTCTCACTCCACATTTCCTATTATTTTACTAGATCAAAATAGCCCAAGCTGCTACAATAAGATACAAATTAGTAAAACTTGGATTCTAGAAATGGCGGAAATTAGGAGGGGCATGTTCGTTGGAAATAGATAAGCGACTGATCACAAACTCAGCTACAGGAAATATGTTGAAGGAAATCGCGTCAAGCTTACAAGAATGTAAACAATTTTACTTCAGTGTAGCGTTTATTAACTTTAGTGGACTTCAATTATTGCTTGATCCACTGAAACAAGCAGGAAAAAAAGGTGTCAAAGGAAAAATTATTACATCTACCTACCTTCATTTTACGGATGTGAAATCATTAGAAAAGATAAACACATTTGATACGATTGACTTGAAGGTATTCGTGACAGATGAATTAGACAGAGGTTTTCATACAAAAGCATATATTTTTGAATACGACGACTTTTACAAAATCTTTATCGGTTCCTCTAATATTACCCAGAGCGCATTAAAAAGTAATGTCGAGTGGAATGTCGAAATTATTTCTAAGCATGAAGATGATTTTGTCCAAACAATACTAAAAGAATATGCCGAAATATGGGATCTAAGCACTGTTGCAGACGCAAAATTTATGACAAAATACCAAGAAATGCTCGAGAAAATGGAACAAGTCGTCACACAGCAAAAACAACTTGTTGCACAAAAAGATTCCTATATTATCCCGAACAATATGCAGCGCAGAGCAATGGATAATTTACATAGATTACGAGAATACGGCGAAACAAAAGCACTCGTCATCGCTGCAACAGGTACAGGGAAAACATATATGTCTGCATTCGATGTAAAAAATGTGAGGCCAAAACGGCTATTATTTCTTGTGCATCGTGAGGAAATTTTACGAAAAGCAAAGGAAACATTCGAACTACTTTTGCCAAATGAGAAGATTACTTTTGGTTTACTAACAGGTAACGCAAAAGACTACAATGCGGAGTATCTATTCGCAAACATTCGTACAATGTCTAAGCATTACGAGAAATTTCAATCAGATACTTTTGATTATATTATTTATGATGAAGCACACCATGCTACAAGTCCTTCTTATCAACATGTGATGGAGTACTTCCAACCACAATTCACATTAGGTATGACAGCGACACCGGAGCGAGCAGACCACCATAATGTGTTCGATTTATTTGATAACAATGTGGCATTAGAAGTGCGTCTACACGAAGCATTAGAAGAAGATTTAGTGATTCCATTTCACTATTTTGGTGTGACAGATATTGACGAGGTAGACCTTAGTGATGTAGACATTGACAATATTGCGGAAATAACGAAACGACTAAAAGTACACGAGCGCGTAGATTTTATCATAGAAAATATGGAGTTTTACAGTCATGACACGAATAAGCGCAAATGTATTGGTTTTTGCGTAAGTAGAGATCATGCACAATACATGGCAGAGGAGTTTAACAAGCGTGGCTATACGAGTATTGCTTTAGATGGGGACGATTCCATTGAAAAGCGAGCGATGTATATTACGCGTCTAGAAGATGAAAATGACCCCTTAACCGTCATTTTTACTGTCGATATTTTCAATGAAGGTGTCGATATTCCATCAATTAATTCTGTATTAATGCTACGGCCGACGAATTCACCGATCGTATTTATCCAGCAATTAGGGCGAGGGCTACGTAAGCATCCAATGAAAAGTTATCTTACTGTGCTTGATTTTATCGGTAATCATAGTAAAACATTCTTAATTGCACTCGCACTGAATGGAAATAGATATTATGACAAAGAAAGCTTAAAAGTGGCGATTGCGACAGGCTTTGCGAACATTCCTGGCAACACACATATCCAACTAGATGAAATCTCGCAAGAACGAATTCTTGCACAAATTGACCAAGAAAATTTTAATTCGATGAAATATTTGAAAGAAGAGTATTTTGAATTCAAAAAACTGAATAGTGGTCGCACACCGCTTTACTTAATGAATTATCTCAAATATGATGGTGCGCCAGATCCAGTCAAATTCATCGATAAAGCGAAGACATATATCGGGTTTGTTGCAAAAGTAGAGAAGGATGAACAGCTAAAAGTGTTGTTATATGATGAAACATTTGAAGCTGTACTAAAAGAATTGTCTAGTATGCTGCCATTGAAAAGAATCTATGAATTTGTGATATTGCGTTATCTATTGACACACACTTCCATCTCTATTCCACAAGCAATGCAAGAGATTAAAAAGGAAATAGCAGATGTCGACGAAGATAGTGTGTTGCATGCATTCCAATGCTTGAATCAAGACTTCTATGATCACTTGCAACAAAAGAACAAGCCAAAACTTTGCACACATCACAACAGTGTATTAACAAAAACAGAGACATTCGCACAGTTTGTGGAGACAGATCATGAGAAAAGTAGATTGATAGCTGATGTCATTCATTTTGGTATTTTTAGATACCATAAAGAATTTAAGAACACCTACTATGGCGTACCTTTCCTGAAGCTTTATGAGCAATATCAAATGATAGATGCAGCATTATTATCTAATTATCGAAAAATACACTCTTCCTTCAGAGGCCAAGGATTATTAACAAATGGGAAGGAATATTTTTTATTCGTTGATTTGCATAAAGAAGAGGATATTAAAGACAGCATCAACTACAATGACATGTTTTTAGATCGGAAGTATTTCCAATGGGAAACGCCAAACAGTACAAGACAAGCATCCGAGCGTGGAAAGAACATACTTTTCAATCAACAAAATCACATTCATTTGCACCTATTCGTTCGAAAATACAAACAAATTGAAAAAGGGAAAACAGAGCCTTTCATCTATATCGGAAAAGGAAATACCGTATCCTACCAAGGAGAACAACCAATACAAGTAAAGCTAGAACTAGAACACGAAGTCCCAGAACGACTGTATACAGAATTTACGGAGAGAGTATAACAAAAGCGGAAACGCCCGTTAAGAAACGTAGGGACTGGAGTGAACCAACTGAGATAAAGTGAGACTTCAATCAGTCAGAGTTGTTAAACTCTGACTGATTGGTAGCGAAACTTATCAGGGTGTTAGTGACTGTTTACCCACAACACAGAATTACCTTTTCACACTTCATATTATGTTGTGGGTATTACAGTCGCTTCACCGTGGAAAAGGAATCACGGTGAGCTTGCGAATCGATGATGACTTATTGATAGTTGATTAGTGAAGTCTCCTAGTTTTTGGTCACTTGAGCTAGACGCAACAAAAGCGAAAGTGACCGATTAAAAACGTAGAGACTGAAAAAAAGAGAAAGCACTACCCAAGTGCTTCCTCTTCTTTCCCCATCACTTTATTCACTGCTGGTATATCTGCAGGCGCCCAGTCAATAGATCGCAAATACGGAATCGGTAACCAGATTAACTTCGCATGTTCTGTTGCGATTGGCGTACCTTCTACTATTTTTGCATCCATTGCAATTAAATGAATAATGAACGTCTCATATTCATGTGTATGTTTATTTAAGATATCACCTGCTTTTATTTTACATTTCAATTCTTCTTCTATCTCACGCTCTAACGCTTCCTGATAATTCTCGCCTTCCTCTACTTTGCCACCAGGAAATTCCCACATATTCGGAATAGCCATTTCATGTGACCGCAATGCACACAATATCTCATTCGCTTCATTACGAATCACAGCAGCTACTACATTGACTGTCTTTTTCATTTTGAATGCCTCCATTTAGTTGATGGTTTTATTATAGCAGATCTAGTTATGTGTATCTTTATCCGCTATGTCATTCTTTATATAATGAAAAGGCTTTCTTTAACAAATAGCATACTCTCCAAATGTTTGATATGATAATACTATAAAAATGTTTCGAAAGTCTTTCCATTTTTAGTAAATGAAAAAGGGGGCTATTTCATTCGTGAAAGAATTCTATAAAGTCCTAATAGTGGATGACGAGATGCTTATTCGTCAAGGGATCATTAATTATATTGAATGGGAGAATGAAGGATATAAAATAATAGGGGAAGCATCAAATGGGGAAGAAGCGCTTGAAATATTAGATAGAGACCAACCACACATACTTATCACAGATATTGTCATGCCAGGAATGGATGGTATAGAACTCGTCAAGTATGTAAAAGAACATTTCCCTTCCATTGAAATCATAGTATTGAGTAGTTTTGAAGATTTTGATTATGTGAAACAAACATTCCAAAATGGAGTTGCTGATTACATTCTCAAACCAAAATTAAATACGAAAGATTTATTACATACACTACACAGAATCACACAAGAACAAACCAAAACGCATCGTCCTCAAGTGAACAAATACTCTATTGAAGATGCACTCAAAAAAACAGTCGAAGGCTATCAATCTATCCGGGAAATGGAAATGATTCGCAATTTATTTACATTTGATACCTTTATGATACTCGAGATACTTTTTAAAAAGGACTACACTAATACATGGACTACTACTAGAATAAAAGCCGTATTAAGCAATATAACAAGTGATTTTATATGCTATCAAATACCATTGCACGAAGATAACTTGATTATTCTATTCAATTTTAGTAAAGATGACCTTAATAAAATAAAAGAAAAAATCCAAACTATCTCTAATCAACAACCAACATCTGAACACAAAAGTAAATGGCTTATTAGTAAAACTTTTGACTCAGTTAATGATTTAAAGAAAATATATGAAACCAATCATACTACAATGCAAAGATATATGTTTTATCTACCAAATCAAGTATTTCTAACTTTTGATACATTACCTGAAGGGGACAAAAAAATCATTCAATTTGATTTAAATCACATGATTTATTTATTTAAAAGAAAACAATTTCAAGAAGCATATCAATATGTAAATCAACATATCGAGATATTATCCAATCACTATGAAAAAGACGTATTCGAATTCAAATCATGGTTAGAAAATATCCTCTTTAATATCATTGTTTTACTAGGCAACATGGATTATGACACAAGCGAACTTGATGCATATAAATATAACTACTTTTCTGATATAAACGATGCATTTCACGTTCAAGATGCCATTAATACATTTCAACATTTTCTTAAGAAAGTGGATGAAGTTCTTCTACCTGATATAAGCGAAAACGTAACAAATATTCAATTAATATTAGATTATATCGAGAATCACTATAATGAAAATTTGACATTACAAACTTTAGCCGATCACTTTCATTTTAATCCTTCTTACCTTTCTAGTTATTTTAGCAAGCATCATAAGGAAGGATTTAGTGAGTATTTAAATACTATAAGAGTAAAAAAGGCAGCAGAAATACTTATTCAATCAGACTTGTCGATTTCAGCGATTAGTGAAGAAGTGGGCTATTCCAATCCAAGTTATTTTACTAAAGTTTTTAAACGGATTATTAAACAGTCACCTAGCCAATATCGAAAATTGAATAAACAGATGAATTGAGGACTAGACCATGGGTAGCATTTTACGAATCATCAAGAGAAACACTCTATTTTTCAAAATTTTTGTAGTTATGGTTATTAGTATTATCATGGTATCCTTATTAATCACGTATAGTAGTATACGTATGTCTAGCAATTTATTTATTGATACGTTTAGCATCACGAATTCCAAAATAATGGACCAAATAACAGAACAATTTGATGAATTCACTGAATCTACTGTATCCGCATCACTTGAAGTAGATACGAACGGTACAATTAAACAAGCCCTTTTAGAAAATCACCAGACTGCTATTGATAAATATTCACTTTACTATGATATGAAATATGAAATGAATCGAATCTATGCAGAAGTGGATCCTAATGATGCCAATATGATTATCATGAACAAACAAAATGATATTTTCAACATGAATTATATTAAATGGCCTGTACAAGCAGATCAATTAGTGAATCATGAAATTATTACACGGATGGAAAATAATCCTGACCAAATGATTTATCAATTTGAAGATTCTGAAGTTACGAATCATGTACCAATGATTATTATTTCTAAAGCTCTGACACTTCAAAATGGGTACATTTATGGTTATCTATTCTTTTCATTAACGGAAAAAGACTTGCGGGATTTTTATGAAAGCTATACGAGTGAAGGAAATAATGTGTTACTACTCACTCCAAAAGGGGACATTATTTCAAGTAACCAACAAAACTTAATCGGAGAATCTTCGCCGGAATTATTGGACTACGCGCAAAGTTTTGAAGGAAAAGAATTAGAATACCGTAATGCAGAAGTTTTTGGACAACAGTTCACTTTACTCTCGCAATATATACCTAGCCTAGATATTTATCTCATTAATTTGATTGATCAAAAAGTCGTGTCAAATAACCTTGTGGATACAAATGAAATCATCTTTATTAGTATTGTAATAGTAGGAATCTCTGTTCTTGTTACATTTTTAATTTTAAGAAGAATGACTGTAAGCATTAGCACACTTGTTCATCAAATATCTGATATGGCTCGATATCAGTTCACGAAACCATTAAAGGAAACAGGAGGTTATGAAACAAGAAAAATCGCAAAAGCATTTAATTATATGTTAAATGAACTACAAGATTATGTACAAATTCTAATGAACACACAAGAAAAGCAAAGAAAGGCAGAATTAGAAGCATTACAACACCAAATTAATCCACATTTTATATATAATACACTTGCTTCTATCAAATTTATGATTAAACAAGAAAAAAAGGAAACGGCTTCTAATACAATTGATTCATTTATTGCTCTTATCCAAAATTCGCTAAGTAATATTGATGAAACAATAACAGTAGAACAAGAATTGGAAAATTTAAAGAATTATGTGCAGATTAATCAGGCACGATATGGTGATCGCATTAGAGTAAATTATTTAATCGCACCAGACTGTTTATCACTCACTATTCCAAAGCTTGTCCTCCAACCATTTATTGAGAATGCCTTTTTTCATGCATTTACAAAGAAAAAAACTGGTTATATTCAAATACTTATTGCACAAAAGCAAGATAAGCTCATTTGTGAGATCATTGATAACGGAGATGGGATGGTGCCAAATAGATTAGAAAATAATATTGTAAAATCTAAAGGGAAAAGACAACTCTTTAGCGGTATCGGTGTTAAAAATGTTCACGAACGAATTCAATTACTTTATGGAAAATCATATGGAGTGACAATCACAAGTGAACCCGGAAAAGGGACAAATGTTGTCATTACACTCCCCGCCAAAAACTAACTATCTCTATCACCAGCGACTTAATACGCTGGTGAGTTTATTTTTTATAGAAATCTAATCATCTAAAAATTTTTCTAAATCTAAAAATATTACAACTACACTTTAGGATAATATTATATTCTAAAAATAATTTTATTTTTTGCTAAAAATCATACAAGTAGGCTAAAAACAAATTTGTTACAATTTGATTACAGTGATGGAAACGTTTACATCACTAGTATAAATCAATTAGGGGGTTTTTACCGATGAAACAATCTTTATCAAAGAAATTATGGTTATTACTAGTAGCACTATTTACAGCCGCTATCTTAGTTGCTTGTGGTGACGACACAGATGGGGAAAACGCAGATAGTGATGGTGGTGAAGATGCTTCAGGCGGAGAAACAACAGATATCATTGCTTGGGCTTGGGACCAAAACTTTAATATTGCAGCATTAAACCTTGCGAATGAATATTATGAAAATGAAGATTTTAATATGGAAATTGTGGAAAATGCACAAGATGATATTGTTCAGAAATTAAATACTGGCTTAAGTTCTGGAACAATGAAAGGAATGCCTAATATTGTATTAATTGAAGATCAACGTGCACAAAGCTTTCTCCAATCCTATCCAGACGCTTTTTATCCAATTGGAGACTATTTTAATACAGAGGATTTTGCAGAATACAAAATTGCTCCAACTAGTTTAGATGGGAAACAATATGGACTTCCATTTGATACAGGTGCAACTGGTTTCTTCTATCGTACAGATTACTTAGAAGAAGCAGGTTATACTCATGATGATTTGGTTAACATTACATGGGCTCAATTTGTTAACATTGCAAAAGATGTTAAAGAAAAAACAGGTCATCCAATGCTTGCACTTGATCCGAACGACTTAGGTATTTTACGTGTCATGATGCAAACAACAGGAACTTGGTATACAACTGAAGATGGGAAAATTAATTTAGTAGACAATGAACCTTTAAAATTAGCTCTTCAACATTACAAAGAATTAATGTCAAATGATTTAGTACATTTAGTTTCTGACTGGAGTCAATATTTAGCTGCTTTTAATAGTGGTGATGTTGCATCCGTTCCAGCAGGTAACTGGATTGCACCAAGTATTGAAGCAGAAGCATCTCAGTCTGGTCTTTGGAAAGTCGCTCCAACACCTCGCTTAGATATGGAAGGTGCAGCAAATGCTTCAAACCAAGGTGGTAGCTCTTGGTACGTACTTAATATTGATGGGAAAGAAGCAGCAGCTGAATTCCTTGGAAAAACTTTTGGATCAAATTCTGAATTCTATCAAGAATTATTAACAGAAGTAGGCGCTATTGGTACGTATAAACCAGCATCAGAAGGTGATGCATACCAGTACGAAAATGAATACTTTGGCGGTCAAAAAGTAATCTATGAAATCTCTCAATGGATGGAAGAAATTCCACAAGTTGATTATGGTATGAACACATATGGTATTGAAGATATTTTATCTGCTGAAATTCAACAATACCTAGATGGCAAGAGCTTAGAAGATATGTTAGCTGATGCACAAGCTCAAGCTGAAAACCAATTTAAATAATTGATAGAAAGTCCTTAAGAGATACCTCAGGAATCGCTTTTCTTAAGGGCTTTCTTACCATCATGTTCAATGAATAAGGGGGATCGCTATGAGTCAATCGATAAACACAACTTCTAATCAAAAAAAACCAATACTTCAACGTTTAAAAAGAAATTATATTGGATGGTTATTCATCCTGTTATCTATTATTGGTATTTCATTATTTTACTTCTACCCGATGATTCAGGCATTTTTGCTATCATTACAATCAGGAATGGGTGCAAACTTAGACTATGTTGGATTCGACAACTATGTAAGGTTATTTAATGATCCTACTTTCATTACGGCATTAACTAATACAGTATTATACTTATTAATCCAAGTACCAGTGATGATTGTATTAGCTTTAATTTTTTCCGTATTATTAAATGATCCTACATTAAAATTCAAAGGGTTTTTTCGTACTGCTATTTTCTTACCTGCAGTTACTTCCCTTGTAGCATATGCAGTAATTTTTAAATATTTATTTGGTAACAACGGTTTAGTGAATGATTTTCTAATTAATCTTAATCTGATATCTTCTCCTATCGCTTGGCTTTCAGATCCATTTTGGGCGAAGGTTACGATTATTATCGCAATAACATGGAGATGGACAGGTTATAACATGATTTTTTACTTATCTGCATTACAAAATGTAGATAGATCGATGTATGAAGCAGCACGAATTGATGGGGCTAGTGCATTCCAACAATTTTTCTTTATTACTATACCGTTACTGAAGCCAATCATATTATTTACTTCTATTGTATCCACGATAGGTACACTACAATTATTTGATGAAGTAATGAATATTACAAGTGGTGGTCCTGGTAACTCAACAATGACCATATCTATGTATATTTACAATTTATCTTTTGAATATACACCAGACTTTGGATATGCGGCAACGGTATCCTATGTGATTTTGATTCTTGTTGTAATTCTATCCTTTATTCAGTTTAAAGTGGCAGGTGATAAAGAATGAAAAAGATAAAGCGAGTATTTACCTATATATTTTTAAGTATTGCATCCTTAGTATCTATCTTTCCATTCTTGTGGATGTTAATCAGTATGACAAATAAGTCCGTAGATGTCACCGCAGGCCGTTTACTTCCTGGTGGGCACTTGATAGAAAATATAAACAAACTAATAGAGCAGACTCAGATTGGTATTGCTTTATGGAACTCCTTTATTATCGCGATTATAACCACAATATTAACATTATTAATTGGTTCGTTAGCAGGCTATGGATTCGAGATTTATCGATCCAAAGGAAAAGATATGATATTCAGCATTCTGATTCTGTCAATGATGATTCCATTTGCAGCAATCATGATTCCTTTATATCGTTTGTTTGGTCGTATTTCGGCTGATGCTCCGTTCATTGGATTGGACACATTAGCAGCTGCCTTTTTACCAACCATTATCACGGCTTTCTTCATCTTCTTCTTTAGACAAAATACAAAAATGTTTGCTAGAGAATTGGTAGAAGCTGGGCGAATCGATGGATTAAGTGAATGGGGCATCTTTTTCCGTATCTATATGCCTACAATGAAAACAACATATGCAGCAGCATCGATTATCGCTTTTATGAACAGTTGGAACAATTACTTATGGCCATTAGTTGTATTGCAATCACCTGAAAAACAAACAATACCATTATTGATTTCTAATTTAGGTGCTGGTTACACGCCTGATTATGGTGTAATCATGACAGCGATTGTTGTCGCAACATTGCCAACTGCACTCGTATTCTTCTTAATGCAGAGATACTTTGTCGCTGGTATGATGGGTTCTGTAAAAGGATAAGATGTAGTTAAGAGTAATCAAAGAAATAGCTCTATTAAGGAATTTATTTTCCTTCAATAGAGCTTTTTTATATTATTAGATTAATTTGTTAAAATTGTCTTGGCTAAATAAGTCGGGTCTTCACTAACAGAAAAAGGAACGATACGAATGGAAAAAATGAAATCTTCTGCGTTCAGTTGATATTTCTTCAAAACGTCTGGCCCACAACTTGCTGATCCTAATCCATGTTGCTTATAATCCACATGTACTGTTAAACTATCTTGTTTCTTCAATTCATGTGTGTGTCTTGCCTCGTCTATGTTCTTTCTATCATACTTTTGAACACTAAAATCAAACTCTGGTGCACCTATAATAAGTAACCCTTGTCCCTTTTCTTCTGATAACGACATCCATTTTGTTTGGTGTCGATTACCATTTTCCTGTGGGACAGCGTAATTTGTAAATAATTGATCGACATTTCGATGCCATATACCAAATCGATTTGCTTCTTTACTATCTACATACGCTTCTCCAGGTCCCCTACCATACCATTTGACAATGTCAAACACTTGTGGCATTTTCATTTGTAAACCGATTCTAGGGAAATATGCTGGTGTATCTCCATTTAGTTCTCCACTAACAGTCACTTTCACATCACCACTAGCATATATTTCATAACTATAGCTCGTGTCAATTGACCACGCTAATTTCGGTGGTGCTATTCTTAGTTTTGTTTCCACTTTCACCTTTTTGTTATCTAGATCCATTTCATATTCAATACGTTCAAGTCGATGTTGCAACAAGTGGAGACCATATTGTTCCCAATACTTTTTATTACTAACAGGTTTCCATTGATTCGTCTCATACATATCATTATCAATCAAAGCACGCCAAAAATTTAACTGTGGTGATTGCGTAAGAAGCTTTTCCCCACGATACACCCATTCACTCAACTGACCGCTGATTTTATTAAAGGAAATGGTAAAATCTTCTCCTATGACTTGTAAACAACTATTTTGCTCCTTCACTTTAAGCGTGTGACATTGTAGTCTTGGTAATGGTGGTAATGTGGCTTTTGTTGGAATTTGATATTGCGCCCATGCTAATTCATAGCCTTTTTTTGCCCATATCGTGTCTCTTGCTAAAACAAATTGTATATTTACATAATAATCGGTATTTGCCGATATTTGATAAGGAAGCGTATAATCTAACTTCACTGCTTTCGTTTCCCATGGTTGGGTTCCTTCTAAGCACACAACGTTACTGTCTAGAATTCTTCCATCGACTTCGACTGTCCACACTAATTGTAAATGATTAAGTGAGATAAAGTCATATCGATTTGTCACATAGACAGTCTGCTTATCCCATTCTACACGTTCTACGATAACAGGCTCTAATACCTTTTTATACTCTAACAGAGCTGGGGATGGGGTATGATCAGACATGACTAATCCATCCATCACAAAGTTGGAATCGTTAGGCTCGTCACCGAAATCGCCGCCATATGCGAAGTACTCTTCCCCTGATTCGGTTGTTTTGCGAATACCATGATCCATCCATTCCCAAACAAAACCACCTTGAAGTCTTGGATAACGATAAAAGGTCTCCCAGTATTCCTTCAATGCGCCAGGACTATTTCCCATTGCGTGGGCATATTCACATACAATATGCGGTGTTTTTAAGTTTCCTTTTTTCCCTACTCGTTCCAGTATATCGATATCTGTATACATTGTCGTAAACACATCTGAGGAGACAGGATCTTCATTAGGGTTCTTATCACTCGCATTCATTATTGTACGGCATTCCCCTTCATAATGAACAAGTCGGGATGGATCACGTTTCTTTGTCCACTGATACATTGCATCATGATTCTTTCCATATCCAGATTCATTTCCTAATGACCACATAATAATACAAGGATGATTTTTGTCACGTTCAACCATACGAATCATGCGGTCAAGATACGCTTCTTGCCACTCGCTATCCTCACTTATTTCATGCGGTTTTCCAATGTATTCAAAGCCATGGCATTCTAGATCTGCTTCATCGATTACATACAAGCCGTACTCATCACATAATTTATAGAATGCAGGATCATTTGGATAATGCGCAGTTCGTACTGCATTGATGTTATGCTGTTTCATCATTTTTACATCTTCTATCATCCAGTCAATTGGAACAGCCTTCCCATAATCGGGGTGGTGATCATGCCGATTCACCCCTTTTAATTTAATTGCTTTTCCATTCACCAAAAGTAAGCCATCCTTCAATTCAATGGAACGAAACCCTACCTTAATTGGTATGACCTCCATTGTTTTCCCATCTTTTTTTACGGATAAAAATAGCTGATACAAATATGGATTCTCTGCACTCCATTTAACAGGATTGGTAATGGAACAAGAGTGTGTTATCTCTTGTGTGCTAATTATCCTCTCTTCTTGCATCACAAGTTCGTTATTTGCGTTATACAATTGATATTCGATGTGGTAACCTGCCACTGAGGCCTGATTAAGTGTTGATTCGATAGACAATACTGCATTCTGATATGCACTATCCAAGTCTGTTTTAACAAAGACATCTTGGATATATACTTGTGGTCGTGCCATTACATATACATCACGGAAAATACCACTTAACCACCACATATCCTGATCTTCAATATAGCTAGCATCAGACCACTGATATACTTTTACTACAATTGTATTTACCCCAACTTTTGCGACGTTCGTAATATCAAATTCAGCTGGAATTCGACTGCCTTGACTATAGCCAACCTCCTTATTATTAACCCAAAGGTGAAAAGCACTATCGACCCCTTCAAAACGTAGAAAAATATTCTTTTTGTCCCAGGTAGAATCAATCTTAAATTCCCTCTGATATACGCCAGTAGGGTTTTCAGTCGGAACCCTAGGTGGATCGATGGGGAATGGATATTGTTTATTGGTATAATGCGGCTTTCCATATCCTTGTGTTTGCCAATTTGAAGGAACATATAATTCATCCCATTCTATATGTTCCATCTTCTCCATATGAAAGGAAGCTTCTTCTGGTGTCTGAAAATAGGCAAATTTCCATTTACCATTTAGCAATGTAACATATTCAGAATTATGCCTTTGTCCTGTCCATGCAGTACTGAGATTAGTATAAGGAATATAGTGTGCTCTAGCTGGTTGACGGTTACGATGTAATACAGATACATTCTCCCAATCTTTTATCATGTGATGCACTCCTGTTCTATATTTGGTTGACGAATAATTTGGTTCTTTCTGTTAGTTCACTTAACTCTTTCTCTCCATAGTTCGGAAGCTTTTTCACTAAAGCACTTCCTAATCCTACAGCAACTGCTCCTACTTCGAAATAGTCAGACATATTGTCAAGCTGTACTCCTCCAGTTGGCATTAACGGAATTTGAGGTAGCGGCCCTTTGACGTCTTTTAAATAATTGGCACCTAACGCCGTTGCCGGGAAGACCTTCACAATATCTCCTCCAAATTCATATGCTGTTAAAATCTCTGTTGGAGTCATTGCCCCTGGAATACTAATGACACCATATCTTTTTGCAATTTTTATCGTATTTTCATTTACTGTAGGTGAAAAAATGAATTGAGAACCTGCCATAATGGCAGCCCTTGCCGTTTCTGCATCTAATACAGTTCCCGCACCGACAATCATTTTACCATCGTACTCTTTTCTAACCTGTTCAATCACTTGTAACACATTCGGTGTATCAACCGTTATTTCTACTATTCGTATTCCGCCTGTGTATAGTGCTTGGGCCACTTGTAATATCTGATGAGAAGGCACACCTCTTATAATCGCTACCAATTTATTATCATATATACTATTTAATACATCAGTCATACAACATTCTCCTTTCTATCGTCTAACATCTTCCTTGTCTCTTTGAATAAAATAATGAATTTCTTCCATGCTTGGTAATCCTTCCACATCACCATTAACCATTGTCACCATTGCACCAACGGCGTTTCCACGCGTAACTGCGTCTTCCATTGATAACCCTTCCAAAAGTCCTGATAAGAAACCTGCGGCAAACCCATCTCCTGCTCCAACAGGATCTACCACTCGATCAACTGAAAAACTAGGTACAAATCCGCTTTCATTTTTGGTAAAGTAATGTGCACCTTTACTACCCTCTTTTAACACAACTTTCGAGGGACCGTTTTCTAAAAAGAAATTTGCATACTCAGAAATGGTATAGTCGCCGAATATATACTGAGCTTCACTAACTCCCGGCAATACGATATCTGCTCTCTTTGCAATTGTTTTTATCACTTCACGTGCCTTTTCCTTCGAACTCCATAGCTTCACCCTAATATTCGGATCAAACACAACAGGTACATTATGTTTATTCGCTAATGATATCGCATACATAATTGTTTCATAACAAGTTTCACTTAATGCAGGAGTAATTCCTGTAACATGTAGGTATCTTGCATTTGCAATATACTTCTCATCTATATCTTTCTGTGATAACTGGCTAGCAGCAGAACCCGCTCTGTAATAATACACTCTCACATCTTGTTCATGACGTAGCTCTTTAAAATAGACCCCTGTCGGTAAGGATGCATCTCGTGTAACTTGCGAAACATCTACACCTTCTCCTCGCACAAAGGAAAGTAATGCCTCTCCTAGTTCATCTTCACCAATTCTACTAATCCAACCAGTTTGATAACCTAACCGTTGTAATCCAATCGCTATATTGGTTTCTGCCCCTGCAAATTTTCTAGAAAATGTATTGGCATATCTCATTTTTCCCTCTGTATTCGGGGTAAACAATGCCATACTTTCTCCAATAGTTACTACGTCCATTTGTATCCCTCCTACCATTCTGCAACTGTGCCATCTTTGTGTCTCCAGACTGGATTACGCCAATCATGACCATTTTTAGACATTTCCCTTACTTTATCTTCATTAATTTCAATTCCTAACCCTGGCCCTTGTGGGATATTTACATGACCATTTTGATAATCAAATACAGATTTATCTACAATATAATCCATTAAATCGTTTCCTTTGTTATAATGAATGCCTAAACTTTGTTCTTGAATAAAGGCATTGTGTGTCGTTGCATCCACTTGCAAACACGCTGCAAGCGCAATTGGACCTAAGGGGCAATGTGGTGCAATTGCAATATCATACGCCTCTGCCATTGATGCTATTTTCTTCACTTCTGTAATACCACCTGCATGTGACAAATCTGGTTGAATGATATCTACATAACCTGATTCAAAAAGTGGTTTAAAATCCCAACGTGAATACATTCTTTCACCAGTTGCAATTGGAATACTTGTATGTTTTGTAATCTCAGCTAATGCCTCGTTATTTTCTGGTAATACTGGTTCTTCAATAAACATTGGGCGAAAAGGTTCTAATTCCTTTGCTAAAATTTTTGCCATTGGTTTATGGACCCTGCCATGAAAGTCGATACCAATACCCACATATTTACCTACAGCTTCGCGTACAGATGCAATTCGATCTACAACACGATCTATTTTTTCATAGGAATCTACATATTGGAGTTCTTCTGTCGCATTCATTTTTACTGCTGTAAATCCTGCATCTACTACTTGTGTTGCGGCTTTCCCTACATCACTCGGTCGATCTCCACCAATCCAGGAATATACTCGAATCGTATCTCGACAGGCACCACCTAATAATTGATACACGGGTGTGTCAAAAAATTTCCCTTTAATATCCCATAAAGCTTGATCTAGCCCGGCAATCGCACTCATTAATATAGGACCACCTCGGTAAAATCCAGCACGATACATCACATTCCAATGATCCTCAATTTTTAATGGATCTCTTCCTATTAAATATGTGGATAGCTCCTTTACTGCTGTTTCTACAGTAGCAGCTTTTCCCTCAATTACAGGCTCTCCCCATCCAGTAATTCCTTCATCTGTCTCGATCTTCACAAAGCACCATCTCGGTGGCACGATAAATGTTTCAATATTTGTTATTTTCATATTTTCCATTCTCCCTAATTAGAGACATATCCTAATTTACTAGAAATACGTGCACTATGTTTTTTTATTTCCACAGCTAATTCACCATTCACTCTTTCTTTTGTCATTCTATCAATTGGACCTGCAATACTAATAGCTGCAACAACCTTCCCACTATAATCATAGATTGGTGCAGCAATACACCGAATTCCATTTTCATGTTCTTGTTCATCTATTGCATATCCGCTTTCCTTAATCATATCTAATTCTTCTAACAATTTTTCCTTCGTTGTGATAGTTGTATCTGTAAACACAGGCAATCCTTTATCTGTAATCAATTGTTCAATTTCCTGTTCTTTGAAACCTGTTAATAAGGCCTTCCCCACTCCTGTACAATGCATATATGCTCTTTTTCCAATTTGTGAATACATACGGATGGTCTGATTACTCTCCACCTTATCGACATAAACAACTTCTTGTCTATCGTGGATACATAAATGCACCACCTCTTTAGAACTTGCTGCTAACAATTCTAAGGAATCTTTAGCTAATGAACGGATATCCAAGTCATTAAGCAATGAACTTGCTAATACCAAACATTGTATCCCTAGTTGATAGTGTCCATTATGTGTTTGTTGGACATACCCTCTATTTGATAACGTTTTCAAAAGTCGGTGAACAGTACTTTTAGCTAAGTCCATTTCACTTGCTAATTCCGTAATTCGAATACCGTTTGGATACTGCGCAAGTAATTCTAGAATAGTAAATGTCCGTTCAACTGATTGCACTTGTGACATAAAACACCCCTTAATTGTTCCACAATACGGAACATGATTCTTTATAATGGAATATATTTATTTTATCTAATTACTCATCCATTCGTCAAGATATTCTACAAAAAAATACCTTTTAACAAGTACTGCTTACTTGTTAAAAGGTATTCCATTCTCTAGTCCCCCACCAACACCGAAATCTTTATCAAATACTTATCAAATCCTTTCACAGATAATTCGTCCAACAATATATCCTCATAAAAGTACCCGTGAAGGTTTAAATCATAATCGTTCGCATACTTAAGTAATCTCGTATATGTCTCCTCAATGGTTGCATATCCACTCGTATGATAGGCAGTTAAATAACGACCTTTTTTCTTACTGAAATTCTTATCCCCTGCATTATTTACTTTCGAATAGAGATAATCATATCTCAAATTATCTCCACTTAGAATATGTTCGACACGAATCATCCATCCCTCAGTCACTGTGGTAATATCCAACTTTTCTAAATTTGTATAATGACGTTGAATACAATCGTAGATATTCTTCTCACTAGTAATAGCTTTAGCATTTGTCACAATAAGGAAATCTTCTACATCCTTATACTCTACAGTGATGTCGGATGTATTAATTGCAATCGCTTCTTGCGTAATTGCTATCTTTTCCTTTACTAACACCTTCATTTTTTCTAATTGTTGCATTTTTCTAGTGATGGTCTTCTCTTCCGCTTCTAATACCTCAATCAATTTTTCTGGGGAACGATGATCTAGATATACTTTTATGTCCTTTAACGGCATATCTAATTCCTTCAATGTCGCTATCGTATGGAACACATCCGCTTGATAAATAGAATAATATCTATAGCCATTCGAAGTAATGTGCTCAGGTGAAAAGATGCCCATTTTATCATAATAAAACAATGTATCTTTACTTACATTCATTAATTTTGCAAATTGACCTGTCGTTAAATGAATTTGTGGATTAATGTCCATAAATCGCTTGACCTCTTTTCGTTTTTACCATGATTACAAATAACCATACATATGTCTCTTTCTTACTACAAAATAGAAACATACAAGTACAGAGAGAAATTCCGCTATTGGTAGCGCCATCCATATCCCTGTTACTCCAAATACCAATGGCAGCACGATTAAGCCACCTAGTTCAAATACCAATATTCTCAAAAAGGAAACAATAGCTGAGATCTTTCCATTAGAAAGGGCTGTAAATAACATCGATGTAAAGATATTCAAGCCCATAAATAAAAAGGCAAAACTAAAAATAGGAAAGCCCTCTATTGCGATAGAATAGACAACCGTATCTCCACCAATCATTGCCTTAATGAACAATGGTCCAAATACATACGCCATCACGAGCACGGCAAGTGAACTGATACTAATAAAAAAATAACTTCTCTTCACAATAAATTGTAACTGCGTCGTTTGTTTGCTTCCATATTTGTAACTGATAATTGGTGCGATACCAATGGAATATCCCATAAAAATAGGTGTAAGAAACATCATTACATATAGCATAATTGTAATAGCAGCAACACCATCTACCCCAATATAATGTAACATCATGAGATTAAAGGCAATCGTGACAACAGAGGAAGAAAGATTCGTCATCATTTCAGATGAGCCATTTATACAAGCATGTAGTAGAACTTTTTTCTCTATTAATGGCTTCACAAAATGTAGGACACTATTTTTAGAAAAAAGGAAATATACAACCCCTATTAATGCAGGAACTATAATACCAATTGCCGTCGCTATTGCCGCACCTTTCATACCCATGCCCATCACCGCAATGAATATGTAATCAAGCACAATATTTAACCCACCACCAATTAGTGTAATGAGTAAATTCAACTTCGGCTTTCCTGCTGTCACAAAAAAGTTCTCAAACATTACTTGAAGAATAAGGAACGGACTAAATGCAAGGATTATTCTCGCATACGTAATCGTATAGTCGAAAAGTTGCGCTGTTTCATTCGCCCCAAGCAATCCCAATATCTGCTTAAGAAACACTTGCCCTATAATCATAATAAGCACACCAAGCAAAAATCCACATACTACAAGAAACGTAAAATTACTCCGCGCTTCTTTATTATTCTTTTCTCCCATTTTTTTTGCAATAATCGCACTCCCACCAGTACCAAGCATTAATGCTATCGCAAATATGACAGAATAGAATGGCATAAATATATTAATTGCCGACAATGCCGTTGCATTCACGTATCGTGCTACAAACATCCCATCCACCATTGTATAAATCGAAATAAATACCATCACCGCAATGGTAGGTGTAGTATATCCAATCAGTGATTTTAATGTATAATTTTTTTCAAATTGCTGTGTTTCCATTCCTGACATCTCCTCTACCCTAAAACAATAAACCTATCCTAAAGTATGGAGTAACACTATAGTCAAGAGCAAAAGTAGAAATAACAGTACATACAAAAAAACTAGACCTACACCACATCTAAATAGTGGCAAGCCTAGTTTTCCTTAGGGGCATATTCTCACAATCCCCCATATCTCCTATGTCGCTGTTGATACTCTTCAATTGCCCGCAAGAATTCCTCTTCATTGAAGTCTGGCCATAGGACATCTGTAAACAGAAATTCTGTATAGGCTAATTGCCATAATAAGAAATTACTCAAACGCTTCTCGCCACCAGTACGAATAAGCAAGTCTGGTTCTGGAATATCTGCTGTATATAAATAGGATGCGATATGTTCCTCAGTGAGATCCTCTTGTGCTAACTTCCCTTCTTTTATATCTGACACCACTTCTTTCATCGCATGAAGGAGTTCACTTCTACTACCATAGTTCAATGCAAAATTCAGTTGCAACCCTGTATTATCCTTTGTCCGTTCGATTGCATACGCCATTGCTTCCCTTGTATGTGCAGGGAGATTATTCACATCACCAATTGCTTGCACACGCACATTATTTTCAATCAATTCAGGTAAAAAAACATGCAAGAATTCTTTCGGTAATTTCAAAATAAAATCAACTTCTGCCTTTGGTCGTTTCCAATTTTCTGTAGAAAAAGCATATAACGTCAAATACTTCACATTACGAGAAGACGCTGCTCTCACCACTTTCATTACTGTCGATATTCCCTCTTTATGTCCTGCAACCCTAGGAAGCCCACGCTTTCTCGCCCATCTACCATTCCCGTCCATAATCATCGCAATATGGTCAAGTGTAAAATCATCTTCTGTATATACTTTTTTATTATTCAAAAATGGGATTTTCTTTAACATAATTATTTCCTCCATTCCATTCCTGTCTTTAAATTATTCGTATGCTTCACATTCTTTAATGTAGCAACAATAAGAAAGCTCACAATGAGTAACAATACCCATGAACTCACTTTTCCTAAATGCACAAGACTCCACGCATCGCTTTGATTCGGATATTCCCATGCCCCAAAAAATGTAGCAATATTCTCAGCAATCCAAATAAAAAATCCAATGAGAAAAAAGGAGAGTGCAATCGGCATTTTGTAGCGAATGCCACCTACTTCATATGTGACCCTTGCCTTCCAAAATACGAGAAGGACAAGCACTGCAAGAAAATAACGGATATCTATAACATAATGATGTGTAAAAAAGTTCAAATAAATACTTGCAGCAAGTGGCACAACAATGATAAAAGGAGGCCAATTCTCAAGCTCTACTCGAAGTCGTCTCCATGCTTGGCATAAGTAACTCGCCACACTTGCATACATAAAGCCACTATACAACGGAACACCAAAAACTTTGCTATACCCTTCTTCTGGATATGACCATGAACCCATATGGACTTTGAATAGCTCAAGTGCTAAACCAATAAGGTGAAAAAGAGTAATAACTTTCAGCTCATCCGCAGTCTCTAGTCCTGAACGATACATCCACCACTGCATCAGCAAAAAAATCAGAAGTAGCCAATCATATCGAGGCAAAAAAGGAAGAGAAATCCATTGCGTGAGTGCAAGTGAACCAAAGATGACGACAGGAAACACACAAGATTTTGCCTGTTCCATACCAAATCGAAACAATTGTGCACACATGTGTATGACTTTTTTTCTTAATGGTGTGGACATCACTAGCTCATTCATCC
This sequence comes from Gracilibacillus marinus, assembly GCF_042651725.1. Taxonomy (NCBI): domain Bacteria; kingdom Bacillati; phylum Bacillota; class Bacilli; order Caryophanales; family Bacillaceae; genus Gracilibacillus; species Gracilibacillus marinus. Next base: position 219,333 of record NZ_JBHSDV010000002.1, on the reverse strand, counting down.
CATACAACCTCCATCACTCTTTTAATTCTTCGTCCTTTCTATATTCCAATATATCTCCAGGTTGACAGTCTAACGCTTTGCATATTGCCTCGAGTGTTTGGAGTCTGATTGCTTTCGCTTTCCCATTTTTCAAAATAGAAAGATTCGCCATTGTGATTCCAACACGATCCGACAATTCTGTCACACTCATTTTTCTTTTTGCTAACATTACATCTATATTAATAATAATCGCCATGTTTTCACCTCAGACTGTTAAATCATTTTCCGATTTGATGTTAATTGCCTCTTCTAATAATCGCTGAAGAACAGAAGCAAAAACTGCTACAACGAGTGAGGATCCCATGATGACAAGTCCAATGACAATAAGTCCAGGCGCATCATCCCACTCCGCAATCATATAAGCAAATGGCAATGCAAGTAAGTATAAACAACTGATTATTTTGGAGCTATTCTTAATCTTTTTTAATGCAACGACAGACAAATCAGAGAATGCTTGATTGCTATCGATATATCCTAATAATTTAATCGTTTGAAATAAGGCAAGATAAAATGGCACTGCGGAAATATACATAATTAGTAATGTAAGTAATACAATATAACCAAGTTCTCCTCCATTTTGAACTTCTTCGATTGCTTTTAGTGCAATTTTCGGCAATGTAAATACGCCTAATACAAATGCTGGTACACCAATCAGCATCACAACTAATTTCAAAAATGATGTGGACACTTGTTTCAAAAAAATCACCTCATTCATTATTCTATATCGATAATAGCAAAGTATTTATCGTAAATCAATAAATTTTTAACGTTTTTATATATTATTTTTGTCAAATTGTGGCGTTTTATGCAAAAAAAGAAAAAAGATGTATACCATTTTATTTAATCAGATGGTATTACACCTTTTTATACTTCAAACTATTTATTAATGTATATCAATTATAAGTTTACTTTTTAAAATAAATTACACTATATATTTATTGTTATTATTTAACTTTAAAATTTTTAATACAGTTTCTGGTTGTAGCTTTCTATTTATATTATTAAGAAATGTCCCATAATAACTTTCCAAATCTTCTATAGTTTCTTTTAAATCAATAGGTTTAGAGAACTGTTCGCCCTCAACTTCCCAAAATGAAACAAAATTGTTATGATTCTCAAAAATAGAAGGTGGTATTTCATCTCTATCTAATTTCCACTTTAGAAAATATAATCCCACAATATAATTTCTGTTAGAAATCTTTTCTACAATAAATATGCCATCACCTTGTTCGCAAGCATCTCTTTTAAACGCTATTGTCTCCGTACTTGATATTATTTTAGAATTTATATTATTATTAATAAATAAGATTCTAAAGGTTAGTTTATTTTTAACAATTTGGTTAATTAATTCCTTATAGTCAACAGTGTTTTTCATTATACTAGTAATCATAATAAACCTCCTATTCATTTAGTAAAATCAGTAAATTCTCTGCATTTTTACCAGTTATATAATCAATTTCATACTCATTGAAAAGATTCTGAATATATAGGGGGAAACTAGCTTTATCCACAGTTTTAAATATCGTAGTAGTATGCTCGAATTCATTATAATTTGCATCTACAATTACTATGGTATAAGTAGAAAATCCATTTTCTGTTGGTTGCTTAAATATAAATAATCCAATTGTTTCCAACAATTCTTCATCCTCTGAATCTTCTCGTTCTAATTCTACAAATTTAATGTCTCCACTAAGCAATCCAAAGGAGGGGAAATGCTTAATAACTGCATCTTTATCGATTTCGTCTTTGTAAAAGTCCGGGGAAATTTCAATCATATTTTCATAAATTTCCTCATTAGTCAAAAATTGAATATCTTTATTTAAAGTGTTAATTAACATATCTTTTCTATCTCCTTCATGATAATTTATTAACTCATTTCTAAATTTTTTAGTTAGCTTATCAAGTTTATTTACATCAATTACTAATCCATGTTTAGAATAAACATAATTATGATCTTGCAAATAAGTAGTATCCTGAACATATCGTTCCAATAAAGTACAAATATCCAATAGCATTTCTATATCTTTAGGACCGTACTCTTTGTTTGGATAATTCAAAACTTTTCTTGTGAGTTTCTTTGCCATTCTATTCACATCAGATTTAACATCCTGCGCATACCCAAATTTTCTTACATCTATTTTTTGTTCATCAACAAAATGTTTTAAATCATCCACGCCTCCTTTATTTATTGCCAAATTAAGAATTCTAGCATGCCCATTTATTGAAATCTTTGAGTTACCACCTGTTTTAAAACATCCTCGTATTTCTTCTAAAGTAGTATATAATTCTTTACTCAACATTTTTTTCTCCTCTCATTTGATATAATTTTATTATATATTACTAAACAATTAAGAAATGAGACAAATTGCGAGACAAAATTTAATTCTTTTTATAAAGACTCCATCAGTAAAGTATTAGAAAAATTTTATATATACCAAAATTATACAACAACGTTATCCTGACTTTTAATAGTAAAAGAGCATCCAAGCACATATCATATTAAGAATGAAGTAATTCATGTTAAAATTTATTATATTTTACATAAATTCCTCAATTCAAATTTAAATACGGTTATGAATAAAAAAACTCGCCTCTTATACGTGTATACGTACTTTTTTGAAATATTGAAATTAGTAAATTGCTACAGATATCAATAGAATATGATTACCTATTAAACGCTTGTTAGGACTGTCTATGTCCATACTTGAATTTACCAAAGTCTTAATATACCCTTTTTAACAGAATTAGCACTTAAGAACTATTTAATTTATTCCAATAACTGTAAATTCTACATAACGTATTTTTTAATCAACAAAAAGCATAAATAATAATGCAAATAAATAACAAAGGTAGAATAATACTTTGATTTATTTACATTACCTATCATTTAAGAAAGTATGTTTATTATAATGATAGACTAAGTGAATCATATATTAATAATCTTAATCAAAAATACAATTAAATTAAAAACGCATGAATTTTTAAATAAAAAAACCTCCAAAACATCACAATTGCAATGTTCTGAAAGCTCTCCCACCATTCACATTATAAAACTAGTTGAACCCTCTCTCCACTTCCCTCTAACTTAAAACTCACTTTTTCCCCTTCACATATTAACTCATAGTCACCAAGAAATCCTTCTAATGTAACGACACCTTGCTCATCTGTTTTCCCTTGGTGATTCGTAGACCAGTCTTCTTTGATTAATTTTTTCAACACTTGATAAGATGGCTTTTCGCTATTATCTTTTCGCAAAAATCCTGCTGGGGCACCGAGCCATGCGCCATCATCACTGAAAGACCATGTCGTCACTGCTTCTACTAATGGATGTTCAAATAATACTGTATACATTTCCTCTACTTCCTTCGCTTGGCGCTCTTCGAATTCCTCAGTAGATGGCCATTCTGGAATTTGATAATCATTTAAATCCTCTATTTCTGCAGGCATTAAATGACCAGAAGTCAATGTATTTTCCGTAAAGTGTATCGGTAAACCAAATGAAGAGAAGCGATCCAACACTTCCTCTAGCTTTTCAAGTCCCCAATAACCTTGGTGTTGATGTGACTGAATTCCTATTGCATCAATAGAAATTCCTGCATTCAAGCAACCATCAATTAATATTTCATAATTAATCGATGTGTTAAAGTCATTTAATAATAATGTCGCCTCAGGATTATACAGACGCGTTTTCGCAAACATTTCCTTAATGATTCCCACACGCCCAAGGTCTTGGCTGATTCTTGTAATCCCATTATCATATTTGTCGAAAATCGGCATAATCACAACTTCATTAATTACATCCCATGTATCAATCAGCCCTTTGAAATCTGTGACATCCCGTTTAATTCGGTCAAATTGCGCTCGTAATATTTCCTCATTCGTCATATCAAGAAGCCATGGGGCTGTTAATGTATGCCAGCATAATGGATGCCCCTTCACACTAATATTTCTATCTTTTAACCACTTTGCCGCTGTCTGCAATTCCTTCGTTCGAGGCTTTCCTTCTTCTTGTTCGAACATGCCCCAATAAAAAGGTAGTGTTGCTGCATTGAATAGATCCAAAAATTTGTCTAGCTTTTCCTCTTGAAATGCAAGCCGATCTGCAGGTACTTTTTTGTTTGCCACATCGATCACATCAAAAATACCACAGCCAAATAAAAATTCATGATTAGTCTGCTTCATTTCCACTTCTTTACCCACAACAGGATTACCTGATGCGTCCACAAGTTGTATCGCCTTTGTTGCCATTCGGTGTGCTAACATATTCACTTTGCTCATTTTTCTACCTCCATATGATGTTAGTTAGAAAACGCTTACTTTTTTAAATTCTAACAGACATACGTAAGCAGAAAAACAGAGCAAGCTATAGTTTTTATTGTAGAAAGTATAGGTATTTTTATTAGAAAATTTTACTTTCCCTAAAATCCATCATTCACCAATAAAAATGTGAATAAAGGAGGTTGAATGAACACACTTACGAAAATGCCTCACTGTATTCCACAACACCTTGTACCTTTTCTAAAGCACCTTCTCTTAACTCTAATACCATAAATGCTTCTTGTGGTACATCAAACGGCGGTTGAATCTGCCATAAGGCCGCTTCTCTAAATCCAAATCGGGGATAATAATCTTCATGACCTAATACGATGATAGACAAATAACCTAACTGCTCAGCTTTTTTTATAGCTTTATAAATTAACTGACTGCCTACACCTTTTCTCTGATATGCAGGCAATACAGAAACAGGAGCCAACGCTAGTGATACTGTCTCTTCACTTTGATACTTTATTTTTATTTCAGACAACATAATATGTCCAATAATTGTCTGATCAGGTAAACATGCAACTAGCGATAGCTCTGGTATAAATGCATCTGTCTTCCTTATTTTGTTCACTAATAGGTGTTCTGTTTTGTCACTTTGTTCGACATGACGAAAAGCTTCTTTTACCACGGCCTCTGTTGCCTGATAGTCTAAACCTTGTTCTTGACGAATAATTATCTCCATTTAAACATCTCCTCGTATACTATTTATCAGCTATTCGTTACATCTATCCTAATTAAACTATATTCATCGTGAGAATACGATAAAATCCGAAATATTTTTTTCACCTCCATAAAAAATCCCTCCTACCAAAAGCAGGAGGAAAAAAACTATACATCCACTATTCTCTTTCCACATTCCCATCATTCTCAATATATTCTTTCATTCTCTTTTTATTCGGCGTGATGGTCAATCCTAAATATTTTCTTTCTTTATTGGCATCTTTGTAGAAGGCAATTGCCATCAATATGACAACAACACTAAATGGCAATGCCGAAATAATTGCTGCAGATTGTAGTGCGTTTAAGCCCGTTTCTCCACCTGCTAGAAGTAATACATATGCGATTGATGACAACAATAGTCCCCAGATTACTTTTACAAAATTGGCTGGACTTAATGTTCCAAAAGCAGTCTGCATACCTAAAACAAATGTTGCTGAATCTGCTGAAGTAATAAAGAAAGAAGAAATAAGCGCCAATGTAATAATAGATAAAAGAAAACTTAATGGTAGTTCATTGAAAATACCAAACAACTGCGTTTCTGGCGGCATATCAAAAATTTGCGGTGCATTTTGGGCAACGTCAAGACCTGTCAGACCAAAGGCACTAAACCAAAGAATACTTACAAACGTTGGAACAAGTAATACCGCAATGACAAACTCGCGAATCGACCTTCCTCTTGAAATCCTTGCGATGAATATACCTACAAACGGACTCCAACTCATCCACCAACCCCAATAATAGATCGTCCAAGACTGAAGCCATTCATGCTTTTGATCATTTAATGGTGCAACATCAAAGCTATTAGATAAAAATGAATTCAAATAATCCCCTGTCGAAGTTGTGACCATGTTGAGGATAAATAAAGTTGGACCCAAGATTAACACAGCAGCAAATAATAGACCCGCTAATATCATATTTAAATTACTCAAATACTGAATTCCTTTACTTAAACCGCTCCATGCACTATATAAAAACAGAACAGTAACGACAGCAATGATAATCCCTTGAACGAGCTTATTGTTTGGAATTCCAAATAAATAATCCAATCCTCCATTGATTTGCATTGCACCTACACCTAGAGAAACGGCTACCCCAATCACTGTTGCAAAGACTGCTAACACATCCACAATCGTGCCTATAGGGCCATCTACTCTATCTCCTAAAATAGGTCGCAATGTTTTCGATATTAAGCCAACTTCCCCTTTTCTAAATTGAGAATAGCCTAACGCAAGTGCCACAATACCGTAGATCGCCCATGGGTGAAATCCATAGTGCAAAATAACCGATCTCATCGATTCGGCTAAGGCAGCTTTCGTTTCTGGATCAGCAGTCGGTGGTGCAAGATAGTGTGAGATTGGCTCAGATGAACCATAAAACACTAGCCCAATCCCCATCCCGGCACTAAACAACATCGTTAACCATGAAATCGTGCCAAACTCAGGCTTATCAGATGGTTTACCGAGCTTCAATTTACCAATTGGACTAAAGATTAAGAATATACAAAAGAACAATATTAAAGTGAATATAGTAAGATAATACCAGCCAAATGTCTCTGTAATCCATGCACCAACAATTCCTGACACTTGTCCAAATCTATCCGGAAAAACAGCACCTAAAAGTACTAATATTCCGACAAATATGGCTGCATATGTGAATACATTGGAAAATTTCCTTTTATTTCCTTTCATATTGTAGTCTCATCCCCTTCGAAGTTTCTCAATCGTAGAATTTCTCACAAAAAAAGATGGCAACTGTCCTTTCTTATATAAGTACAGCTGCCATCTACTGTTGAGGGAAAATAGATCCTCTCTGCTTGCATTGTAGCATTGATTTTTTTAAAATGTTCAGGCTTCTACTATAACTTATAAGTCCTCTTCTTCACGATAAACTGGTGTGAATCTATCTTCATTTTTCAAATCATTAAAAGATACATGCAATCCATGACCACAAATGACATCTTTATCTGTCAAAGCCACAATCATAAACCTCGTGTCTTTTTCCTTGTCTATATAAATATCGCCAACAGATGGTTTGACATGACTATCTGACTCCAGTAACAAACTTGGTGATTCGTCCTCTTGTAATTGCTCCGCTGAAACCAAGTTACGGTCAAAGTAAGCAATATCTGTGCTTCCTTCTTTCTTTCCAGGAACCATCGTTACATATTCATGATGCTTCACGCCATTATCTCTTGATGTGACCACATTCCCATCTTCTATTTTCTCCACTTTTTCAATTTCATTCAGTGAATAGCGATCAAGGAAATCCGGTGCAGGTTTAATAATTAAAATATAATCGCCTTTTTCAGGCACCTTCTCCTTGTCAATCGTATAGCGATGACCATAAAATATAAATGAATCCATATGCTTGGGCTTACACAGTTGAATCTCACTAGCACTTGTCAAAATTTGTCGCATATCTTTCAAACGGTACAAATGAACAGATTTTCGGAACATTGGTTTGACAGAATACACCTTATGCAGTTCATTATTATAATAAACGAACTGTCCCTTTCTAACTTGAATAAGCTTCAATTTCACTACCTCCCTCTATAAACTATCCATACATAATTATAATCCCTTAATTACGCATCAAGTAAACATTCTACATCATCTTTATTTTCATGAAAAGTGAAAGAACTTGTTTCATTTATTATGGACGAATTATTCGGGAAATATTACGAAAGTATTGGTTGGATGGGGAGGGGTGTGTAAATCTTATTTTATTGTCATTCTATTTGGTGGTTCACTTCTAGAAAAATAATCCAATCACAGCAATTACAAATAACAAGAGCATTAACACAAATGGCATGATTGCTTTTCTAATCTCTTCCTCTGTCTCCGCACGTCGCAATTTGCCTCTCATTTCGAACCAATCTAACATCACAACAACAAAAATTATGAAGACGATAGCAAATTCCCACATAAACGTGTCACACTCCTTTTGGAAAATAGAGCGATTACTTTATAATTATTATTAGTGTAACATGAGTTCATCTCGTGAAGTAAAAAAAGTTAGAACTTCACTATACAAATGTTGTGAATTTCTAACTGAATCCTAGACGGATGTGTGGGAATACTGGTCATCTTATTTCAGATTTTTTTCCAAAGGACTTCCACACTCGCATACTTTAAGATATCTTCTTCCATTAAAAATATTCTGTCGTATTGTTCAATAGTATCCTCCATCATTATTTTCATTACTGTCACCTCTTTTTTGATTATTCGTAAAGACCTCCATTGCCTCACTCATAAATTTTGCTAAACCCTCACCATATCGATCTATGTTTTTCGTAAAACGTTCATCACAAATATAGAGTTGACCTAATCCATTAAAGGCATCAAGTGAGTACTTACTAAAGTTTTTATTTAAAAAGTCATACCATTCTTTGATTGTTACTTGTACCTCTTGGGATTCTGGTGATTGATCACGAAGACATGCAAGTTTATTGAAAATCATATCCCATCTATTGGATAAATCTTTTTGGTCATCTTCGGACATTCCCTTTAGTTTTGCGTTTGTTCTATCGATAGTTTGATTTCCCCAAAGGCGACGAGCCTCTTCTTCAAATTGGTTGAATTCAAATTTAATTCCCTCAAACCTTTCTTCATTTGTCATTTGTATCTCTCCCTCCATATGCTTAATCGTCTTGTCAATGGTTTCAAGCATTTTGTCGAATTTATTTCGTTTTTCTATTAACATTTTCCGTTGTAAAATCAACGCTTCTTGTCGGTTAAATGTAGGACTATTCATCATCTTTTTTATTTCTTTTAAAGTAAATCCAAGTTCCTTGAAAAATAAAATTTGTTGTAATGTTTCAAGGTTTTCTTTCGAATAGAGTCGATAGCCAGAATCCGTTATTTCCATTGGGGTTAACAATCCAATCTGATCATAATGATGCAGTGTACGAATACTAATACCAACCAATTCTGCCACTTCTTTTACCTTCATAGCCATCACTTTACACCTCCTTCAATTACCACTATAAAGTATTACGTTACGTTAGAGTCAATAGAGAGAAGATATTTTATGAAAAGGAATTGAATATGGAAATAATTATTTTTAAAGAAAGCTAGACAAACGCAGTCTGCCTAGCAAATATTCGCTCTATATCCCCTCCAACTCCCTCTTTTTACGAAGAAGGCGCTTAAATTCCTGCTCTAATTCTTCAGATGGTTCCACACTTAGACGACTAAGCACCTCAGATATTTTTGTTTCAATCAACAACTGTTCATCCTGATGATGACTTTGTTCCTGTTGTCGTAGCCTTTCTGAGTATTCCTCGTACGTCCCCTCAAATAAGTGAATATGTTGATCGCGAATTTCCATCATACGAGTCGCAATATTTCCGATAAACTTCCTGTCGTGAGAAACAAAAATCACTGTCCCCTCATACTCTTTCAACAACCCTTCTAACGCTTCCATTGCAATTGTATCGAGATAGTTCGTCGGCTCATCTAGCACAAGCGTATTGATGTCACTTACAAATAACTTCGCAAGTGCAACTTTGACCCGCTCCCCACCACTCAGCACACCAACTAGCTTATGCACATCCTCATTCACTAACTGCATTCTTGCCAAAATGATTCGAATGAGCACTTCACTTTGCTTAGATGTAGCTTTTACATTTTCTAAAATGGTCTTTTCGACATCCAATATACTTAAATTTTGACTAAAGTATCCGATTCTTATAGCTGGAGATACTCTCACTCCAGCTTCTTGATGGATGATTTTTTTCAGGAGCGTTGTTTTTCCACTTCCATTCGACCCGATTATCGCTACTTTATCCCCACCATGGATTTGAAAACTGATGCGATTCCAAAGAACACGAGAGCGAATTTCACAAGCTACATTTTCTACACGAATGATTACTCGATTTCGGATACTCTCGCTATTTGGGATATCCATCTTAAGAGGTTGTATGTCTTTTGGCTTTTGTACCGCTTGTAGATTCTCCAATCGTGTTTCCATTGATTTTGCAGACTTTACTAACTTCTTTTGCTTTTTGGCATAATACGGCTTGGTAATTCCCACTTCAGAGTGACTGACACTTTTAGGCTTTTTCACTGCTCTCTGTGCTTTCTCCTCTTTTAATTGGATAGCTTCCTTCAGCCTAGCCTGTTCCTTTTTATATTGTTCATACGCTTGCTGTTGCTGATTCGTCTCCATCTCTTTTTGCTTGCGATAAGCACTGTAATTCCCTTTGTATTGTGTGATATGCCCATCTTCTAATTCCCAAATAGTTGAGCAAAGGTTATCGAGAAACTGACGATCATGCGAAATAATCATACATGCACCTTGCCAATTGTGTAACTTTTTCTCCACCCATTCAATATGCGCTTTGTCCAAATTCGTTGTTGGCTCATCTGCCAATAGAAGTTTTGGCGCATTACTTAATATCTGTTGAATATAATGCTGGCTAACTTCACCACCACTTTTTGCTCCTTCTGATTGCTTCAATTGTGGCAAAAGTTCGACATGAGTATATGGAAGTACACTACCTTCATCAGGCATAATTTTTTTGTCGAAAATTTGGAACAATGTCGTTTTTCCACTTCCATTTGCACCTATCAATCCAATACGATCATTTTGGTACACATGTAATTGGTCAATATCTAATAATAACCGATCCTTCACATAATGCTTTAGGCCATTTACCTCCAGTAAAAGCATAGCCACATCCCCTTTCATTCGAATGTAGGGAATACAAAAATACCCCCTATTTCCATTCAGAATAGGAGGCATACATCATATAAGGGTACACAAAGAGACACTAGTATCCTCTAGTACCAATTATAGAAATATAATCCTATTCTGAACAACGACAATGCAAGGCATAGAAAATAAAACAGCAATAATCTGTTCAAAAGCCTTCATTGTTTGTTTTCGTAAAATAGGATTAATACTTCATGTAATTGGGTCACCCTTCCTTTTTTTGTTATGTTCATCGTACAATGGTACAGGTATATTTGTCAATGCCTGTATAATTTTAATGTAGAGATAGAAAGTATTGACTGATTGATAATTTTTTTAAAAAAACAAAGCCAAATAAAGCAATGATTCGTCTAATAAACAAAAGGGAGTATAGGGAGGTGGCTTTTGTTTGTTACATTTAATAAAGAAAGCTCAAAAAGGGGATGACAAGGCATTTTTGATTTTATTTCAGAAATATGAGCAAGATTTGTATAGAATCGCCTTTGTATATCTAAAAAATCAAAATGATGCCCTTGATATCGTTCAAGAAACAGCGTATCGCTCATTCAAAACAATCAAAAATCTAAAAGAGCCAAAATATTTTAAAACTTGGCTCATACGAATAGCGATCAATTGTTCATTAGATTTACTTAGAAAACAAAAGAAAGTCGTCCCATTAAAGCCAGAGCTGGAGGAATATATATCAGGGGATATAAACGAGAATATTGATTTAGAAGTGTCGATTGGTCAATTAATGGATCGTTTGAATGAAAAAGAAAAAAGTGTCGTTCTTTTAAGATTTTACGAGGATTTCACCTTTAATGAAATAGCAGAGACACTTGGTATTCCTTTAGGCACGACAAAAACCATTCTATATCGAGCGTTAGAAAAACTCCGCCATAGCATGAAAGGGGATGAGTTCCATGAATAATGGAATCAAACAAGCAATGCATACGATTGAAATACCTGAAGAATTGAGCAAAAGAAGTAAACTAGGTATTTCACAAGCGAAACAAGAACAGAAAAAAGGAAAGCGTGTAAAAGGCTTAGGCATTGCTGTTGCATTATTTGTTTCTATTGGTACGTTTACTTTATTAAATAATCCTACAACAAATCACTCACCCACTCCTATTGTAACAGAAGAGGGTGCCGTACATCTCCCTGCTATTACATTACCAGAAGAGAATAGCGTTGCGGATATGATTGGATTAATCGTGTACAACGGGAATATATACACACAAACAAGAACTGAGATAGATGTAGAAGCGATAGAAGGTCTTATAGGTGAAAAACTAGGCATAACAAAAGGGACAATTGATGAATGGAGTAAACAAGAAGCTTATGACGAAGAATTTGCATCGACAATCGGTGTGGCAGATGTCTACTCTGTTAATGGATACGATAAAGAATTTAGAATTATGACATATAGAGAACAAGATGGGGAAATGCATGCTGAATTTTATGAGCACCTTAATGGAATCACCATAAAAAGTGGTGAGGATATTTTTGGCAAATTAAAGTTGAAAGGCAATATAGCTTCCGCATACTATAGAACATTTAATGATTGGGACAACGATATGGATCATCATCAGCCTATCACTGATATGGATACAGTTACTACTTTTGTCACAGAACTATACCATGCCAAGCCTTTGTCACGAACAGAAGAATCAGATCCTATCGGTCATTCACGGTCCGACGAGCAATTTAGAGAATTAAGTTTAAAGTTGAATGACGGTACGATTGTGCGACTAACACTTTTAAAAGGTGGTTATATTTATTATGGATTTATGAATGCCTATTTTAAGATGGAAGAAGATGACTTTTCAAAATTATGGGCGACACTTAACTAACTATCACTGAAAAAAAAGCGCTCATACATGACGTTTTGAGCGCTTTTTCAACAAGCTACCTATCTACCCGAATACCATGAATCAACGCATACTGATACAGCCTTAATTCAAATAATGTGAGTGGGTCACGGTAGGTTTCAGGATTTTCATGCATCTTTTGTAAGGCAGACGTATGGCTCTCCATCTCCGCTTCACCATGTTCCATCTCCACTTTGATGATTTCTAATGGTTGGGAGAAAAATCGACTGACATCCCACTCGATAGACCCTTCAAAAAATTCTAATTGTTGTAGAAAAGGGTCGAGGAGATCTTTAACTACTTGATTATAATCCTCATTTTCTACATAGCTTCTATATTTTTGATAGAGCATATCATTATTCTTTGAAAAAGAACCAATTAATTTGCCTGCACCTTTTAATAAGAGTTGAGACGCTGTATTTCGATTAAATAGATTCACTTTCTGCAGACGCAGAGAACCACGTGATATCCGTTCCAAATCTCTTTGCCAATCTTCCAATACTTTTCCATCACATTGTAGCGCGATTTTTTCCTCACCGAATTGTTGATTGAGTGCATGACTAAGTTCATCACATGCTACTTGGTGTTCGCGGAATTCCCTTTTACAACCGTCCAGCCACTCATGTACCTTATGCTTCACATCATTGTTTACAAACTGATTCATAAAACGAACAATGCGTCTATTCATTTCTTCATTCAAATCTTGTTGAATCGTAGAAAAATCACTATCCTCCTGAATAATACTAGCACTCTGCTGTAATTGTTTCGGCAACTCTGTATACACCTGTTTCGTTAATGAATCTTTCATTTCATGGAAAGAATCTGTCATGTACGCGACCGTTTTCTGCTCCATTGCACCAATTTGCTCATGTGTATGCTCCAACATAGCTAGCATATCTTCATTCCAATGAATGTCTTCTTCCATCCCTTTTTCCAATGCTACTCGTTGTTCTAGTAGAAATGCGATAGATGTTTTGATTACTTCATACATTTTTTCAGGGCTTGCTGCTTCCATATTTTCCATGGGACGAATTGCTTCCTGTAATGATTCGTACAAGCCTTCCTTAGTTGCCCACGCTTGAATAGAATCAAATATCTGCACTCCATTTATTCTATCTTGACGATGCGAGGTTGCATTTTCATAAAGGTATGCTGCTCTGCCGATGACTTCCACATCAAGCATAGAGGGAATCGTCTCTTCCCATGCTAGTATCGCAGTAGCAGACATGAACGCATCCGATTCGGCAGTAATCTCTAACCAATTTGCTAAATGAAGTTGTAATAAACCTGCAATATCGTTAATTAGAAATTGGCCACTAATTAATTCAAAATATGCCTCTTGATATAAATCAGGCAACTTCTCCCACACAAATGGCAGGTCATGTTGTAAATCAGTAAGAAGCTGATTGATGACATGTAACCAGTCCAAATAATACGCACTCGACTTATAACTATTCCATAATACTTCCGTAAAGTTCTCAAATCGCGCACTATCCATTTGAAGTAAGTGAATCAGAAGTGGACTAAAATAATCTGGTTGTCGATTCGCGTTCCATCCTTTTTGAACGTACCCAGACAACACATCGATCCAATAGATAGAGTGTGTGCGAATCGCCTCCCCAAATGCTAACTCCATTGCATGATCCCAATCATTCCTATCTTCAAAATACGCCTTTGCTATCTCTGTTAGATTAGGATAATCCGGATTCAATGTTACCGCTTCTTTAATCACACTTACCGCTTTCTCATGATTCGATTGTTGTACATATAGAGAAAATAATTGCAAGAGTACTTCCGTTTGAAGGACAAGAGAGGATGTGACAACTTGTTGATAAAGCCCCTCCGCATCATCCAACAAACCTAATTCCATATGGGCATCCGCTATATTTTTCTCAGCCCATGGAATCAGTTCCTCTTCTAGTGGCTGTTGCCATTTGAAGATGGCTGCTTCATAATCCTGATGCAAAAAGTAGACTTCCCCTTGCGCAAAGCGAATCGAGGATAGATTAGGTGTCTGTTTTTCCATCTCTTCCATATACATCTCGCCCAATACCTTGACAGCACTGCCTTGTTTCTTACTTTCATTTATAATCGTTTGATAATAACATTTATGAATTCGTTCATTCTCCCATGTCACAGTAATCCCTCACATTTTTGTATGATTCAATGATTGTATAATTTTATGTTAAAAGTTCCCTATATAGTATACGATGGGGAGATTTTATTTATGGGGATATTTATAAATCAGCCACGGATATGTAATACAATTATTATCAAAAAAATAGAGACAATCGTTAAATTAGAAATAACCTATAAACCTACAAAAATCAGTTTATAATTTTTTATAAATAAAATTGATAGAGATTTCTTAAAGTGTAGTAGGAAAGATTAAAAAGAATCAACGTCCCATTACCTTGTAATCAGAACCTAAAAATAAACTGAATGAGAAAGAAAAAGAAGAAGAAATACTAGAAGTCGGCAAACATTTAAAAACGCTCAAAAACATTCAGAGCGTTTTAGTTTGCTACTTTTTAATGCGAAAAGGGATACGAAATGCACACAAATTATCGTGTTATTTCGATTGTTACTAATGGAACGAGCTTCTTACATGTCATGAGATGCATGATTTTTTTGCCTGGAGTGATTGCTATTTTTTACTTTGTGTGATCCTGATAATGGTTCACCGTAGGGCTGTTGTACGCTTTTGGGTAAATTAGGTTGTTCCTGTTGTTTCGGTCCTTTACGATTTTTACTCATAGTCATTCATCCTCCATGATTGAATTAGGCTGTTTTAGAACACTTTAATATGGACATTTTATTTTCTCTAATTACCTCTAAATTATACCAAGGCTTTACTCATGTTACACAAAAAATAAGAGGTAAAGCCTGATCTCACATAGGCCTTACCTCTATCTTTTTATTCTAAATTAGCATGATGTCCATACATTTGATTCGTGTCGTACCCTTTCAGTTCCATGAACCTTAAGATGACTGCATCAAAAAACAGTAAAAGGGTTTGTTCAAAAAGAGAGCCCATTGGTTGGATGGTTTGAGATTCGCTACCGGATTGATCTTTTGCCGCTCCAGATAATTGAATCGTAAAGTCAGCAAGTTTTCCAATGGTAGATTGAGGAGTCAATGTCACAACCGCAATGGTTCCACCAATACTACGCGCCTTTTCAGCAATAGTAACTAATCCCTTCGTTTCTCCAGAGCCAGATCCGATAATCAGAATATCCTCTTTCTCAAAGTTCGGCGTTACCGTTTCGCCTATCACATATGCGTCAATTCCCATGTGCATCATTCTCATAGCAAAGGATTTTGCCATAAAACCTGATCTGCCAAGTCCCGCTACAAACACTTTTCTTGCCTTCAGGATTTCACTCACTAATTTTTCTGCTTCGTCATCCGCGATTAAATCTGCTGCTTGGTTTAGCTCATTGATAATTTCTTGTAAAAATTGAGTGGTTTTCATCAGATTAGCCTTGTTGAATCATTTCTTGCATTTTTGCTGCAACTGCTTTTTTATTTTCTTGTCCAGCAATTCCACCACCAACAATCACTAAATCCGGTTGAGCTTTGATTACTTCAGGCAACGTTTCTAGTTTAATTCCACCTGCGACCGCTGTTTTCGCATTCTTCACTACACGTTTAATTGTTTGTAGATCTTCGAATGAGTTTTTGCCAATTGCCTGGAGATCATACCCTGTATGTACACAGATATAGTCTACTCCTAATCCATCAAGCTCTTTTGCTCTTGTTTCGATATCTTTCACAGCGATTAAATCAACTAGTACTTCTTGCCCTTGCTTTTTCGCCTCTTCTACAGCACCTTTAATCGATTCATCTTCTGCCACACCTAGAATCGTCACAATATCTGCATTTGCTTCCGCAGCTTTCTGTACTTCATATGCTGCAGCATCCATTGTTTTTAAGTCGGCAAGTACTTGCAAATTCGGGAAAGCTTCTTTCATTTCCTTTACAGCTTTTAGTCCCTCAATTTTAATAATGGGAGTTCCAATCTCCACAATATCAATATGTTCTTCTACTTCTTTTACTACTTCTATCGCTTCCGGTATATTCACAAGGTCTAACGCTAATTGTAATTTCATCCATGATTCCTCCTACTATTTTTCATCAGATTATTCATACTCTATACTAGAGACTAAATCTAATTGATGTAAGTAGGCACTTTTTTCTGATATAGTATCTTTTACTAGACTAACTTATGAGAGAAGGATTCGATGATTACAAAAACACTTAATGGAATTTATCCGGAAAAAGAGTTAGCATTGTCCATTTTAGAGGGCAAATGGAAACTGACGTTGTTGTGTCATTTAGGCTTAATCGGGACCAAACGATTTGGGGAATTGAAACAATTAACACCTAAGATCACACAGCAAATGTTAACAAATCAACTTAGAGAATTAGAGGAACACAAACTCGTCCACAGAGAGGTTTATCGTGTGGCACCTCCTAAAGTAGAATATTCTTTAACAGAACTAGGAAAAAGCCTATTGCCTATTTTGGATCTATTAAATGACTGGGGAAAAAATCATTTAGACCACAGTAGAAACAAGGATACCGATATGTATTCGGAAAAAATACGCACTTTATCCGTAATTGAGGGAAAGTGGAAATTAGTTATTTTGTGCCATTTAGGCTTAAAAGGCACAAAGCGATTTGGAGAACTTAGAAAACTCATCCCTAACATCACAAAGAAAATGTTAACAAGCCATCTACGAGAATTTGAAGAAAATGGGCTTGTTCATCGAGAAGTATATCCCGTCGTCCCTCCTAAAGTAGAATACTCTCTGACAAAGGAAGGAGAAAGCTTGCTCCCAATACTAAAAGCACTGGAAGACTGGGGAAGCACGTATATGGAACAACATTGCAAATAAACCTAGGGAATACCCTAGGCTTATTTTTAAACAAATCGTGCTATTTTTTTTAGTTTAAAGCAGGTCTTTCCTTCGCCTTATCCGCTTCTCCAGCATTACTATTCGCAGCTTCTCTATCCAATGCCATTTCTTCAACAGTTTTAACCGGTAATCTCGCTGCACCTTCATAATTTTTTGTCGGAATAAGGTTCGATTGAGATAGACGATTCTTGGCAGCTTCTATCTGTTCCGCATATTGTGGCAACCATTGTGCTTGTGCTACCAACATCTCATCAACCATTTGCCAAATTTCAGGTGGGTTACACACTGCACCTACTAATGGATCCATCATCATTGCTTGACGTAATAATTCAATATCCCCATGCACAGCAGCTTCTACTGCTAAGCGTTGTACAGAGATACTTACATTACATACAGCCGCACATCCTAGTGGTAACGAACCAACCAGTCCCATATTGATTCCATTTGCATCTACATAACCTGGCGCTTCAATAATCGCATCATCTGGAAGATTAGAAATCACTCCATTATTCACAACATTGAAATGCCCTCTGTAGATTCGCCCTGTCTCCAATGATTCGATAATGTACGAACCATGCTCTTCACTTCTCTCTTCTTCTTTGTAAGTAAATGGCTCTTCTTTCATCCAGTTCGGAAAATCTACCTCAAACCAGTTCCTACCTTCCGTACACACTCTGAGATAACCACCAGTCTCGCCATTAATCCATGTACCTAAATCAATCCATTGATGAATCTCCTCAGGACGCTTTCTATACCATGGCAGATATTCGCTTAAATGCCCATTGGATTCTGTACTGTAATATCCAAACCTTCTGAGCATATCAATTCGGACTTTCTCTGTCTTACTGAATTCAGGATGTGTCTCAAATGCTTCTAACAGTTGTCCTGTCATGTCTTTCCCTTCATGCTTCACACTGATATACCATGTCTGATGATTGATTCCTGCACAAATAATATCGATTTCTTCTTTTGATTTTCCTAATACTTCTGCAATTTGACGGTGTCCGCCTTGTACCCCATGGCATAATCCAACTGTATTCACTTTGCCATATTTGTTACATGCCCAAGTAATCATCGCCATTGGGTTAGAGTAATTTAACATGAGACAATCTTCAGCAGCATATTCTCTTATGTCCTTGCAAATTTCTAACATTTCTGCAATGCCTCTCTGGCCATACATAATCCCGCCAGCACTTAACGTATCCCCAACACATTGATCGACACCATACTTTAGTGGAATTTCAATATCTGTTTGAAATGCATCAAGCCCTCCAATTCTTACTACATTAATAATGTACTTCGCATCACGTAATGCTTCTTTTCTATCTGTTGTTGCTTCAATTTTAATACGTAATCCATTCTCTAAAATATCTCTCTGACATAGCTGTGTCACCATTTCTAAGTTCTTACTTGAGATATCTGTGAATGCAATTTCGATGTTGTGAAATTCTGGAACAGCCAATAAATCTCGCAATAAACCTCTTGTAAATCCAATACTTCCTGCACCTATAAACGTTACTTTAAAAGTCATTTTTTTGTGCCTCCTTTACAAGTGATTCTATCACCACTTGATAGGAAATCGCTTTAATTATTCTCATTGAAATGAAATATTTTGTGTATTATTCTAACTTGTCATAACAATAAATGGGGAATGGATTTTCTATGTCCTTCCGTTTGGGAGGATGAACTACATAGAAATAGCTAGATAACTGAACTACTACTACATAGCCGACTCTACTCGCCACTTTGTATATATGACAATGCATTTTTTCTATAATCCGTCGGCGTACTCCCTGTCTCTTTCTTAAACACTTTGCTAAAATATTGACTGCTGTTCATCCCAATAAAACTTGCAATATCCGTAATTGGGATATCCGTCTGGGTAATAAATAGCTTTGCCTTCTCGATTCGAACTTTCGTTAAGTATTCCACAATCGTACAACCCATCGTTTCTTTAAAAATTCGGTGCAAATAATTCGCGTGCAAATGTGTCAAAGCTGATAATTGTTCGACTTTGATGTCATAATCATAATTTTCATGAATATACTCGACTACCTTTTTCACATACATACTCGATTCTTGCTGGGACTGGTTCTTCGCTTCATCAATGTTCCTTGCGATCAGCAATAACACTTGCGTAATCAGAATATGTACCATCAAATAATTATCTTTGTCGTTATTCAAGGACGTATCCAATTCTAATACTAATGTTCTTAATGAATGGAATACGCCATTCGTATCTTTCAAAAAGTGAAAAGTATACGCATGTGTTAAAAGTTCATGCAAATCTCGACTTTCTTCCGCAAGCTCAAATAAAGACGGGAACTTTCGATGCATATTCGTTAATTTAAACTCTAGATTAAGCATTCTACAAGGCTTTTCACCAACAATTAAGCGGTGCGGTACTTTGCGATTAATTAGTACAAATTGATTCTTCTTCATCAAAAGCCTCTCATCCACCACTTCAACCGTACATTCACCTGAGATTACATACATAATTTCAATCGAATCATGTGTATGAAAATCCATGTGGAAATTAGTCCATTCTTTAAAGTAATATGCGGTGACTTTGGGATGAAGCGCTGTTGCTTTGGTTGTATTTGTAGACATGGGATCATTCCAATCTTTTTTTGTGTGGATTTGAGTAGTTGGAGGGATATTTTTATTTTATAGTAGGGGTTCTGGAGCGTCAAATGGGGATTTTGTTATATTAGGGTTGTATTCTTACATTTGCACTTATAGCAACTTAAATCAATTTATCCACTTCCATTTTTACAATAAAATGTTAACATATATAACAAGATACGAAAAACGAGAGGAAGGAAATGGATATGCATGTATTCTACAGTTTAATTTCTTCTATATTTTTACTATTAAGTATACTTCCAATATTTCTTATTCAAATTAATTACGAATATTTTACTATATTCACTTTTGGACAAAAGGGGTTAATCGTGCTATTAACGCCCATATGTTACAGTTTACTTAGTTTGATATTTGCTCTACTCAGTCATAAATCAAATATAAAAATCATCTTGCTTATTTTCAGTATAGTATTCTTATTATTAAATACTATCTTTGCCTTTGTTGGTATATTTGGTTTTAGAAATCCTTAGATTAGACCAATTCTGAGATGAAAGATTTTATACTTGATATTGTGGTGTGTCGCATATTGTTCTTTTAAAAATATGACTTCGCCTCTGCCAAAAATATATTAAGTCGTTCATATTGTCTTCCCATTTGCGCAATAAGTGTGTACTCCATTTGTTTAATCCTAACTCGCAAACCATCACTCCATAAATTCAGCCTTAATAAGATAAACAACATTATATGCTTTTAATTCATCCATATGGCCCTCCACATCTTTATAAAAATCAGAGGTCAGTGAATTCATCCCATTACTATCTGAGTAACAAATACTTGCCAATACCACTTCATCCTCAATCGAGGTGCTCTTTTCTTGAAAGCTAGCTGATACATTTAACATATTCTCTAGTTCATTTGAATTTGCATCAAAGCCGCTTATGGAACCTGTTGAACCTTCACTGCTTATTCCAACATTAAAATTAAATTGTTGATTGTCGCCTATTTTCGGAATTGCAACGACAATGGACCCATTTTTCTCTACTTGTGTAGTTAATTGGCCCATTTCATCATCAACAAATTTACCAAATTCGTATTTTTCAACCCATACAGATGCATTTTTATATTCATCATCTATGTTGAAGTCAAAAATAAATGCTTGATCCGTAGTAGTTGCAAGGATTGCATTTTCCCTCTCTGTTAATTCAACAACTGAAATGGTATTATCCTTCGAAGCATTGGTATTAGCCTCCGAATTATTCTCATCACAAGCACTTAAAGTAAATACCAGCAGAGCGAATATTAGTAATATAACTATTTTTTTCATATTAATTCTCCTTCTTCTTGGGTATTCTTTCAACTTGATTCTTGTTATTCATGTGCATACTGAAATTACATATATTATTTCCATCAAATTATGTATGTGAAAGTCTATGTGAAAATGGAGTTATTCTTTGAAGTAACCTACTCTAACTTAAAAATGCTACGCTGTTGATTAGATCAATTGAAGTATTTAGGGGTCTACAATTATTTTATGGTAAAAATTTGAATCCGTCAAATGATGATGGAGAAAAGATTCGTGATATATTATATGTCTCTATTTTAGAAATAAATCTTCCGTTATATTACATTAATTTAAACATTTCCATTTTTATAAAAATAAGTTAATATTTATAATAAGTTGTAATAAACGAAAGAAAGGATTGAATTTTAGATGCATGTATTCTACAGTTTAATTTCTTCTATATTTTTACTATTAAGTATACTTCCAATATTTCTTATTCAAATTAATTACGAATATTTTACTATATTCACTTTTGGACAAAAGGGGTTAATCGTGCTATTAACGCCCATATGTTACAGTTTACTTAGTTTGATATTTGCTCTACTCAGTCATAAATCAAATATAAAAATCATCTTGCTTATTTTCAGTATAGTATTCTTATTATTAAATACTATCTTTGCCTTTGTTGGTATATTTGGTTTTAGAAATCCTTAGATTAGGCCAATTCTGAGATGAAAAATTTTATACTTGATAGTGCAGTGTGTGGAATATTACTTCTTTAAAAAATGTAATCGTTCGTATTGTCTACCCATTTATTTAATGTAGTAAAAGGGTAACTGCACACTGCAACAGTAATATCGCTAATATAATATTTACTATTCGATAATATTTGATATATGTTTTTTGTAATAAACCACCAAAAAGTATCCAAGTCAAAGTAGCTATCGTGCCTACTGTCGCAATAACCATTTCAAAAAATAATAGTATCCCTAATGATGAATAATAAGGGGTAATATATCCTGTTAATGCTGTAATCCCAAATAAAAATATCTTCACATTCACAATTTGTAGGACAAAGCCTGTCCAAAAAGAGGGTTGTTTTTCAGAAGTTTTATTTTCTGGCTTACTAATTGCAACCTGATAGGCAAGGTATACAATATATACAGCTCCCGCATATGTAAGGACATTCATAATTGGATTGATTAAGTTGTCTAGCCCAAAAATAAAGAAAGCACATAATGCTTGTACAAAAAAGTAACCAACAAAGATACCGAGGTATAAAGGTTTTCCCTTTTTCCACCCATAATTCGTCATCGTATTTAATGCTAGAATATTCCCCGGCCCTGGTGTAAAGGCATTTATTATTGCATAGATTACAAATGAAACTACAACTTGAACTCCCATATCAAAACACACTCTCCAATTTTACTGCTTTTGTCATTCATAATTATAAGGGAGTTCTCTAGATATAGCATAATACCAAATCAACATAACCTGATATAACAAAAAGTTATATCAAGCTATATTGATTGCCAATTAGAATTGTTGGGCAACGTTTTTTAAGGCATCCACATATATTTCTCCAAGTCTCGTTAATGTTACATCATTATGCTTTATGATGCCTACACGTATGACTTCCTCTACATTAAGAGGAACAGCAATAATATCATCTCCATGAAGGTATTTAGGAAAAAACCCTGAAGAAATAGTGTACCCGTCAAGACCAATCATAAAATTAACAATAGCCGCTCGATCACTTACCTTTATACTTTTCTTTACTATTCTTGTACTTAATATTTCTTCTGAAAAATAGAAAGAATTGTATTCTCCTTGCTCAAAGGAAAGGCAAGGATAGTCATCTAAATCATCCAAATGAATGGATTGTTTGCCAGACAACGGATGGTATTTATTAATAAAGACATGAGGTTTTGTAATAAATAGTTCAGAAAAGGTGATGTTTCTTTCTTTTAACATCTTTAATAACACTGTCTCATTATAGTTACTTAAGTAGAGAATACCTAACTCACTTCGTAAATTTTTTACATCTTCAATAATTTCATAAGTTTTTGATTCGCGAAGGGTAAATTCATATTCATCAGCACCATATTCTTTTACAAGTTCAACAAAAGCATTAGCTGCGAAAGTATAATGCTGGGTTGAAACACAAAAATGTTGCTTCGTTGGTTCTTCACTTAAATATTTTTCTTCAAGCATATTAAACTGCTGTAATACCTGTCTAGCATAACCTAGAAACTCAGACCCTTTATTGGTAATAGTAACTCCTCGATTCGTTCTTATGAATATTGTAATTTTAAGTTCCTTTTCTAATTCCTTAATCGCATTCGATAATCTTGGTTGGGAGATGAATAAACTTTTTGCTGCTTCATTCATGGATCCCTTACTTGCTACTTCTAATACATACATTAGTTGTTGTAAAGTCATCATACACACCTCTCTTTCCTTTAATTATAATTGATGGAGAGTTTGTTTTCATTGGTTATAGTACAAACTGTGCAACAACCTACTACTTTATATAATGAAATGACATATATCATCTCCATCGGATTATTTTTTTGAAAGTTTATGTGAAAATGGATTCTTTCTTTGAAGTAATAAGATAGAACGTTGAGATGAAATGCTATTAATTGGGCATACTCCTGATAATTTGGAAGTATATAATTATTTATAGTAGGGTGCTAGTGCGTCAAAAGGTGTTTCAGATATAAATCATTACTTTCTATGCCGATAAGTGCAATTTCCATCCAAAAAACAAGTATATAATACCCAAATTAAGTTATAATCGACTATATTAAAGCTTAGTATATTTGTTAAATAAGGTAATTATATTCATTGACAAGGTTATCGATAACCTTTATATTAACAACAGTGTAAGCGTATACATTGTATAACACATTCTTTACACGTTTACATTCTCTCTACGAAAGGAGGATAGATACAGAGAGTAGTATCTATAACACCACGATTTAACATAGTTAATTCTAGATTAGGAGGCTATTCATTTTGAAAAATTTATTTTACAGGACTTGTTTAATTGTCATTTTAGTATTAACTTGTGTTTCATTTGTTCATGTGAATAATGTACAAGGTACTGGCCAGGGGTTTTCAGTTAATGGAACGCAACTACTGGATGCCAACGGAAACCCATTCGTGATGCGTGGTGTGAATCACGGACACACATGGTTTAAAGATACGTATGAAACAGCTATCCCAGCTATTGCAGCAACAGGAGCAAATACTGTACGATTTGCACTTTCCAATGGCGATCAATGGACAAAAGACGATATTCATACAATTCGACAGATTATCTCTTTAGCAGAACAACATCAGCTTGTGACTGTTCTTGAGGTGCACGATGCTACAGGAAATGACTCTTTACACGCATTAAATCGTGCTGTCGATTATTGGATTGAGATGAAAGATGCTTTAATCGATAAAGAATCGACAGTAATTATTAATATTGCAAATGAATGGTATGGAACATGGGATGATGGAAATAATTGGACTAACGGCTATAAACAAGCTATACAGCGAATGAGAAATGAAGGTTTTCATCATACATTGATGGTAGATACTGCTGGATGGGGACAATACCCGCAGGCAATCCTCAATCACGGACAAGAAATACTGAATAGTGATCCAGATAAGAATACAATGTTCTCTATTCACATGTATGAGTATGCAGGTAGTGATGCAACTACAGTGCAATCTAATATAAATCAAGTGTTAGACTTAAATTTGGCTTTAACTATTGGAGAATTCGGGCACTATCATACAAATGGTGATGTGGATGAAGATACTATCTTGAGCCATTCTGAACAACGAAATGTTGGTTGGTTAGCTTGGTCTTGGAAAGGAAATGGAGAAGAATGGGCATATTTAGATTTAGCGAATGATTGGGCTGGAACGAACTTATCATGGTATGGAGACCGAATAGTAAATGGTCAGTTCGGCATTCGCGAAACGAGCGAACTCGCAACAATATTCCAAAATGCACCGAATCCAACAAACCCAGGTCCAACTCAACAGGTATTAGCTAATTTTGAAGGTACGACAGAAGGTTGGCAAGGGGCGCATGTAAGTGGTGGTCCATGGTCAACTACTGAATGGTTATATGATGGTAATCATTCATTAAAAGCAGATGTTATATTAGGTAGTGAAAAATCCATTAGCTTATTTAAAACAGGTCAGCTGGACTTATCCGCATTCTCTCACTTGCAAATCAATGTTAAACAGGCAAATTGGGGTACACTCCACGCACCTATACAAGCGAAACTTTACATTAAAACAGGTGATAATTGGACATGGCATGATAGCGGGATGGCTTCTATAAGCACAGACGGCACTAAACTCTACATGAACCTTAGTGGAATACCAAATTTAAATAATGTAAAAGAAGTAGGTGTTGAATTCAGTATTCCTGCAAATAGTAATGGCCAAACAGCAGTATATGTGGACCATCTAACTACTTGGTAAGAGATATTTTGATATCATGATGTGATACACGACAAAATTTACTTAAGTGTATTTTGTCGTGTATCCTTCTGCTTTCAAAGAGATTAATATTATCCTAGTTAGTTAAATCTTCTCAACTCCAAAACATTCTCTCAAAATACACTTTTCATCACCTATCACTATAATAACTAGCAATTCTAGAATACGTTTGCTATTTAAAATTATATACACTTAGTAGTAATCCGCTAAATCCCCACCAATACGAAACTCCACGGAGCGTTTGTTGCTAACAGCTATTTAAACAACTAATATGTAAATAGAGCAGGAGGAGAGAAGGATGGATAATAGCAAAGTTGGAGAGTTAATTTATCATTTGCGCAAAGAAAAAGGATTCACCCAGAAACAATTAGCTGATCAAATGAACATATCTGATCGAACAATTTCTAAATGGGAACGTGGCTATGGTTGTCCAGATGTCTCACTATTACCAAGTTTATCTAGCTTATTAGGAGTAAATATTGAAAACATTTTAGATGGTGACCTATCATCAAATGAATTTATTGGAGGAAACATGAAAAAGTCTAATTATTTTGTCTGTCCATCATGTAATAATATTGCAGTAGCTACAGGAGATATAACGATATCATGCTGTGGGAGAAAGTTAGAACGATTAGAAGCAAAGAAAGCAACAGATGAAGAAAAACTATCGATTACAGAAGTTGATCAAGAATGGTTTGTCTCAAGCGATCACCCTATGTCAAAAGATCATTATATATCTTTTATCGCACTTGCTACTGGTGACCAAATTCAGATTATCAAACAATATCCCGAATGGGGGTTACAAACACGTATCCCAAAACGTAAGCACGGCAAATTGTTGTGGTATGATACTCAATTTGGTTTGTATTATCAGGTTTTGTAAAATACCATAACTTTGAATTATTCCATGTAAACGAAAAATCACACAGCGCCTATAATTAACAAATAGAGGTAGAACAGTTATAATGACCTGTTCCGCCTCTTTTTATATACGAATGATATACCACATCCCCAAACATGAGAATACATCAATTTTACATTCGTTTACATCATTGTCACAAGCAAACACAATATAGTAACTTTGTATATAGTAAGCGCATTCACATACTACTAAAAGGTGGTGAGAAGGCTAGATCTTGTTGTACGAAAAATTGAGAATTCTAACTATAGGAAGGTGAAAAAATTGAGGAAAATGTACTTATTTGCACTATCATTTTGTATGTTCTTTGCACTGGCTCCAAGCTCCATCTTTGCTTCAGAGGAAATAGAAGCAGCACCTCCAGGATACGATGAATACAGAAGTGACATTCCTCATGGCGATATGAAACTGATAACTTATTATTCGACTACAGTTGGCGTTGACCGTAATGCAATGGTGTATACTCCTCCAGGCTATTCACCAAAGAAAAAATATAATACATTGTATCTTCTTCACGGAATAGGTGGCGACGAGTATGAATGGGTGAACCAAATGAACCCGCAGAATATTCTCGATAACCTATATGCAGAGAACAAATTAGAACCAATGATTGTAGTTTTTCCTAATGGGCGTGCAATGGAAGATGACAGACCAATTGGAGACATATTTGACCCAGAAAAAGTTGCCGCATTTGAACGGTTTGAGGGTGATTTACTCAATGACCTGATCCCATATATCGAATCCGAATACCCAGTCTGGAAAAACCGCCATCACCGCGCATTGGCAGGATTGTCTATGGGAGGTGGCCAATCACTTAACTTCGGATTAACTAATCTTGATACATTTTCTTGGATTGGCGCATTCTCATCCGCTCCAAATACAAAGGCACCAGAAGAACTACTTACAGATCCAAAGAAAATTTCCAAGCGTCTACAATTACTATTTTTATCATGTGGAGACACAGACTACTTACTTGATGTGAGCGAGAACTTTCATCATAGCTTAACAGAAAAAGATATCCCTCACCAATGGTTCTTAGACCAAGGTGGCCATGAACCAGCAGTCTGGAGCAGCGGACTCTATCACTTCTCTCAACAATTGTTTAAGAAAAAGTAACTCGCACACTTGAAAATTTTTACCCAGAGAGGAAGAATCCACAACATAATGGAAATCACATCTGTCAAATTAGCTGTAGACAGTAATGGGCTAGATGCCAATGGACGAATGGTTGCTTATTTCGGCTCACCACGTATTGACGGAGAAATAGATTCAATCTGGAAGAAGGCACCAAAGGTTATCCCGCAATATGCATCTACGGATCAAACTACCGCAACATTTCAAGCATTATGGGACGATGATGCACTTTATATCCTTGCAGTAGTGAAAGACGCACACTTGTCTGCCCAATCAGACACACTACACAATCAAGATTCAGTGGAAATCTTTTTAGATGAACATAATGACAAAAGCGAAGAATATGGCGTAGATGATCTGCATATTCGCATCAATTATAAAAATAGCCTGTCCGCAGATGTTGGCAATACGATAAATTATTATACTGCTGCAAAAATAACGGAAGATGGCTATATCATCGAAGCACGAATCGCACTCAAACAAAAACCAGAGAATGGTAAGGTGCTAGGGATTGA
Organism: Gracilibacillus marinus; assembly: GCF_042651725.1. NCBI lineage: Bacteria > Bacillati > Bacillota > Bacilli > Caryophanales > Bacillaceae > Gracilibacillus > Gracilibacillus marinus. Next base: position 190,816 of record NZ_JBHSDV010000002.1, on the reverse strand, counting down.
ATTACAAGTCAATGATGCTATGGGAGAGGACAGAGTTGGCAGCATACATGTTTTCGACTCGACAGGGCAAGCATGGAATAACCCGAGCACATTTGGCGAGATCATCCTTGTTGGAAAAACTAAACAGCAAGAAAGTGGTTCGAACCCTTATGATTTGATCAATTTAATCAAACATACGACGAAAATGGACTTTACACGATATAAAAACCCAAGCATTGTCATGGACACAATAGGAACCATCTCAGAGCGTACACTTCTCATTCCTCACATCAGTCAACAGGAGATGGATACACACTATCATGCATTAACGAAGGCAATCAGCGAGTTGGAGTTAACAGAAGAAGCAGTAAATGAGAAATATTTCGAGCCAGTGCCAGATGATTATCGAATCCCTTGTGCGAATCAGGGAACGATTCAAACATTACACTATGACACACCTAATTTGGATAACGGTATAGACAAGAAGAAGTTACATGTATACCTGCCATACGGGTATGATGCTTCCAATTCGAGTAAGCAATATAATGTTCTATACCTGATGCATGGTGGCGGTGAGAATGAAGACCTCATTTTTGGTGGCCCAGGTGAAAATAAAGAATTGAAGAATATTCTAGACAATCGGATTGCAAAAGGAGACATAGAACCCCTTATTGTTGTCACACCAACGATTTATGGCGGAAAAGGTGACCCCGCTTCTTTCCATGAAGAGTTAATCCATGATATTGTTCCATTAGTGGAAACAACCTATCACACGTATGCCAATATAGATGATTTACAAGCATCCCGCGCACACCGCGCATTTGGTGGATTCTCGATGGGCTCTGTCACTACTTGGCACCTATTTACCACATGCCTAGACTATTTCAAGTATTATCTGCCATTATGTGGCGACAGTTGGGCACTTGGTTTAACAGGAGGTGGAAAGATGCCAACAGAAACAGCTGCATACATTGCGGATGCTGCTAGAACGTCTGGCTATGCACCAGAAGATTATTACATTTTTAGCGCAACAGGCGACAAAGATATTGCCTATCCAAACTTAAAGCCTCAAATCGACGCAATGAAGGAATTAACCGATGTCTTCCACTATTCATCTGATACGGAAAAAGGGAATTTCTACTTTATTGTCGCAGATGGCGGGACACATTCCTGGTATTGGGTGAATCAGTACATTTACGATATCCTACCAGATTTATTCAAAAAGTAACATGTCAATCAGTGGGGGTTTGGAGCTCTCACTGATTGTTGATTTAAATTGAATCCTTTTTTTGAAATTCCCTCGGCGTTTCCCCTGTAATTTGCTTAAATTGTCGATGGAAGTGCTCGACATTTTGATACCCACATTGAGAAGCAATTTCTGCAATGCTTTGGTTGCTATGCAGTAAATATTCTTTCGCTAACCGAATTCGATTATCAATCACATCATCCATACACGAAATCCCAAACGTTCTTTTATAGACATTTTGCAAATAGCCTGGACTTATGCGGAGATGTGCTGCCATTTTTGAAACAGTCCAATGATCTCCGGGATTATTCTGAATTCTTGTACGCATTTCTAACAAATTGTAATATTGCGGCGAAATATCTCCATGAAAATAGGATTCCATTAGCTTGTTGAATAAAGTCCTCAACAAAAAGTCGATGGATGATTTTTTATAATCGCGATTGAAATGATGTTCAATCGATAATAGCTCGAATAGCTTTTGGCAATAGTTCGGATCATTCACGGAAAATGGCTTACCAAATGGAAGTGGCGATTCCGTAATATAAGGCGCGTCGGTTTCAAAGCGCATCCAGTCATTGATGAATTGATCTGTACAGGCACTGTAATACACTTTCTGATTAGGACGGTAGAGGACAGCTGTGTGTGCCGGATACTCTTTCAGCTCACCATCCACCCAGAACTTTGCTGGGGTCTTGGTAATCACAATAAGCCAATGATAGCCATTTGGAACATCAATTACAAAATTGTTACTATGCGACACATTGCACTCCACATAATAAATATGCGTCATCCTACTCGACCTCCTTCTGAGCATTGGTACTATTCTTGTTATGCCAACTAGCTGGGGAGAATTCCTTTTTATAGTCTTCCATTTCTATACATTCATGTTTCTACAAAAAGAATAGCATAGTTGTACATATGGTGGTAGGGATTTTATTATTCGCTTACATTTTTGAGAGAAAAGTATTCAGAGGCCTTTTTGTTTCTACTACACTCAGAAAAAAGAGGTAGAACTGCTAATAGGTTGGTTCTACCTCTTTTGTTTATAAGACTTTTTCCTCCTAGATTGTTGCTTTCTGATTACACAAAAAAGGGTGATATAGTTTGGTTTAACGAGGTGTTCGAGTATGTGTAAAGATGTTATGAGGAGTTCAGTTTTAAAAAAAATAATACACAAATTAGTGAAAATATAATCCCCATTAATGTAGCATCCCAAGGATACACTGGTGTTTTAATTAAAACGGTCGAAAGTAATAACATTTCAAACAATTCAATCGCTGGAAATACTCCATAAGATTAAAAAGTGGTAGTCTATTCTTTAGCAGTTTCTACAATTATAATAGATAGTGTTTAAGATAAAGAATTCCAAAACGATGGAAATAATAGCAACATAAATGTACCGCTTCTTGATTAATACCAGCAACCATATATTTTTTCCATCACGTGTTCAATATTTGCTTACTCACTGCTAATCCACCTTTACTGTAAAAAAATGGGCTAGATTAAGTGATTCTCAATCTAACCCATCTTCTTCTAAGTTGCTTCGTCTAGAAATTAATCTAACACTTCCTTAAAATTTGGAATCGCAGAAATAGCACCGACTTTTGTACAAACAATTCCTGCAACCTTATTACTTGTATAGGTTATTTTTTTTAATTTCTCGAAGCAATCCAAAGTTTTTTCAATCTGTTTTTCCTTTGCCAATTGGTACAGCATTGCTCCAACAAATGCATCTCCTGCACCTGTAGTATCTATTGCTTTTATTTGTATACTAGGAACAAATTCTTGCTCTTTTGAATTTGATATAAATGTCCCATCTTTACCTAACGTAATCGAGACAAACTTTGCTCCCAATTGATGAAGATGTTTTACACCTTCTTTTAGGTCATTAGTCTCTGTAATAATTTCAAGCTCTTCTTCGCTCAGTTTAACAAAATCAGCTAAACCAATTCCATGCTTTGCTAGTCTTATAAACTCTTTGTTATTTCCTTTCCAAAGGTCTGATCTAAAATTGGGATCAAACGAAACAAAGTTACCATTATCTTTCGCTGACTTCATCGTATTCAAATATGTAGTCTGAAATGGCCCATCTAGTAATGCTGTTGCAGATCCAAAATGGAGAATAGCCGCTTCTTTTAATTGTCTTTTATCTAGCTCTTCTTCCTTCAAGAATGAATCGGCACCCCTATAAAATACAAAGTCTCTATCTCCGTTTTCCATTAAAGAGACAAACGCCAATGTAGTTGGATGCTTATCATCAAACGATAACATCGAAGTATCAACATTCAACTCAACTAACGTGTTTTTTAAATATAATCCAAATGGGTCATTTCCGACTTTTCCACAGAATTTAGCGTTTCCGCCTAGTTTTGTAATCGTTGCAGATACGTTAGCAGGAGCACCACCAGCTTGCTTTTCAAACATCCTTCCATCTACTAAATTATCTCCTTGATCCCTGCAAAAAAAGTCTATTAATAACTCCCCTATACATACAACATATCTATTCTCATCCATAGATATTTTCCTCTCTATACTATACTTATGTATTATTCTCAATTTAAAGAGGAAGAAACATTCAAACTGCTTCTTCCTCACCACATACATTTTAATTCGAAGGTGTAGCTAGATAGCCATCATAAATGGACAGCTTACCCTTCTTACTAGAAATAGTTACAGTTTCACAAATTTTCTCTGGATATACCAGACTGGTCATAGCATATATGCCCCCATTAATAAAAATCTCTACTGATGATGCGTCTGCAATAATTTGTAGTGTTAAAGTTGCGCTATCATCAATCGATACGCTTTGTTCTAATGAAAACATCTCAGAGAATGCAACCTCTCCTGACAAGTCTCTATTTAATGCTACTGTATTACTTTTTGAATCATATTCAATCGTTGTCCTATTCGTTTGTGTATGGTTCAGTGAAATACCAAACTGATTTTCATCACCCTTGGCTATTTCTAAAAACAACTCAAAATAGGGCTCATCTACGTTATACATTTTACTTTCACCTTGATGGATAGCTATATCTTTGATATTTACATTTCGCTCAAAATAACGATTTAATTCTCCTACAGGCTTTTGATTAATTATATATTTATCTCTTACTTTTCGAAGTGAAAGCTCTCTAGGTAATGTCATCTGGCTTCTCCAACCAACTGTTGGTACTTCATTTGCATACCTCCAATTACTCATCCATCCAAGATAAATTCGTCGTCCATCTTCTTCTGGAATATCGGAGAAACTTACTCCTGCATAGTTATCCTTTCCATAATCTAACCATCTCACATCATTATGTTCCTCTTTAAATACAGAACCATCAAAACTACCAACGAAATACTGCGTACGTGATCCCATATCTGATCGACCATTATCACCTATACTCACAAATAAAACCCATTTTTCTTCTTCAGTTTCTTCCGTTTTAAATTTAAATAAATCTGGGCATTCCCATACACCATCATGAGAACCCTTATCCTCACCGAACTCACTTTCAAATTTCCAATCTATTAAGTTTGGTGATGAATAAAACGTAATTGTATGTCCAGTTGCTAGAGACATAATCCATTTATTATTATCTGAATCCCAAAAAACCTTTGGATCCCTAAAATCGATTTTTGTTTCATGTGAAAGGACAGGATTGCCTTCATATTTGAACCATGTACGTCCTTTATCAGTACTGTATGCAAGGCTTTGTGTCTGTTTAGCTGGGCGTCCATCCTCACTGTCCTTATGATGCGTGAAAATTGCGACTAAACCCGGTTCATCATGAAAGAAACCTGTTGTATTATTCCAATCCACTACTGCACTTCCGGAAAAAATAGTTCCATGATCGTCTGGATACAATGCGATATCTAATTCCTCCCACGAAATCAAATCCTTACTTATCGCATGTCCCCAATGCATTGGACCCCAAATAGTATCATGTGGATTATGTTGAAAAAATAAATGATATTCACCTTTAAAATATATTAACCCATTAGGATCGTTTAACCAGTTTTCCTTAGGTGCAAAATGAAGATTAGGTCTGTATTTTTGAAATGCTTTAATTGTCAATTAATTCTCCCCCGTTATTCTGTACTTCTATCGTATCCATCCTGTTTAATTTTAAGCCACTCTTGTAATCCAAGTCGCTCTAATTCCTGTAAATATTCATCCCATTCCGTTTCTACATTACCGTTTGCTATCCATTCAGCCTTTTTTCGTTCAATATAAGGCAATAAATCTGCTTCTATAGTAGAGAGACTGTTTAGCTCCTCGTGACTAAAAAATACTTTAGGATATATATTATCTGCTTTCATGTGTGGTACCATGACTTCTTTCATCAGATCTAGCCGCCAAGCTGCATCATCTGGCTTAGTAGTTATCTCACCATAGTAGCTATCTAAGATCGCCAAAGGTCCACCAACCGATGTTCTTTCTCTTAATTCAACTGGAGCTGTTCCGTCTAAAGGTAGGTGTCTCAACATCTTTTCTTCTTCATCAAATTCAAAGATATTTTTCATATCCTCATCACCATACGTTCCCCAGTTATTCTGTACAGATTGATATGGATCATAGAATTGATCAATCCATTTCGCTGTAAGCTCTAAATTCTGATTTGCACTAGTAATAACCATTTTTGAACGATCAAACCCCATACCATTTGTTCTTGCAACATTTTTATGACCATCAGGGCCTTCTAGAGGTGGCATAAGTTCATAATCGTCATTCATACCTGAAATATTTGCCTTATCCCAAGTGAAATACAAGCCATAACGACCTTCCTGACCTTTAGCTACATATGTTGGCCAGTCTTGCTCAAAAGCTTCGATATCTATTAAATCCTCAGAATATAATTCATGCATATATTTAATCGCTTCTTTATATCCTTCATCACTGGCAGTTAATTTTACTTCCCCATCGTTCGTTACAACGGTGTGGTCCCAATTATCCCCTAAGCCAAATGAACCGAATAAAAATCCCGGATCCTGTCCTCCATCATTTATAATGAATGACATTGGAATAGTTTTACCATTACCAGCCGGATCATTTTCCTTAAAGGCAATTAATACTTCTTTTAAATCCTCAGTAGTCTTCGGCATCTCTAATCCCAGTTCGTTTAGCCATTTAACGTTGATCCAAGGAAAGTTATCAACAGAATGAATGCTCTCTCTTCCCTCACCTAATTCTTCAATCCAAGGGAATGCATAGATATTACCATCTGGCGCAGTCATCATATCTTTATATTCTGGCGCCTTCTTCAACACTTCTTGTAGATTCGGCATATACTTATCTATTAAGTCATTTAAAGGAATTATCGCCTCATCTTCTGCTAGATTTAGTAATTCATAATCACTATAGCCTGCATTATGAATGGCATCAGGCATATCTCCACTTGCCATTGCTAAATTTCTTTTTTCTCCAAAAGCTTCCCCAGTGAAATTACGCCACTCAATATGAACATTTGTTTCTTCCTCTAATCTCTGATATATTAATTTTTCATTTGGATCTTCCGGAGCAAGTGGCGAACTTTGCGTCATAATCTTCAAAGTAACTTTTTCATCTAGTGGAAAAGATACATCAGAAAGCTCATAATCTTTAGACCAAGTATTATTTTCATCTTTACTACATCCAACGATAATAGCTAACATAATCAGCAACGTTAACATTGTTTTTAAATATCTTTTCATTATAATCCCTACCTTTTTATTTTAATGAGCCTACCATTACACCTTTCTCAAAATACTTTTGGAAGAAAGGATACATGATTAATAATGGCAAACTAGAAACCACAATTGATGAATACTTTATCATCTCTGCTATTTTTTGAATCTCAGCTCTTGCAAGCTGATCTGCAATCATACCAGGCTGCACTTCATTTTGGATAAGAATTTCGCGTAATACCAATTGCAACGGATAAAGAGATCTATCCTCAAGGTAAATCATTGCATTAAAATAAGAATTCCACTGACCAATAAAAGCATATAATGCAAGAACAAAAATAATTGGTTTGGATAACGGCAAGATAATCTTTAAAAATATCTTAATATCTGAAGCACCATCTATTCTTGCAGCTTCTTTCAGTTCATTTGGCAGACCTTTAAAGTAAGTTCTAGACAAAATAATGTTCCATACACTCACAGCCCCCGGCAAGATAATTGCCCAAGGTGTGTTTATCATACCCATTTCCTTAATAAGCAAATATGTAGGAATCATCCCACCATTAAAGAACATAGTTACTATAAAAAATCCCATAAATATTCTTTTCCCTGGCAAATCATCTACAGACAATGCATAGCCAGCAAGAATAGAAAATAATACAGACACAATAGTAAAGCCACCTGCATACAAAATAGAATTAAAAAACCCTCTAATAATAGATCCGTCTTCCAATATTCTTCTATAGCTATCAAGTGTCCAATCATTAGGATTAAGTGATATACCTTTTGTCAATAAAATATTCGGGTGAAGAAAAGATCCAAACAAAACATACAAAAGTGGGACAGTTACAATAAGAACTATTAAAACCAAAATAATTTTGTTAATTGAGAGGAGCATTCTATCTGTTTTTGAATTGTTTACTAGGTCTTTTTTGTATTTCATTAAACTGCGCTCCTTCCTAATAAAGTGTTTCTCCATTTAGTCTTTTGATTACAGTATTGGCAACTACGAGTAGAATAAGACTAATAACTGAATTGAATAATCCTACAGCAGCACCAAATGACCAATCGCCCGCTTGTAAACCTCTTTTATATACATAGGTATCAATAATCTCTGAAGCAGGTATGTTCATATCCGTTTGAAGCAAGTAAGCCTTTTCAAAACCTACTCCCATTATTCCGCCAATTGCCAAAATAAATAGTACAGATATTGTCGGTTTTAGCGCTTGAATATCTATATGAATAATTCTCTGCAATAAAGTGGCGCCATCAATCGTTGCTGCATCATGGAGTTGCGGATCAACATTCGAAAGTGCCGCAACATAGATAATAGATGAAAAACCTGCAACTTGCCAGATACCAGAGGCTATGAATACGCTTCTAAAATATGATGGGTCTGTCATAAAATTTACCGGTTCATCCATGAATAATGTAAGAATCCCATTAACTGGACCAGCTGGTGATAAAAAGATAAATAGCATCCCCGCTATCACAACTGTTGAAAGAAAATAAGGTGCATACACTATTAATTGAATATTTTTTTTAACTTTGGCTCTTCTCACTTGATTTAACATTAATGCCAGAATGATTGGTACAGGAAAACCAATAAGTAGTTCAAAACCACTTAATTTAATTGTGTTCATAAAAATTTGTTGGAAGTTGGGCGACTCTAGAAAATCTATAAAATGACTAAAACCTACCCAATTACTCTCTAATATACCTTTAATTGGACTAAAATCTTTGAAAGCGATTGTTACTCCGTACATAGGTATATAATTAAATATAAATACCAATATCACTGCTGGTGCTAAGAATAAATATAGAATAAAATTACTTTGATAATTTTTTTTAGATTTATTCTTTTTATTTTGTATTTTTGCTGTGTCATTGTATGCCTTAGCCATGATTTCCTCCTTTTCCGTCAAGTAGTTATATGCAAATAATTAATCATAAAACTACTCCTTCTTTTTTGTTAGCGATTTCAATTAGGATTTAGAATAAACTAATTCAAATATGTCAACCGGTTGACTTATTTATGTTATGGATTATAATTTATTTTTGTTTGTGTGTCAACCGGTTGACTTATTTTTTTTAGTGCTCATGAAAAAATGAACAATTTATAATAATCATACATAAATAACGCACCTGTTGTTACAGTGGTATTATCACAATGTCTTCACCAGAAATTCACTACAATATTCGTGTGAGCAGTTCCTCCTTCGTTCGATATGGAGATTTTAAGATATTACGCTATTCTTCTTTTAAAAACCCGATAGACTATAATACACACATTCAAAAGCACAATTGTTTCGTCAAAAGTTGAACAATTTATTTTTGAATCTTCTAGCAAATACATTTGTAAACAACCATATTTGCCTTATAGTATTGTAGGGGAATTTTAACTTCTAAAAATTGTTTACTCATTTTTACTAATGTTGTGATGGACAATTAAATCAAAACAGTCCTGCGCATTGGATAAAACACCTTGATACATAGAGTCCATTAACTCTCATTTCCACCATACAATATTTAGTTTTGATTACATCAGTAAGATCCAAAAAGGAACATCCCTAGCATTCATTGTTTTATCTAGCAATCAATTGTGGAAAGTCCATTCTAATTCTCTCAATACCAATAAACTTTTTATAGTTTTTATTTAAGCTTTAGCCTTAATATTGAACTTTAGGAATACTGTTTATATTAGATTATGTTGTCTTACCTTCCATTAATTTTACTGGTAAATTCCATTCGTTTTTCGAGATATTTTCACCATTAATTTGACTTACTAAAAGTTTAATTGCTAATTCTGCTATTTCCTTAACAGGTTGTTGAATAGTACTCAACTCTGGAACTAACCTTCTAGTTATTTCTGCTCCGTCATAACCAACTACTTTTAATTCATCAGGTATGCTTATATTTCTTTTTTTTGCTTCTCTCATCACATCTGAAGCAATTAAATCATCACTGGCAAAAATACCATCTACATGGGGGTTTTCATCAAATATTGTTTCTATAGCATTGTCTTCATTTACATATGTGCAAGGGGTTAATAGATTCTTTTCCATAACATCTTCGTAAGCTTTCCTTCTTAAATTAGCAGGGGTCTCCAATTCTGGCGAACCATTAATATGAATAATGTGCTTACAACCTTTTTTTAACAACAATTCCGTAGCTTTTTTTCCACCGTCATAGTTATCACTAGATACAACAGGTATACTTTCAGACAAATATCGATCTATAGCTACTAATGGAAGACGGGAATTGTTATATTCTTCTATCCCTCTATTATGTGCTCCAGCTATAATTCCATCAACTTGGTGTCTTTGTAACATTCTTAGATAATCTCTCTCTTTATCTTCACGTCCCTGGCTATTACATAATAATACTTTATAACCAAGCGATTCACTAATATTCTCTAGATGGAATATTAATTGACCATAGAAAGGATTACTTGTGCTTGGGAAAATAAGACCAATAATGAATGTCTTATTAATAAATAACGATCTAGCTATCTCATTTGGCTGGTAATTTAGTAATTCCATTGCCTCATGTACTTTTTCTCTAGTTTTAACACTAATATAACCTCGATTATTTAATACTCTTGATACTGTTGTTTTAGAAACACCAGCTTTTTCCGCAACATCATCTAACTTGACTTTTTTAAACAGATTTTTGTTTATTTCTCTCACTATACATCACCTTTATTATTTTTCTTTATCCTATTGTTTTGTTTGACATACATCTTAATCAAACCTACCTTCTTAATACAACTGAAGCTATGTTATTATATTTTTATCCTAATTCAACATAATCGAATGCGAATGTATTTACCTTCTGTAATCAAAATAATTTATATAAACCAGATCCAAAGTAACACTCACTCACAACATTTTAGATTATTTCCGTTTTTGTAACCAGTAAAAAATGCATTTCTCCTCAAAACTTTACTTACTTTTTGTGTGGAAATCACCAGAAAAAGCGGTACATGCTCAATTAATCTTCGCATCAATATCAGATGTATCTACCCCATCCCCAAACCAATCTTTCAATTTAGCTCTTGCTTTTTCCTTCACGTCCTCATCAATGTACATTGCCACTTGAAACAATGCGTAACCTAATGCGCCCAGGTCATCTGCATAACCAATACCTACTGCAAAGTCTGGAATCAAATCAACAGGAAGAATAAAATATCCGAGTGCCCCGATAATTACAGCCTTCACTTTCATAGGAATTTCAGGTTTTTGAAGTGTAAAATACAACAATAATACGGCATATACAACAGAAGAACCGGCCTTTTTAGCAAACTTCGCAAGTTTATTCCAAAGCTTTTCATCAGAGTAATGCTTGCCTGCTGTTTCCATTTCTTTTTCTAATTTTTCTTGGGATTGTTCCATTGGTGTGCTCCTCCTTTAATTGTTGGGATTGGTATAAGTATATCATTGACTAGATTTTGAGAGATGGCAAGTGTTTTGGTTTTTATTTTGAGGTTTAGTGAATGGATTGCTTGTCTGTTTTTTAAGTTGAATGCAGTTATTATGGAAAACACAAACTCTCATGAATTTCATTTTTTATTTTATATATCTTTATCTTTTTTGATTTTGAAGTTAATCAAACATGAGGTAAATTCCGTCAGTGGAGTTCGGGATTGTTTATTAATGGGATCAGCAAAGGTTAAGTATTGATCTAAAGGATACTTACTTAGGTTTGTCACTGCTTATAAATAGCTTTACCTACTTTTCTTATTTGTTTCACTTCCCCACGTTATCTAGACATTACAATTAATTCCACATACGAAATTTTCATAAGTTTACTGTAAATTTGCATTTCTTACACATTTCCTTAACAATTCTCTGTCATAATCAAGAACATAGGTCTAGACAAATAACTTAAAAGAGGTGTCAAAATGAAGAAAATAGTTTTTAGTTTAGTATGGTGTTGTTTGTTAGTTATGCTTGTTGCATGTGGAAATGACTCAGAACAGGCGAATGCAGAAGAAGAAAAGGAAAGCACTACTACTGCAGAAACAAATACAGAGCCCGAAGAAAAAAATCAAAAAGATTTTGAAGAATTAAATATTGCCACAGCTGGGGATACAAATATGGTAGACATCCAAGAGCAAGAAATCAAACCAATTTTCCACTCTAAAATTTCTGAAGATACGAAGATTAGAGTGGTAGGAACCGGTGCAGGAGATGCAGGTTCCCTCTCCATTTTTGAAAAGTTACATGCACAAGAGATGGCAGGTTCAGAAGAATGGGATATTGACTTAGCGATTGTTCACCAAAGTGTGATGAGTCAATTAATTGAAAATGGCCTAATTGAAAAATGGGTGCCAATGTCTGCGAACAAAGAATATGTTGTATCAGAAGATAGTAAGCAATCATTAGGTACAAATGTAGAAGACTATGTAATCCCAATGTTCCATAGTCAAGTAGCCATTGCTTATAATCCTGATAATATTAAGAATGGACTAAACTCATTTGAAGAATTAGAGTCATGGGTAAAAGAGAACCCACAACGTTTTGGTTATAATGGTATCACGAATGGAGCAAGTGGAGTAGCATTCACAACAGCCTACCTATATTGGAAGACAGGGGATTATGAACAATTAACACAAGGACCTTATGACGAACAACTAGAGTCTAAATGGGAAGATGTATTTAAAGAATTAAAGTCACTTCCTGTTACATATACTAATGGAAATAACGGAACATTAGATATGTTAAATCGTGGAGAAATCGATGCTGGACCAGTATGGGTCGATATGTTCAATTCATGGGTGAATGAAGGACGCCTCAACCCTAATCTAGAATTAGCACTTCTTGAACCTGGTTTACCTGGGCAACCGATGTATGTCGTTATACCGAAAAAAGCTAAGAATAAAGAAGCAGCACTAGCATATGCAGATCTATTAACATCTCCAGAAGTACAATCAGACGTTATTGTAGAGAAATACAATTGGTATCCAGGAATTGATGCAAATGCTGTATTGCCACATGTAAGTGAAGATGGAAAAAATCGCTTATTCAAAAATATTTCCGCCGATATTTTAAATGAAAGAGGACAATCTTTACCTATCAATGAATACTTCGAGCGTTTGAAGGAAGCTTATGAAAAGTACTAGTTTGAGAGAATCCATTTTTACGAGATTAGCAGGAATAGGTATCGCTACTCCTGCTCTCCTCACTGTAAGTCTATTATTTGTCTATCCATTTATCCTATCTTTTGCAGAGAGCTTTCAGTTAAAAGATGGCGGAATTGGGTTGGCGAATTATATAGAAGCATTTACTACATATGGCGGAGATATGGTCTATACAATAATTATTTGCGTCATCAGTCTAAGCCTGCTTTTACTCATTACTGTTTTCATTGCAGGAATACTGAGGCTTTATGCATTTCCAGTTGTCGAATTCTTATTCAAAATTCCATTGTTTGTTCCGTATGTGGTAGTAGGACATGCTATGCGTGTATTCCTTGCCCCTAATGGAACATTAAATGCAGCAATTGATGCAATGACCCTTTGGGATGTGAGCCAATTACCTTCAATTGCCTACAGTTCAGCCGGTCTCATTGCTGCATTGGTTTGGAAGAATCTCGGGATTGCATTACTCATTTTGCTAGGTGCATTTCGGTCTGTGAATGAAGAAATGTTAGAGGCGGCACAAGGTTTAGGAGCAAATAAACTCAAGGTTATTACACAGTTCCTTATTCCATTATCAAAAGGAAGCTTTGGCGTCATTGCAATATTAACCTTTACATCAATGATTAGTTCGTTCTCTATACCTGCGATGATTGGAAGTGGTGGGGGCAACCACATGATTATGATTGATCTCTATCATCAGATAGTATACCAACAGAATCCTGGACTTGCTAATGCACTCGGCGTCTTTTCTTATATTATTTCATTAGGAGCAGCAATTTACTACATAAGGGGGCTTTCCAAAAAATGAACACCATCACATCAAAAGAAAGATATACAGAGAAAACCACTCTAACCAAGCTTCCGATTATGAGAATGACAGGGAAAATCATCTTATATGTACTAGCGATTTTTATCATATTCGGTCCATTGTCTAGCTTGTTCATTTGGTCTTTTGCGGAAGAGTGGTTTTACCCAAATCCATTTCCAACAGATTGGGGTTTAAGCTATTGGAAGCGAGCATTAGAAGGAAATATGGTACAAGCTTTTGGACTTAGCTTTGGTATTGCAATCATTGTTACCATTCTAGCACTTGTATTAACCGTACCATTAGCATACTTAATTGCGCGTAATCGTCTACCATTGAAATATATTATTCTGATTATCTTTTTGTTACCACAGGCATTCCCACAACTACCTGTTTTTACAAACACGATGAGACTTATGTATCAATGGGACTTAGTTGGAACAATTAGTGGCTTAACACTCATTCATTTAGTCGGAGCACTTGTATTCTCTGTTTGGACGCTTGTCTCGGTGTTTCAATCTATTGCTATCCCGCTTGAGGAAGCATCTTATATGCTTGGTGCAGGGAAAGTGTATACCTTTTTTCATATTGTGTTACCAATGGCATTACCAGGGATCATTGCTGCAGCTTTACTAGTTTTCTTATATTCTTTGGACGAATTTACTGGAAGTCTATTAATTGGTGCCCCTTTCCAAATCACCATGCCTGTCTTTATGTATAATGCATCGACCGGATATGAGATGCAGATTGCCTCTGTAACAGCTGTCTTACTAATGATTCCAGGAATTATCCTATTATTACTTTTACAAAAATTTATGAAATCAGAATATTTATCTGCTTTTGGGAGGGTGTAAATTGGTCGACATTCAAATACAACAATTGACGAAACGTTACGGCAAGAAAAGAGGGATAGAAGATATTAATCTGACTTTACCTTCAGGTGGATTGACAGCAGTTGTCGGTCCAAGTGGTTGTGGCAAGACAACACTACTAAGAACACTAGCAGGATTTCATCAACCAGATGAAGGCAATGTGTACTTTGGTGAACGTGATGTAACCAAACTATCTCCACAAAAGCGTAATGCAGCAATGGTGTTTCAACAGTATGCATTATGGCCACATATGAGTGTATATGACAATATTAATTATGGATTAAAATTGAAAAAAGTTCCTGTCACTGAACAAGAAAGAAAAGTCTACGAAATATTACGAAGAATAGAAATTGATGTGACAGATGTAAAAGAACGCTATCCGCAACAATATTCAGGTGGGCAGCAACAGCGGATTGCCTTAGCACGCGCATTAGTCGTTCAACCTGATGTCATGTTATTAGATGAACCATTATCTAATCTTGATGCTAAAGTTCGCCAGCGCCTCCGTGTTGAGATTAGAGAAATTCAGCAAGCATTTGGCATTACTGCTGTATATGTCACACATGATCAAGAAGAGGCATTATCAATGGCAGATTATATTATTATCATGAACAATGGACAGGTAGAACAAGCAGGTACACCTAAAGAAGTATACGAAAATCCAAAATCGCTATTTGCCGCACAATTTCTCGGTGAAAGTCATACAATCCAGTTCCAATTAAACAGTATCGATAAGCAAATGGTAGTAAGATCGGATGAATCGGCATTGATTCCATTACAAGCATCACCTGACAATCATCCAACATACTTTGAAGATGAGACATATTATTATCTTTACGGAAAGGTAAATAGCTATTTATATATGGGATCATATTATCGTTATATGATTGAAGTGAATGATGAATCGATTTTTGTTGATTCGAATGAAATAATAGACTCGCAAATGTGTAAGGTGAAAATTAACAAGAATAATGCTCACGTTTTTGATGTAGAGAAGAAAGAAGCGCATATAATCGTGTAGTCAGATAATAAGAAGCGGTATGTACAACAGATGTTGTGCACGCCGCTTTTTATGTATACAAACATACCTCATTTAACACTGTTAATTAAGTTTTTACGTTATAAGCATATATATTATACTAGTATTACTCATTGAACCAAGCTGATTGAAAAGCGGGACCTTTTGGACCGGTAGATATAGAAGTATTACCTATTTCCCCCCATAGACCACCATATTGTATAAATGTTTGACCATTTAAAGGCGCTTCTTTTTCACCTACATTAATTACTTTAGTTACTGAATTCCACACTTGTCCATTCCCAGTGTAATCAGTTGGAAGAATTCCCCTATCTTGCGTACCTGCTGTCGGGTAACTAGCATGTGTACCCTTTGCGGAGTATATGACTGGATGTGTGAAATTACCGGTTAATTTTTCATTGCTAGCAGCATAGATACCATTCGGATTTGCAAAAGTTAATTCACTCGCACTGTATCTTTTTCCTTCATCATTATGAGAAGCGTAGTAAGCATTATGAAAGTTGAGACTATTATCCACTGTTACTGTGATATGTTCCCAATCTCCTTCATGGTTCAATTTAACTCCCGCTACACTAGGAGCCTCATTAAAAGGATAAAAAAACCAATATTGAATATCATAACCATTATCCAGAGTTGTACTTTGTTGTATATGTGCATATATCCGCCAGTTAGCCTGATTAGAGTCCCCTTTGTAAACTAATTGATCAAACTCATTTTCATTTGATGGCTGTAGGAAAAATCCACCGTCTTTATATGTGTCTCTTGCATCTGTAGAATATACAATCGTGTTATTATCGATACAAAAATTTCCCTTTAAATAATTTTGTTGTAATAAAAGTGAACTCTGATTTACATCACCTGAATTCAAAATCTGCTCATCTAGACATCCTCTATGGTGAAATCTCATTGCTACTCTTTCTAAATACCAATTCACACTGGAAATCGCATAATCTTCATCTGGATGCAGAATCAACTGTGGAGCATATTTATCCATTATCTGATTTTCTAGAGAATCAAAAATCCCGTCATTATCATTATCCCCACTAGATGCATGTAAAGGTGTTGCCATTAAATATAGTACAAACAATCCTAAGAAGCTAAGTTTCCATAAAAATTTTTCCATCACTCTGTTCTCCTCCATTTTTCTTTAAAGTCTAGACAAATAAATCTTATCAAGACAATATGAAGTACTTATAAAGGTAATGTAAATCTTTAATGAAGCTTGAGGTACAGTAACCAAAAGGAGAGTCAAAAAGTATAATAAATAGTTGTATAGAAGAAACTCCGAGGAAAAGATTATTCCCGATACTCCACCCACTCCATTCCAACTTGATACTCCCCCACTCGTAACTCGACAACAGAATATACACCATTTGGTCCACCACTTGGTGTTTCTTGTCGATGTCGAATCATAGGCGGGAACACAATACCAGGAAACATAAGCCCTAGATTGCTAAAGTGTTCAGGTTGTTCTGGATGACTATGACCTGCCATGCTCATTACTTTTACTTCTGGATGAAGAGTAGTATATGCTTGAACTATTGTTGCTATTTGTTTTGCTTGCTTTTCAAAATAAAGATGGTTTGAATCAAATTGATGTGGACTTACATGGCTACATAATAGGATATAATCTTCTTGATTTTCCTCAAATTGTGCTTGTAACCAATCTAACGCTGCATCATGTAGCTTACAATGCTGCCAATGATTACTTTGCTGATTAGCCTCATCAAAACTACTATCTAACATAATAATACGGCAGGACATGTTCCCTTTTCGTATGACATATACTTGATTAAAGGAACTGCCTGCTACAATTGGCTGATTGGAATAACCAAAAAAGGTCGCCAATTCCTTTGAATCATATATATCTAGATCATGATTTCCTAATGTAAGTAGTTTGGGAGAATGAATGGATTCCCATATTTCCATAAATTTGTTTGGTGGGCACGAACCGTGGAAACAATCCCCTAACAATAGAACAACATCAGGATTTTCTTTATTAGCAATCTGGGCATATGTACGGAAATTGGCAGGTACAGCATAAAAAAGCCCTTGCTCTCCAATGGATTCCACATGATTCGGGTTCCCATCAATATCCTTCATATGTAAATCTGTTAAGACATGAATAACGATGCTCTCCAACCTTAAGCCCTCCTATATAAATCGATTTATGCTACTCAAAATCCGCTTCATTGATGCATTAATTTTTCCATTAGATGCGAGGACACATGTCGAGGACAAAATAGGTTCATCGTGTAAAGTAGTACATGTGCCTCCAGCTTCTTCAATTAGTAAAATACCTGCAGCAATATCCCATGGTTGTAAGCCAAAATGCCAAAAACCATCTATACGCCCTGCAGCTACATCTACTAAATCGAGACAAGAAGAACCTGTAATACGAATCCCTCTCGCTTTGCCAGCAAAACCTTTCATCAATAAAGGTACTTCATTTTTTCCTACCCATTGTTGAGCAGAGAATCCAAATGCAATCAAGCTACTCTCTATTTTTTCTTCATTAGATACAGATAATAACTTTCCATTACAATACGCACCTTTATCCTTAATGGCTGTATACATGCTTTCTTGATGGATGTCGTACACCCATGCAGCAATTGGAGTATCTCCATTGCATAGAGCAACAGATATCGCAATCCGCTCAAACCCATGGACAAAATTCATCGTGCCATCAATTGGATCCATCACCCAAGTCATTTTTTCCTGTTCCAATGCTTGGTGTGGATTAGTCTCTTCTGTCAAAAATAAATAGTTCGGTGTTATTTGTCGTAATGCGTCAACTAGGTACTTCTCGACATTACGATCCATTTCCGTAACTAAATCTGACTGATTATGTTTGTACGTATACGCATGTACAGCTAAACCTCTTCTAATCATATTCCCTGCTTTCTTTATACTATCTGTCACTTTATCTGTAATGAGATTGAGTTCCTGATTAGATACTAGCAAATTATTCATCTCGCACCCTTCTTATTGTAAATTGAAACACATCATTCCGGAAATAATCCATGGAATAGAGCACTGGCTCATTTGATTGATTATAATGAAGTTGTTTCATCATTAAGACTGTTGTTTCTGGTCTGATAAGTAATTTTTGACAATGACGATCTGTATGCAGTGGCACATGTAATTCTGCATCTGCACTTGTAATATAGATACCGCATTTTTCTTCTAAATAAGCGAATAAAGAGCCGATTATTTTTTGATTTAAAATATCTTTCCCAATAATGTGTTCTGGAATGATATTCACAGACACTACAGTTGGTTCACCATTTGCTGTTCGAATCCGTTCGTTCACAATAACTGGATCGCCCTCTTTTAGTTCTAATACTTCTGCCCATTCTTTTCTACAAGTTGCGAGACGAATGGATTCTTGTCTTTCTCCTTCTCTTAAACCAGCAGATAAAATCATTTGTGTCACGCTATCTAATTTCTCTAATCGATTCGGAATATGCGGAAGTGGTTTGACGACAAATGTGCCAGCTCCTCGCTTCACAACAAGTCTCCCTTCTTTCTCTAACAGTTTCACAGCAGAACGAAAAGTTTCACGTGACACCTCAAACTTCTTCGCCATTTCAATTTCTGATGGCAACTTCTCCCCAGGCTTTAATCTGCCATCATGAATCGATTGTAAGAGTTGATCTCGAATTAATACATAACTTGGTTTCATTTCCTCACAGCTCTTTCATTTATTTTATAAATTGTCTAGACATTAATTATAGCGAATAATAATAATGATAACTATACATATAAAGAGAATTAACAAAAAATTAATATAAGAGAATCTTTCTATACTCATAGTGTATGTATATTTGAGTGTGATATGTCTAGTCATTTTAATCAAAAAGACTTTACATATAAAAAATAGCCTCCAAGCCTATACCCTAGACTTGCGGACTACCCAATAGAGCTTATCGAAGTTTGGTGGAGCCTCCAGCCTCGTCCACTATAATCGTTTGTCCTGTAATATAAATCTTCACTTGCTAAGAATCCAGTCACTCTAAGCAGACAGCCATTATTTGGTAATGAATCCACTAAAGAAACGTTCTTATTTCGTGGGGAAATGGAGAAAGGAATAACCTACTCTGATTACAAGGCTGCTTATATTTTTAAATAGATTTATTTAAACACTTCCACCCCTTTTAAACAACAATACCCGCCAACCCCTAAACATCCCCTTCAAGCTCATAATAATAAATCGGCGTACCCTTTTCACTACGTCCACCAACAACAACAATGTACGCAGGCTTATCTATTTGATAATTATCATAATAGTAATAAAAATTGCCCAACAAAAGATTCGTTGTAATTACCAGTTCCGTTGATTCACCAACTTGAAATTGATTAAGGGCATCAAACACATTTTGCATTGCCTCTGTTGTAATATTTTCCTGAATATTCACCAAATTATGGTATCCCTCATAGTGTTCATAAATCGCAAACTTACTATCTGCTTCAAGAGATTGATCGTTTTTCCGCGTTATGTTGATGGGAAGCGTATAATTTGCAGCTTTTTTCCCTTCATAGACTGGGTCTAGTGCTATCTGTGGTTCGCTTGCTTCGCCAAACTGGAATTCTAGACTACCAATCATCACCGTATCTCCTGCTTCTACGTCCACTCTATACGCTTTATAGTACTCTCTATCTTCATTTATAACTTTTATCCTTATCGATACAATAACAACTAACAGTATGAAAAAAAACACAATGAAATATCGCCACTTTTTCTTAGCCATGTGTCATCACACCTTCAGAAATAGTGTAAATCTCATCTGCTGCTTGCTCTAAAAAGTCGCGGTCATGACTCGTAAGAATAATCGCTTTTCCTTTCGCCTTCAAATCCTTAATAATTTGTACCATCAAAGCTACACCTTTCTCATCAAGTGCATTCGTTGGCTCGTCTAATAGAATAAGATCCGGACTTTCCATAATTGCCTGGGCAATGCCTAACCGTTGTTTCATACCCAATGAATATTTCTTATACTTTCTTTTATCATCTGGATCTAAACCAACAAGGCGGATGGTTTCTCTTACAACACTCTCATCAATTTTGTTGTTAATTTTCGCTAAGAAAAGTAGGTTATTCAGACCCGTATAATCAGGAATAAAACTAGGGTATTCAATTAACACGCCTACATTATCAGGGAATGGCGTATCCTTTCCGATTATTTTATTATCTACACGTACTTTACCTTCCGATAGTTTGATCAATCCTGCAATAGCACGTAAGAGCATCGTCTTTCCAGACCCATTATGCCCCCTAATACCAAGGATTGTCCCTTTATCAACTGACAGATTGATATGATTTAAGATCACAGTATCTTTTATTTGTTTTGTCACATTTTCGCATTGTACATACATATCTATTTTTCTCCCTTCTCATCAAGAATATCCATTCGACTAATCACTAGCCACTCTGCCATACAGCAGCATAAGAACACGATCACAATCCATACCAATAGGAAGGGAATGTGCGAAGCCAATACCACCGATTCTTCCCACCGGCTATACATCGAATAATTGCCGATTAATAATACATTTGTACTGAACATGGATATAAAATTGAAAATAAATACTATTAAAAAGGAAAGGATTTCTCCAATTAGAACTGTAATCATTTCAAAGAATAATGCTTCTATGAACAGTGTTACAATCAAAAAAACGAAAAACACTGCCGTAATTCTCCATTCCAAAACAAAAGAAGGAGGCACCTGAAACAAAAGGAATTGCAGCAAGGAAACACTTATAATAAACGCCATAAATAGGCATACATAGATTGCCGTATACAAAAACAGCGAGGAAATTTTACTAATCATAAATTTCTTCAAACCTGTGCGCAAAAGGATAAAACCACTGCTGCTAGTCAAATCCGTAACAAAAAATGTTCTTAAAGAGAGAAAAAATAATAATTGAAAAAAAAGCCAACCAAAAGGAAGGTGAAAATCTCCACTCTCTCGAAACAGTTCCAGATCCATGATAGAAAATCCATTCCAGAAACGTGCAGGAGACACCCACATCGCTTGTCTCGTCAATTCATTGACTTCAAAGACAAATATATAAAATAGAGTCACAATTACAAAAAAGAGCAACTGCGTAAGAATCAATTTTCTTCCATAGTAAAGGCGCATCTTAAGATCACGCTTAATTAACAAAAACATAGTCAAGTCATGCCCCCTTCTTATGCAACTGCATTGATAATAGCAAAAGAAAGACTGCCATTATCAATAAATTCTCTATTAGCGGAAACATAAACCCTTGCCATGACCATATTGGCCGATATAACAATCTTGTAGATGTAAAAATAATGTGACCAAATACATATTGATCCGCTAGTGACATCAGCATGACTAATAAAAAACCTATTTGCACGGAGAATCTTTTTGCTAAGAGAATAAGTAGTAAGCCAATATTTATTAAATTAATATAACAGAAGAATAATAGACAACAGATATGTAAGAAATCATCTATCGTAACCTGCTTAGATGCTATAGGAAAACATAAGAAGGAAATGACACCGATTAGACAAGTTCCCCATAATGCCATCATACTTGTCTGCGTAAAATAAAAGCCTAATAACTTCCGATAACTATTTACCCGTATCTGCAACTTAATAGGAATGGCATGGATATGACTTGCCAAGGCAATCAATAGCGTAAACGGAGTTAAGAGTAAATATACCCATTTATAATGAAAATCGATATTATATGTAATGATATGATATGGTCTGGGAATCTCAGGAAATGATGAATGATAGATAAATAAAACAAGTCCATACATCAGTAATAAGATACACCCAGAAAAAAAATACAAATAAAGTCGTCGACGATTAGCAAAAAAATATCGGATATTAAATAACAAAAAAAACTTATTTCCCAATATTTCTCACACCTATCCCATAAAAAGCGGCTGTACCTAATAATAATAGTCCAAAGAATATATATACATAGAAAAGTTCTGTCGGTAGAGCATTGACCATATGTAAAAAGTCGTAAGGAGCCAGACTAAGCTGAAGAAACTCATCTATCATAGACAGTATGAATGTAAATAATAATGGGACTACTACTAATAGCAATTGAAAACGAACAATCAGCCCTAAGCTTGTTGCGAACATAGCAAAAAAACCACCAACCAATCCAGCTAATGTAATATAAATCATAGTATGTAAAAAAGGAAAGCTTTGGTGTAAATCAAAAAATAATACTTGATAAGAGCCAGGACTGTACATATAGTAAAGAAATTGATTTGGTGCAATAGAAGGAAACGTTATCGCAAATAATAAAAAGTTTAGTAAAAGCGGTAATACAATAACAAGAAAACCCGCTGCCGCACTAACTGCCAGCATAGAAAACAAATAGCGATGTTTTCCTGCTTTCATAATCATTAATTGTGCATAATTCGTCTTTCGGTCTGTCAGTAGTTGGATGCCATATGGTATTACAGCTAAAATAGGTAATAACACAAGAGAAAGATTGGCGATTTCAGATAAACTGGAATACATCCATAACAAATAAGAAGAGTCTGGAATAGCAGGTGAGTGTCCAGACAATGCTCTATCTTTCAAATCAGCAAAGACCATACTTGTTATTTGTGCGTATTGAAAAATCGCAATCAGAGAGCCAATAATTAAGCTTAGATAGAAATATTTACTATAAAATAATCTTTTAAATTGAACAGATAGCAAGTAGCAGCACTCCTTTTAATCATTTGAATAAATGTAGCAGGTGCATAAGTTTTAATACTCATCCTCCTAACTGATAGAACGTATAAATACAGTATTTTCACGACAAATTCCTTCATTTACCAGTTTATATCCACAATATGTATGTGTTAATATGGTTTTCCGTTTTTTTACACACGAACCATATTATGTTACTCGCGTCCATTGTATACCATTCTCCACCCCAATCGGATGACTCAACACCCACATAAAATACAATGCCTTAGCTGCCTTCGCACGTGTAACCACTTCTCTCGGTTCAAAGTACGTCCCATTTGTAATTTTCCCTCTAACCATACCTTCCTCAGACCGCGCGAGTCCAAGTTCATACGCCCCTTTTACCTTCCTATATAACACAGGGGAAATCTCAGCTATATCCTTCAATTTTTCAAAAGGTGTAAGTGGATCATAGGTAATATGATTCTCCACATCATTATAATCTGTCATATAACGAAGCTTGTGACCATCGAATCGTTCCATGTATGCATCATATAAGACGACAGCCATCCTTTCCCTTGTGATATATCTTTCTTGAAAAGTTGTCAGCTGATCCAGATTTACTTTCATTATAGATGCGACAGCTCTCCGGAATTCCTCTGTCTCCATCGGACGATTCGGATAGAAGTAACCGCATTCATCTTTATGCATCACCTTTAATTGCACGACCTTTTCAATCTGATTCCGATAGTAAGCCTGATCACCAGTCATCGTATCTTTACAGCATTGGTCCAACACTTCATCCCAATTACCTGTTGTGATTGCCTTTTTAACAGAATCTGTGATAAAACTCGTGATTGCTTTCGCGACTAGATTCCCTTTGCTACCCAACAAAGCAAACTCTGTCACAATTATACGTGCGAATGGATGTGCAAGTGCTTCTTTAAAATGGGTGCCATCAATCTTATTGGATGGGTGACCATTGGCATAGGTCCCGTCATTCGTCTTCCCCGGTGTCTCGCCTGCTTCGATGGACATGAACAATGCTTTCGTTGCCTTTACGCCAATTTCATTATAATATTCTAAACTTTTTGTGTTTAAATCAATTGTCGTGATTTTTAATTCTCTTCCGATTTCCTTCAACATGTCAGGGAACATTCTTTTTACAAAAGAGTTACGATAGCACCCTTCTGTTAACCTACTATCAATCCGAGACATTGGTGTGACAAAGATAGGAATAAGACCACGAGCACGAATTGCAGGAATATACAGATGCTTGATATAAGCCCTGTACATATTCTCTGTGGAACCACGCCCGAATCGCTCGCCTTCATCTGTTCTCTCATCATTGTGACCAAATTGTAGAATGATATAATCCCCCGCTTTTGCTGTGAGCAAAATATCATTAAACCTGCCTTCACTATACGCGCTTTTAAAAGACCTGCCACCCATCGCATAATTGACCACATTCACTTTTTCTTCATTAAAAAATGAATAAAAAACCTGGCCCCATCCATGCATCGGCGCTTCGTCAAATGTGTAGGATTTAACCGTAGAATCCCCAAGTAAAAACAAAGTCGGATTCTCCCTCTCCCGACGCTCTAAGGCAGGAATTGGCGTAATGATGATTTCCTTTATACCAACAGTCCTATTTGTCACTTTTGGCTCTACCTCTATATCAATAAATTCACGCCCGTTTGCATAAGAAAAATGCCATTCATCCTCTTTAAACTTAACAAATTGTTTTACTGGAATCTGTTTAGCCGCATCCCAGTAACAATCCCTCTCGGGGGCATTTGGACGCATACCTGAAATAGATATCATGGCATCATTAATAGGACAAGTTGTCTTTACATTGATGTGATACCCACCAGGAGGTAACTGCACTCGAAATGCGAAACCAAAATGATTGTAATCATCCGGGCTCTCTGACATACACTTTTGAAAATAAGGTTCCGAGAGGATATATCCATCTTCCGTTGCCTGTATATTCCTCAGATGAACAACCCGCGGCGGGAAAGCACTCGTTAAAGGCACAAAACCATATCCCACTTCTTCATTGTATACAGGAATCGCATCACTGTTTACTTGGATAAAATCCGCTTTTACTGCACTTGTGAAATTGAATGAAAATGTTTGTGTCATCATTTTTTCTCTCCTAATCTAGTATTGGATGGTGAGCTGCATCATTTCTCTAGATGTGGTAGATTGACTGTATTCTATTTTAGCAAGATTATTGGGTTTTGGTAATCGTTTTAAGGAAAATATCACCAAATTAAACCATTTTACTACACAAAAAAAACAGTAAAGATTGCTTAACTCCTTACTGTTTTGACCTATTCACTCCATCGTTCCATTCCAATTATTCATTCCGCCGATCATATCTTCCACTTCAAAACCTAATGCCTCTAGTATGCCGCAAGCTGCTTTACTTCGATTACCTGATTGACAAACAACTACATAGCGCTTCTCCTTGTCCAGTTCACCTTTGCGTAACGCAAGCTGACCTAAAGGAATATGATGTGCACTTGGAATCTTACCATCAGATATTTCTCTATTTTCACGAACATCAATGATATACACTTCTTCATTCGTTTGAAGACGTCTAGCTACTTCTTCTGGTGCGATTTGTTTCGCCATCACTTGTCATCCTTTCTAATACCAAGCATTCATGCCACCTCGGACATTAGAAATGTTCGCAAACCCTTTTTTTCTCAGTATATTTGCCGCTTTTGCACTTCTCATACCACTTTGACATATCACAACGACTTCCTTATCTTTTTTCAATGTATCTACTTGATTAGACAAATCGAAAAGTGGAATATTTTTAAACGGTTTACGATGATTTGCTTTATATTCATTAGGTGTACGAACATCAATAAACTGAACATCTTTATCCCTTAATTTATCTTTTGCTTCTTGAACTGTGATGTTTGTAATGCCCTTTTTGGGTATAAAACGATTTATTATAAAGAGTCCAATCAATATAACAAGAATCCATTGTATCATATCCATCTTATCGCACTCCTTTGCTTTCATTATGACGTTTATCTGCTTTCACTAATAAATTGACTGCTTCTTTTACAAGTTCTTTCGTGTCTTCGCCATTATCCATATTCTCTCGAACACATTGTTCTAAATTCATGCTTACAACCAATCCAATTGTACGATCAATACCGGTGCGAGATGCTGATAATTGAGTAATGACTTCCCCACAATCTTTATTTTGCTCCATCATATTTAATACGCCTCTAATTTGGCCTTCAATACGTTTTAAACGATTTACAACAGATTTATCATACTCCATCTATTATTCCTCCTGTACGCGAACAACCGATAATCTCAAAACTACTAATAAGATATCCTCCTATATTTTCATTTGTTTTCTCAAAAAATCTAGACATTCATTGAGTTAAGATATCTATCCAAATTTTTATAGCCGTACCCGCAATGAGGAGTGCCAATATTACTTGTAAAATTTGAGTATTCATTCTCTTTCCTACTTTGGCTCCAAGTGGTGCCGCTAATAAACTTGCTACAATCATAATAGCAGCAGGCCAATAGTCTACTTGTCCAGTAACTAATTTACCAACACTTCCACCGACGGAAGAAATGAACGTTACTGCTAAACTTGTTGCAATCGTCATGCGTGTTGGGATGTGTAATACCGTAAGCATGATTGGTACAAGTAAGAATCCACCTGCCGCACCAACTATACCAGATGCTATACCTACAATTAATGCCAATATTGCCGCTAATGGCTTATTGAAGATAACATTATTTAAAGGTACATCGTCCATTTGTTTCTTTGGTACGAACATCATTACAGCCGCAGTCACAGCTAAAATACCATACACAACGTTCACTGCTTGTTCAGATAAGAAACTCGAACCATAACTACCAATTAAACTCCCAATTAAAATAGCTCCACCCATATAAATGATGAGCTGTTTGTTTAAATATCCACCCTTACGGTATGCCCATACACCTGCAATCGAAGCAAACAATACTTGTACTGCACTTATTCCAGAAACTTCATGGGCTGTAAATGCTACTAGACCAAATAAAGGGGGGATATACAGTAACATTGGGTATTTAATAATGGAACCACCAACACCTAACATACCGGATAAAAAAGAACCAATAAACCCAATTGCAAATACAACGATGATAAAAATTACATCCATGACTAATCCTTCTTTCTAATTTGGAAAAGCGAGTAGTTCATGCTACTCGCTATGTGTTTTTCATTATCCTTTTTGAATATAGAAATACAGAACATCTTCTTCTGTTTTTTGTTCTAATACAGTATGACCACCTGATTTTGCCCATGCTGGGATATCATTTATTGCCCCTTTATCTGTTGCAAGCACTTCAAGTACTTCACCAGAGTTAATCATGTCAATGGACTTTTTGGTTTGCACAATTGGCATAGGACATGCTAAGCCTTTTGCATCTAATGTTTTTGTAATGTTCATTTCATTTTTCCCCTTTTTCATTTTCTACTTTAGTTATATTACACTAGCGAACCGCACAACGATTTGGACCAATTTCCATTTCTGTTTGTTCGTCATTGTCAGGTGTGATTTTACCCATATTTACCTGCCGAATTTGTTCATATGCATTTGGCTGTGGCGGTAAATTATCTGTAACGGTACGACGGAATTCTGTTTCATCCTCGATATTTAAGCCGTGATTTTCTTTGAATAAATCACCAAGTCGTTTAGACACCATTCCGTCTTCATTTAATTCATCAATAATCATGAAGTGTGCAGGTAACACAATTAAATTCTCTGCTAATTCACGATAACGGGAATATAATGTTTCTCTTAAGTCACCTACCCAATCTTCTGCAAGTCCTGCTAAATCGGGACGACCAATGGAGTCGATAAATAAGATATCACCTGTTAGCAAGAACTGATTGTCGATTACGAATGAGGTAGAACCAATGGTATGACCAGGTGAATACAGTGCATTTACATCGATTTGAGATGCTCCAATTTTTACATGTAATCCTTCTGTAAGAGGAGTGTAATCAAATACCACCTCTGTTGCATCTTTTGGTGGTAGGTAGTACGTTGCTCCTGTATTTGCAGCAATGTGACGTCCACCTGAAATATGATCTGCGTGTAGGTGCGTATCAAATACGTGCTTGATTTCTACCCCTTTTTCTTTCGCAAAGTTTGTGAATACATCTGTGTAACGTACTGCATCAATAATAGCTGCTTCGCCTTCAGAAATAACCATATAAGATAAACAACCTTTTCCTAAGCGAACGAATTGGTATAGCTCCCCACCATTTTCTAAATCAGAGACTTTGATTGGTTCTAGGTAACTACTCCAAGACTTCATCCCACCTTCAAGATAAGCAACTTCACGACCAGCATCAGATAGCATGTCAGCTACCATAATGGAAGACCCTTCTTTCGCACAAACTACTAATATTTCCTTATCTGTTGGAAGTTTAGGCAAAATCTCTTCTACACCATCTAATAAATCGAAGTAAGGAATATTTACATACTCAAATGTATGCCCTTCAATTTTCCAATCCTCAAATGCATCCTGATTGCGAACATCTAAAATAAACAATGCTTCATTATCAATTACTTTTCGAGCAACTTTTGCTGCTGTCCATTTATTTACTGTCATTCTTTAATTACCCCCATAGGTATAATTTTATTTATTTTTTTGCAATGGAGAATTTCCCCACTGCTTGAAGTTTAATCATCTCTTTAGAAAGTTAATGTTGGTGATGCATCTTTTGCATACTCTAGGAATGTTACTGCTCCACCAACTTCAATATCATCAACGAAATCTTCTTTCGTAAGACCCATCACATCCATTGTCATTTGACATGCAATAAATGTAACACCTAGTTCTTGTGCCATCTCAACTAATTGTGGGATGGTAGGAACATTTGCCTTTTCAAATCCTTCAGCAAAATGTTCTTTTCCTGCTGGCATTTCTAATGCATGCATAGATTGTTTATGAATTAAATTTAGTCCTTCAAATGTGAAGAAAATTTGTACCTCTTTATCTGAAGCTGCTGCTGCTGTTGCAATATTGAATACTTTGTATGCATCAAACAATCCTCCGTTTGACGCGATAATAGCTACTTTTTCTGACATGATCCATTCCTCCTAAATTTCTTTTGATATATTTCCGTTCCACTCATTCATACCAGGTAGAACGTTATAGACTTTTGTAAAACCTTTGTTTGCTAAAAGTTGTGCTGCTAAATCAGACCTTTTCCCTGTACGGCAAATCACATAAATTTCTTTTTCTTTATCTAATTCTTCAAGGCGTGATTCTAATTCACCCATTGGTATCGATTTTGCACCATGAATATGACCAAATGCATACTCTGCTGCTTCACGTACATCTAAAATCAAACCATCACCTGATTCTATTTCATCAAGTGAAACAGTGTGTTCAAATGCTTTCTCCACTTCTGGTTCATTAGAGCCTTTGCGAATGTAATGATAAAGAACCTCGCCTTCCTCTACAGTTCCTAAATACTGGTGTCCAACAGAACTTGCCCATGCTGCCAGGTCTGCTTTGGAACCTTTGTCTGTAGCTTGCACTTCCAATACTTGACCATCTTCAAGATCCTTGACTGCTTTTTTTGTCTTTACAATTGGCATTGGACAAGCTAAGCCTTTTGCATCTAATTGATAATTTGCTCGTATCATTCATTTACCTCCCATGGTATGACTCTCAATAGAAAAATTTTGATTACATATTTTATACCTATATGGGTATATTTTTTGGCATGAAATAAGTCGTTATTATTAACGACGTTCAAAAGATACCTTTTATAATTTCCATTGATTTAACTTGTTGAAAATCAATTACATGATTAATATATACCCATAGGGGTAAAATGTCAACTCTTTTTATTTTTTTAGATGGGTTTACATGTGTTGTGTTCCGTTTTACGTTTATCTTATATAGGATATTGGAGCATACAACTGCCACTTTTTTTGTATAATTGAGTATTGTCATCTTATAATCCACGGTTCCTCGCCTTTATAAGTGGTTTCACTTACTTTAATTTTAGAACTTAGTGAATTACGATAATCATACATTCTCCTTTCTCACTAAATATCAGCGAACTTTCCATTAATTAATCTACTATTACATTCGAGATATTTGTGTCAAAAAATTAAGAATAAGATCAAGAGCACGTATTGCAAACATATACAAAATTCAAGCATCAAAAAAACACGCTTTCGCTACTTAAGTCAGCAGAAAGCGTGTGAAAAATTAACTTCATCTATCTAGTTAGTATTTCTCAACAATTATTTTACTTGCTCTTCATATTCCTTCATCTCAATCAATGTAGGAATGGAGTTATGACCACCTGTTCTTGAAACTTTAATACTTGCCGCAACACTAGCAAATTTAGCTGCTTGCACAAGATTATTAGAATCTAAAAACTCACATGCTATAGCGCCTGCATAACAGTCCCCAGCACCTACAGTATCTACTGCATCGACTTTAATAGAATCCACAAGAGTGCTTTCTCCATTTTGATAAACAAGACTTCCTTGTGCACCCATCTTGACGATTACATTTTCAATACCAAGGCTATTTATCTTTTTAGCTGCCTCTAACGCAGTTTTCTCATCCGTTACCTTGATGCCAGTGATTTTCTCTGTTTCTTGCTGATTCGGTAAGATTAAATCTGCATACTGGAATGCTTCTTCAAAAATTCCACCAGCTGGAGCCGGATCAAGAATCACAAACATACCGCGTTCTTTTGCGATTTTCATTGCCGCAATAATAGATTCTTTACTTGTTTCCATTTGTAAAAGAAGAATAGTTGATTCAATGTTTTCAAATGCTTTTTTAACATCTTCTTCCGTAATGTAATCATTGGCACCTTTAGTACCAACCATAGTATTTTCGCCTGTCTCGTCAACAATCGCCACGAATGTACCTGATCCTTTTTCAGTAATTTCAAGAACATTTGTTGTATCTACACCTTGACTTTGCAAGTTTTTTAATAACTGATTACCTGCATTATCTTTACCAACTGCTCCAATTAAAGAAATCTTTTTTCCTAGGCGAGCAACTGTTACAGCTTGGTTCGCACCTTTTCCACCAGGAGTCATTGAGATTGCATCACAAAACAATGTTTCACCATAATTTGGATATTTAGGTGACTCTACTATTACATCCATATTAATACTTCCTAAAACAACGATATCATATTTCATGTCGGAATCCTCCATTAATTAAATAAATAATTTTCTAGTATTTTTGACATTTTCTTTCAAGCTATTTTCACTATTAAATACAGCACTTGTTCCCAATACATACATGTCTGCTCCACTTTCATGACATTTCGGAATAGTATTCGGGCCAATATTACCGTCTACTTGAATTTCAATTGGACGTCCAAGTTCCTCAATTTTGCTATGTAGTTTTGCAATTTTGTCATACATCGTCGTAATGAATTTCTGACCTGCAAAACCTGGGTTAACTGTCATCACTACCACATAATCAATCACATCATACACGTAATCAATAAACTCTAAAGAAGTTGCAGGGTTAATAGCGACACCTGCTTTAAGTCCTTTACTTTTAATTTCTGTGAGTGCACGTTGGAGATTTTCTGTTGATTCCTGATGAATAGAAATCATATCGGCACCAGCATCCGCAAATAAATCAATGTATAGCTCAGGTTGTTGAATCATTAAATGTACATCAATCGGAGTTTTGGTTAAACTTCTTACTTTCTTTACAAAGTCTGGACCTAGTGTAAAATTTGGTACAAACCTTCCGTCCATGATATCTATATGGTAGAAATCCACTCCCGCATCATCTAATGCTTTTATATCTCTTTCTATATTTCCTAAATCTGCACACATCAGTGACGGTCCTAATTTACTCATATTTTCTACTCCTCTTCCGTTCCATACTAGTTTTTTTTAACTCGTATAGATACACTAGTAAATCTCGAGCGTAATCGGTTACGTTACAGTCCGATTAAGCTCATATAATCTTTTTAGTCGATGTACTCTTACAAATAAGAGAATGTAATGTATTGGTCAAATCATAATACGGACTACTTAAGTACATATGAGCGTAACCGATTACGGAATACCCATAAAAAGCCATTATCTAATGGCCATTAGAGTTTTCTTATCGTGATGACTCACGGATAATTAGTTTCGGCTTTAACTCATAGTGATTAGGTTTTTCACTTCTATTATTAAATAGATTTATTAATTCCTTAATTGCCAATGCGCCTATCTCTTCTTTACATTGATCAACAGTTGATAATCTTGGGTGCAAATAAGACGTCATATTTATATTGTCATATCCCACGATTTTTACTTGCTCCGGGATTTGAATTCCAAATTCATAGCACGCTCGTATTGCACCAATTGCCATCGCATCATTTGAGCTAAAAATCCCATCAAACTTCTCGCCGTCCATTAATAACTTTTGAATGAGTTGGTAACCACTCTCTGTTTCAAAATCTCCATATACAACTTTTGTCTGAATAGGAAACTCTACCTGTTCAAGAGCCATTTTGTAACCCAACAAACGATCAATCGCACTCTTCTCGTCTCTAGGGCCTGAGATAAAAACAATATCTCTACAATGATTATCTTGAATCAGATGGTTTACCGCACTCTGAGCACCTGCTTTATGATTTACAGTGATAGCAGAATAAGAGTGGTCAAAATTTGCGCGGTCAATCGTAATGGTTCTAATTCCTCTTTCTTCTAGTATAGATAAATCATTTTCGTCTACATGTAAGGAATTTATAATTGCACCACTGACATAGTGATTTACCATAGAGTCCAAATAATATTCTACTTTTTCTCTTTGATCATCACTGTTGCAAAGATAGATTTGATATCCATTTTTATTTGCTTCTTTTTCAATCTCTCGTACCAATTCAGGAAAAAATGGATTATTTAATGTTGGAACAAGCAATGCGATAAGGTTCGATTTACGCTCAGATAACCTCTTAGCAAGCAAATTTGGTTTGTAATTTAGCTGTTCAATGACTTTCTTTACTTTTGCAATTGTTTCTGGGCTTGCTTCGCCTTTACCATTCATAATTCTTGATACGGTAGCAACGGAAACACCAGCCTTTTTTGCAACATCTCTCATTGTATAAGACATCTACATCCCTCTCTACGTAACCGGTTACCAAGAAGTATAATCATTAATTTTACTTTTGTCAATTCAAAAAAAATCTATTGCTTTTTAAAAGTTTATCTGATAAATTTAAATTAACCTTCCCTTACGTAACCGGTTACTTACGTATTTGGGAGGTAATGAAAATGATAGATGCAATAAATTCAGGTTTTAACTTTTTTATAGGTTTAGGTGGATCAGCAATTATGTTTGTTGTGATCACTATTCTTTCTTTAATTGTTGGGGTTTCCATTTCGAAATCCATTGAAGGCGGTCTCAGAATGGCTGTCGCACTTACAGGTATGAGTGCTGTTATTTCCTTACTAACAAGTGCTTTTGGGCCAGCTTTAGAGAGTTTTGTTGAATCAACTGGCGTCTCTTTATCTGTAACAGACTTAGGATGGGCTCCCCTTGCCGTTATTACATGGGGATCTGTGTATACACTTTATTTTGCTTTTATTTCATTAGTTGTAAATTTTATTATGCTAGTAACAAAACAAACAACAACATTAAATGTGGATCTATTTAATATTTGGAATTACTCTGTATTAGGTTTACTGTTAATGTATTATTCAAATAATAATCTTTTAATTACATCACTATTTATCGCAATGCTTTATGCACTAATGTTAAAAAATGCAGATGTGATTAAGCCAACAATCAATGAGTTACTTGGTTACGATGAAAGTAACATTACAACAACTGCGCACCCATCTTTACTAATAGCGCCTGTAGTGATGGTTGTGAATAAATTTATTGATTTAGTATTACCTTTTATTGATAAATTCGACTTTGATGCAGAAGCGCTTAACAATAAAATCGGATTCTGGGGAAGTAAATTTGCTATTGGTGCTTATTTAGGTATCTTTATCGGATTCCTCGGACAACAATCTACAGCTGAAATCTTAACACTAGCATTTACTGGTGGTGTGGCATTAGAGTTATTCGGTCTAGTTGGAGGCTGGTTCGGTCCTGCAATTGAACCATTATCAAATGGGATTACGAAGCATATGAGTAAGCGTTTCAGAGGAAGAAAGCTATTGATTGCCATTGATTGGCCAATCCTTGCAACAAAAGCAGAATTATGGGCTGTTGCAAATATTCTTGCTCCAATCCTTTTAGTAATCGCTATTTTCCTTCCGGGTAATACTGTACTACCATTAGGTGGTATTATTTTAACTGTATTAGCACCAGCATTGCTAATTGTTACAAAAGGGAAAGTTGTTAGAATGACACTTATAGGAACGATTCTCATTCCTATATTCCTATGGGGAGCAACTTTGATCGCTGATTTTGTAACTCAAACATCTATAGCAATGAATAATTTCCCAGCGGGATTACCAACAGATGCTTTAATTTCCGCAGTGGATTCTGATCCAATTGAAAAAATGATGGCTATTTTAATAGGTAAATCTGTCACTACATTGGATTGGACATACATTTCCTTCTCAATCCTATCGATTGTAGCGTATGTTGGTCTATTCTTCTGGTATTTCAAACAGATGAAAAAAGCGCATTAAATAATTGTTAAATTAGAATATGACATTACATACAGTCTAAATTTAATGAGTTAAGCGAAAAGGACTTGTATGATTCCTTTCTCCATTTAGATAAAAGTAGATAATTGGTTGACGTGAGTATGAGACTCATGTCAACCAATTTTATTTGTTACTTTTTTTAAATACTTCTTTTCCTATATACACGAATAATTGCAAATCTTCTACTGTCTAAATCAGTGGTGCATCCAATGATTACTACATTCCTATTTTACCTATTTCATCAATTTAATTGACACACGATGGAAATCAGCATGTTCATTCCTAATGATTGGATAAATCTTTTGCGTCATACACTATCTGCCCCTCAATATAGGTAGCTTGTATCTTAATATCTTTAATTCTATCTGGCTCCACAGAGATAGGATCCTCTTCCAACACAACAAAATCTGCACATTTTCCAATTTCAATACTACCAACATTTTCTTCATCCATTATTAATTTTGCGCCATAGATAGTCATAGACTTCAAGGCAGTAATCACATCAATACGTTGTTCCGGTCCTAAGATTTTACCACTACTTGTCTTACGATTTACAGCAGCGCACACTGAGAATAATGGTGAAATCGGAGTAACAGGGCAATCCGAATGTAAAGTGAACAATACATCATTATCCACTGCATCTTTCAGAGGACTAATTCGTCTCGCTCTTTCAGGTCCAAGAAAAATTTGTTCGTGACGATCTCCCCAATAGTAAACATGATTGATAAAGAAAGAACCTGCAATTCCCAATTGAGCCATTTTAGCAATATCTTCACTTGTAGCTGATTGTAAATGCTCAATTCGATGTTTATGATTGTTGCGTGGATTTTTTTTAAGTGCATTTTCATAGGCATCAATAATTGAACCTATTGCTCTATCTCCATTTCCATGGGTTGTAACACGAAATCCCCGTTGATGTAAATCTAATACTTCTTGCTCTAAATCTTCTTGAGTGAACATCAACTCACCATATACATCAGGGTTGTTATAGTAAGGCTTACGTAATGCACCTGTTAATCCTTGAATAGAGCCATCCTGAAACATTTTTGCACTATCTAACCGAGCTAAACCATTTGATTTCTTTTTAATTTCCTCATCCAGCATTTCATTTGTAAACTCACCAAATGCTTCCCCTTTACGCAATAGATGATGCATTAACATCAGGTGTGTCCTCATTGGATTAATACCGCTCGCTGCAGCTTTGGTATGAACCTCTAATTCAGCTAATGTACTCACAGCAGCATCCGAATTTGTTGTTATTCCTTGTGCAAGATATTGCTTAGCAGCAAACTCCAAATCTTCTAGCATTTCTTTTTCTGTTTTTACTGGCATCTTCATCCTTACTGGCATCTGAGCTGCTGATTCATATAAAACGCCATTTAATTTCCCATTACTGTCACGTCCATAATGTCCACCTTTTTGAGGATCTTTCGTATCATCAGATAAGCCTGCCAACTCTAATGCTACCGTATTAGCAACAGCTAAATGCCCGGAAGTATGAATTAACATCACTGGATGATTAGGTGACACTAGATCAATATCCTTAAGTGTAGGATGACGTTTTTCAGCTAATAACGTATCATCATACCCAAATCCGACAATCCATTCACCAGTAGGCGTGATACGTGCTTGTTCTGCAATTAACGTTTTAATATCTTCTATTGTTTCATTTGGAGGCGTACTACAATTAAGCATATTTCGCATTGTTCCATACATTAATATGTGGTTATGAGTATCGATAAATCCAGGGAGCAATGTCGCTCCTTTTAAATCTACTACGTTTGTTTTCTCGGTTATACTTATTTCTCCTTCTGGCGGCTCATTCTTTTCCCATATGCCTATGATTCTTCCTTCAGCTACCGCTACGGAACCCGCTATTCTATTTTCATTGTCTAAAGTAATTACATTTGCATTAATGAATAACAAAGATATTTCTTTATTTGGCCCCTTTCTTTCAGTTATTTGCAATGACATCATGATGTATTTACAAGTATTATTACAAGTTTTGCTTTACTAATCAAAGAATTTGTCAAGGCTTTTAACACACTATTTTTTTGAATATGGATTACCTAAACCAATTGGCAATGTTAAAAATGAAGTGTACTTAATTCTTTCCATTCTTCCATAACCTGAGTACTATTGTTGTTATCTCTCGATTGCTCAATGAAAAATTGATAACCTAAATATACTGCTCTCATTTGTTCAATTGGTCTTCCACCCTCACCAAAGACAATACCGTTCCACAACAGGAGTGGATCACCTTCTTTTATATTTAATAAATCTGCTTCTTCTGGTAATGCACCTACTGCTTGGAATCGTTGAGTTGATTTCATCGGTATAATATTATTTCTCCCTAAGATATCGTAGACCAAGTCATTCTCTAGATCTTCTTCCAATAAATTAGGGTATATGGAATAGGGAATATAAGAAGTTCGAATAACCACTGGCTCACCATCTGCTAAACGAAGCCGAACAAACTTAAAAATATCGCTCTCTTGCGGAATTTGTAAGTCAAGGGACATTTTCTTCGTTGCTGTCACTATTCTTTTTTCAATCAGCTTAGCACTATGCTTGTGCCCAGTTTGATTCATTTCTTCGGCAAATGTGGTAAAAATTTGTGCGTTGTTCTTTACAATCGGTTCCGCTACGAATGTCCCAAGACCTCTTTTCTTTACTAAATATCCCTCTTGTACTAACTCGCCCAATGCCTGCCTTACTGTCGGTCTACTAATCCCATGTTCATGAGCAAGTTCTGATTCAGAAGGTAATTTTTGACCCTTTTTATAATATCGATTTGACATTTGTTCATACAACAAATCTTTCAACTGTAAATAATAAGGTACTTTACTATTCAAATTAACGATAGTATCTCCTCCTATCTAACTACTTCTCCAGTTGTAACGACAAGCAGTTGTATTAACAAGTACTTTACTAGATAGAAAGGAATTTGTATTATACCTTGTAAATTAATCTACCACGCTTTTTCTTCATTAGTTGGGATCCTAACCTATTTAATTAATAGATGTAGGTATGACAAATCCCACTGTTTTCTTGAATCTAATTCTCCTTGTTCATAGTTTTTCCACGTGGAGTGTACTATTTTTAAGTGATGGTCGAAATAATTCTTCAATTGCCTTCTGTTTCATCCAAAAAAGTCTGGGTATATATAGATATATAAAGTAGATCGGCATTCATTTGTCCAAACACGCCGAAAAGTGATGTGAAGGAGGATATTTCATGGCAAATAAAGAAAATAAAATGTTAATTTATGCTCCTATGAGTGGAGATGTCGTACCATTAGACAAGGTACCAGATCCTACTTTTGCTCAAAAAATGATGGGAGATGGCATTGCAATTGACTCAAAAGACGGGAAAGTAGTCGCTCCAGTGGATGGAGAAGTCGTTCAACTTTTTCCGACGAAACACGCCATTGGTCTTGTAAGTGATTCTGGAATTGAATTATTAATCCATATTGGAATCGATACGGTGAAACTAGATGGAGAAGGGTTTGAAGCACATGTAAAGCAAGGGGACAAGGTCAAAGTCGGCGATCCATTAATCACATTTGATGTAGAGCTGATTAAGGAAAAAGCAGATAGTCACCTCACTCCAATCATTGTAACGAATGGAGATCAATTTGAGACACTAGAGAAAACAAAGGAAAAAGAAGTAATCGCCCTCGACTCGGTACTGTTCACTACAAAGGCGAAAGCAGAAACAACCGGAACCGAACCAGTTGAGGAAAAAAATAAACCATCCATGAAATCGCCTTCAAGTGGCATGCAGTATAGTGAGGAAGCATTAGACATTGTTGCGGCAATTGGCGGCGTCGAGAATATCCAGGCAGCTACGCATTGTGTGACACGTTTACGCTTTGCATTAAAAGATGAGGACAAAGTAAACGGAGAAGCATTAGAAGAAATGCAAATTGTCAAAGGATCCTTTTCTGTAAATGGCCAATATCAAATTGTAATTGGTCAAGGTACTGTTGATAAAGTATATAAAGCAATGGTTGCTGAAACAGGAATTGAAGAAGCATCCAAAGATGACGTGAAAGCTGCTGGTGGGCAAAAGCAAAATGCTCTGCAGAGAGCGATTAAAACATTAGCAGATATTTTTATTCCGATCTTACCTGCCATTGTAACTGCCGGTCTACTAATGGGTATTAATAATATTTTAGCGAATCCAGGAATTTTCGGTAGAGAAGCACCTGCACTTATAGAAACATACCCACAATGGGCTGGCATTGCAGATATGATTAATATTATCGCAAATACCGCCTTTACATTCTTGCCTGGATTAATCGGTTGGTCTGCTGTCAAGCGGTTTGGCGGTAGTGAATTATTAGGTATTGTGTTAGGTTTAATCCTTGTGCATCCAGCATTAATGAATGCATGGGACTACAGTAGTGCTGTCAACGAAGGGGATATCCCTGTCTGGAACATTTTTGGTTTAGAAGTACAAAAAATAGGTTACCAAGGTCAAGTACTACCCGTTTTAGTTGCTTCATGGGTATTAGCAAAAATAGATATTTTCTTACGTAAACGAGTACACGATTCCCTTCAGCTATTAGTCGTTGCTCCAGTGGCATTACTTGTAACAGGATTTCTTTCTTTTATTGTAATTGGACCAATTACCTTCACCATTGCCAACTGGATTACAGAAGGATTAGTGACAACATTTGAGGCGATACCAGTAATCGGTGGACTACTTTATGGCGCGATCTATGCTCCACTTGTTATTACAGGGATGCACCATACATTCCTAGCAGTAGATTTACAACTGATTGGAAGTACAGGATCGACATTTTTATGGCCAATTCTGGCACTATCCAATATTGCACAAGGTGCCGCAGTATTTGCGATGATGCTCGCTACAAGAGATGAAAAACTAAAAGGATTAGCAGGAACATCAGGTATTTCTGCATGGCTTGGAATTACAGAGCCAGCGATGTTTGGGGTCAATTTACGCTATAAATACCCATTCATTGCCGCAGTAATTGGTACGTCAATAGCTGGTGCGTTTATTACATTACAAGGCGTAAAGGCAAATTCGATTGGTGTTGGTGGTATTCCAGCTCCATTATCGATTGTGCCAGCTGGATGGATCTCTTTCTTAATCGGCATGGTAATTGTTATTGTCATCCCATTTTTAATTACGTATTTTATTGCAAAACGTAAGTTATAGAAAGAATGCAACGAGTACCAGATAGCAATACTAATATCTGGTACTTGTTCCTATACACAATTCAAACAATGTAGGAGTGAACAGAATGAATGAAGCATGGTGGAGAAAATCAACCATTTATCAAATATATCCTAAGAGCTTTAACGATACTACAGGAAACGGGACAGGAGATATCCAAGGAATCATTGAGAAGCTTGATTATTTGAAGGAGCTAGGTGTGGACGTCTTATGGTTGACACCTGTTTACAAATCGCCACAAAAAGATAATGGCTATGATATTAGTGATTATTATGCAATTGATCCAGCTTACGGAACGATGGATGATTTTCAGCAATTATTAGATGAAACGCATGAGCGTGGAATGAAGCTCATCATGGACTTAGTGATCAACCATACGTCAACAGAACACGAATGGTTTAAACAAGCAGCTACATCGAAGGACAATCCGTATCGTGATTATTATATATGGAAAGACCCTATCGACGGCGAGCAACCGAACAATTGGGAATCAAAGTTTGGTGGCCCTGCTTGGCAATATGATGAAGCATCCGGCCAGTATTACTTACATTTATTTGATGTCACGCAAGCAGATCTCAATTGGGAAAATCCCGAGCTTAGAGAAAAGTTAGTAGAAGTGACTCGTTTTTGGGCGGAAAAAGGAATCGATGGGTTTAGGCTCGATGTCATTAACCTTGTTTCGAAAGATCAGCGATTCCCAAATGACTCCACTGGTGATGGAAGAAAATTTTATACAGACGGTCCACGTGTGCATGAATACTTACATGAATTCAATCAAAAAGCATTTAAGCCCTATCAGATGATGACAGTTGGAGAAATGTCCTCGACGACATTAGAAAATTGTATTCTATATACAAAGCCAGAACGACAAGAATTAGATATGACATTCCAATTTCATCATTTAAAGGTAGATTATCCAGAAGGCAAGAAATGGACAAATGCTCCGTTTGATTTCGTGGAACTAAAACAAATCCTATCCCATTGGCAAGTCGGTATGCATGAAGGTGGCGGATGGAATGCACTATTCTGGTGTAACCATGACCAACCGCGTGTCGTTTCCCGATTTGGTGATGATAAAAAGTACCATAAGGAATCCGCCAAAATGCTGGCAACGACCATCCATATGATGCAAGGAACGCCCTATATTTATCAAGGCGAAGAGTTTGGTATGACAAATCCTGGTTTCACATCGATTGAGCAATATCGTGATGTCGAATCATTAAATGCTTATGAAAATCTGAAGCAACAAGGAAAGTCCGAGCAGGAAATCATAGCAATTTTACAACAAAAGTCCAGAGACAATGCAAGAACACCGATGCAATGGTCAAATGAAGAAAATGCAGGCTTTACAAGTGGAACGCCTTGGATAGAACTAGCATCTAATTACAATCAAATTAATGCAGAAACATCCCTTCAAGAACCTAACTCGATCTTCCGTCATTATCAAAAACTCGCTAAGTTGAGAAAACAATATGACATCATTACGTATGGCGATTATGAGCTACTATTAGCAGATCACCCGCAAATCTTTGCCTATACACGAAAATGGAAGAATGAAAAATTAGTAGTTGTGAGTAACTTTTATGCAGAAGAAGTCACCATTGACCTTCCCATAGGTGATGCTGACATATGGATATCTAATTATGAGGATTCGATTACAGGTCAGGATGTTGTAACGTTAAGGCCATATGAGTCTGTTGTGTATTATGAGGGATAGCTTTTCATAGATAGGGTACGTTTCATTGCACAATGTAATGAAACGTACCCTATCCAACTTTTATCACCTAAGAGTATCTTCAAGTATACTATGCCACTTCAAAGTGCGTACTACCTAAAAAAGTTCTTTTCATGTATAATATTATTTCGCAAAAAATTAATTAGACATACAGGGAGAGTACTTTAAATATGAATATTTTAGTAGTAAAAGCAAACAACCGCCCATCAACAGAGGCGATTTCTAGCAAAATGTATGAAACATTTATGGCTGAATTAGAAGGTAAAGAGGTAAATGTAACAACTTACGATGTGTATGAAGAAGATACACCATACTTCGGTCAAGATGCCTTCAACGCTTTTGGTAAGGTACAAAATGGGGAAGAATTAACAGATGTGGAAGCTCGTCTTTTAGCTGCCAAACAAAAAGCCATGGATGCAGTCACTGCTGCAGATGTAGTCGTATTCGCATTCCCATTGTGGAATTTAACCATTCCAGCTAAATTACAAACATTTATTGATTATGTCTATGCTGCAGGATTTGCATTTAAATATGATTCTAAAGGTAACATGATTCAATTAATGACAGATAAAAAAGCTATTTTCCTAAACGCTC
The DNA here is from genome assembly GCF_042651725.1 of Gracilibacillus marinus. Classification (NCBI taxonomy): domain Bacteria; kingdom Bacillati; phylum Bacillota; class Bacilli; order Caryophanales; family Bacillaceae; genus Gracilibacillus; species Gracilibacillus marinus. The sequence goes on along the minus strand of NZ_JBHSDV010000002.1, from coordinate 148,185 downwards.
GTGGTGGGATTTACTCCACACCAGAAGCAGCTCCAATGGAAATGTCTGTGAACTATATGCGTAACGTATTTGGTGGCATTTTCGGTATGGAAATTATCGACGAAGTAATTATTGAAGGTCACCAGGCAATGCCTGATAAAACACAGGAAATTATTCATAATGGCCTGGAAGAAGTAAAAGCTTCTGCAAATCGCCTGTTAAAAATGGCAGTTACAGTTTAATTTGAAAAAAATAGTACAACCACACGCACGGAGTTAATGCGTGTGGTTGTTTTATTTTCCCTCATCCGTTCTCTCCAATCCAAACTAGAGCCATCTTTCCTCAAATTAAACCTTCCTCTTCAAATATTGGCCTACTCGTTATTGGTTTTTAACATGGAACATTTGGATTATAATAAAAATACACCTTTACTGCATATCATGAAATGAGGAAAAGCTATATGTTCAAAATCATCGGTCACCGCACACTAAAAACTGCTGTAGGTGCGGCACTTGCTATATTCATAGCAGAACAGTTGAAGCTTGATTTTTATGTGTCAGCTGGAATTACCGCAATCCTTTGTGTGTTGGCGACAAGAAAAGATTCTCTAAAGGCTTCATGGCAGAGGATTGTTGCCTGTGTCATTGGATTGGCTTTAGCGACAGTCATATTTGAATTAATCGGGTACAATGTGATCGCCCTCTGTGCTTTACTGCTCGTGTTCATCCCGATAGTCGTGTACTTTAATGCAAGACAAGGCATTGTGACAAGTACTGTGTTCATGCTGCACCTTTACACACTCAAACAAGTTTCACTCGGTATTCTGTTCAATGAAATCTTGCTATTATTGATTGGGGTCGGAGCGGCACTCTTAATGAATACATATATGCCAAGCAACGAAAAGCAAATGCGCAACCTCCAACGAGAAATCGAACAGTCTTTTAAGAAAGTCTGGTATGAATATGCGCGCTATTTACAGAGGAATAATACGGATTGGAGCGGAGAGGAACTCATCACCATATCTAAGAAAATTGATGATGGGCTTGCATATTCATTAAAAGCAATGGATAATAATTTATTTCGACAGGATGATTACTTTTATCATTATTTTAAAATGAGAGAAAAACAATTTGAGATTATCGAACGTATGCTATCACTAATCTCAACGCTTGACCAAACAGTCCTACAAAGTCAAAAAATAGCTGCCTTTATGGAAGAATTGAGTAAAAGTGTGCACCCAGGAAATACTGCACTCCTCTATTTATATCAGCTGCATAAATTGACAGAAGAATTCCGGGAGATGGAGCTTCCGATTTCCAGAAAAGAATTCGAAGTACGATCTACATTATTTCATTTACTGTATGAAATAGAAAATTATTTAAAGATTCAGAAGAAATTTGAGCCGTTATCATCTAAGAGGTAGATACACGGTGAATACAAACAGAGTTATTTGGTAAGAAATAACTCTGTTTTTCTATATCTGAGAAGGATAACAATACTTATCATTACCTCAGATAACAAATATAACTCCTACATAACTATGATTCTTAACGAGGCATTGCCAGATAAACAGCTAAAAGAATGAGAATGACTCCAAGCACCACGAAAAACTTGTATAAAAAATTCCGTTTCCAACGAGAAACCCCAACAATAGCGAAAAATACGCCAAGTATGAACGACATAATCATTATATAAAATCCCATTTTAATCATTCCTTTCTAGAGTAATTACTCGGTCATGGCGATTGGCTAAATCTAAATCATGAGTCACTGTAATAACAGTAGTATTAAATTCTTTATTCATATCAAAAAGTAGACTGATAATTTTTTCTCTATTTTCCAAATCTAAAGACGCAGTTGGTTCATCTGATAAAATTATTTGGGGATTCATAATTACAGCCCTAACAAAAACGGCTCTAGCTCGTTGGCCACCAGAACAATCAAGTGGTTTTTTTTTCAAAATGGACTCAATCCCAATTTTATTAACAATTCGGTTAAAGCGATCTTCAGTAGTTGAGTCTTTTTTTATGTTAGCGTACATAAGCGGCAATTTAATATTATCCTCTATGGTCAAGGAATTAATTAGTGCAGACTCCTGAAGAACAAAACCAATTTTTTGATTACGCCACTCAGCTAATTTATTTCGTGATAAATCCTTAACAGATGAATCAAACAGCGTATAGCACCCTTGATATTGTGTATCAAGTAGACCGATAATATTAAGCAAGGAAGTTTTTCCAACTCCAGACTCTCCTATAATAGAAACTCTTTCCCTAGGTTTAACCTCCAACTCGAAATCATTTAAGATAGAAAAACCTTTCTTCTTGAATGTTTTTTTCTCAATTTCCAGTTTAATTATACTATTCATTGTAATACCCCCACGGAGATCGGAATACTTTTAATTTTTCTTATCGAAAGTTCAACAATCATAAATCCAATAATAAAATCTATTAACAGAACAATAAGTAAAGCCAACCAATCCATACTTATTATTCCAAACACTCCGTAAGTAGAAAAAATTGGATCTTTTCTTAACCAGAAACCGTATCTATCAAATGCGGTTATCCCAATTAAAATGGCAAGAATTATAGAAAACAAGATTCCAAAGTAACTATAAAAAATTGCTCTTAGTTTTGAATAACTTAGTCCAACTAATAAATTGATTGTAAAATCCTTAATCATTAATCGAATACTTATTAACGTATTCCATGTAGCTAGACAAACAATAATTATGAGTAATATAAAAGTGATAGCACAGATGATTTTTAATGAATTAACATAATATTCTTCAAAGTACTTAAAGTTTTCTTCTTGATTAAAAAAATTAAACTCTAAACCTAGATTTTCCTGGATATGTTCTTTTAAATTCATTGCTTCCTCTTTCGTTGAATTAAGAAGCACCATGTCCATCAAACTATTAACGTGGAGGTCAAGACCCGCACTTTTAATAAATTCCTCATTAACAGGTATAAAAATTGAAAAATTAAAATAATTCTTTGAGTTGGGAGCATAAAAATTAGAACGATAAGCATTCTTCTTCAAAACTCCTTGAACGTTTAATTGAACTAATTGTTGGGTGACAGGATCTGTAATCTCAATATTTGACCCTACAGGATATGTTTTGGCCAAACCTGCACCTACTAAAATAGGTATTTTTTCTTTATTGAATTTATAATTAAAATTTAAATGGTTTCCATGAGATAAGTTAAATGGATTTATCTTATAAGCCTCTTCATTGATATAATTGAAAATAACATCCATATTATGTTCATTTTGTAATGAGGTGACAAAACCATTAGCTTGCAGAGCATAAGTATAGTTGTTGTTTAAATATTCATATACTTTTTGTGTATCGCCTATTTCAATTTTATCAAAATCAGCTTCACTATTCGGATCGAGATTAGCAACAAAGGTTCCTTCTTGATTTAGATTTTCTAGTTCTTGGTAACCTTGAAAAGTTGAAATAATGGAACGAGCAGCAGTAAAAGAAACATAATTAGCTAAAAAAAGTAATAATATCATACCCAAAACAAGTATCCATCTTTTTAAAAAGATTCTAGTTATAAAAAAACGTAAAATTCTCATTCCTTTTTCACCCAACCTGCACTAATTAATATATATATAGTAAAAATAGAAACCAAGTAGAGATTGCTGGTTACATTCAGCTCTAAATAAAAATTTAATGAGAGTGACAGTAAAAAGCTAAATATTAATATAGCCAAACTATTCAGTATATAGCGAATTGTAATATTTACCATGGTGTCTCCTACAAGGATGCGGCAGAATATTTCTTTTTTCCTACGATTTAAAAATTGATAGTGAAATACTATTAAAATAGATGTAAGAAAAATATTTATTATAAGCTGATAATCTATCATACTTTTTAAGAAAGACTTTAAAATAGAAGAACCTTCTAAATTCAAAGTTTGTACATAAATAAATATTAAATTTGAAGCAAAACAGATAAGATAGCCAGCAATCGCCTCAAAAACATCGATAACTCTAAATAAAGAATATTTCACAAACTACTTCCTTCCTTAAATGAGTGAATCTCCAACAGAGTGAACGTTCTTTGTCACTATTATAAGCATTTATGTGCATATTAGAACCTTTTTGGGTTAGAATCCTAGTTGGCATCTATACATTTATTGTATCAACTTTTAATAAATACCAACTACACAGCTGTATAAACAATAAGTTATTCTTCATAATTAAAGTAATATGGTACTTTATAAGATTTAAATGTTGATATCAATATAAAACCGGGCCCAGTAAGAAAATACCTATCAGGCCCGAACCATTTCCTATCATTCATTAATAAATAAAATTTTGTTATGCAAAAATCTAATAAATCTTAACCGGAAAAATTATTTACGTGCTCCACGGGACCAACTAAATTTCGTAGTATACTTGTCTCCCCATCTAATATCGTCCCAAACAGAACCTGTCACTTTACCACTATAGGCTGTTTTACTCAGTAAAGTCCTACCATTTCGTGTATATTTAAACGAAGTGGATTTATAGTTCGAATTGCTATAATTCCAGGCTGCACCATTATATTTAATTTGAAAAACTTCTTCAGAAGAAGCTCCACTAGAAGCACTGCCAAAAGATGCCGCAAACACTGTATTTGCTCCTAATATAATTGTGCTAAATACCAACATCGTGCAAATCAACTGTCTCGTTTTCTTTTTCATAACACAATCTCCCTTTCTATTAGTACTTAAAGGATATCCTCACAATAGATTCTCTCATAGGTTCTATAACATTTCACCGTAAATCTATCTGCTGTTTTCCGCAATCTATTTGCGGGTATTCTAGTATGACGAAATACAAATATAACTACCTCATTAACTGCTCTGATAATAAGCCAAATTCTTTTGCTTTTAATAGCGCTTCTGTTCTTGACCCGACATTTAGCTTAGAAAAGATTTTTGTTAAATGGTATTCAATTGTACGTTGACTCATAGAAAGGTTCATTGCAATTACTTTATTAGTTAAACCTTTTGAAATACCATCTAATATTTCCTGTTCTTTACTTGATAGCGTAATATCTCCTAAATTCTGCAGGCCCTCATCAGATGAGGGCCTGACTTCTGTTCTTCTTAGCTGTCTTAATAACGAAAGGGGTATCACCGCTTCCTCTCTCATGGCGCACCTGATTGCGGTAATCAATTGTTCCTCTGTTGTATCCTTGCTAATAAATCCAGCAACACCAGCTTCCACTAGTAAATTATAATGTGCTATTAAATCAAAACCAGTATAGATGAGTATTTTTGCGTCAGGATCAACTTGCATAATTATTTTTGTGAGCTCAATACCATTTACTTTCGGCATGTATAAGTCAATCAAATAAATGTCAAATGTATTAACCTTAATGATATCCAAAACCTGATCACTATCAATGATAATGGTAGCTTCTATATCCTCTTCCTGCTCAATAATAGCTTTCGTACCTTGACCAACTGCAAGATGATCATCTACAATCAATACATTAATCAAACTACATTCCTCCCTATGTTTATTTCAACAAACACCTGTGTTCCTTGTCCTACAGCAGAATCCATCTTCATCGTACCACCTATACTATTTATCCGTTCCCTCATTCCTATAATTCCCATTGTCTTAAATGATTGTGTTACATTCACCATATCGATTCCTATTCCATTATCCCAATATTGTAAATATAACGTTTGATTATTTTCTCGTAGTGATATCTTTACCTCAGAAGCTAAGGAATGTTTCATGGCATTGCTTAACAGTTCTTGAATAACACGATATAGAGCTAATTCGCATTCTCTATCTAAATATCGAATCGATTCATCTAATTCAGTGGTTAATATAAAATGGCAGCGAAGCTTTGTTTGGTTCACTAAATTTTGGATAGATGGAATAATTCCAATCTCCGTTAAAAAAGGTGGACGTAACTCATTACAGGTTTCTCTTATTAAGTGAATACTGTCTAATACTCTTTCCTTAAGATTTGATATGTCATTCTTTATAGCTACATCTAAATCTGCCTTTTTTAGCTTATCAACTTCTCGTAACAGCTGTAATTGTTCTTGTAACACGGAATCGTGTAAATCAATAGATAAATTAGCTCGTTCTTTTTCTGATAATTTAAATAATAATCTTGAAAACCAATGCGGGTAATTTGTCTTATCTCCTTCTTGCTCGCCTTTATACTTTTCAATTTCCTCCACTAGATTCTCAATTAATTGGAAATTCTCAAGAAGAATGCTTGAAAAATACGCCAAAGTTTCTAGCCATATCTTTTCTTGAATATTCAAGTTCGTATTAGAATTTTTCATGCCAAAGAGTATGATATGTTTAGTCGAATAATCTCCGCCAATGATTATTCCAAAATCCCCCTTTACTTCAAACAAAGAGCCTATATGATAGTTATCCCAAAGTGTACTTTCTATACTTTTGATAAAAGAACGTGAATACTGATTTTGATTCTTTAGAAACCAATTTTTCTCGTTAACCTTTGTAACTACCTCTATATATAAAACTTTTTTCACTCGTAATACATCTTGAATTTCCTGTACAATACTCGCAATCAAACTCTCTACCTTAGTTTCATAAGTTGCTTTTTTAAAAAAAGTGTACAAACTTTTTTCAAAGTTGTTCTTTGGAGAAAAGAAATGACCTCTCATTTTATAATCTACAAATTCTTTGATATACAAAAATAGAACTACGAAAGTGAATATCAATAAAAAAAGAAAGACTGTCACTCTAGACAATAGCTTCATTTGAGTAATGATACTTATAATTAAGATGGTGAAAGCAGTGAATGGAAAAGCTAATAAAGAATAATATCGTAATTTACCCAATAAAAATTCAATATCAAATAATCTCTCTGCCAATTGTAAATAAACAAATGCTATTGGAATAATAATAAGGAAAATGGCTGTAAATTCAGCCGGAACAAATGCTTCGCTAAATATAATAATCGGCATGACATATAAACAAACAAAAGGGCTAAATGCTGCTAATAAGGTCATCCAAAGTATTTTCAAAACATTATTTCCTTCAGCATGCCTATGCTTCAAATAAAACACAATTAAATGAAAGAACAAATAGGCTACTAATAACAAAATAAAAAATAACTCAAGTTTTACAATAAAGTCATTATTTAATTGATAGAATATCAGATTGCTGATCACTAGTATTAAAACAATACTATAAAGTACATAAATGATGAGTAGTGACTTACTTTTGATAAACTTCAATTGAAATTGTAATAAATAGCTTCTTATAAAATGAGCAAATAGAATTAAAGAACCGGGTAACGTGAGAGTATTTATAATAGTTCCGATGATGTCCCCTCTGGCAGACACAGAAGCACTTAAGTAAGTAACTCCAATGGACAGTAAAAAATAAATGAGAATGATTGCTGATTTCTCAGTCTTTTTTCTTCGATATAGATAAAAACTTAATGCTAAGGTTATAGTCGCAAAGAAAAACGGCAATATTAAATAAATGACATATTGTGAGCTCAAGTCACTGTATGAAATAAAAAAGGTGTTTTCTATTAAGTTTTCATCTGAAATCGTGATGGAATGAGCCTTTTCTACCCTGTCAAATAATAGAATAGAAAGATGTTGTTCGGGGGTTTTTCCATCAACCAGTTTTATAATGTCTCCTTCATCTATTGCTTGATTCCCAACCCATCCTTTTTCGTACGTTTTTTCCACTATCCATTGGTTATCCTTTTCCTTTACTTCTATGCCTACTAATGGATACTCCAAAATAATGAGGGCAAAATAACAAAATGCTCCCAATACAAACAAGATAGATAGCAAGCCAAAGTTGTATATGCTAGTAAATTTTTTCATGTTAGCTCCCAAAAATAAGGTGATTATTCTATATACATTATTTATTGCCAATAATAATAGCTATCTAGATTATCATGTTGTTCAAAAAAAACTTCTACAATTGCCTTTTGCTCTTCCGAACTAACTCCAACCAAGCTTGCTTTTCCTTCTTTTACTTTGCTTAATACATCACCATTGTTAATTAAAAATTGAATTATCTGTTGCATATTTTTTCCTCCTATTGATTAATAAATATATTTTTTTAGTAGTTCAAAATAACGTCGTTCTACATTAAGTTTTTTTAGTTCCTTTATTACTTTATTTTGATATATTTTCTTAATAACTTCGGTATAAGCCATTGCTCCTGTTTTTATAAGCTTATTAGTAACTAACATTTGCTTTTCTATTATTTCACCTTTTTCTACCTTACCAGCGTAATAATCATGAATAAAATGAAGGTCTGTATCATTGCAATTTAATAAATAAATGATAGGAAGGCTATATTTTTTTTTGATTAAGTCATTCTTTTCATTCCATATTTTAATATCTGCCACATCATTGTTAATTTGTCCTATCAAACCAATATACTTAGAGTAGATCTCTATTTCAGTTGGATAGTCATTTACTGCTAAAACTGTGCCGACTAAACAAGAAAGAGTAACTAAAGCACCTGATTTTTCTATAGTCATATCAATATAATCTGCTTCACTTCCACAAATATTTAATAGATCCTTGTGTTGTCCATTTATAGACAGAAGAGTATATTGTAGTAAAATGGAAATAGCTCTATCTTTATTTTTAAAATCTGTATTTCTTATAACCATACTACACAAAAAAAGAAATGCTGTGGTTGCATTTAATGCTAATTGAGGTTCTTCTGACCAAGGTTTTCCTTCAAAGTCGTTGTCTTCAAAGTCATCTAACATATCAAAAGATAGTATTAACAATTCCACAGCGGCTGCAACTTTATAAATTTGTTCCGTTTCTCTCCCATTGAACATACAATGGTGCAAGACAAGCAATTCTCCAAAAGGAACCCCCTTTTTTAAGTGAAAATCAATATATTCTAAAAGTTGTTCTTTCAATTCCTGTTGTTTAATATGTTGATTAATAATACTGTGTAATGATTTATTTATCATCTCAGTGTTTATGAGCTCCAATTATTTCCTCCCCCCTTCATTGCTTATCTATTATATGTTTATTCTATCCTGTTTCACTTCATATTTCACCGTAAGCTTATTGTCGTAATACCGCAATATTAATTGCGGTATTTGTCGAGCGAAATAATACACTTTCTAATATTCAGTATGCCGACATTCATTTTAAAGGTTCATTCACTTGTATTCATTCGGTGTTTGATAATTTAATGATTCATGAATTCGAATTCGATTGAACGAATGCACATAATTAAAATGGTCAAAATCAAGTTCTTGTTGGTTAGTAAATAAGCTCCTTTAACTTTCGCTATTTATCTCCCTATTTTGTTTAGCAGACTATTAAAATCAATTGCTACATCATATGTATCTAGAAATAATCACAAAAATGGTTCCGATTTTCCATGTATTAATTCATAATATATTATTCGACAATCTATCTTATATTTCCTTTAAATTATTGACAAAAATTATAAATTTTCCTTCTTTTAAATATTTTCTCATATTATCATTAGACTGTTATTTATGGAGAGATTTAGAAAATGAAAAGAATGAAATATTCAGATTGTTAGGGGGAAGCTAATTTGAAAAGGAGAAGAAAATTATAATGTTAGATCCCTTAAACAGGCCTTTGAGAGTGGAGAAGAATACAATCTTTGCCCAATATTCATTATCGAGGCTTTTCTTTTTGTTTCATTGGACTCTTAATAATCAATTTTATTTCCTTAATTAATGGTGAAAGGATCCCGTTCACTTTTAAATTTTATTAGTTGCTTCTTTAGTATTCAAATCTATGGACAACCTCTCCCTATAATATTATGCAATCCCAAAGAAACAATAATATAAAATAAGGCCGCTACAACAATCATCAAATTTGATTGTGCAACAGCCCTTTTCATAACAAATTACGATACTTCAACGATGGAATACTCCGAAGGCTATTTAACCTATTAAAGCCCCATCTTTATACTCATTTCCATACAATGCTTGAACCTCAGATGCCTTCCCTTGACAACCTACCAACTTAATTTTGGATTGGGCCAAGTCTTTCGCTGCTTGTTTTGCCTTTGTTAAATATTGTCTCGGGTCTAAAGCATTTGGTTTATCCTCAAAATGTTCTTTAATTGCTTGCGAATAAGCATTTTTTAATTCTGTTGATACATTCATTTTTGACATTCCGAGTGATACACAACGTCTCACATCTTCATCTGGAATCGCTGATCCTCCATGGAGGACAAGTGGGACATCTACTAGATTAGCTATTTTCTCAATTCTTTCAAAATCTATATCCGGATCCCCACTATAAATACCATGTGCTGTACCAATTGCTGGTGCTAGTGTTGGAACACCAGTAAGTTCTATAAATTTAACACATTCTGATGGCACTGCTTTTTGGGCATCTGCTTCATCAACAACAATATCGTCCTCAACGCCGCCGACTTTACCTAATTCCGCTTCCACATTTACATCAAGAAATTTAGCTACATCCATCACTTGATTTGTACGACGGACATTCTCATCAAACTCATGCATCGAAGCATCAATCATTACAGATGTATAACCTGCACGGATACATTTAATTAGAACGTCATAATCCGTACAATGATCTAAATGAAGTGCCATTGGTATTTTATATTCTTCTGAGGCTGCCTTTGCAGCAGCAACAATGTTCTCAGGTCCTAAGTTCCGTACAGTTCCTACTGTTGTTTGTACAATTAATGGTGCGTCTAATTCTGCAGCTGCTTCAGCTACTGAATATAACATATCTAAGGAATGCACGTTAAAAGCAACAATTCCATATCCTGATTTTCTTGCTTCTTTTAACATTGGTGTTGAATTAACTAGAACCATAAAATAGTTCCCCCTTCATTTATCTTTCTTCTTAGTTAAGTGCATCTAATATTACTTCTAAAACCTGCTCACTACTGTCTGCATCTACAAGTGCCACGCGGTTACTCTCATGAATTAACATTCTTGAAACAGATGCTAGTGCATTGATATGAGTAGTTCCAGCCTGACTTTTTGGAATTAGCAATGCGATAAAGAAAGATGCTGGCTTGCCATCTAATGAGCTCCACTCTATTCCTTCCTTACTAGAAACCACTACAATTCCAGGCTCAGAAATGGCATCTGTTTGTGCATGTGGTATAGCAAATCCATCTTGAAATCCTGTTGTACTTTCCTGCTCACGTTTGATTAAACCTTTTACTACCTCTCTAGAATTAGAAGCAATTCCTCTTTCCACTGCAATCGAGGCAATAAGTTCAAAAACCTCTTGTTGAGATGTAAGATGTTGATTAATTTTTATATGTTCTAGTTCAAGCAATTTGCTACCCATTATTATCAGCCTTCCTGTTCAACTTTGTTATATTGACGTTTTTTGTAGAATCCGTAAATTACAGCACCCACTAAAGAACCTACTAGAATTGCAAGAACCCACTGAAATGCTCCTGTAACTACTGGTAATACTAGAAAACCACCATGTGGCGCTGGAACTTCAACCTTCATAATATATGTGAGAATAGCTGAGATAGATGAACCAATCATTAAGATTGGAATAACTACAATTGGGTTCTTCGCTGCAAAAGGAATTGCCCCCTCTGTAATATGTGTCGCACCCAAGATAAAGTTAACCCCTCCAGAATTACGTTCCGCCTGGTTAAAGTACTTTTTAAAGAATACTGTTGCGAATGCTGTGATTAATGGTGGTGTAATACACGCAGCAGATACGCCTGCCATAAATAAGTAGTTACCTTCCCCAAGTAAAGCTGTTCCAGTTACATATGCTGCTTTATTCACTGGTCCACCCATATCAAAGGCACTCATTGCCCCAACGATTAAACCTAATAGAATTGGATTTGCATCTTGAAAATTCCCTAAGAATGTTTTCATACCTTCATTAATTGCTGTCATTGGTTCAACTAATATAGTCATTACCGCACCAATTAATAAAATACCAAATACAGGATATAAGAAAATTGATTTTAGTCCATTTAACGATTTTGGCATGCGGTCTAGTAATTTAGATAATAAAACGATAATATAACCAGCTAGAAAACCTGCAGCGATACCACCAAGGAAACCCGCCCCTCCATTACTTGCAATTAATCCACCGATAAAACCTACAATCATACCTGGCCTTTTAGCAATCGATTCTGCAATAAATGCAGCTAGGATTGGCACCATTAAAGAAAAGGCAAGGCCTCCAGTATCGTTAAGGAATTTTGCTATTTCATTAAAGGATTCATGATCTGGATTTGCTGAGTGAATACCAAACAAGAATGAAATAGCAATGAGAACACCACCGCCAACCACAAAAGGAAGCATGTGGGATACACCATTCATTAGGTGTTTATAGATCGTATGAGCGATGGAACCTCCACTATATGAATCGCTTTCATTCTCTTCATCAGACGCATTTTTCTTTGCCTTGTAGACCGTTGCCTTACCATCAATGATTGTTTGGATAAGCTTCTCTGCTTCATGGATACCTTTCGCAACAGAGACTTCCATAACATTCTTACCAACAAATCGTTCTGCATTTACGTCTTTATCTGCCGCAAGAATGACACCATCTGCTTCTGCAATCTCCTTCTTCGTTAACTCGTTCTCCACACCTACTTGCCCGTGTGTTTCCACTTTAATATCAACGCCTAATTTTTTAGCTGCTTGCTTTAATGCTTCCTCCGCCATAAAAGTATGGGCAATACCTGTAGGACATCCAGTTGCAGCTACAATTTTGATGTTAGCCATTCATTTTCTCCTCCTTTAACGTACTAATTTTAGTTTCGCTTATTAGTAAATCAATATGAGACAGTTCCCCTAACCCTTTACTAAAGGCTGTTGCAGATCCTGCTGCTGAGGCAAATCTTAATGCTTCCTCTAAAGAGTATCCTTGTTCTAACTTCCCAATGAAACCACTTAACATCGTATCTCCTGCACAAGCTGTATTGATTACTTCTCCTTTAGGGGATGTAACTTTTAATATATTGCCATCTTTAACATAAATCGCACCTTTTTCTCCTCTTGATACAAGTACTTGTTGTGCACCTCTTTCTAAGAGAATATTGCTACATTCAATAATCTTTGACTCTGTCATTTCAGAAACATCTAAATCAAAAAAGGTAGCGAGTTCCTCATCATTTGGCTTGATGAGATATGGCTGATAATCTAAGCAATCTAATAAGGCCTTAGAACTAATATCCAATACTAGCTTTATTCGTTTATGGTCACATATCTTAGCCACTTCCACAAAGAACTCATCACTTACTCCACCTGGTAAACTACCAGATACAAACAGAATACTTTTTTCTGGAAGACTAGAAATCATATCTAGCATTTCCTTTACCTTTTCCGGACTGATTTCAGGTCCCTTATTTACTATCTTGTATTCTTTATCTGCATTGGCAAAAACATTAATTCTTGTTATCCCATCAATATGAACAAAAGAAGTATTAATGTCCATCTTCTCTAATTCATCTTCAATGAATTTTCCTGAAAATCCCCCTAGAAAACCTAGAGCTGTGTTCGCTAAGCCCAATCGCTTTAACATAATCGAAACATTAATTGCTTTCCCATTTGGTTGATAATCTTCTTCATAGGTTCGATTCACTATTTCTGGTTTTAGTTGATCTAATCCAACGTATAGATCAATAGCTGGATTTGGCGTTAATGTGTATATCATTGTCTCACCTGCCTTGTTGTCTATTTATCTTTCGTTGCATTCATTATGGCACAGTTTTTCATGTAAAGGTTTTCAGAATTTGTAAACATTTTCACTCATCATGAAAAAGTTTTCGGACAACAAAAAAGAATGCCGTTATTACAGCATTCTTATTGCATATGCATCTAATAATATTCGAGAAATCACACTTAATGGTAATCTTGACCTAACCTCATAATCTGGAAAATAAGAGTGACTTCCCTTAAATCCAACAAAGGTCATCTCAGACATGACACCCAGGCTAGATTCCATCCTACAAGTTAGGGTAATTGTTGTTATTTGTTTAATGTTTAAATTCTTACATGCCTCTACTAACTCTTCTGTTTCACCATTTAGCGAAACAAAAATCGCCAGTTCATTCTCTTGTATACTTGTTGATTTAATCTTAATAATATTAGGGTCATCATGTATTTCGCAGTTCTTGCCCATTAATTGAAGCTTAATCGCCATTTCTTTTCCGATCATTTCAGAAAACCCACGAGCAAATATATATATCTTTTCCGCATTGTATAGTTTCTGAACGGCATCCTCAATTTGACCTATACTTTGTAATTGGATTGTTTTACTCACTTCATGCTCATTTTTCTTTATCGCTTGGGTGATTTCATTACCGATATACTCCATTTCATTACTTTCATCATTAAAACTGTTCTTTTCTTTCAAACTATATTTAAATGAAGTATAACCATCATAACCAATCTTCTTCATTAACCGCACGATGGTTGCCGTAGACACACTTGCATTTTCGCTAAGCTTTACAATCGACATTGTTGATATTTCCTGTAAGTGATTTGTTATATATTCAAGTAAATATTTTTCTGAATCACTCAAAGTTATATAAACATTTTTAGGTATATCAAAAAGAATATTATACACTAACTTTCCTCCCTAATTTTCGCACAGACATCCGCGATTTTCCTTACTTTTTATGTTAACCTATTCTACTTCTTATTTATGTTCTGTGCAAATGGATAAATTAGTAGTTTTTAATAGTATATCTCTTGATAGTGGAGAGTAAAAAGCAATGTGCAAATGCTGGGTTTTGGAAGGTTTAATTAGTTAGGGGAAAGTGCAATAGATAAAGCTATGTGCTCTTGTAGCAAGGTAAATAGGGGATATTTCTTAGGTGAAAGGCTATTTAAAGTTAAAATAGACCAATTACTTGTGATACGGTTCACCGTACCGGTTTGTAGGGTAAAATAGTACATTCTATACCATCAAAATACGAGGTAAAACCCGATTACAAAAGGTTCTACCTCGTAATTTCCTCTTAATGTCCCAATTATGTCCCTATTTTTGTCCCTATTCCTCCCTGCCACTTTATATATAAAGGATTGAATTTCCAATTATGTCCCTATTTGTCCCCATTTTAAGGAGCATAGATATATTTAGTTCCCGCCCCTTTTCCAACATCCTTTACACCATCAAGAGTAGCGGGGAACTGACCCTTTTTTAAGTTCCTGCTCTAAAATTTCATACATCTTTGCACCATGTTCTTTAATAACTTCCTCATTCCAATCTTTATTTTTAGCAATAGAGGCCATAATACGCAATTTCTGAGAGCTTTTGATTGTGTTTTCATTAGTTAATTTTGCTTTAGGACTCTGGTTAGAAAACTTTGAGTTAGCGGAACTAGTGATTAAACAGAGATTACCAAAATGATTTAAATCAGTAACACCCATTCTTTCATACCCTTCATTTCCATCAGGATTTTGCGGGTAAAAGTGTTCCACGGAATTTCTAAATGTAAATTCATAATCTTCCAGCTGCTTAATTTCATCCTCATAACCATCTCGCCATAAAACATAGTCTAAGTATGTGAATACAACCCTTTCTATGTTAAAGCCATCATTCTTTTTATATCCACTTTCTCTAATTTTCTGGCGGGCATAATTTTCTAATAGCCATAGATAATCTTGAGAGATATCCTCTTTATTTATATTTTCCATTAGAAATGCTAATGAATCTGTTATCCAGTGCATCGTTTTGGGGGAAGTATACGTAATTCTAAGTGCTGATTGTATCATGCGAATCTTTTTATGCCTGTTATCTTCATCGTTCCTAGCACTATTATTAGAAAATGTATGAACATAATCCACTTTATTATTGTTGTCCGTTTTATAATATTTTAATTTGCTTAATGACCAAGCACCTTCTTCTGAGTGTTTTCCGTAATACTCTCTCTTTATAATAAATTGATCAAATAAGTACCTGGCTTTTAATAATTGAACAATGAATTTTTCCGGATTTATTTCATCATTCATGATTTCCAGCATTTTTTTATCATCCAATGCACCGTCATCATCAGTCTTCTTATTCTTATATAGCCTCATAACATGCAGCAAAAAATTCGGAAATGTTATAATTGATTCAAAACGTTGATCTCCTTCATCTTCACTCTCGTTATCTTTAATATTATTAATCTTACTGTACTCCTCAATTGCATCTATCACGGATAATGTAGTAGATAGCTTACCTTCTTTTCCATCCGTTGCTGAATAAAGATTCTGGAATACATCTCCAAAATCGCTAAAGTTTAATTTCTCATATTTTGAACCAAATAACTTTTTTCTATCCTCAACAGTAAAAGACATCTGGACATACTTTTCCATATGAGAACAAGCATCCCAAACCTTAGAGAATACACTTCTTTTTTCTTGCGCCTCTTCCCCTACGATGTTTGACATCAGTCTTGCTTTCACGATTTCATGAGCTTCTAATTGTTCACCACGAGTATTCATAATTTCGAAGTAATGATTTAAATCTGTATCCTTAGGTACAATGATCCTTAATAATTTGGTATTTTGAAGCTTGTCTATTATTTCGCTATCAGGATCGACTTCCTTTTTGAAGTGATTTAGGGCGTCTAAAAGTTCTTTCGTGTAAAATTCTTCATCAAAATCTGTAGATCCATTGGAGATCTTTTCTAAAGTTCGATTTGATTTTCTTCTTGCTTCAAACATTAAACTTTTAAACGGAGGATTTTTCTTTAGTGCAGCTAACAACATAAATAAAGTCGTTAGGCGTTGTTGACCATCAATTACCTCGTATACGGCATCATCTCGCTCATATACAACTAGACTCCCCAAAAAGTACTCTTGCTCAGCGTCTCGAATATCCTCGAGTAATTGTTCTCTCTCTATATTACTCCAAGCATAATTTCGTTGGTAAATTGGAATGATATATCGCGCACTTTCATTAAATAATTCGTTAACGGACAGCTCAACTAGCGCTCCAGACTTATCAGTCACCTTCAATCACCCCAATTGCTTGTCTTAATTTGTCAAAACTTTTCTTCTGGTATTTAACAGCAATATCTTCGAATGTTATATCGTCGATTTCAATCATTTCTATATCCCTTGGACTTCTCGCATCTCTTATAGCTGTAAATAAATTTAGTTTATTGTTTAAATATTCATTTCTTCCCAAAGCATATTTGTTAATTGACTTTTCATATACAGCTTGATTGATACAGCGTAATTGATAACAGTATTTGAAAAATAATTGCTCAATATTGGGGTTTTTATTGTTTATTCCAAATCGATCGTAAAAGTACAGCAGTAAACACTGGAATAATTCCCTAATATATCGAGTTCCAACCTGTTCATGTCCATTATTAGGGGAAACGGATTCAGGAAGCATTTCCAACGCTATCTTTTCTACTTCTCTCTTTAAGTACATATAGTGATATGTACTTTCAAAAAACCTTCTTCCAGCCAAAAGAGGTTGATCGATTTGAAACGGGATCAAAGCGTCTATCCCTAGTAACTCTTGATGATTTTCTCTATTAAATTGTTCAATAAATAAGTAGGCTGCTTTATGGTATTGGATAAAATTAAATTGTTGATCTAGCGGAACACCTTTAAACATTTCTATACCATCTCTATTAAAATAATGTGCATTTCCTTGGTTAGACCATGTCTTAATCTTGTATAAGTATCCCGTAAATAAGTTCGCTAATTCACTTGTGATCTGCGCTTCCCATTTTTCTATGAGCTTTAATTTGGTTTCCTCACTATCGGCTGTCATTTCACGTAAATGGTAGGCTTTCAATAAATCATGTGCTTCCAATGCTTTACCACGTGCATTTTGTGAATCAAAAAATTGGAATGCTTCCATTTCATTGTCAATTTCAATGATAATTACATGGCATTTTTTAGTCATATAATCATACAATCTACGTTTATCTTCTGAAGTTAAGCTACTGCATAATCGTTTAATTTCATTATAATTTTTGCTAATATTACTTTTGTTTTTAGGTATTGATAGCCCTGATGAATTTTGCAGTACATCATTTATTAAATGTAAAGAAATTGTTCGCTGTTGACCATCTACAATATCTCGTCTCTTATCTTTATGCTTATGTATAACGATTGTACCAATACGATATTCTGATAAATTATCCCGATATGCCTCTAATATATCGTTAAACAACTGATTGATATTACGAACAGTCCACTTATAAGGCCTTTGATAATCAGGAATTGATAAGTTTAACTTAAGTAAGTTTTCGACACTAATTATATCTTTTTTGCTAATAGACATTGCGATCCCCATTTTTTATATTTTAATAACTATAGCATATCAAAAGTTAATCTATTTAAATAAACTTTTGATTATCGGCATGTTTGTTTTAAAAACTTTCTAGCTATGATAGCTGCACAAAGGTCATATTCTGGATATCTTTTTAATCCCAAAGCAATTCAACCATCAGTCCTCCTGAAAACCTTCCATATCCCTAAGAGTTTGCCCTTCTCTATTTTTCCACTCAGTTAGTCCATTTGCATTTCTTCCCATAACAATTGACGCTGCGGTTGATGGGCTAGAGAATACACGATTGTCTGTTAATATTAATTTCCCGTCTTCTATAATTAATAATTCTTTCTCCAATAACAATTCTCTAATTTTATTTAATGAAGGTGGAAATGAATTAGCAACTGGATCAGCAAATCTTGATCCTTTAATAACAGCGAACCCTTCTGTTGTTTGAACCATTGAGGCATCGGCTCCACGCGCTGCTTTTATAAAATATATTTTTTCTTGATCCAATTCGTCTTTATTTGTACTAATCTTATCTTCAAATAAATTGTGTCCCAAAGTTCCGATTAACAACTTGCTATTGATGATGTATTCTTCCATTTCTGCTTCGTCAGATTCAGAAATAGCTGGTAATGTGGGTATCGTATTATTCTTCATCTTATATCGTCCAATTTTTTCAGCTAATTGATGAAGCTTATGCTCCAAATACTTTATATGAGCTTTATTCAAATTGTCGTCCTTACTTGTAAATACAACAACCTCCGTCCAAAAGTCCTTCTCTCTTAAATGACTGTTCAAACGGCTTAAGACATTTTCCGCTTCACCGATATAAGCGACATTATTTCCTTCATCGTCCTCACCAAATAGAAAGTAGACTCCTGTACCACTTAGCTCGGGTCTATCTATGCTGTCTTTAATTTTATTTCTGGGAATTTTATATGCCTTACCAGTCCAATTAGAAAGTTCAGCACTCATTCTTCCTGTTGGTTCACCGTCTATTAAGAATATTTTAATTGTTTTTCTATAGATATTACTCATTTAATATCACCCCGTTGTATCCTGAAATCTAATTTGTACTTCTTTGTTTGTATTTACACCAGGAAACGTTTGACTACAGTACGAACAAACGATAAGATATCAGCTACTATTGTTAAAGTGACTTTTCTTTATAATCTTCCATCCTATATCGATAATAAGGATTATCCCATGAAAAACCATTAACAATAGTGTCTGTTATTTTCCTATTAAGGACTTCATAACATTCGGAAAGAGACAATCACCTAGTAAGTATTATTAGATATATTTGAATCTCTAAGATTAGTATATGTTTCCAAACAATTTTTACATATACAATGTTTTCGAAGACTCTCTTCAGGCAATAATGCAAAGATTTCCTTAGGGAATTTTTCTGTCGCACACCAGCAACTATTTTTGTTTTCTCCAGCTCCAGTTTTACATTTATTTTCGTCTTTACAAATAGGACATATTGTATTTGCCAATGAAATCCCCTTCTCAAATAAGATTCGAGATTTTAATTTTATTACATTTTTTTATACGCTAAGAACTTATAGCCATTCTAAAATCTTATGAAAGCAATTCAAAATCGGCTTCGACAATCTCACCTTGATGTTGCCACTCTTCAAATTCTCTTTGGAAGTTTTCTCTTTTATCTACTTCCTCTCCCATTGCAGCTACACGGTTAATTAGTTCAATATAATCTGGGAAGAGTTCATTAATAAATTTCTCATTATCATTGATAAAATCAAGATATTCTTGGCGCTGTTTATTGAAGTTTTGAACAGTCCTTTCAATTAAATTTTGAAATTCCTGTTTCTTCTTCCTTTCATTCCAGCTATCCCAAGCTTCTACCCCTATGCCCAATACTGCACCAAATAATGCAAACCCTTTTGATGCTCTCTCAGCAATTTTAACTGCTCCCCAAGGCTTAAACTTCATAGATGGCATTAATAAATCTCTCGCAGCAAGAACCTTAGTGTTTGTCACTTGAACACCACCTTTTTTTAGAAATTCACCACCTACCTTCATACCATTTAACGCTATATCACCTACGATATGATTGTAGTGATTAATACTAGAATTAAAACTCATCTCCACTTGTGAGATTTCCTGAACCATTTTCCCTAATTGGCTTTCGAATTCATTTTGTATGTTAGTATCTAACACAACTCCTTCTTCGCCAATATTTCGTTCAAAAAAAGCTTCTATTGTATCTAAATTAGTTCCCTTTACTTGAAGGATCAAGTCGGTAAAATATTCAGTAATAAAATTTCTCAAATCAATTCGAACATTACTAATTTTTCTTTCAGATTTGTTAAGCTCTCTTTGTATATCCATACAAGCACTCTTAAACTTTTCGATTTCCTCTGTTGCTTTAGCAACTCGCTCTCTAGCCACTGGCATTTCACGTATAATAACGTCTCTAACAATACTTTGTTGTGATGCAACTACTAACGAGTTTTTACCACCAGATTCCTTAATTTTTTGAGTCGTGGCTACTTGTAAATCACTTATATGTGAGATTTTCTTATATTCATCAAGATTAGATAACCAATAATCAATTCCTTCTCCAAATGGATTAGCTGAAACAGCTACTATTGAAGCTTCTTGTTCTACTTGAATGATTCCAAAATCATGCAATCTCGATATTATATTTTCGCGCTTCGTATGGAATCTTTCATTGAAATCATCTTCATCTTCTAGATCTACTTCCTCATCAAATCTACTTATAACAAAAACTGTTCGGGGCAGAAGATTCAGGTCTTTAAATAACCAAATCAGAACATCTTTATGACTCTCCTTAATTGGATTGTTAGGATTCATCACATAAATCACTAAATTTGCTTCGCTTACATATTTCTTTGTAATATCATTATACTTTTCTCGTTCTTCCGTCTCTTTAAAACCGAATAATCCAGGGGTATCAATTAGCTCAAAATCATCCATTTCATAAATATTTACTTCATCTGTTGACTCTGTTTGGCTAATTTTCATTGTTGAAGTATCATAACTCTCCGACCAAGCTGCTGCAATCGAAGTTTTTCCTTCAGAGAATCCACCAACCAATGCAACTTTGAGTTTATCACTTGCTATTTTATTGATTCCTACTTCTATTTTCTTAGTGATTTCTTCGTTAAGTACAATTCCAAATTTCTGTCCGCCCTTTAAGAATTCCAGTAGTCTTTCCAGTATTTCGATTGTCCTTATTTGTTGTTGTTTGAAATAATCAATCGTTTCCATACATAAACTTCCCTTCCTGTTCAATATCTATGGCCATTAATTTAAGTTCATCTTCAACTTCTTTAAAAACTTCAGCCATCACTTCAACTTGACTAACTGATTTCTCAATTTCTTTTTTAATAACGTTTACTCCTTTATTTATAGGGTTTACTGTATTTTTGATTTGTCCCTCTAAACTCTCTCGCAGTTCAATCGCAACTGTTTCAATATTTTCATCTGCACTTTTCCTTTGTTGCGATTTACGGTAGTCTTTATCTAAGTATGTTCTAACTTTCTTTCCAACACTTAATATTCCTCCAAGAATAGACAATGCAAGTACCACCCACCCGACAGGATTTGTAATATTCATTGCAAGAAAAATTACCCCTAAAATATCACCTATTATCGAAGTTACTGCTCCAGCCATATGTACATTATTTTTAATATTTATCTCCGGGTTAAATTCAAAGTTAAAAACAACTGATTCTGAATATGACTCTAATAATTCCTCAACATATCGTTCATATTTTTTAACAATCTCTAACATTTCATTTTCAAATTCCTTGGAATTCTTATCAACTTTTCTCTGAAAGTCTTCAATTAATTGCTTAGCCTCTGCCTCAGTTCTTTTTTTAATATTATCTGTAAATTCCTCGTTATCTATCTCCCTATCAATATCCGAATACACTTTCTTTCTCAATCTATTTTTGAAGTTATTTATTGAATTATTCATGGAATTAAGTAGATTTTGATGAAATATCCCCCCTATTTCATCTAATTGGTAGGAAGTATCTTTCAACGTACTTTTTAACCTTCGCTCTAAAAGATTGATACTTTTTGAGACTTCATTGATATTACTCCTCGTTT
Source organism: Gracilibacillus marinus (assembly GCF_042651725.1). NCBI lineage: Bacteria > Bacillati > Bacillota > Bacilli > Caryophanales > Bacillaceae > Gracilibacillus > Gracilibacillus marinus. Next base: position 125,867 of record NZ_JBHSDV010000002.1, on the reverse strand, counting down.
CATTCAGTGAGAGGGCAACTTTCCTAAAATTTGACTTCACTATTTTATACTTTACGTTATCAACTAATTGTGTAGTCATCCATTTTGAAAAAGCCGCGACTTTGCTATACTCCAATATAACGTCTGAAGATCCGAAAGCCTCTATAAACTTCACTTTTGATCTTTCAAAACTCGACTTCCAATAGTTTCCTATAGAAGCTAGAGCTGGATAAGCGCTTAGTACGACGTGCCCCATGTATTGTTTACCGAGCGTATCTTGCATCACTTGATTTACTACTTCTAAACTTTCAGATTCTCCAACAGAAATTAATTCCTTCGATAATTGTCTGGGGTTCTTTACTCTTTTGTTGTATACAAAATATACCTCAGATTGCTTTTTTAATTGTTTCCTGATTTTCCCTATTGTTCCAAGACTTTCATCATTTCCTTTTTGTGGAGGTGTTGCCTTCCCACTAACATAAAAAACAACATGTGCTTTTTCAACAGCAGAATCAATCTCTTTCTGCACAATCTTTTCTTTACCCTCTATTCCTGGCAAATCCAAAACACAAAATTGTTCACTACCTATATTAATCCTATATTCACTAACCTTTTGCGTATAATCAGAGCGACCATCACCGACTATCTTACCATCACTATTTTCTGTTATCTTTTCTTCTAGTTCAACTAACGTTACATTCAAAGGTAAAATTTTATTAGTGATGTATTGCTTATCATTTTGATATGCTAATTCGATGTCGTTAATTTCCTCTTGATTCTTAAGAATGATTTTTTTAAGTTGTTCGACTTGCGTATCTAAATTGGCAATCTCTGAATTAAGAATATCCAGTTCTTTTTGTTCATCTAGCTTGTTGACAATACTTTTTAGAAAATCAGCAAAGCGAAAAATAACTTTATGTATCATTTCATAATTTAATTTATTTACTCTACTTCGCTTTTTTTCCAAAGAAGTTTCAAACACACCTTTTCTCAATAACAACTCTTGTATAATGTTGTCATACGCTTGAATTTTGTTTTCGTTAATAACTTCAAGATTGTCTAGATTGTTCTGTAATTCAGCAATTTTTAATTCTATTTGTCTGAATTCATCAATTGCCTTCACGTAATTGTCACGTTCCTGTAATTTTTTTTTCTCGTTTAGTAAAATACGCAAAATATCTATCAAGGTTGATTTCCCTGCATTTGTTTCACCATAAAAAGCAATAGTAAATACGTCCCACTCCGCATTCTTTTCGAGTGATTGAAGCGTTTCTTGCAGTGATTGATAAAGAGAACCCAACTTATTTTTACCTTGTTTTTGGTACTCTGCTATCTCTGAATCAATACTTTCACTTTCAAGAGTTACAAGTAACTTTTCAACTTTACGCATTACTTTTTGATAAATAGCTTTTGGTTTAACGCTGTTTTCTCGCATCTAATCACCCATCTGCTCTGTCAGTTACCTCTAATACACGATATAAACTATGTATATTACCTTGTACAAGTTAAAATAAGTTAGGAAAAAGTGTCTCCTTTTCCTGTGTTTGAAAAATGCAAGCATGTTTTTTTACTATATTAATCGGTGGGTTTATTTAATTATAGACTCTAGCCATATCTCATCGAGCTTCTTTCAATGTGATTAATAATGGTGAAAATTTCTAGAGAAGCTAAAGACTAAACCCTCATTCACTGATTAATCTGCTTCCTTTGATTGAAAAATCACCTGATAAATATGTTCTACCATTTCATCTACCGTAAACTTTTCCGTACTTAGAGCAAATTTATCAACCAAATACGGATTATATTGACGTACCTGTTCAGCCGACACATCGTGCCATATCGGCAATATAATTATTTTCTTTTCATTAATTTCTCGGTTTAAAAAGCTCTTAAATTCGTACTCAGACCATCCACTCTGAATAAAATTAGATGATAGGAAGACTACAACAAATCTTGAATTTAAAATTCCGATATTCATCATATCTGTTTGACTTTGTCCTATTTTAAAAACTTTAACATCCTCAAAAACTTTAAGCCCTTTTTCACTTAGCTTTTCAGATAGCTCAGTAACAAAGATTTCCTTGTCAAGACTTGAATGAGATAAAAATACGTCAAATTCTATAATCTCTTTTTCATGTGCAGTATGCTTAACATCTATAGCCAGTTCATTTAACCTTTCTGATACTTCCGATAACCTGTTCATATAATTTTCATTCGTGTTTGTTTGAGATTTAATAGCTTTCATCATTTTTTCGTATTCCCGTTTTTGTTCTTTGTCGACTCGTTCTTTATATCTGTTAATATCATCATTATTTTTACGAACCCGTTCCATTAATTGTGTCATTTCTTTTTCATATTTTAGTAGATTTTTCTGATATCGTTCTAACCTTTGTAAATCTGAACTCGTAACATTACGTTTCTTGGTTATTGTATTTATTTTCTTTGCTTCATCATCTCTTTTTTTCCTCACTGCTACTAGTTTTTTTGAAAGTTCACCATCATTTCTAATGGTTCTTCTTAAATTAGTCTCGTTGATGCTCATTACCTTACCCCTTTTCTACCTTTGTAGAGCCAAATTATTAGTATCCTATAAATAAAACGCGAAAGAAACTGCAATATTAAAATTAACAGTCTTTAGCGTTAAGTTAAAATCCTGTGATGTCTGAGCTAAACGCTCAAGCGATAAATTGTTTGAGGTTGAAAGGGTCAGACCCCTATGAGCTCAGGTATTAGATGCATTTCTGGGATACTGGGGTCAGTCAGACCCTTATCTTCATTATTTACTTTTCGAAATGTATTCCGAAATCTATTATTCTTTCAACTCGCATTTGACAGTAAAAAGGCATTCATTGACTTTCTATCTAGACCTTTTCTTTGATCCTTTTTATTTTCTGAATCCTATTTACTGTACAAACACAATAAACATATAAAATTGTTATATTAACTTAGTTCCACATCCTGATCTTCCATTTTTGCATAACCTTCATAAGATCTTGCTATTGATCTTAAAACATTAGCTGTTCTTGGGAAAATCAATTGGAGAGCATTTGCATTTTCATAATATTGTTTTGCCAAATTAGCTTCCTGTGCGCCACCATCATATGGATTTCTCCAAGTCGCACCTCTTGAGTTTAACATTCCTGTTACCATCCCATGTTCAAAGTCTTTACTTTTAATGGTTTCAATGATTTTTCTAACAGAATTATGTGGCCAGATATTATCATCTCCTAAAGGAGACTTTGATAAATAGTTTCCAATGTAAATATCTCCTATTCCAGCCCTACCAGCTTTTTCAAGTTCTTCTCTAGATTTAGATATCCATTCACCTAATATATGAATATTTACAGTTGTATCCTTTTTATTTTGTTGTCCTGGAATAATATTAACAGCTTTTAATAAATCGTATGCATTTTCAGCCCTATTCCTTTTTATATCCTCAGATATATCTTCAACAGCATCCTGTTTATTATCATTTCGTTTTGTAACCCATATTACCAGTTGAGTGAAAAAAGACGGTTCATTTTTTACTTTATTAATTAAATTTATAGGTTTAATTCTCTCGTTTCTAAACATTTTTAAAAAGAACCACTCTATTATAATAATTTCATTCTCCGCAAAATCACCTGAGCTTTGAACAAATTTAATTGCTTCCAATATTCCATAACGAATATTCTGTAATAGATTCCCTTCATTATTCGGTTTGGTTGCGATATCAACAAGAATTGCCCCTATTAATCTAGAATCTATCTTTGAACTAAACTCTCTCTTCCTAAAAAGGTGCGATATAGAATGTATAGCAGTCAACGGCCTACCATTTTCAAAAAGCTTATTTGCAATTTTACACGCTAAATCTAATTTATCACCCATGACCCTATAATATTTAGTATTGTTCCAAAATAATGTTTTTTCTTCAATATCCAACTTGTCTACAATTTGAATTACTTTTTCTGAAATAGGTATAGATAGCAAATAATGTACCTTTTTATTTGAAGACCAATTTTTATCTATTATTTCAATAGCCATATCATTATCTTGTCTAGCCAGTTCCGAAATATACCCTGTTGCAAATTTATCGTTATTATTCTCTTCTAAAGAATCCAGGGCGAGTTGTTGTACTAAATCAGATATTGTAGACTTCCAGCATATTTCTCCCACTAAACCAGGATATAAACAACTTTCACTTAATTTTAAAATACCATCTACCCCATATTTCTCGTACACATTTTCTACTGAAGAGATTCTCTTTTGCAATATCAGCTTTTCTTTTATGTCATAATCATTCCTATAGCTTTCTACAGAGTCAATTATATTTGGCCAGTAATCATTAAAAAGATATTTATTATCTTCAATGACATCATTATATAAATATAAACTATAGACCTTTTCTAATTTGTCTAGTAAAGGTTCTGGCCACGACCAGTCTTCTTTAGGAAACTCACGATGTCTAGATAAAATCTCTCTTAACTTTTCTAATATTTTATCTCTGGAATCAATATCTATTAAATTTATCTCCACCTCGAATAAATAACTAATTACACGTTTTTGTTGCTCAACATTATATGAGCCAAAATTATCCAATAAGTCAGGAATCCTGTTAGCAATATCATCATTTACCTCAACTAGAATTAAATCAACAATGGCACCTATATAATTAAAATAATCCTTGTTGGTGATTTTTGAATTGTCTACATTTTGCCATTCTCTATATTTAGGTTTATAAATACCTGAGCTTACTGTTGTGTTGTCAACAAGTAACTTAATCATTAAATTCCAGGAAACTCCTGGATGGCTTGGTATCAAAACCTGCTTTAGAATTTCTACTCTTTCCTGATGTGTAGTTGTTGTATTATTTAGCCAACCTAAAAAAATTTCAACCAATGAATTAAATGGTCGATTACTCCATTTACCACCCGGGTCTATTTCTGTCAAACGTGCTAGGCATAAGCTAGCTCTTGAAGTATATTGTTTATTCCAGGATATAAGTTCAATTCCCCATAATAAACCTGAATGATAACACCCCCCAAAGATGCCTTCACCCTCTGCATTAAATAATCCTAGTAGAACTGGGTCATTCCCTATACTTGCTTCTTCAACAGCATCAAGAAATGCATTTGGTGCTGATTCCGCTAATAAAGGTGTTATAGTATTAAATGAATACCAAAACTCAGTAATATTATTATTCTTATATACTTGTCTCATCCAATATTCAACGAGTTCAGAAGGCTTATCTCCCCCTAATTGTTCTGAATACTCATCACCATAAGCCGATAATAGTGATAAGCTATCAGCTATACCATGTTTCAATTTTTGAGAATATAAAGGCTCCACTCCTTTAATACTAGCAAATCCCCGTTCTTCTGAACTAAGATCATATGAGGGATCAATATCACTTAAAACTTTTTCAAGGACTATTCTGAAACGCTCTATATTAGGTTTAGATATTCTATAGGATATTAACAGCCATAAGTCCATTTTTGAAATTACTTGCCATACCGCCCCTATCTTCCTAATCGGAGGATCATGTTTTTTAGAAAGTGTAATTATTTCCCTTTCAAACTTTTCATAGGATAAGCCAGATAATAACTCCATTACTTCTTTGTCTGAGTCATTATTATCCATCCATTCTGTAGCAAAGAATACAGCAAACAAAACATCCGATGAAGTCTTTTTTGGCCATTCTGGATAAATTTTATTGATTGGTTTCATTAAAGGGTGGCGTAAAACAGGTTCTATGAATCCTTTGGTATCCTGATATATCTTTACAGCTTCCTCACTATCAAATCCTAGCTTTTCAATTGCACGTTGCCTTTCAATTCTTGAATGTTTATTAATATTAATTGACACATTATCAATACTTTTATCATCCACCGCCATTAATACAGAGTGATTTTTATCTAAGGCATATCCAATACCTTTAGGATCAAATTCATTGGGTATTAATATTAAATTTTGGTCACTACTTGCCATATGATCCCACGATGTTTGTTCATTTATTACTAAACAACGAGAACTCATTTCAGGATACTTCTGAATTACAGAAAGTAAAAATCCATAGGCCTCACTTTTAGACTTCGACTTAATTTTAATAACATTGGATTTTTCCTTTAATAGTTTTATTAATTCTTTTTCCTCTTGTCCCCGTGAATATAAGAAAAATTCCTTATTTAAATGAATTCCTGTAGACTTTGAAAACATATTCCATGCTTGATCTATATCAAATGTGTCACTAGACCGCTTTCCAATTAATTGTGAAAACCATCGGTGTACTGCTGGACATTGTTCTAACCAGTTTTGTAAACTTTCTGCGTTCAGTCCAATAACATTTCCCCATTCTTCTTCCTTATTTTTCTCCTCGACCCACTCATCTTTATTTTTCCAAACACGCGAAGTCACAAATACAAAGCTTGAACCCTTTTTATCTACTGGGCTTGGTTCTTCTGTTCGCTTACTATAATCACCATCTGCTTTACTCTTTACGTTTACACTTGTACCAAACTCCCATCCAGATACTCCAGACGGAATAAATTCATTTCCTTCATCTACTTTTAAAATACCATCCCAGCCGCCTATAGTTATTGAATCTTCTGATGGAAAATGTAACTCATCAGGATTGCTCGAAGCGTATATTAACTTTTTTACCAATAAAGGTAAAAGTTCTTCCGCTCTCCTCTTATTAGTCTCTGTCCAAACCTTAATATCATTAGCTGTAACATACCATCCGCTCATAGACAACACTCCCTCATAATATTAATTCAGGTTGAAAGCACAGGAAGGATTACCGTTTCGAATTGTATAGGTGCACGAGCCGCTTATCACGCTTCTCTAATACAGAGCTCCATCAAATATGAGTACTTGTAAATTCTTATTTTACAAGAAGTCCTACCTTGCTCTTTTTGTAATTTTTCAATGCAATCTTCCTTTATGTACTAACATGCAGCTTTTTTCAAAAGATGTTAATCAAACATCTCCGAATATAAATCTACTTTATCTTTATAATTAGGATATTGAATTGGCCATTCCTTAAAAGCATGGACTATCGCACTCTGTGTAAATGGTATATGGACAACTGGCTTATCTCTTAAAATAGGTGGACATCGATCCATGTCTATTCTGTTTTTTTTATTTAAGTTAACCGCGATTATTGGGATATCTAACTTTAACGCTAATTCTATTTCCCACCTTACATATTTATATAGATTACGGGTTTTCTCACCGATTAACACAATTAGTAACTTAGTATTTAACATTCTCTCTCTTAACTTTCTTTTTATAGTTTCTTCACTGCTGTATGGCATTAATTTGTTTATCTCATGGGCATTGCTAAATGAAAAATCTATCTTGCTATTTTGCTTCCACATTTGAAGTGTTCGGTAATAATTCATATCAATATCCGCATCGAAACAAACGTAGGTTTTGTTTCTATAAGCCATGTTACTTCCTCCTTAATTTAATTTTTGGCTACTGGTAATGACCTTGCTAATATTAAAGTAATAAAAATAAACATCATTATTGTCTGTGATACTTTTATCATTTCTCCCAGGTCATTTAATGGAATTAACTCTTGATAAGTACCAGCAAATGAATTTGAAATACTAAACAAGATTGCCTTCTTTGAATCTATTAGATTATTTGACCATATAAAATTCTCACTAAAAACAACCTTATATAGATACGAGTAAGTAATAATCATATAAATTATTGATAAGAATAAGGCTATGAATCTTCTTCTTACTCTGTGCAGAGTTAGATATTGATCACGAATAGCTACTTCTGACCACAAATGGTGGTAGAAATATGTAAACAGATTATAAAATAATAAGTAAAAAATGATTACATTACTTAATATGCTTGAAAAGTCTAAATACCACAGTAGAGCAACTAATGAGAACTTAAAAATTATAAATACATCAATGGTAATATTTAATGCAAATCTTTGCTTCCGCTGTATAGCTTCTTTACTGTACTTCTCTTTATAACGTTTCCATACAATATTGCCTATGATTTTTTTTAACCACTCTACGATACTCAATTTCTGTATAATTGAAACAATAAAAGATATTAAGAAATATATTAATCCATTATCTAAATGTCTTTCTTTTCTCCTGTTACTGTACAATATCTTTTTTCTCCTTATTCTTCTTCAAAACTATAATAAAAAAGACATGACTTTACCCTGCTCCGAGTTGTCATGTCCTTTATTAGAAGTTTTAATATTTTTTTCGGTAATTTTAATTAAATTATATCATAATCAAAAAACTCTGTAAGCCCAGATTCAATGATCGCTAGTTCATTAAGGTCTTCACGGAACAATTTAATAGAACTATCCATACATTGTATCCGATTAGCTTTATCCCTCTTTTCAAGGAAATCCTTTCCGTAAAACAAAACAAAATCATTTAAAGTTCCAGTAAGCCCTGTTATTTTTTCTACCCATGGTTTTAACTTTTGAGAAGTATAACTCAGATTGAGTGATCTATCTATTAACTTAGCTATTTCGATTGAGTATGAATCAATAAAGTCTATTAATTCGCTCTCTACTATTTCCTTATTTCGATAGGTTTTAAATTTATTAATTACTTTTTCACCTATTTCGATAGTATCAGCTTTTATAGCTTTAGCAACTAAAAACACATCTGAATCACTTTCGGTATTCTGTTCAATAAATTTTTTTAATGTCAAATACTGTGTATTATAAATTATCAATGTATCTTCTATCATTTCGCTACTTTTTGCAGGTTTTAGCCAATGTCTCTTATCCTGAAATTTATTTACCCATACACTACGACAATAATAATTATTATTTATCATATCCTCATCGGTATATCCAAAGTAACAAAAAATATGACTTACGCTTCTATTTATAAGCTTATGTTGTTGTCGATTATTTTGGTAAACCTCAAATGATTCTGATAATGACAGAATCTCATCTGCTGCCCTTTTAATTTGGATATTTGAAAATGACGACTTTAAGCGAATCATAACAGAATATCTTTTATTGTATCCGGAATGTAATGGCTTAACTTCTTCCAGCACAAAATCATCTGATTCAAAAAATACATCCTTAGGATGGTATTTCTCGGGTTGAGGTTCAATAAGATATATATCACCAATACTATTTCCAAGTTGAACAAAAGTCTGCTTATATCGAACGTTCTTTAAACCAATCTCAAAAAAACGTCTCAAGTAACTTGTTAAATCCCTTACCGTTAGTCCTTTTCGCTCATTTCCTTGTATAGTATCAAGTGTTTTTGAAAAAACATTAGTAAAAAAACCACCTGTATTTTCGTACTCATATGACAATTCATCGCTTTTACAGGAACAAAAGACTTCCGTACCACTTCCAATAATTTTAGATAAATTATTTTCTAAATCTAAAGCCTTGGATTCTATGCTGACATTACCTGCAAAACAGCAATCTAAGATAACTATATTGTTTTTACTACGGCTATTTTCCAACAGTTGAATGATTTGCTCCGTTTCGATACTATCATCACTGAAGTGAATTTCATGCCTTCCATAAGAGTTATTACTTCCATGGCCACTGAAATAAAATATTACGGTCTCGTCTTCAGAAATTGATCCCGTAAACTCCATAAATCTTTGAACAAATTTACTTTTCTTAACATACTCTTGTTTTAATCCCAATAAATGAATATCTGATATGTGTATATTCAGCCTTTGGGCAATTGCATTATATATATTTTCAAGGTCAGTTTTACTTCCAGCTATATTTGAAAGGCTTAAATATCTTCTTACACCACATAGGAACGCTTTCATAACTTTCACCCACTTTTATATAGTTAGCTTTGCACTAGTTCCAATAAAAAAACGCCAAAACTGCCATTGGGAAAGTGTGCAATCTTAGCGTTTTGAGAAATAATATTGGATCCATTGAAAACCATTTTTATCATAATTTAGCAAATATTCACTTGTATAAAAGTGATTGAAAAGATATTGTAATGATTTTACACATTTTTTAATATTTTTCTATTTCTAGTCCATAGGTTTTACTTTTTCTTCAATAAAATTAATTTCATTCTCACTCAAATTATATTTTTGGTACAATTGTTTATCAATCTCAGGTATTGACTTTGACCAATCAATTTCGGAACCATTAGTAAAATCTTGATTAGGAATATTTGACCATGAAGCTTTCTTATTATCTTGTGTAACTTTTAACGTGCCCAATAATGCCCGTAAAAATTTAGTTTTAATATACTTTGCCACTGCCTTGGCTTCATATTGAGTGTCAAAATTTCCAATACTAATAAATGTTTGGGTGTGTCCCTCAAATGGTGATGCTATAACAGGCTCAGTAAGACTTTCCCCAAATGAACCACTACCATTAGACTTAGCAAGGAATACTTTATACTTTAATAAGTTGGGATGAGATTCAATATATTTAGTCTTTACCCATTTATAGACACGTTCATTGTTCTCTCTTCCAAAAAATCGATAGTATTCCTCAGTATCATTCGGTTTTGAATCTAAGAAAATAAAAGGTAGCTTACCAAAAATATTTGTCATTACTGCATACTCATGCCCTTTACTCAACAGCCCTTTTACATTATCGTGGTCTTCATGGATTGCTTCAGTAAACTTATAGCTCTCCGGTGCGTGTACTAATTCACTAAATGCATTAAAATTTCCGCTTTTTACTTTAGTTAAAATATCATTCAACTCTTTATGAACAACGAAAGTACCAATTGCTCCAAACTTTTTTTCCTTATCTCGATATGTGATTGCAATTCCACCCTTAATATCCGTGTTAGGGAATACTTTAGAGCTATCATCAATATAATCAACAACTTTCAGATGCTCATCAGAAAGCATCTTCTTATTCCATGCTTTTGGAGTACTTCCTGCATTAAATAAGAATCGAGAAGGATGAATCATCTCAACTTTATCCGCTAGCTTATATGACTCTTCCAGAAATTTATGATAGATAGGAGGGGCATAAGTTTTATTGTCTCCTATAGTCTCATCTTGATAAGGTGGGTTTCCAATAATTACATCAAATTTCAATTTATCATCTCCAAATGACTCATATATCTCAAAACTTAATTTTTCCTCACTAGCTAATTTCATTGTATCTTCTTCTATAAGATTTTTAGTAGACACATTTACCATATCATTATAGATAAAATTTTTAACAATGTTATATATAATGTTACTTGGCGCACAAGCATATACTTGATTTTCAAGAATCCATTTAATACGTTCCTGTTGATTCGGAATTTGGTCTTTCAAGCCATTATTTAATTTCTTGACTATTTCTGTAATATACAAACCGCTTTTTACATATAAGTCAGCAAATTTTATTGTTTTGTCAGAGAATATACCCGGGTTTTCTTCTTCTAAAATATTAATCATTTTTTTAACTACTCTTTTTGGCGTAAAAATTTGATTTGTTTTTTGTGGAGGAATGTAATCGAATATATCCTCTTGTAAACTGTCGTCAAAGTAATTTGCTAAACGCTTTTTCGTATCTAAAAACTCTTGAATACTTGCATTAAACACAACCTCATTGAATAAACCTGGAATTTCCTTTTTTTCACCTTGATTATCAACATATTCAAATCCATCACGGAGCTGCTTAAATTCCTTTATTGTTATACTCGTTAAATCCTCAAACGCATCTTCATCAATATTCACTTCAAAATTCGCCAATTTTGTATCGTCATCCCCGTATGCCATTAAGAATGCTGGAATTGTACGTGCAAACCCTCGTAAGTGATCACGAACATCATCTTCTGTTGTTTTCTTTTTCTTCTCTTCTACTTTTTCTATCTGTTCTTCCACAACTGTATTGATTGTTTTTTCTACTTCTTTGTTAATTTCTTCTGTAAAAGACTTTTCAATTTGCCTTTTCTCTTCTTCATACTGTTGAGTTGCAGCTCTCAACATATTCTCATCTTTAGTTGTTTCTGCTTCTTGTTTTTTGCTTTCATATTCCTTTTCTATTTCTTTTACTTGGTTACTTAAAGTCAAACTCTTCTCACTTATAATATCTTCAATGACAGTATTTACAGTACCTTTTATTTTATCAGTTTGTCCTTTATTTAAATTAAATGAATCCTTCAAGTTAGTAAAGCCATCGGAAAACGACTCTGTTATATCTTTAGCTAAATTTTTTATGGACTCTTTTTGCTTTTCTTCTGCTTCTTCAAATGAAAATACAACTTCATCAATAACCTCTATTGTTGCATATATCTTTTCACCAAAAAGTTCCTTTGATTTACCTAACACTACTTCCTTTGGTATTTCTACTTCCCCGTCATCATTTAAATGTGGATCTGTAACAGGTATTTCTCGTCGTTTTTCTAATCTTTTATTTTTTTCTGGTGGTATTTTATCCAAAATCTCTTTAAATGGTGAATCCCCTGAAAAGATACCTGAAATATTAGCAAATAACAAATTGCTCATAAATCCTCTTTTTACTACTTCTTTCGATGTGATTCGAGTAGGAATTGCTAAAACTTCTGAAGCGTTTATTTCATGCATTTCACCGTCTTCATCTTCAGCAATAACTGGAAAAAAGTTTAATAACTTTTTAATTTTATTTTTTCTTTCATCTGTCGTCTTGGATCCACTACCCGATAAATTATTAGCAAAATCATCATAAAGCCTTAAAGTCCTATCGGGTGAAAAATCAAATATATATGCATTCTCTTTTCTATATAATTTTCCATCCTTTTCAAACTCAAATGGATTTTGTGACCTAAAAGCAGCCTGAAAGTATAAACTAGGAGACTCAATATTATTTAACATTAATACAGCTGTCCATTCCGGGATAGTTACACCTGTTGTCAATTGTCCCACGGATAACGTTATCGTTTTATCAAAATTTTCAATCGCACTTTTAACTTTGTCAAAACTTTTTGTGTTCTCTTTAAAGTTAAGAGCCTCCTCTTCTACACCACCATCTAAGCTAACCCCATCCCCTGCTGCAAGGATCACCTTATAATCTTTAAAAGTAGGATGAGCATTCAATAATTTTTCAAGTGCCTTTGCAGCATTGACACGTGGCAGTAACCAAAAAGTATGATTTAGTTCGTTACGGTATTGGTTTTTAGAGAAAGGAAATTTCCCTGTTGAAAGATTATCTAAAAATCGGATGACGCTTTGTTCGTATTCAAAGCTTCCATTTTCCTTCACTCTAAAAAATTCATTTAAATCAAAAGCATAATCTACGTTTTTTTCCTCTTCTAATGTTATCCCTTCAGACACTTCTGCTTCTATCATTTTACTCATTTGATAAGTAAACAGATTTAAAGTTGGTAAGCTTTCATAAGGGTTACTACTTATTGTTGGATCCCATTTTTCTTTTGCTTCTTGTTCATCCACGTACGACCAATTAAATATTTGCTCTTCGGAAAATTTATTATTAGCCAATGCCTTAAAGGGAGTACCAGATAGATGTAATGTAAAGTCTCTCTTTATTTGGCTAAATGCTATATCTGTCTTTTTCGTATCAATTCCTTCATGGGCTTCATCAATAACTAACAAATCCCAATTTAATCCAGCAACCCATTCTAGCTTTTCATAACTGCCCCCAGCAAACTTTGCTCCTTTTAAGTCTTGTAAGGATATAAACGTAATTTGTGAAGGGTTAGGATAAGAGGTATTATCTAGATAGTCTAAATACTGTTTTCTAGTCATAGCTTTTCCATTCAATGCTTCCGTTTCTGAAACGAATTTCATATGTGGCTCTTGCCATGCAATGAATTTTTGGAAATCGTCAAACCATGAATTGGCAATCGCAGGTCTATTAGTTACTATTAAAACATTGGTTGCTTTTAAGTTTCTTATAAAATCATAAGTTGTTAAAGTTTTTCCAAAACGAGGTTTTGCATTCCACAAGAATTCTCTTGGTTCTTGTTCACTTTGAAAATACTCATACGTTTTCTCAACAGCTTGCTGTTGTTCATTTCGTAAAACATAGCTTGAATGTCTATCATCAATTTGACTCTCATCATAATCAAGGTTAATAAACTTATCTGTTAGCTCTTCAGCCTTTTCTGGTGTTCCATTAAAATAGAACCACTCATCAGCACGACCATTAAAATCTTTCTTCTTAATTCCATTTAAAGTCAGGAATCTATGTAAATCTTTATCACGAAACCATTCACCATCAGATTTTCGAGCCATTTTATTAAATAATATTTCTGGGTTTAAGCCTGCTGTACCTACTTGTTCGAAGATTCTTGTTACCGCTTCACGTGTGGTATCGCCTATTTTCACATAGCCATCATGGTTGGGAACTTCAGGTAAAGTGTAACCATACACTTTATATTGAATTTCATAAAAAGGTTTAATAATTGTTTTATCCATCATACTTCCTCCATTTCCTCTTTATATACATCGTTTATATTAACTGGTATATAGCGCATTTCTTTTTTAACTTCATCGTCAACATCCTCTACCTCTAGTATATCGAATATATCTAATTGCAAATCTCGTTGTTCGTCTCTACTAATAGTCATTCCAGGTTCTTTTTCTACGCTTTCGTATATCTCGTCTAATGTATATTCTGTTCGTTGTATTTTAATGTTCTTAGTTGATTTCCTCATATTAACTGGAAACCATTCACTGAAAACTAAAGGTTTACCATCTACCGCTTTCCTCGTTAAAAAATTCCCCTGCCTAATATTTGACGAAATGATTTCTTTAGCACTATCCAATACCTTTTTCTTTACAATTCCATTATGATGTTGAACTTGTTCTTTATAATTATCATAATACAGTTGAAACATATTCATCACACATGTTTGAGCATTATCTTCTAATAACTCTATGCCATAAAGTGTCGTTAGGGCGAGCAAGGAATAACTTTCATAGCTAGTTAAATCATTATTATGTTTTTCAGATACCATTTTTAGTTTTCGATCAAGTATTTCTACAAGAAAGGCACCTTCCCCAGCAGACGGCTCTAAAAACGTAGCTGATAAATTTTCACAAGCCTCTTTTATTTCTGGTATATTTAGCATTTTATTTACTATTTTTTTAGGAGTAAATACTTCTCCATGCTTTTGAACACGAAGCTTAGATTTAATTATTTCTTCTTCCAAACTTGGTGCCCTCCTTTCTTTGTTAATAATTTCAAGTAGTATATTCTTTTAACTATATTTCATATTAAACGTTATTTTAAATCATTATTGACCTATATCGTATTTATAACATATTTACATAGGCCGTACTCAGGATGGAACTTTGTAGATAAAGAACAATAATATTTTGTCCCTTTCATTGTTTCCATAATGCATCTTTTTGCTTCTATTCTATCATAAAGTATTTTATTAATTTAAATAATACTTGTTTTACAGTAGTAGAAAACGACTATCCTTTACCTTTAATACTAGCGATTCATTATTGGAAACAAAAGTTTTAACCATTATAATAATCATTTCCTGTATATTAATCGCCTTTTCCCAATACTGATTAATAACATATTGGTTTCTGGTGAAACATCCTTTTGTTTTTCGAAAATGTATTAATAAAATCACTTTCAATTTTTCTATAGGGAGGAATTCCGTATATATTTCCCCTCAGCACCACAGTTATATTAACAAAGGGGGGTACCCATCCGTTTCATGCCCCACCCCTTTATATAAACCGTTGTTTATCCCTATGGATAGATAACGGTTTTTTGCGTTACAGAGACGACTTGCGTGGTGAAAGGAGCGCACTATGAAAGGAGGTATGAAGATGAACAACTCATTGGTCAAGATTCTAATTGAAGCTAAGAAGCTAAACAGATGGATCCCTACAAAGTTCCTAGTGAAGTATGACATTCAAAAGGTTAATCTGTCTGAACTCGAGGATGATGGACTCATTCTGACTATGAAAACTAAGTCAGATGGATTGGTATTGAAGTTAACACTTAAGGGGTATCACCACTTCAACAAATAATTAGGATTATCAAATAACATTTAGGAGGAATTTTATTATGCGGAAGAACTTATGGATGGATCATGAATTGATTAATGGGAAAGGAGTTCCTATTCCAGAGATTAGAACAATCTATCAATCTTTATTAAATGAAAATGAAAGAATTAAAGATGAGATAGTTGATTCCATTGAATGCAATGACTACGTAAGGCTATCTCAATTACTAGATAGTAGAAGTAAAATCCAGACCGCTCTATTATCAGTCGAGGCATTACATGAAGATGATTTGAAAGACAAAGTTTCTACTAAAGAGCGAGTTTCTTATGTACTTACCAACGTTGCTGAATCCCTGGAATCAAGAGGAGAAGATGCGCTGTTGAACGTTATCCAGGGCTTAGAAAAGATGAATCAATCTACATATAGATTGGTCACTAAGTCATTAGATATCTCATCTAAGGCATTTAGTAAAGGTATTCAATTAAATCATAAGGCAGGAAAATATCTGGTTACAAAGACATCTAAAGGATTATCCAAACTTGCAGATGCAATTAATAAAAAATCTTAATCTATTGAAGGGAGGTGAGAAATATATGAGATCAGGTATGCAATCCCAAAGAGACAATATAGTACCATTTTCTAGTATTGAATCTGAAAAAGTTCCACTGCCTAATATTGTCGTATCGACTACTGAATCAAAACGACGTGTAGAGGAACTGCAAACGTTTGTTGAAGAGGTGATGGTGAAAGGTGTTGATTATGGTTTAGTAGATGGATTTTCAAAACCTACATTACTTAAACCAGGTGCAGAAAAGCTATGCGATGTATTTGGGTTCTCGAAAACAGCTGATGTAGTTAATCGTATTGAGCAATGGGAATCAGGTATATTTGCTTATGAAGTAAAGATGACGCTTATACGCAAAGACAATGGACTCGTTGAAGCTGAAGGACTAGGTTCATGCAATAGCAAGGAATCTTCTTTTAAGCAACAAGATCCTTACACAATCGTCAACACCGTATTGAAGATGGCAAAAAAGAGAGCGTTGATTGATGCTGTCCTATCTGCAACACGTTCAAGTGGTATCTTCACTCAGGACATTGAAGATTTTCCACAAGCAAAAACTAAAGCTAGTAAAGGAGGTGAACAAGTAACAGAAGCTCAACTACAGAAGATCTTCCGTATCGTCAGTGAAATGAACATGCCTACAGATGTTGCAAAAGAGATGATGAAGATGACTTTTGGTGTTGAGCGTAGTACACATCTAACCAAGAAACAAGCATCAGACTTTATTCAAGATTTACTGGTGCTGAAGAAGGTAAGAGCTTTGGATGAACAAAAGGATATTGGTTGAAAGCACATGAATTGCAAATGCAGTCGATGTGCTTTTTTAATGCACAAAAATAGATGAGCTCATCGGCACATGAACTCATCTTCAGGTAATCAATCAACAACAGTATATCGAAAAGTTAATACCTATTCAATCTGGAGGGGCGCATATCGCCTCTCCTTTTTTAATTCAATCAAACAATTAATGGAGGAATTTATTATGAACAATACAATCGATAAAGTCACTTTTAGAAATCTATTAGCAACAACAACTCGTGAAAAGGAAGATAGTTATGTAGTAACAGAGCTATTCAACCGCTACCCATCTATTCAGGAATTATTAGCTGTAACTAAGGAAGAGTTACTGCAAATTAAAGGTATTGGGAAAGTAAAAGCTGAGCAAATCATCGCTGCCTTACAACTTGCTCGTATGAACCCATGCCCAGTAGAACAACGGTATACAATACGTTCGCCACAAGACGCTTATGATTACTTAAAAGACATGCAATATTTAAATCAAGAGCATTTTGTAGTTTTGGGATTGAACACAAAGAATCAGATAGTTTTCCGTGAAACAGTATTTGTCGGTTCACTAAATGCTAGTATCGTACATCCGCGTGAGGTGTTCAATCATTTAGTACGCCGCAGCTGTGCTAGTGCAATTGTCGGGCATAACCACCCTAGTGGAGACGTTATAAACATAGTATCCTAAACTAGAGTACTCTAAGTACTCAAAGTTTAGGATTTTTTAATTTCAATACTTTAACTAATGAATATATAAAGGTATTATTTATAGTAGTTAAAGTATCTAAGGGTGGTGGAGAAATGAAAGTTCAAAAAGTAGTTGTGGAGGAAAAACCATATCCATTATACATACTACTAGACAAAAATTTTGAAGTGGTAGAACCGGTTAAGAGATATATAAAGTACTTGGATAATACAGGGAAAGCACCAAACACGATTAAAACATATTGTTATCATCTCAAGTTGTTTTATGAATTTATGAGCCAGAGAGGAATTGCATTAGAAGATTTAAAATTTGAGGAAATGTCAAACTTTGTTGGATGGTTAAGAAATCCAACGGGAGATGTAAAGGTAATAGATTTACAACCAAAGAAGGCTAAAAGAGAAGAAACATCTGTTAATGCCATACTTAATGCTGTAACTAGTTTCTTAGAGTATTTAAATCGTACAGAAGATTTTAGGGCTATAGACATGACTAAAGAAGCAAGGAGGAGAAATTTCAAGGGGTTTCTTCACCATATTTCTAAAGGAAAATCTTATCAAAAAAACATTTTAAAGCTTAGGGTCAAAAAGAAACTTGTACAAGTATTAGAACACGAACAAGTTAAAGCAATAATTGATGCGTGTCATACAAAAAGAGATAAGTTACTTATTATGCTTATGTATGAAGGAGGACTTCGGATAGGAGAGGTATTATCCCTTCGTATCGAAGATATTTCTACTTGGGATAATCTGATTAATATCACACCAAGAGATCATAATGAAAACGGGGCTTATATTAAGCTTAGAAAAGAACGAACAATCGATGTTAGCAAGGAATTAATGGCTTTATATACCAATTATTTAGTTCATGAATATGGAGAAGATTTAGAGCATGATTATATATTTATAAATCTCAAAGAATCTTATTTTGGGAAACCTCTAAAATATCAAAGTGTATTAGACCTTATAAGGCGATTGGTAAAACGGACAGGGATTACCTTCACCGCCCATATGTTACGTCATACGCATGCCACAGAACTCATTAGAAGTGGATGGGATGCTGCTTATGTACAAAAAAGGTTAGGTCATGCACATGTACAAACAACACTTGATACGTACGTTCATCTTTCTGATCAGGACATGAAAAATGAATATAAAGCGTATCTCCAGGGGAGAGAAACATAAAAATGAAATTTCCGAGCGTTGCAACTAATCGAAAGCTTGTCACTAGCACAGAGATTAATAAAAAAATATCGGATATGACTAGTGTTTTACAAGGGTTTTGGGCAGCAGATAGATGGGATATAAGAATTTGCCCACATCCTAGTGCGATTGAGTTAAGTAAGAATCCATCATTAAAAAATCGTTGGGTAAATTTTGATAAAGTAGAAAACATCTGGTTAAAAACAGAATTAAAATATTTTTATTATGTTCACTTAAATAATGGAACATGGAATGCAAAATCTGTTTGGATTAGAAAAGGAACAGTGATAAGCCGAATGTTAGGATTTTTAAATTTAAATTATCCTGACATTACATCTATAACTGAAGTGCCTATAAAAAAGGCTTTGTCGGAATACCGAACTTACTTAGCAGAACAAGGAGTAAGAACTACGACTACAAATTACAAGCTTGATATAAATCAAAAAAAAATTCCTGTATATGCGAACTCCTACTACGTTACTAATCTTAAACAGTTTATGGAGTTCTATGAGGATTTCTATTTTGACGGCGATGAATGGGAGAAAGATGTTTGGAATCGAAGAAAACTTTCATTATCGGAAGATAAGGTAAATCCAACATCCTATGAATACACAATCAATTTCAAGGGGTTTGAAAATGATTATTTTAAAGAATTAGTTAAGCGGTATTGTAAGTTAATGTTAAATACACGCAGCTTTTCTCATGTTGTTGATACAGCATCAAGATTAAAAGAGTTTTTTAATTTTATAAACAAAAATTGTAACGGCATACGAAGAATTCATCAATTAACTAGAAATGAAGTTGAGCAATATTTAAATGAAATTAATTTAAAAGGTTTAAAACCTAGTACGGTAACTGGACGAATATCTACTTTAGATGTTTTTTTCTTTACTATTCAAAGGTTTGAATGGAATGATTCTCCTTCTAAGATCCTTATCTTTCAAGAAGATTATCCTAAAGTGCCGAAGGCACAACCACGTTATATTGATGAACATGTACTTGAACAATTAAACGGGAAATTAGATAAATTAGAACCTTATATAGCTACTATGGTTATGGTACTTCAAGAATGCGGAATGCGTATCAGTGAACTTTGTACGTTGGAAAAAGGAAGTGTTATTACGGATAAAGAAGGGGATTGCTTCTTGAAGTATTATCAGTGGAAAATGAAAAAAGAACATGTCATTCCCATTTCCAAAGAAATTGCTGCATTGATACTCGTTCAGGAGCAAAGGGTAGCTGATGACTTTGATAATGGTTGTGAGTATTTATTTCCAAGAAAAGACGGTTCTCCATTGAAGCAGGATACCTTTAGAGTGAAATTAAATGAATTAGCTTATGAAGAAAAGATAATGGATAAGAAGGGAGAAATTTTTCGATTTCATGCTCATGCCTTTCGGCATACAGTTGGTACTAGAATGATAAACAACGGAGTGCCACAGCATATTGTTCAAAAATTCTTAGGTCACGAATCACCAGAAATGACCGCAAGGTATGCCCATATATTTGATGAAACTCTAAAAAAAGAGTTCATAAAATTCAAGGAAACTTTGGTGACGAATAACGGTAGCATTCTGGAGTTAAGTGAAGATAATAGTGAAGCTGACAATACAGACCTTCAATGGTTTAAAAAGAATATCAATGCACAAGCTCTTCCTAATGGTTACTGTCGCTTACCAGTAATTGCAGGACCTTGTCCTCACGCTAACGCTTGTTTAACTTGTACGAACTTCTGTACAAGTAAAAGTTTTTTAAATGAACATGAGGAGCACTTAGACCGAACTAAGGAAATACTAAATAGGGCTAAACAGAATCAATGGCAGCGTCAGGTTGAAACTAACGAACGTGTTAAAAATAGGTTAGAGCAGATTATTCATTCTTTAAAGGAGACGAATTAAGATGATAAGAAAGAGTAACACAACTGCTATAATTCAACTTTCAAAAGAGAAGTCGGAGAAAACAAGAATTAGAGTTGAAAAGACCATATCAGAGATGGCAATTAAAAAAGAGAAAATTAACTTTAATTCTGTTTCTGAAAAAGCAAATGTTTCAAAGTCATGGCTTTACAAAAATAAAGACATTAGAAATAGAATTGAGACATTAAGAGGGATGCAAATAAGTGAATTAGTTCCCCGTAAACAAAGTAAAAGCCCTCGTTCAGAGGAAGTATTAATAAAGACATTGAAAAGCCGTATAATGGCATTAGAGGACGAAAATAAACAATTAAAAGATCAAGTTCAAAAATTACATGGCAAGTTGTTCTAGCTTTATTGTGAAACCGATTCTTTTCCATTCAAGTGTTCACTTGATTAATAATTTCAAAAGAGTATACTGTAATCAAGTAGTCACTTGAATGAGAATGAGGTGAGAAAATGAATGAGAAGGATACTTGTGAGATTTATTGTTATGACGAAGAAAAGGTAACTCGAATACAAGGAGAATTACAAACAGTTGATATCTCCGGTGTTGCCCAATTATTTAAAGCTGTTGCAGAAGAAAACAGGGCGAAAATTACCTTTGCCTTGTTAAAAGGTGAAGAGTTATGTGTTTGTGATATAGCAAATATTATTGATGTCACGATTGCAAATGCTTCCCACCACTTACGCACACTCCATACGCAAGGGGTTGTTAAGTTTAGAAAAGAAGGAAGATTAGCATTTTATTCGCTGGATGATGACCATGTTGAGCAGTTATTTATTAATGCATTAGCACATGAGAAAGAAGGGAAAGTAAATGTCTGATCAACAAGCCAAATTATCGGAACAAGAAATGAAAACTTATCGCGTTCAAGGATTTACCTGTACGAGCTGTGCAAATATCTTTGAAAATAACGTAAAAGGAATACAAGGCGTTGAGGATGCTAAAGTAAACTTTGGAGCATCTAAAATCTATGTTCATGGAAGTACAACGATTGAAGAATTAGAAAAAGCAGGTGCTTTTGAAAATTTAAAGGTTCGAGATGAAAAAGAACAAAAAATAGAGCGTGAATCGTTTTGGAAACAAAAAGCAAATATTAAAGTTTATATCTCAGCTGTATTGCTTGTTATGAGCTGGTTATTGGGTGAGCAATATGGGGAAGATCATATTCTTCCAATGATTGGTTTTGCAGCAGCCATTTTAATTGGTGGATATTCATTATTTATTAAAGGTTTTAAAAATCTAAGCAGATTTAAGTTCGATATGAATACGCTAATGACTATTGCCATTCTAGGAGCTGCGGTGATTGGTCAATGGGGAGAAGGAGCAATGGTTGTTATCCTGTTCGCTATAAGCGAAGCGTTAGAGCGCTATTCAGTGGACAAGGCTAGGCAATCCATTGAATCGTTGATGGATATTGCTCCAAAAGAAGCACTAATTCGTCGTGGAAATGAAGAAATGCAAGTACACGTTGAAGATATTCTAGTGGGCGATATTATGATCGTAAAACCTGGTCAAAAGTTAGCGATGGATGGAACAGTTATTAAGGGTATATCGACATTAAATCAGGCTGCCATTACAGGAGAAAGTGTTCCAGTAACCAAAACCATTGATAATGAGGTTTTTGCAGGAACATTGAATGAAGAAGGATTACTAGAAGTAAAAGTAACAAAAAAGGTAGAAGATACCACGATATCAAAAATCATTCACTTGGTAGAAGAAGCCCAAGCAGAACGAGCACCTTCTCAAGCGTTTGTCGATAGATTTGCACAGTACTATACACCAGCTATTGTCGTCTTGGCTCTTTTAATTGCTGTTGTTCCTCCATTACTATTTGGAGCTGATTGGAGCATTTGGGTCTATCAAGGCTTAGCTGTGTTAGTGGTTGGTTGTCCTTGTGCTCTGGTTGTTTCAACACCCGTTGCCGTAGTTACTGCAATAGGAAATGCGGCCAAAAACGGTGTATTAATTAAAGGTGGCATCCACTTGGAAGAAGCAGGAGCTCTAAAAGCAATTGCTTTCGATAAAACTGGAACATTAACAAAAGGTGTTCCAGCCGTAACAGACTTCATAACGTATAGTGGAAATGAAAATGAATTAATGACTATTACAGCAGCTATTGAAAAGGGATCACAGCATCCACTTGCTTCGGCAATTATGAGAAAAGCAGAAGAAAACAGATTGAACTTTAATGGAGTATTGGTTGAAGATTTTCAATCTATTACAGGTAAAGGCGTAAAAGCAAAAGTAAATAATGAACTATATTATGTAGGAAGTCCAAATCTCTTTGAAGAAGTACATGGAAGCATTGAAAGGAATCAAGAACGACAGATTAATGAAATGCAGTCGCTGGGAAAAACAGTCATGGTGTTAGGAACGGAACAAGAAATCCTATCTCTTATTGCAGTGGCAGATGAAATTAGAGAATCATCAAAAGAAGTCATCAGTAAATTGAATAGCATTGGAATTGAAACAGTGATGCTGACAGGTGATAACCAAAGAACAGCAGCAGAGATTGGAAAACAAGTGGGCGTTTCGGATATTAAAGCAGATTTGCTTCCAGAAGATAAATTGAATTTCATTAAAGTACTTCGTGGAAAGCATAAAAGTGTGGGAATGGTTGGAGATGGCGTGAATGATGCACCTGCTCTTGCAGCTTCCACTGTTGGCGTGGCAATGGGTGGTGCTGGAACTGATACAGCACTAGAAACAGCTGATATTGCTTTAATGTCAGACGACTTAAGCCAATTACCATATACCATTAATTTAAGCCGTAAGGCTTTGGCGATTATAAAACAAAATATTACCTTCTCATTAGCAATTAAATTAGTGGCATTACTGTTAGTTATACCTGGTTGGTTAACGCTATGGATAGCGATATTTTCCGATATGGGAGCAACATTACTTGTAACACTAAACAGTTTAAGGCTATTGAAAAGTAAAGAATAAAAACTTTTTTCGAAAATGTAAGGGATAACGTTTCGTTATCCCTTTTCATATTTTGTTTTATTTGGGAGTGGTGAAAATTGAATAATTTTTGGAATAAAGTAATATATAAAATTTGGTCTCCAATTTATGATGGAATTTTTAACTCAGGGATTTTTCTAAATGCAAGAAAACAAATATTTGAAGAGATACCATTCAATAAAGAACAACGAATTCTTTTTGTTGGTGTTGGTACAGGTGCTGATTTAGAGTTAATAAATCATTATGACTTAGATATAACAGCTATTGATTTTTCACCTGATATGCTTAGAAAGGCAAGAAAAAAATTTAGGGTCTTCGGAATATATAGTGGAATTACTTTCTTAATAGTTTAAAAACAACTGGTGTTTAAATCGGATTTTCTGGTGGGATGTTAGGATAATCAATAGTATTATATAAAAGTATCAATCACATACGAGTGATACTTTGGGAAAAAAATAAAATAGTCCAATTTACTTGACCGTGTACTATGGTACACGGTTTATAATATTCATGGGGTGAAATAAGATGATTTATCGCATTAGTGAGTTTGCAGATAAATGTGGAGTTAATAAAGAAACGATCAGATATTACGAGCGAAAAAATTTATTACAAGAACCTCACCGAACGGAAGCTGGTTATCGGATATATTCATATGATGACGTTAAGCGTGTTGGGTTTATTAAACGAATACAGGAACTTGGTTTTTCTTTAAGCGAGATTTATAAATTACTTGGTGTTGTAGATAAAGATGAAGTTCGTTGTCAAGATATGTTCGAATTTGTTTCTAAAAAACAAAAGGAAGTGCAAAAACAAATAGAGGATTTAAAACGAATTGAAACTATGTTAGACGACTTAAAACAACGATGTCCAGATGAAAAGCAATTACATTCGTGTCCAATAATAGAAACATTAACATGAGAGATTAATTAACGAAAGGAGCTTTTTTATGAATAAATTTAAGGTAAACATTTCAGGAATGACTTGTACGGGTTGTGAAAAACACGTAGAATCAGCACTTGAAAAGATAGGTGCTAAAAATATTGAGTCTAGTTATCGTCGTGGTGAAGCAGTATTTGAACTGCCCGATGATATTGAGGTTGAAAGTGCAATAAAGGCGATTGATGAAGCAAATTACCAAGCCGGAGAAATTGAAGAAGTATCATCACTAGAAAACGTGGCGTTAATTAATGAAGACAATTATGACCTTCTTATTATTGGTTCTGGTGCTGCTGCCTTTTCTTCGGCAATTAAAGCTATAGAATACGGTGCAAAAGTTGGAATGATTGAGCGTGGAACGGTTGGGGGAACCTGTGTGAATATTGGCTGTGTTCCGTCAAAAACTCTTCTTAGGGCAGGGGAAATCAATCATTTATCAAAAGACAATCCGTTTATAGGTTTACAAACATCCGCTGGAGAAGTGGATTTAGCTAGTTTAATCACGCAAAAGGATAAATTGGTGAGCGAACTTCGGAATCAAAAATATATGGATTTAATTGATGAATATAATTTTGATTTAATTAAAGGTGAAGCAAAATTCATTGATGCTAGTACGGTTGAGGTCAATGGGGCAAAGTTATCTGCAAAACGCTTTTTAATTGCAACAGGTGCATCGCCTTCGTTGCCCCAAATTTCAGGACTTGAAAAAATGGACTATTTAACTAGTACAACACTTCTTGAGTTAAAGAAAATACCAAAACGATTAACTGTAATTGGTTCAGGATACATTGGAATGGAGCTTGGACAACTATTTCATCATTTAGGTTCAGAAATAACGCTTATGCAAAGAAGTGAGCGACTTTTAAAGGAGTATGATCCTGAGATTTCAGAGTCAGTTGAAAAAGCGTTAATTGAACAGGGTATAAACCTTGTCAAAGGGGCAACTTTTGAGCGTGTTGAACAAAGTGGAGAGATAAAAAGGGTTTACGTAACAGTAAATGGCAGTAGAGAAGTCATTGAATCAGATCAGTTACTTGTTGCCACTGGAAGAAAACCAAATACGGATTCTTTAAATTTAAGTGCAGCAGGTGTTGAAACTGGAAAAAATAATGAAATCCTGATCAATGATTTTGGTCAAACAAGTAATGAAAAGATTTATGCAGCAGGAGATGTGACTTTAGGACCACAATTTGTATATGTAGCAGCCTATGAAGGTGGAATTATTACTGATAATGCTATTGGTGGATTAAACAAAAAAATAGATTTATCGGTAGTTCCTGCTGTTACGTTTACGAATCCGACGGTTGCAACGGTTGGTTTAACAGAAGAACAAGCAAAAGAGAAAGGGTATGATGTGAAGACATCTGTATTACCTTTAGATGCTGTTCCAAGAGCAATTGTAAACCGTGAAACAACCGGTGTATTTAAACTAGTAGCAGATGCAGAAACACTAAAAGTATTAGGGGTTCATATTGTATCTGAGAATGCAGGAGATGTCATCTATGCAGCATCATTAGCTGTTAAATTTGGCTTAACGATAGAAGATTTAACAGAAACCCTAGCACCATATTTAACAATGGCTGAAGGGCTAAAATTAGCTGCACTTACGTTCGATAAAGATATTTCGAAATTATCTTGTTGTGCAGGCTAAGGGAACTTTTTTACAACTCCCTATTCAAGTGAACCAGCTAATGCTTTAAGGGATTTTCTAAGTGCATTTGTGGTCACAAAAATAATTTAACACTGATGATTTCGACATCAAATCTATAATTGATACCTTAACACCGCAGAGTAATAAAGGATGAATAATATGTCAGACTTATTATCCCTACCAGACATTAAAACAATAGAACCGCCACAAGAAAATGAAACCGATATGATGTTTAAAGTTGAAGCAGTCGGACCACCTGAACGTTGTCCTGAATGTGGTTTTGACAAGTTGTACAAACACAGTTCAAGAAATCAACTAATTATGGATTTGCCCATTCGTTTAAAGCGAGTGGGCTTACAATTGAACCGTAGACGATACAAGTGTCGTGAATGCGGATCTACCTTCTGGGAACGCCTAATATCTGTAGATGAAAAGCGTAGTATGACCAAAAGGCTTTTAAAGTCCATTCAAGAGCAATCCATGTCTAAGACCTTTGTAGAAGTCGCAGAAAGCGTTGGTGTTGACGAGAAAACCATTAGGAACGTTTTTAAGGACTATGTGGCACTCAAAGAACGTGAATACCAGTTTGAAACTCCTAAGTGGCTTGGGATAGACGAGATACATATTATCCGTAGACCTCGGCTTGTATTGACTAATATTGAACGCAGGACTATTTATGACATCAAGCCTAACCGTAACAAGGAAACAGTCATCCAACGTCTTTCAGAAATCAGTGACAGGACTTACATTGAGTACGTCACAATGGATATGTGGAAGCCCTACAAAGACGCAGTGAACACTATCCTTCCACACGCTAAAGTTGTCGTAGATAAGTTTCATGTAGTTAGAATGGCTAATCAAGCCTTAGATAACGTCAGAAAGTCTTTGAAAGCCCATATGAGCCAAAAAGAAAGACGTACCCTTATGCGTGAAAGGTTTATCCTTCTAAAGCGTAAACACGATCTAAATGAACGTGAATCATTCCTCTTAGATACTTGGTTAGGTAATCTTCCTGCTTTAAAAGAAGCCTATGAACTCAAAGAAGAGTTTTACTGGATATGGGATACTCCTGATCCAGATGAAGGTCATCTTCGTTATAGTCAATGGAGACACCGTTGTATGTCCAGCAACTCTAAAGACGCATATAAAGACCTCGTGAGAGCCGTAGACAACTGGCATGTCGAAATATTCAACTACTTTGATAAAAGGCTCACTAATGCTTATACGGAGTCAATTAACAGCATTATTAGGCAGGTAGAGCGAATGGGTAGAGGTTACTCGTTTGATGCCTTACGAGCCAAAATCCTTTTCAATGAGAAGCTCCATAAAAAGCGTAAGCCACGATTTAATTCAAGTGCTTTCAATAAAGCTATGTTATACGATACTTTCAATTGGTATGAAGTGAATGATCACGACATTACAGACAACTTTGGTGTCGATTTTTCCACACTTATTAAGAATTTGGAGAAGGGTGATTTATAAGCCCTTTTCCACCATAAAATCCGAATACCCAAAATTTATAAATACCCCTATTATTTTTTTAGAAATGGATGCTCAAAATATGGTGTTTAACAATAAATCGTTCGACTATGTAGTTGGAAGTTTAATCCTTTCAGTAGTACCTGATGCAGATAAGTGTTTTCAAGAAATGGTCAGAGTTTTAAACCAAAGTGGGAAAATAATTATTTTCGATAAATTTACTCCTAAAAATAAAAAACTTTCGTTATCAAAAAAAATAATCAGACCCTTTGTTAGAGTCTTAGGAACAGATATAGGATTGAATTTTGAAGAGTTGTACCTCAGAAATAATAATGATTTAAGGGTAGAAAAAGATAAACCTGTAATGATGAATGGAATGTATAGAGAAATAATTATTTCTAAAATTAGTTGATTATGTTTTTACATACTCCACAATCGAGCATAATTCTACGATTTTGAATTAACTACCATCAAATATGTGGTTCACTTTAAGGACATGTAGTTAAAGTGAAGCAATTGATTTAATAATATTTTTAACACTTTACTATTGATATGACCCATCACCAAGCATGGAAGACATTAATGTAACAAAACGTCTAGGTGAGGCTGGAAAGATGATGGGTATTGAGATTTTGGATCATATCATTGTGGGCCATGAGAAATATACTAGTTTGAAAGAAAAAGGATATCTATAAAAAATTTTTCAAGAAAGTCAGTGAAGGTGCTAGAAGTTGCGCCATCACTGACTTTATTTTAATATCATCAAGTTATGGGCTAAAGTTAGCCAAATACAATTCCTTCTTATTAGGTACTACCACCTAATCACGGTATAGGCCTTGATACTAAGGGATTTTTACAAATTACGTATATATCTTATAAACTATAGAATAACCTAATAATCCCACTCACTTTGTATATATCCGTAAAATGCCGTAATTGTAACATTGAATTTTAAAATAATAGTATTACCTCTAGTATATGTTGCATAATACTAGTAAGTAAGTGTGTAGTGATTACTTGATATACATGACTTTATCTATGGTTGCATACTATTACAATCTACTCGTATATCAATGTAGCCGATAGAATTTGATACATGCTCTTTTGATAGTTCAAGTTTAACAATGTTAAATGGTGTTACTATTTGTGTTCCATATAAAATCGACAAATAGGTCTTTGCCATGTTATCTAAGTCCTTTGATTGTATCGCTCCATTAAAGTGTAGTTTTACTGCATAATGATTTGCAGCCGCTATTTCAAATCCATCTTTGTAAAGTAGTTCTCTAATTGGTTGATGTAACAGCTCGATGTGCGGATAGAAATTCTCATCATCGAAGCCACCAGAAAGTATTGGATTGCTCTTTGACACAATATAGGTAGTAAGACCGTTAAACTGAAGTTTCGTGGTTTGAGTCACCACGTCATAAATACGAAGGTCAATACTGTCATAAGGCATGCTCGCCCTCATTCTTGAACCCGGTTTACTTGAGTACAAGTTTACCCTTAAAGAATAGATTTCCGCATCATTAGAGACTATTTCATTGTTAATTGCATCTATAATAGCTTTCACTGATTCTATTATTGGAAGCTCTTTGCGTGCCCTTGGTGTTGAAATATTAATCTCTACCCCATATTCACCTTTCAGGAGGGGAAGTATAACCCCCTTTTGGCTTGCTATTGCACGTAAAACCATCGATATCTTTCCTTGAAAGTCCATCATTGAAGTACTTTGCAATCGATTAGTTCCTTTTGAGCTAGTATGTGGCATTTCCAATGGTTGATCATGTAAAAGTATATGACTTCCTCCATCATGTTCTATTAATACATTCCTATCCATTATCCTTGCTTTTATCTTTTTGTATGTCATAGAATCATACTTCCCCTTTTGCTATCTAACTCTTTGTTGTTCACTTTTTTTGCTGATAAATGATATGGTCGTAAAACATAACATTCCTTTATACCTTTTCGAGTAGATACTAATAGACTATCCCCTATATACTCACCTTTTACAAAGCAAACCTTTACAACCTTAAATAAACCCATAGTCAGTAACAGCTTTATTGTATTAACTACCTGTACCTCTGATTTTTTAACATTGTAATAGAAAGAAGGATCTACGTGTATGGAATCTATTTCTACGTGTATAGATTCAGGATTTACTCCTCCAAAATAGCTCAACCAGCAATTTGCATATAAAAGTAGATATACTTTTAACTTTGTATAAGTCCATGTTCTATCTGCTGTGGATGTGTTCTCCAGCATTCTATTTGTAACAGCATCCGCCGGCACCATAATAAACCCTTGATTCCTTTGCTTTAGATTACTTGTATAGAATGGTATTGAATTACAGCTTATATAAGTGTTCGTAAATGGATCATAATCAGGTGCAGTTAATAATTCAGTCTGATACATTTGCTGTTTATGGGAATTGGTTCTCGCAATAAAATAGTTTACCTCCAGCCAATCTAAGGCCTTATTTAGTTCATTACGACTCAACTTCAAGTCCAATTGCATTTGGGCTTTTGCCTTCTTTACTCTTTGGTATTTCCATTCATATGACTTACACAAATAGATGTATAATTTAAACGTTTTAAGATCCGGAAAATCAGGATAAATGTCGGAAAAGATTTTCCTTTGGATAATAAATTGGCCGTTTGTTGAAACATTAAACTGATTAACTCCTGTTAAGTCCTCTGGCTTCACCTTAAAGCTATTTAAATTCATAAACGTCTCCTTTTATTAAAATATAATGGATTATAACCCGTGTATTTGCATTTATATTATAATAGTGTTAGTATTAATTCAAGAAATAATTATTAGGAGGTGCTGTTTTGTCTGCAATTAATATTGACTCATATGATTTTAAACACCTTAAAGAATGTACATTAGGTGAACGACTACGTTTTTTTAGACAACACATGGTACAGTACCATGGATCTGATTACACTATAACCTCACTTGGATCCAGAATTGGTGTTGCACCACAGTCAATTTCAGCAATTGAAAGAGGCGATTCTAAAAACCCATCTTTTCAGCTGATTCATAAGTTAACTCAAGAATATAGAGTTCCTCTGGAATCTGTTACAGACGAATTTTATCTGGGCGAAGAAAGATTGTTTTCTATTGGCATACCTGAAGTAATAGAGACTGATATCGACTTTGATGATGTAGATGAATTAGTTATCGCAGTCGAAGATAATGAGAGTAATGAGGATGAAAGCTATTTCGATTTTGATGATACGAAAGGAATCTTGCTTTATCATTGCCTAGGCAAAAATGAATTTAAGCCTATTTACCACATTCATTTCAAAGAAGACATTACTGATTTTGAAATGGAGCGTTTAATCTCACGAATGCTAATGGAGACCACTTCTCTGACTCAAGGGAATTTTGATAGTTCTAAGGCTAATCACCCATTACATGAGGCCCGTCAAATCATCAATTCTCAAAACAAGTTGTTGTCATCTGGAGAGTTAATAAACCTTCTTGTTAATAAGAAGAAGTAACAAACAACGAAACTTATAGGAGTGGATTTAACATGGTGGAATACCCAAGCCACAACATGATTGGGGAACTTGAGGCAGATGATCGAAAGAGGGAGGCATTCTTAGATCAACTGGCATCTATTATTGAAAGTATTTTGTCTAAGAGTGATGTAGCTGGCAACGAAAAAAATCGCTTTTGAAGGAGGAGTTTTAATGATTAAAGGAGTAATCTACGCACGAGTAAGTACAGAGGAACAAGCAACAGAAGGATACAGTATTGAAGCACAGAAACAGCTTCTCTACGATTATGCAAAACAACGTGACATTCAGATCATTGATGAATATATCGATGAGGGGAGAAGTGGAAAAAGTATTCAGGGTAGACCACAAATGCAACGTCTACTGAAGGAATCAAAAAATGGAGAATTTGATACTGTTATAACATATAAACTAGACCGGTTGGCACGTAAAACAAGGGATTCGCTTGAAATTGTTGAAACTCTTGAACGCCACAATGTTCAACTAATGAGTTATTCAGAGAATATTGATACTACTACACCTGGTGGAAAGATGTTCTACACAGTAATGAGTTCTGTTGCTGAAATGGAGCGGGCAACGATAATTGATCGTGTTAAGATGGGAATGAATCAACGAGCTAATCAAGGAATGTGGAATGGTGGAATAGTACTTGGTTATGATGTGATTAACAAGGAACTTATCATCAATGAAGATGAAGCAAAGATTGTAAAAGAGATATTTATCTTAGCAAGTAAAGGCCATGGCTATAAGAAAATTGCTTATGAAATGAACAAGCTTGGTTATAAAACAAAAAAGAAGAAGGATTTCTCCATTGCTACTATTAAAGGTATTTTAGAGAATCCATTATACATAGGAAAAATCCGTTATAATCAGCATGAAAATTGGTCTGAGAAAAGAAGAAAAGGTAAAAATGATAATCCGATCATAAGAGATGGCATACATACTCCAATAATCGAGATGGAGCTTTGGAATCAAGTGAAGCAAAAATTGAAAACACGCTCCTTCCGTCCAGCACAATCGTCAAAACCATACTTCTTAGGTCGATTACTTCGTTGTCCCGAATGCGGATATGGAATGACTGCAGCAAAGTCCAGGGGTAAAAATGGCAAACAATATAGACTTTATCAATGTGGTCAGTATAAAAACAAAGGTAGAACTGCATGCCAAGCCCATACCATAAATGCGGACAAGGCTGAACAATATGTAATCAATGAATTAAAGCGTATTGTAACACTTCCCTATTTTATTGAGAGGTTAGTCAATAAAATGAATGACGAGAGATTGAATGCTGAATCTCCATTACTAGATGAGAAAAAACGGCTGCTTAAAAACAAAAAGAAAACTGAAAAGCAAATAGACAATTTAGTTACATTGCTAATGGATGATCCCGATTTAAGGGATATTTATAGTAAGAAAATGCTAGAACAGAAAAAACAACTCGTTACCATTGAGAGTCATATAGAGAAGGTTGAAAAAGAGCTACAAACTATCAGTAAAAATCCCATCGATGCTGAAGCACTGACTCATCTACTCAAAAACATTGATACTCTTCTGGATAAAGCAGATGCTACAGAAAAGAAGGAGCTGCTTTCACTCTTTATAAAGGATATCCAAATAACCAAAGAAAGGGTATCTCATAAGGAAGGCAGACAAATCAAGTGTATCAATTTGATGTTTGACTTCACCATTGAGGCTTTACAAGGTAGCTCTAGTGTCTTAATTAATAAAATGTCTGAAATAAACTGCATTGCACCTCTCGATACAACCTTCATGGAAGAGCAATTTTCAAAGGAGGAAAACTTTAGGGAAGCCTTATCTTCCCTTAATATTTTACCCTTATTTATGGTACGGTTCCCCCCTAATAATCCTATACCCCCGATAAACCTGTTCCACCAACACCAACCGCATCAACTGATGGGGAAATGTCATTTTGGAAAAAGACATCGCATAATCACTTCGATCCATCACTTCTTGACTCAATCCGAGCGATCCGCCAATGACGAAGACAATTTTACTTTTTCCTGTTACCATTAGTTGCTCTAATTTTTCGGCAAATTTCTCGGAGGTTAACATTTGCCCCATTATTTCCAGGGAAATAACGTAGGCATCTTGGGAAATTTTCGACAGAATTCGTTCGCCTTCTTTTCTTTTCACGGTTTCCTGATCTGCTTCACTCATATTTTCTGGTGCTTTTTCATCAGGGACTTCGATGATTTTGACTTTGGCATATGCATCAAGCCTTTTCGTGTATTCTGCTATCCCTTGTTTTAAATACTTTTCCTTCAGCTTTCCTACTGCTACGATTGTAATTTTCATCATGTATAAGTAATCCTTTCCGTACTTTCTTTCTCTTAGTGTACCAAAATATTCGCATAATCACGAGTGAGCATATTTGATTTTACTTAGCATTTCCCTTAATCTAAAAGTACATATAAAAAGAAATGGAGGCGATTGCATGGAGAAAATTATTTTCATAGA
The DNA here is from genome assembly GCF_042651725.1 of Gracilibacillus marinus. Taxonomy (NCBI): domain Bacteria; kingdom Bacillati; phylum Bacillota; class Bacilli; order Caryophanales; family Bacillaceae; genus Gracilibacillus; species Gracilibacillus marinus. Next base: position 91,792 of record NZ_JBHSDV010000002.1, on the reverse strand, counting down.
AACAGGAACAGGCACGGACGTACATGGGCAGAATATTACGAAAGCATGTGTACGTGCAGTAGAGAACGCCATTCATTTTAATTCCATGCCAGGGATTAAAGATTACTTACCAGACCACGACTTACATAACATGAAAGTGAATGTGCGTCTAGCCGTGCCATGTGATAAAGAATTAGTAGATATCGAGCGTGTCAAAGAAGAGATTCCATATGGCACAGTCACTGTAGAAGTAATAGATGGTGGAATGGCAACAACATCTGGCATCCTCTTAGAAGATAAAGATGATAAGAATGACTTAATGTATATTGTAAACGCTGCTGTAGAAGTAGGATACTAATTTAATATATTGGAGGAATAGAGATGACGTATATAGCTGATGAGAAACGTTATGAAGAGATGATCTATAATCGCTGTGGCCAGTCTGGTATTCAATTACCTGCAATCTCTCTTGGACTTTGGAACAACTTTAGTGACAATGACGCTATCGAGAACCAACGCGAGATGTTATTTAAAGCATTCGACCTTGGTATTACCCATTTTGACCTTGCAAATAATTACGGGCCACCACCAGGATCTGCTGAAAGTAACTTTGGACGTATCATGAAAGAAGACTTAGCTAGCTACCGTGATGAGCTGATTATCTCAACAAAAGCAGGCTATCGTATGTGGGACGGGCCATATGGCGATTGGGGTTCACGTAAATACCTAATCTCAAGTTTAGACCAAAGCCTCACACGCATGGGACTAGATTATGTCGATATCTTTTATCACCATCGTCCAGATCCAGACACACCACTTGAAGAGACGATGCTTGCATTAGATCAGATTGTACGCCAAGGAAAAGCGCTGTATGTCGGGATTTCTAACTATGATGCAGAACAAACAAAAGCAGCTGTAGAGATATTAGAAGCACAAAAAACACCTTTTATCATCCATCAAGCAGCATATTCCATGCTTGATCGTACCATTGAACAAGGATTAACAGATGTCTTAGAACAGCATGGGGTCGGCTGTATTGCCTTTGTTCCACTAGCACAAGGACTACTCACAAATAAGTACTTGTCAGGTATTCCAAAAGACTCCCGTGCAGCGAAAGACCATATTCCTTTCTTAAATGAAAAGGATATTTCTTCACATGTATTGCAAAAGGTGAAGCAGCTAAATGATATTGCAGTAGAACGTGGACAATCCCTCGCTCAAATGGCACTTGTCTGGGTATTACAACAAAAGTCTGTCGTATCTGCATTAATCGGAGCAAGTCGTGCAAGTCAAATCGAAGAGAATGTCCGTGCATTGTCACATACACATTTTACAGACGAAGAAATCAAACGAATCAACCAAATTCTAGCATAAAAATAAGTATACTCGGTATTCGCCAACTACATATGGTGAATACCGATGTTTGTAAGAACGGATTAAGATGCCTTTCTTCCTAATCCTTCTCATGCAATGGTCTCGTATCATAGACACTTTTGGCATACACATCAAATAAACTATCAAAATAATTCGTAGGCTTCATGCTTTTCCCGTGTTTACTTCTTTCATATTCTTTAATCGGGAACATGGCAAACAATAGAATGACACTACATAGTACAATAATACTCAACATCCCTATAATGAAAGACATTTTCTTCCCCTCCTTTATAATTAATGTCAGTGTAATCTATGAAACGCGTACCATAGCAAGCATAATTTTCAAATAAGGAGAAAAGGAGGAGCGAGATGGCAAATATTAAAGACATCGCCAAAGCAGCAGGTGTGTCTGTTTCCACAGTCTCCCGTGTGCTGAATCAGCATCCATATGTGAGTAAGGAGAAGAAGGAAGCAGTACTAGAAGCAATGAGGCAATTCCATTACCAAAGAAATATGAATGCCGTCCATTTAAGTAAAGGGAAGACATTTCTGATTGGCGTCATCATTCCATTTACGAACCATCCTTACTTTGGTCTATTAATAGAAGGGATTGCGAATGAAGCTGTCAAAAATAATTATAAGCTCGTGATATTTCAAACCAATTATGAAGAAGAACGTGAGCTAGAAGCATTAGAGATGCTCCAAACAAAGCAAATTGATGCATTGATTATCTGTTCAAGAAGTGTCGATTGGTCTATTCTGAATGACTATATCCAATACGGGCCGATCGTATTATGTGAAGATGCAAGAGAGCACCCTGTCTCCTCCACCTTCATTAATCACTACCAATGCTTTTTAGATGCGCTGAACTATTTGTACGAACACGGACATCGCAAAATTGGGTATTCCTTATACAGGAAGACAGGTACAAATAGTACACAGAGAGAGCGAGCATACCGTGACTTTTTACAACAACATGGATTACCATTCCAGGAATCGTACATTTTCTATAATTGTTTAGGATTTGAAGATGGGGTCAAAGTCGTGGAGCGATTAACAACACTAGAAGATCCCCCTACAGCTCTATTAGTAACCAATGATATTCTTGCTGCAGGTATTATGACATATTGTCGTGAAAAGGGGATTACGATTCCTCACGATTTGGCTATTATTAGCTTTGATAATCAACCAATTGCCAAAATCATGCATTTGACTACATTAGAAATTCCATTAGTGGAAATGGGCAAAAATCTTTTTTTACAAGCAATCATGTCCAAACCATCCGCTCATAAAGAGATACAAGTGAAGTTAATCGAACGAGAGACTGTTTAAAAAACTAGAGAAAGAAGGCATATCAATGGAACTACAATACACCATGTCAATTGATCACATTACAGAGGAGAATCTTACTGCATTATTCAAGGCTGTAGAATGGGAATCAGCCAAATTTCCTGAACAATTAGTAGAGGCAATCAAAGGATCCCATACTGTCATCACAGCATGGGACGGAAATCGTTTAGTAGGATTAGCGAACGCTTTATCAGACGGTGCTTTAACTGCCTATTTCCATTACGTATTAGTAGACCCAACCTATCACGGAAAAGGTATTGGAAAAGAAATGATGCACAGGATGCTAAAGAAATATAGTGGCTTCCAAACAAAAGTGCTCATTTCCTATCCGAATGTAGTCGATTTTTATGAAAAATTAGGTTTTACAAAAGAAGATGGGCCCACACCTATGTATATATCTGACTTAATATAAGAAAGACCTCTTTAAGTTAATTGATACCTGTCCATTTGTTGTTGCAATTGTTGGCTAGAGTCTGTCACATCTTTTACACCTGCATGTACTTCTCCAACAATTGCTTGCATCTCTTGTGTGATTGCAGCTATTGTCTGGGCATGTGATGCATGATGATCTGCTGTTCCTTTCACTTTACGCGAAAATTCCATGACTTCCTTCACCTTTTCACTTACTTCTTTCATTTGCATGGCAATCGTAATATTCTGTGTCGATACATTTGTCGCCATTTGGTCAATTGCTTTAAATTGCTTGTACGTTCTCTCCATATTCGTGCGATTTTCGATCGTATGCTGTTTCGTCTTTTCCATATTTGCACTAACATGGTCCTTTTGTTGCTTAATCGATTGAATCATTCCAGTAATTTCCTTTGTTGCAATTTTGGATTGATCTGCTAATTGCCTCACTTCATCTGCTACCACACCGAATCCCTTGCCATATTCACCAGCACGTGCTGCTTCTACTTGGGCATTTAGTGCTAACAAATTGGTTTGACTCGCCATTGACTCAATTGTTTGAATAATTTTATCAATTTGATTCATTTGCTCATCGAGTGTACTCATTGCTTCGACAGATTGTCCCATACTCTGCTCCATTTTGTCCGTATTCTCTTGCATCACGTCCATATCACGAAGCCCGCTTGCCGTCGCACCTTTTACTTCATCACTTAATTGTTGCATTTCTGTTGCCACATGCGACACACCTTCCACCACATCCTTCACATTATGCAAAAGTGTCGCAGAATTCGAGATTTCACTTACTTGCTCTTGAGATTTTATTGCCATCTCATCCATCGAAGCAGCGACCTTTTCCATACCTTCTAATGCATGTTGCATCTGTTCATACAATTGATCTGCTGTCACTGTTGTATGAGAATGGTGCGTTTTAATATTAGAAAAAATAGAGTGGATCGCATCTTTCATTATTGTCACACCTTTTGCTAGATGACCTAGTTCATCCTTCCCTTTTATCTCTAATGTACCCTTCGATAAGTCACCATTTGCAATGTGCTCCACATAAGACGAAATCACCATAATCGGTTGGCGTATATACCTTTGCGTAATAAAACTCAATCCAATTGCTAGTGCAATCGCCACAACGCCGAATAGGACACTAGATATCATTGCTAGCTCACTTTTATTGACAGTGTCATTCGCTTGTTCCTTCATCTCATTTTGGATTGCAGTTTGAATCGTTTCCATTTGCAAACTCGCTTGGTCAAAGAATGCGACACTTTTGAATTGTTCATCTTGTGCAACATCCCAATTCTTCTCTTTTGCCTCTCCTACCACTTTTTCACTAACTTCCTCATAATGCTTCCAATTCGTCACATAATTGGTATAGAGTGTTCGCATTTCATCTGTGTGCATTTCTTCAGTGAAACTCTCTAATAATGCTAGATTTTCTTCTATTTTACTGCTTGCTTGTCTTACCTCTTCTTCTAAATTTAATGTGGTAATGCCCATCGATGGACGTGCGATTTCCTGGAGTGTTGTATGTAACTTGTACATTTGTTTACTTGTCTCTGTTGATGTAAGTAAAAATGGAATATGCTTTTCTTCCATCTCTTTATTCTCTTGCGCTATGGATTTAAATGCCTCTACATTCCACATCCCAAATATCATAAATAACATTAGAAATATGCTAAAAGATGCAATTATGCGCATTTTAATCGTTAATTTATCCAAAAACATAAGACTTTCCCCCTATTAATCTCTATATATTCATTATATAGAACACATGATTGAATAGGAATGTAGTCCCGATTGAATTTACATAAATTTTACAAAGGGTGAAATGAATGAGATGATTAATGGAAGGTTGTACCGCACGACACAGGGATTCTCTCAGCCACACAGGAATTACCCACAACCACGCACGAATTCTCTCAGCCACACTGGGATTACCCACACCACGCACGAATTCCCATCCCCCACACACAAACCCAATCCCCCCCAATCAAATAAAAAAACTACCTGCCAACTCAACAGATAGTTTTCCCCATTCTATATCATCACATGCCATTACGTATGTGACACAATTAATTCCGCTTTCCCGTCCAATGTAAATGTATCTACTGTATGTGGAATAATAAAATGATCCCCTTTTGCTACAGTAAATGTTTTACCATTCACCGTTAATGTTGCTTCACCTTCTACTACACTACATTGAAGAAAGTCGTGTGTGCGAGTTTGCTCCATTACACCATGTAGATTCCAGTGGTATACAGTGAAATATTGTTCTTCCACTAATTTTTTGCTTGCGTAACCTGCTTCTTCTTCTACCGTTTGATGCAATACTGGTGTTTCATGTGGAACAATCGTTACATCTTTTGCTTGTTTCATATGCAATTCACGTGTATTTCCGCTCGCATCTGTTCGATCATAGTCATAGACACGGTACGTAATATCAGAGCTTTGTTGTGTTTCTAGAATAACAATGCCTTTTCCGATAGCATGAATCGTACCGCTCGGAACATAGACAAAATCGCCTGCCTTTACTTTTACTTTACGTAATAATTGATCCCAATTACCTTCATCCATCCACTGTTCTAATTGTTCCTTCGTTGTTGCATGATGACCAATAATTAATTCTGCATTTTCATCTGCACTTAATACATACCAGCACTCTGTCTTTCCATAAGGCTCATTTGCTACTTCTCTAGCATACGTATCGTCAGGATGCACCTGTACAGATAATTGATCATTTGCATCCAAAATTTTAATTAATAAAGGATATGCTTCGGTATTGGAGGGTGCTTTGTTAAATAATTCCCCATGTTCTTCCCACGCATGTAATAGTGTCTTACCTTCTAATGGGCCATTCGTAATTTTACTTGGACCATTTGGATGTGCAGAAATTGCCCATGCTTCACCAGTTTTTTCATATGGAATCGTATATTGGAATTCTGTATGTAATTTTTGGCCTCCCCAAATACGTTCTTGGAAGATCGGTTGTAAAAAATCGGTTCATTATACATATTATATCCACCTTTATCTCTTTATTTTCTAGTTTAAAGATACAATTAATTTATCGATAAATCAAATGTTACTTTATTTGATTGATTTTGATTTATTCACATGTTAATAACTATAAATCGGGTTATATCCACAAAGTTATCCACATACTCACATTTTCTTATACATATATCGTATAGAACGTGTATTCTAATACTATATATATACATGATTTTTGCTTTCATCCACAAATTGTGGATAATTAAACAAAAATTGTGGATAAAAGAAATGTTATTCTCTTATCCACATATTTTTAGTAAGATAATGTTGATAATTGGACAGTTGTCTGTTGCCTTTCTCCGTCACGGTAAAACGTTACTTCTAAATCTTCGCCTACCACTTTTTTATCGTATAAATGCTTGCGCAAATCTACAATGTCAGAAACTTGTTCGCCATCTAACTCTGTGATGACATCATATGCTTGTAAGCCACCTTGTTCTGCTGGTGACATTGGTTCTACACTGCGAATATAGATCCCGCTTTCCACTTCTTTTGGTAAGTTAAGACTTCTTTCCCATTCAACCTCTGCAACTTCTGTTAAAGCATATGCTTCCACACCTAAAAATGGTCTTGTTACCTCACCTGTTTGTTCTAACTCTTCCATGACCGGGATGGCATCATCAATCGGGATCGCGAATCCAATCCCCTCGACAGCAGACTGTGCAATCTTCATGGAATTGATTCCGATTAGTTTTCCTTCTAAATTGAGTAGTGCTCCACCACTATTCCCAGGGTTAATGGCTGCATCTGTTTGAATAACTTCTGCTTGCCAATCTGCTCGTCCATCTCCATTGAAGTCTTGTGGAATGGCGCGTTGTTTTCCACTAATAATGCCTTGGGTAACAGAGCCTGACAAATGCATGCCTAATGGATTCCCAATTGCGATTGCTGGTTCCCCAACATGTACATTTTCTGATGTACCAAGCTCCATCACTTTCTCCGCATACTGTGCATCCATAGAGATGACAGCTAAATCTGTGAATAAGTCACTCCCAATAATTTCAGCAGGGACATTGGATTCATCTGATAAAATAATTTCTACTTCATCTGCCCCTTGAATCACATGATGATTTGTCACAATAAATGCTTTGTCACCTTCCACTTTATAAATCACTCCAGAGCCTGTCCCAGATTCACCTGACTCCTCTACAAAAAGACTGCCTTGAGCTTGAATATTAATGACACCAACAACAGCTGGAGCAACATTTGCCACAATCTCTGTAATATTTGATTGAATATCTACATTGACTTGTTCTGTCGTTGTATTGTTGTGATCCTTCTCATCGATTGGAATTCCAGGTGATTCCTTCTCTCCAACAACTACTTCATATGGCAATAAGTCATATTTCACAAGTGCTGGTAGAACAAGTGCAAATAAAAATGCACCAAGAACGATTCCAACAATAAGTGGGGTGAGCCAGCTAGATTTTCTTCCTGTTCGTTTCGGGTAATGATCATCATAATATCCCATATATCGTCACCTTTCACCTTTTATTTAGATGAATATTATTTAGACAACATTGTACAGTGGTGTAGGTACTTTAGGGTCTGTATCATGTAACGTGATACGTCCCCCAACTTCAAATCCATATTCTTTTAGACCATTTGTCACAGACATATTCGCAAGTTCCTTCATATTATTATCTTTGCTTAAATGTGCTAAATAAATACGCTTTGTTTGATCATTTATAATGTCAGTTAATGCTAATGCACAATCTTCATTCGAAACATGCCCCATATCACCTAATATTCGGCGCTTGACACTCCATGGATATCTACCCATTTGTAACATGCCGACATCGTGATTTGCTTCAAACACAAGCGCATCTGCACCTTCTACTGTTTTCTTAATTCGTTCCGATACATAGCCAAGGTCCGTTACGAGCGCTACCTTTTTCCCGTTATGGTGAAATACGTAAAACATCGGCTCTGCTGCATCATGAGACACGGCAAAGGATTCAACATCTATGTCACAGAATGTCTTTGTCTCTTCCATATTAAATACAAATTTCTGGTCAACACTTAACTTACCAAGGGAATGTTCCATCGCTTTCCAAGTCTTTTCATTTGCATAGATTGGTAGATTATACTTACGCGCGAAAATGCCAAGGCCTTTAATATGATCACTATGTTCATGTGTAACTAAAATCCTTGATAACTCACTTGGATTAATCTGAATATGTTCAAAAAGCCTAGTCATTTCCTTCCCGCTTAAGCCAGCATCAACTAATATTTTTTCTTTTTCTGTACCGATATAAAAAGCATTCCCCGAACTACCGGATGCTAATACACTAAAGTGTAGTGTCATCTGTTTTCACTCCATTTGTTGTCTCCATATTCTGTAACCACGTGTTGATTAACATTGCAGCATCATCTGCATCTAATTCCTCATTGAGAGGTCGCAATGTATTCTTTTGAGTTAATGTATAATTCTGAATGGTCTTATTCATCTCTACGACGAAGCTCTTCTCATCTCTTGTTAGAATATGACCTTCAATTGCGTTGGCATAAAAGTAATTCGCATCATTCACTTCAATTTCCCATGTTGGTGTGAGTACTTGAACGCCATCAGGTAATGGCAATAAGTTCTGGTACCCAAATGTCACGTCAGAAATCGTCGCACCAGAGATAATATTACCTTTCTCAAATAAATTCGTAATAATCGTGAGTGGTTCTTGCACCCCATATGTCTCTTCTTCTTGCTCTTCTGCTTTCTCTAGCATTGTTTGGACATAATGGGTCATTTCCCCTTTGTCATTGACACGAACGAGTAATGCACCACTTTGATTATAAAAAATCGGCTCCTCAATCTTTTGGAAGAAGATATACGTATTTGTGTCTGTATCTAAGGAATAATCTTCAAAATTGTAACTCTCATCATTCCAAATATGTGTGCGAATATTCTCCTCTGTTTCTTCTATATCAAAAGGTACAGGTTTATCTAATTGGGATAAGATGAGATGATGATCCACGACGACAATTTCTTGATTCTCAAGCCCTTCTAATTCCTTTATGTCTTCCTCAGTAATTTCTTTCCTTTTTGCATATAACATAGATGCTTCTTTCGGACTCTCTGGCACATCCTCTAACCCACTCAAGTTATCTTGTAAATTCACTTCCACATCAGGTGCTGCAGCGTATTCTTCCTCTTGACCCGTAATAAATTGGCGTAAAAGAAAGATATTTAAAATGAGAAAACATAATATAAATAGTGTCTTAATTTGCCCCCATTGCATTTCCATACCCTCCTTGGTAGTTAGACATGGACATCTCGCTCGTAATCATCTGCCAACCTTGTACTGTTTCCACACACCATGTAGGAATTAAATCAAATACTTGCGCACCTGCCTGTTGTTCAATCCGATAACCTAATTGGATATCTAGAATTTGATCTAACTCATACATTTCATTTTGTTCTAAATAGTCGACTAACTGTTCCCCACTCATTAAGTTTGTTTCTGCTCTGTCATACGATTGCGTCAATTTCATCAATGGTCGAGCATATTGGTATAGACTTAAGTCATGGAATTTCATGAACATTGTCGCTAACCCTTGATTAGAGAAGACCGGATGATTTTTGTAAATCATACGAAATTCAACTTCTTGCAACAATGGATTAAGGTCAGATAATCGATAGTCAATTCCTTCTTCTACTAACCAACCTTTATGATAGTTCACATAATTAATTGCATTTGTAAAAACTTGTTCCCCAAGATTGCCTTCCCTCGCATTTTCGCTTGAGTCAATGGTAGACTTTTCTGCAGTAAAGAAATTTGTATATTCCATTGCATACCCTTTGACTACCATCTCACGAGAACTATCTGAATACGTCTTGCCACCGTCTGGATTCGTGGAACTCTTTACATTCGACGGATTCCAGAAAAAGATGCTCTGTAACGAATTCGCATCAGGATTAATCGATGTATAGCTGAACTTCTTCCCGTTCAACTTCACTTCATTCGGGATATAGATTGTCCGATTAAAGCGCAATTCTACAGGTAAATAAGTGATAAATTGTTCCACTACATTCAATTGATCAAAATACGAGATAATTTGTGGGAGATTTTGGATATTTGCAAGAATATCAATTGCATATGGATCACTATTATTAAAGACGACATGATTATTCGTTCTGTCTTCATTTAAATATAAAATAATACTATCGAATTCCGAATCAATCAAAATTTGTTCATCAATTGTAAAAATATCGTTAATAAAGCTAGATGGCATCGATGTAGGGAATTTAATCTCTACTCGATTGACAGCCTCATCAATTACCGCACTCTCTTCTGCAATTCGAAAATTATATAATCTTAAATCTGTAATATCACGAAATACATTTAGTTCCTTCGTCTTATCTTCAAGACCTTGTGCGACATTATTCCAATGAAAAATAATTTGATCTGGTTGGATGATCTCTTGCTTAGATATTTCTACCCCACCTAATTGGGCATCACTTGTCGGATTCTCCACACCTTCGTAATTATAATTACCTTGGAAATTCCAAATAGCAACAGTTAACAATAGACTCAGACCAACTAAGAAATATAATACAATTGTTTTGATAAATTCTATGTTCATGACCTACCACCTCGCTTTCTAACAACTAGTGGTAAAGTAAAGTAAATGGTCGTTCCTTGTCCTTCTATACTACTTGCCCAAATATGGCCATGATGTGCTTCTACAATCTCTTTGGAAATCGCAAGTCCAAGCCCTGTTCCACCTAATTCACGTGACCTTGCTTTGTCCACACGATAGAATCGATCAAAGATTTTGTCGACTTTCTCACGGGCAATTCCAAGTCCTTGGTCTTGGATACTAATCTTTATTCGGTTGCGTTCTTTCGCCACTTGTAAGGTGATTTTTCCGCCTTCAGGTGAATATTTAATCGCATTTGACATGATATTATCAATAACTTGGGTAATCTTATCTGGATCAATCCATACTAGAATTTCTTCGCGCGGTATCTTTCTCCTAATTCCAATATGTTCTAATTTGTTCATTTCAAATCGGTCCAGAATATGGTTTACAAGCTGGATGATGTCTATTTGGACAACATTCATTCCGCTCTCTTTATGATCCATTTTTGATAATTGTAATAAGTCATTCACCAATCGAATCATTCGTTCTGTCTCATTTTGTGTCACTTCAAGAAACTGTGGTGCTAAGTTCTTATCTTCCCACGCACCATCTGTTAATGCTTCTAAATAGCTTCTCATTGTCGTAAGTGGTGTACGCAATTCATGTGACACGTTCGATACGAATTCGCGGCGTTCTCTTTCTACCTTTTCCTGTTCTGTTACATCACTGATTACTGTAATTAAACCAGTGAAGGTCTCTTCTTCATCTTGTACAATCGAGAAGCTCGCTTTAACTAAAAACAACTCTTCCTCTGTACTAAAATCAATCGTAAGAGAACCAGTCTCTTCTAATTCCTTCACATCAATGACTTTATCCTCAAGCTGTAATACTTCTACAATGAGGCGACCTTTTGCTTCTTCAAAAGGAATCCCGATCAGTTGTGTAGCAGGGTCATTCATTAAAGAAATGCGTCCCTTTTCGTCTGTTGCAATGACACCATCAGACATATTCGCAAGCACAGAACTCAGCTTTCGTCTTTCTTCTTCTGTTGTCTGATTAGCAAGCATCAATTTGTCATTCATATTGTTAAATGTCATTGCTAATTGGCCAATTTCATCTGTACCATATACATTTACCCTTTTGGAGAAATCTCCTCTAGCCATAATGGTTGCTTGTTTACGCATTTCTTGGATAGGCTTTGTAATAGATCTCGCTACTAAAATCCCTAACACAACAGACACGAGTAACGCAATCATTGTCGCATTTAAGAATATCTTAGTCGTTTGCTCTAACTGCTCATAAATTTCTTCAATGGATGCATCCACTTGGAGTACCCCAATTGGCGTTTCGGTTTCAGAATCTATAATAGGTACTGTCTTTCGAATCGTTCGATCATTAGTATATCGAGTACGGAACCTATCTTCTGCTTCAAGACTAAATTGTAATGCACCGTCAATATCACTATCTCCAGTAATTCGTTTCCCAACTCTGTCACTACTACCTACTGCACCAACTACACGAAATTGGGAATCAATCACTTGTAAATCGGTAAAAATATCTGTGGAATACCGATCAATAATGTCTCGTATCTCTTCTTGTAATGTTGGGCCTTCATCTGTCTCTTCACGTTCTTTTTTAAAAACTTCTTCTAAATTTGTCGTGAGAATTTGAATTCGGTCTTCTAAATTATCTTCAAAGCTTGCATGTAAGCTCTCTTCCAATTGATTAATGAAGTAGGATCCAATCACTTGAATCGCAAGTAATAAAAATAATGTCAAAATTATAATGATTTTCAGCCTGATCGACTGGAAAAAACTCACTCGATTCATATACTCTTACTCCTGTTCAGGATTACGCAAATAATAACCAACACCTCGTCTTGTTACAATCCATAATGGGTTACTAGGGTTATCTTCAATCTTCTCACGTAGACGTCTTACAGTAACATCGACTGTACGGACATCCCCATAATAATCATATCCCCATACTGTTTCTAAAAGATGTTCTCTTGTCATTACTTGGCCAATATGGCGAGCTAAATAATGCAATAACTCAAATTCACGATGTGTTAATTCAATATGTTGGCCATTTCTCGTCACTGTATAAGCATCTGGATGAATGACAAGTGTACCTATCGTAATATCATTTGTATCTCGTTGTTGTGGTTCTGGCTCTTGGTTTCTTCTTCTTAAGTTCGCCTTTACTCTCGCAATTAATTCACGATTACTAAATGGCTTTGTCACATAATCATCTGCACCTAATTCTAGACCAAGTACTTTGTCAATCTCGGAATCTTTTGCTGTGAGCATAATGATTGGCATTGCGTGTGTCTTTCTCACTTCTCGACACACTTCATTCCCATCTTTTTCTGGTAACATAATATCTAATAAGATTAAGTCTGGATTCTCATTTGTTGCTAATTCAATTGCCTTATCCCCATCGTTTGCAACAATGACTTCATAACCTTCTTTTTCTAAGTTGAATTTTAATATATCTGCAATCGGCTTTTCATCATCTACAACAAGTATTTTTTGACTCATAAAAGCACGTCCTTTTCCAATTTTATTCTTTAACGTTTGTTTTGTGTAGTGAGTGAATAGAAGTCACTATACGCCTATTCATTGTTGTCTCACTTTATCTATTTTAACTGAATTTGATGCAAATGTCTTTTATTCTCTTTATTTATCGGTATAGAGTCGAACAAATCGATAACAGAAAAACTCTTGCTACTATATTTCGTAACAAGAGTTTATATCATTCATAATAGGGTATATAGAAATTGTGAGAAAATCATTTGCTTAATATAGTGTTGCCGGGTTTACTAAAGAACCATTATCATACACTTCAAAGTGTAAATGGATACCTGTAGAGTCTCCAGTTGATCCCATGACACCGATTGTTTGGCCTTTTTCTACTGTTTGTCCTGCTGATACATCGATGGAATCTAAGTGTGCATAAATGGTGCGATAGCCATTGTTATGGTCAATGACAATTTTGTTACCATAGCCACCATTATCCCAACCTGCAGATACGATTGTTCCATTATCAGCAGCTAAGATAGATCGATTACTTACACCAGCAATGTCTAAACCTTTATGGTAAGAACCCCAACGTTCACCAACATGACTAGAGATATATCCGCCAATCGCTGGCCAGTCAAATTGTCCTGTTCCTCTTTCAGATACGACTTTTGTACCTTTAATGATGACTTCTTTGACAGGTTCTTTTGTTACTGTTTCTTGTACAGTTTCTTCTGATACTTGTTTGCCATTTACTTTTTGTGTTTTGTAAACAACTTCTTTCGTACCATCCGCACCTTCTTGTTTCACTTCTTCTTCGCCTTTATACATCGTTTCTGATTCTTCTACTTCTGTCTCAAAGGAAACTGTTTCTTCTTTTTTCGCTTCCTCTGTTACAACAACAGATACAAATGGCTTAAGTACCGTTACTTGTAGCTCATCACCAATTTTGATTAAAGAATCTTCTTTTAATCCTGGATTAATTTCCAATAATTGCTTTAAAGATAAGTCATGTGCACTAGCGATTGATCCAAGCACATCGCCTTCTTGCACCGCATATGTCTTTGTTTCTAATGTGCCTTTTTCAAGTAATGTGACACCTTGTTCTACTGTCAGCACGTCTTTTGCGAATACAGTCTCTTCTGATGTCGTTACTTCTTCTGTTAACGTTACATCAAGGATACGTGTATCGCCAGTCTTTAATTCTGTTTCTTTATTTGTATTTTCTTCCAGTTGCTTCAGCGTGTCTTTATCTACAAACTTCTCTTTGTACTTTTGAATCACTGCTTCCGCTTCTTCTTCTGATGCAAAATAGCCTACTGTTTCTTCACCAACAACTAGCGCTTCTGCGTCTACTTTTACTGTTAACTCATCAGCTAAATACTTGAGTACTTTTTCTTCATTTGTCTTTGTTTCAAAAACTGTCTCAGGTACATAACTGATTTCTTCTTCAATCGTGTATGTATAATCAAGTTGATTATTCTCTTCTTTTGTTGTTTCTAGTTTGTTTTGGATGAAGTTCTCTACCTCTTGCTGATCATCAACAACACCAATATGTTCTCCATCTACATATACGTGATAAATAATAGGTAATGTAGTCTCATCAGCAAAAGCAACCTGTGTTGTTAAACCTAAACCTATCACACTAGCAATCATCGTGTTTCTAAATAATTTCTTATAACTCGTTATCTTGCTTTCTCGCATCTCACTTTTCCTCCTATATACCTATCATGATTCAAATTATCTCTATTTCAAATGAATCACCTTTATAAAGGTAACATAGGCATAGTAAGTATGAAAACCCTTTTCTACGTAATGTAACATAACTGTATAATTACTTCCATTATTTGAGAAAAGGTGCTCAGTATATGTCGATTGCTACGGTTTGGATAAGGAGAAGCTTATTTTGATATACAGTCTAAAGACAAAATTACAATGAAATAGGGAGTCTTTTCCCCTCTGAATACGTAAAAAATCCAAACGATCCAGCAAATAGCTTTCGAATCGTTTGGATATTTTTAGATTAAAGAATTCTTTTATTGATTAAGTTTTTCGTACACGCTCTATTAACTATATACACTACGTACAACGTTTGTTTGAGAACGATCTGGTCCTACTGAGAAAATGGATAGTGGAATACCAGTTAATTGAGAGACACGTTCTAAATAATGACGTGCATTCTCTGGTAATTCATGCAAGCTTTTTACACCTGTAATATCTTCTGTCCAACCAGGTAACTCTTCATATACTGGTTCACAGTCTGCTAATATTTTTAAGCTTGCAGGGAATTCTTCCATAATTTCTCCCTTATATTTATATGCGACACAAATCTTTAATGTTTCAATACCTGTTAATACATCAATGGAGTTTAGTGACAAGTCCGTAATCCCACTTACACGGCGAGCATGACGAACAACGACACTATCAAACCATCCAACACGACGAGGACGACCTGTTGTTGTACCATATTCATTTCCTACTTCGCGAATACGATCTCCAATTTCATTCGTTAATTCTGTCGGGAATGGACCATCACCAACACGTGTCGTATATGCTTTCGACACACCAACAACATGGTTGATTTTAGATGGACCTACACCTGAACCAATTGTAACCCCACCAGCAATTGGGTTAGATGACGTAACAAATGGGTATGTTCCTTGGTCAATATCCAACATAACACCTTGTGCACCTTCAAATAATACACGTCTGCCATCATCTAATGCATCATTTAATACAACAGAAGTATCCACAACATATTGTTTAATTTGTTGGCCATATTCGTAATATTCTTCTAGAATATCTTCTATTTGAACAGAATCTGTTTCGTATACTTTCTCAAATAAGCGATTCTTTTCTTTTAAATTGATTTCTAATTTTTCTTTAAATGCTTCTTTATCTAATAAATCTGCAATTCGAATCCCTACACGCGCCGCTTTATCCATATATGCTGGACCAATACCTTTACGTGTCGTACCAATTTTGTTCACGCCTTTTTCATCTTCTTGTAATGCATCTAATTTCAAATGATATGGAAGAATCACATGTGCGCGATTACTAATACGAAGATTATCTGTATTCACATCTTTATCATGTAAGTAAGCTAACTCCTCTACTAATGCTTTCGGGTCAATAACCATACCATTTCCTAATACACATACTTTATCTGCAAAGAAAATCCCTGAAGGAATTAAATGTAATTTATATGTAATACCATCAAATTTAATTGTGTGCCCTGCGTTGTTTCCACCTTGATAACGTGCTACAACTTCTGCGTTTTGAGAAAGAAAGTCTGTAATCTTTCCTTTACCCTCATCTCCCCATTGCGTTCCTACTACGACTACTGAAGACATAAAAACGGCACCTCCGCCTATTAGATTAATTTCACAACTCTCATTTTAGCAATCAAAAGTACAGATGTCAATCCGAATCACGAACATTTTCATCTATTAGTATACCAATGTTCGTGATATTGGTGGTTTACAGAATAGTAAGTTAATAGGTTAGAAACAAAAAAATAGCATAACTAATGAGCTATGCTACTAAGCTGGTGGTATATCGCTCTCTTGGTAACGGTGATCTAAATCAACGAATTTGTTATACTCTTTCACAAACGCTAATTCTACTGTACCAACAGGACCATTACGTTGTTTTGCGATAATGATTTCAATTATATTTTGTTTTTCTGATTCTTTATCATAATAATCATCACGGTATAAGAATCCAACGATATCGGCATCTTGCTCAATACTTCCAGACTCCCGTAAATCGGACATCATTGGACGCTTGTCTTGTCTTGACTCTACCCCACGAGATAGCTGGGACAAGGCAATTAACGGTACATTCAATTCACGCGCAAGCCCTTTTAAGGAACGTGAAATTTCGGATACCTCTTGTTGACGATTCTCTTTGGAATTGACACTACCTTGAATTAACTGCAAGTAATCAATCAGAATCATCCCTAAGCCGTGTTCTTGTTTCAGACGACGACATTTTGAGCGAATCTCACTTACACGGATTCCTGGCGTGTCATCAATATAAATACCTGCATTGGACAAACTCCCCATTGCAAGGGATAATTTGCGCCAATCTTCATCTTCTAATGAACCTGTTCTTAGTCGCTGTGCATCAATATTTCCTTCCGCACAAATCATACGTGAGACAAGCTGTTCTGCCCCCATCTCGAGACTAAATATCGCCACATTTTCATCTGTACGAATGGCAACATTCTGAGCGATATTTAACGCAAATGCCGTTTTCCCTACAGAAGGTCTGGCAGCAACAATAATGAGATCATTCCGCTGAAAGCCTGATGTAATCTTATCTAAATCACGGAAACCTGTCGCAATTCCCGTTACCTCTCCACTCTGTTTATGGAGCTGATCAATATTATCATATACGCCAATTAACACATCTTTAATATTCTTAAAAGCAGAAGCATTCTTTCGATTCGATACCTCTAATATTCGCCGCTCCGATTCATTCAACACAGCTTCCACTTCATCTTCTTTGGAAAAACTATCTGTAACGATATCTGTTGCTGTTCGAATTAATCTTCTTAAAATCGACTTTTCCTCTACAATCCGACAATAATAAGCCACATTGGCTGCTGTTGGGACTGCATTTGCTAAATCACTTAAATAAGATACGCCACCAACGTCGTCTAGTTGCTTACTATTTTGCAGACTTGTTGTAACTGTAACTAAGTCAATTGGCTCGCCTTTATCGGCTAATGTCATCATGACTCGAAACGTAATTTGGTGACTTGCTCTGTAAAAATCTTCTGGCAATAATATCTCTGATGCCGTCGAAAGCGATTCTGGTTCTAGGAAAATGGCACCTAATACTGCTTGCTCTGCTTCAATATTATGCGGTGGTGTCCGACCTTGTAATGCCTCACTCAATTCAATCACCTCTTCACTAACCATACATTTACAAACGATTCATTTCTTATCAGAAAAAATCAAAAAAAGAATCCGAACAATCAAATGAAAACAAAATATGTTGCCAAAGTGACGATTACACTTTGGCGGTCATGTTCGGATGGAATCTAGCTATTCTATTATTTTTCTACCACATGTACTTTAATTGTACCATGCACTTCTTGGTGTAATTTCACAGGTACATTGGTATATCCTAATGAACGGATTGGCTGATCTAGTTCGATTTTGCGCTTATCCATTTTGATATTATGTGATTTCTGTAGTTCTTCAGCAATTTGTTTACTTGTAATAGAACCAAATAAACGCCCGCCATCACCAGATTTTGCAACAAGCTTCACTTCTAGATTAGCTAGTTTTGCTTTTAATTGTTCTGCTTCTTTTACTTCTTCTTCTGCTAATTTTGCTTGCTTATTTTTCTGTGCTTTCAATGCACTTAGATTCGCAGGTGTTGCTTCTACTGCTACATTATTTTTAAGTAAAAAGTTTCTTGCATATCCATCAGAAACATTTTTTACGTCACCTTTTTTCCCTTTGCCTTTTACATCTTGTATAAAAATTACTTTCATTCTGTGTCTCCTCCTTCATAATACTCGTCAATAATCTCTTTTAACCATTCATACACTTCAATTACGGACATATCATCTAATTGTGTCGCTGCATTCGTTAAATGCCCGCCACCATTCATTTTTTCCATAATAATTTGGACATTGACTTTTCCTAATGATCTCGCGCTAATACCAATTCGACCATCCTTGCGTTCTGAAATCACAAAGGATGCTTCAATGCCTGTCATTGTTAGTAATGTATCTGCTGCTTGGGCAATGACGACAGGGCCATATGCCTCTCTAGAATTCCCAACAGATATCGCAATATTATCCCTGTAAATCTTCGTGTTCTCAATTAATCTACTTCGTTTCACATAAATATCGAGGTCTTCTTTTAAGAACTTCTGCACTAATACGGTATCTGCACCTTTTGAGCGTAGGTAAGATGCTGCATCAAATGTTCTAGAACCTGTTCGTAATGTGAAACTCTTCGTATCGACTATAATTCCTGCTAATAGTGCTGTTGATTCTAACATATTTAAGCTTAATTTGCTCGGTTGGTATTCTAATAATTCTGTCACAAGCTCTGCTGTAGACGAAGCATATGGCTCCATATACACTAATGTCGGGTTATTAATAAATTCCTCCCCACGACGGTGGTGATCAATAATCACAACATGTTCTGTTCTGTGTACTAATTTCTCTTCAATCGTAATCGATGGCTTGTGTGTATCTACAATAACAAGTAATGTATCTTTTGTCACGATATCAAGCGCAGATTCTGGGTCAATGAAATGGGACCATAATTGCCCATCATCTTTAATCGATTCCACGAGTCGCTGTACACCTGTATCGATATCATTCTCATCTAACACGACATAGCCATCCACTTCATTTGCCAACGCAATTTTTAACACACCAATCGATGCCCCAACTGAGTCCATATCTGGTGAACGGTGCCCCATGATTAATACTTGGTCACTTTCCTTCACCAATTCTTTTAACGCATGGGAGATGACACGTGCCCTTACTCTTGTTCGTTTTTCCATTGGATTGGTTTTCCCACCATAGAAGCGAACCTTACCAGATGTGTCGTCTTTAATCACTACTTGGTCTCCGCCTCGACCTAATGCAAGGTCTAAGCTAGATTGGGTTAACTCCCCTAATTGTGGCAATGTCCCGCTACCTAATCCAATACCAATACTTAATGTTAATGGGACATTATTATCTGAAACAAGTTCCCGTACATCATCTAATATTTCGAATTTCGTTTTTTCTAATTCTGCCAAAATCTGTTGATTACATACAGCTAAAAAACGCTCTTGTGAAATTCTTTTTAAATAGATACCATTTTCACTCGACCAATTATTCAACAAAGATGTCACTTTCGAGTTAATGTGGCTTCTTGCTGTATCATCTAAATTCTGTGTCGTTTCTTCGTAATTATCTAAGAAAATAATGCCAAGAACTGTTTTTTCTTGATGATAAATTTGTCTTATTTCGGTTTCTTCTGTACGATCAAAAAAGTAAACAAGTCTTTCTTCCCTTTTATGATGAATCTCATAATCATTCTCTTGAATATGTAAACGAAAAATATCTTTATCCGTCTTTAATTGTGAGATAAGCTCATCAGATATAATAGTTAAGTTCTCTCCAACTAATGTTTCTTCGTCAGACAAATTGTTCAGATACGGATTTGCCCATTCAATCTGATATGCTTCACTATACAAAAGAATTCCAATCGGCATTTCTAACAATGCTTCTTCTCCGACT
This sequence comes from Gracilibacillus marinus, assembly GCF_042651725.1. NCBI lineage: Bacteria > Bacillati > Bacillota > Bacilli > Caryophanales > Bacillaceae > Gracilibacillus > Gracilibacillus marinus. The sequence continues at coordinate 71,260 of NZ_JBHSDV010000002.1, read as the reverse complement.
TTCTTCACCCGAAAAGACAGTGTAGAAATATAGGCTTCTTGCTTATTCACCAATTCTTCTTCTTTCTTCACACTATAATAAAGAGATACTGCAAAAAGAACGGCCATAACGATTCCTATTATCCAATGGTAATAAAATAAAAATACCAATAACGCAAAGGATAATAAGTAGATGCCAATAATATGCCTACCCATCACCGGTTTCTTGAAGAACTTAAACGGCATGTTTGTCAGCTCCTAACTAAAGCATTCATATATTATTTAGATATTCTTTTCTTTAATTCAAATCCTAAGTCAATTATACCTAAGATTCTCATCAAATAAAGTCCTAGCATCGGAAAAAATACAAGAATAACGATACTGACAATTGGTAATGCTTTTGATTGTTTTTTGACATAACTATAATGGAATATAAACGATAAGCCTTGTAGCACAAGTAGAATTCCTGCCAAATGGGAGACGTTTAGTATCGCCATATTCACTGTTGCATTTTCTGTATTCACCGTCATAATCGACAATAAAAGTGTCAGAAAGTAGATCCACAAAATCAATTTTGGCAATTGAAAATTTCGGAATGGTGGAAATCGATAAGCTTCCTTCGCTGAACGATTTAACCATTTATATGTGAGCCATTGTGTAAGAATTGCAAAACACATCGCAACTGCAACTAGTACAATTGGAATCAACTGCAAAAATGCCATCATTTGCTCTCTAATGAGATTCATTTCTTCCAATGAGAATTGAAAGACACCTACAGAACCCATTAGTTCCTCTGTCATCTTCAATGAATCATCCATTGCGTCTATATACATTTCCTTAATCGATACACCTAAGATTAGTTCAATGTATGCATACACAGCAACAAAGCCTAACAGATAACCTAATGTTCCTTTTGACCATGTCTCATATGGATGATGTTTTTTCGTAATCGAGTTTGCAATAAATATACCACTTAACAGTGCAATCACCGTTAATGGAATAGAAATAAGTGGTGCGATGACCACACTTACTACGATAATAATAAGACTTCCAATATAGAAATGCGTTCCACGGAAGTGTACATATAGTAATACAATTGGGATAGGTAAGAAAAATACTGCTAATAGTGAGAATAATGGCACAAATGCAGCCATTAATAATAGGAGTAGATAACTACCTAAATAGAGAAAATAGGATGTTTTCCATTGTTTTTGGTTCATTTTTGTCCTCCTTGATACAACAACATACTTCTTCAAATTATATACGATATAGCTGTAGGATGCGAATGTAATCAATTCGTAAATCAGAGAATTGCCCTATACGAACATGGTTACTTCTATTATAATATAGTGTAATGACAACAAGTCCAAAAACATACACGAAAGAAATATGATTTTTTCTAATTAGGGGGATAATAATGGTAAATACAGTTATTTTTGATTTAGATGATACACTTTTATGGGACAAAAAGAGTGTAAAAGAAGCTTTTCGTGCAACTTGTAAGCTTGCACAAGAGAAGTACCAATTAGATCCAGATGTGTTAGAGGATGCTGTAAGAGAAGAAGCAAGAGCATTATATCAAGGATATGAGACATATGAATTCACTCAAATGATTGGCATTAACCCATTTGAAGGATTATGGGGCAATTTCTTAGATGATCATACATATTTTAAGAAAATGGCAGAGATCGTACCAAATTACCGTAAAGAGGCATGGACAAATGGATTAAAACGACTTGGGATAGATGATGCAGAATTCGGTGCACACCTTGCAGAACAATTCCCAATGAACCGCAAAAAGAGCCCATTTGTATACGAAGAAACATTCTCTGTATTAGAGAAATTACAAGGAAAATACCAATTAATTATGCTGACAAATGGCTCCCCTGATTTACAAAATACCAAATTAACGATTACACCAGAATTAAAACCATATTTTGACCATATTATTATTTCAGGTGATTTCGGAAAAGGAAAACCAGACCAATCGATTTTTGAGCACGTATTAGAAGTAGCAGACATTTCAAAAGATGATGCCATTATGGTTGGAGATAATCTTATGACAGATATTTTAGGGGCGAACCGCACTGGAATTAAGAGTGTGTGGATTAATCGAGAAGATAATCGCGCAACAGATGTGAAACCAACATATGAAATCCATCATTTAGATGAATTAATCGATTTATTAGAGACAGTTTAAAAGAAAAAGAAGAGCACTTCCCTCGTAAACATGGGAAGTGCTCTACTATTTTATAATTCCATTGCTGTTAACTTTTCGATTTCTTCAATTTGTTGTAATGCTTCGATATCATCATCTTCTAAATATTTATCCACATTTAAAACCATGATTGCTTCTCCGCCTACACCAGAGCGTCCTACTTGCATTGCACCAATATTAATATCACGTGCTGCAAACAAGCTACCAACTTTACCAATCACACCAGGACGGTCATTGTGTTTAATCACAACTAAATTGCCTTCAGGTACAAGGTCCACACTGTAAGCATCAACTTGGACGATACGTGCACCTAATCCATTTAATAGTGTACCAGCTACAGAACGTGTCACGTCTTTTGTTTTCACTTCTACTTTTAATAGATTCGTAAATCCTTTTGGTGTAGAAGATTTATTCTCATTTACTTGAATACCACGCTTCTCAGCTAAGTAAGATGCATTGACATCATTGACATGATCTCCTAAGTGACGTTTCAATAATCCTTTAATGGTATTACGCGTAAGTGGTGCCACTTCTAATTCTGTTAAATCGCCAGAGTAAGAAATGTTAATCTCTTCAATGACACCTGTTGTTAAATAAGTTAAGAATGTACCTAATTTCTCAGATAAATGGAAATATGGTTCGATTTTATTTAACACTTCTTTTGGTACAGATGGTAAGTTAACAGGGTTACGTGCAACCCCTTCTGTCAAATAACGAACCACATCATGGCTTACATCAATCGCAACATTTTCCTGTGCTTCTACTGTACTTGCACCTAAGTGTGGTGTTGCAATCACTTCTTTTAGCTCTAATAAACGGTGATCAGTTGCTGGCTCTGATTCGAATACGTCTAATGCAGCGCCTGCTACTTTACCAGATTTAATTGCTTCATATAATGCATCCTCATCAATAATTCCACCACGAGCACAGTTTACAATACGCACGCCATCTTTCATTTTTGCAAATGCTTCTTTATTGATTAAATGCTTTGTTTCTTTAATTAAAGGTGTATGTACAGTAATAAAGTCTGCAGCTACAATGACATCTTCTACAGAACCAAAATCTACACCTAATTTATCTGCTCTTTCTTTTGTTAAGAATGGATCATATGCGATGACATTCATTCGGTTTCCTTTCGCACGGTGCGCAACTTCTGCACCAATACGTCCCATACCAATGACACCTAAAGTCTTTCCTTTTAATTCTACTCCTACATGTGTTTTTCGATCCCATTTGCCATCTTTAAGGGCAACAAATGCTTGAGGAATCTTACGTGCTAATGACATTAACATCGCAACAGTATGTTCTGCAGCCGAGTTTGTATTTCCATCAGGTGCATTTACTACAATAATTCCATATTCCGTTGCAGCACTTAAATCGATATTGTCAACACCTACACCAGCTCGTCCAATAATTTTAAGATTTTTAGCTTGGCTAATAATATCTCTCGTTACTTTTGTCTGACTACGTACTAATAATGCATCATACTCACCAATCTTATCAGCAAGCTCATCCGCAGATAAATCTGTTTGTACATCTACTTCAATATTACTTGCTGCTCTTAATGGTTGAATTCCGTCTTCACTTAATGGATCACTGATTAATACTTTAAATGCCATGATTGTCCCTCCAATAATTGATTCTGCAATTTAGTAAGTGAAACATTTCACTTTATAACATCTGTTTATTCATCACACCCACATTATAACACTAATTTACATCATTTAGCGATCAGAATTTGTCTGAATTAACAAAAAATTCGATTTTACAATTGGTTGGTAAGAAACACTACCAAGTTTGTTCTATCATAGCAAAAATACGATTTTTGTCAAGATATAATTGATAATAATTCGTGTTTGGACGATTTTATATGGATTAATTGTGATTTTTAAACTTATAATGATTTTATATACGAACATTGCAATATGGGATTATAATATAGGAGAAAGAAACAACTATCTCATTTGGAAAACAATCAGAAGATATTCAAGTACTTGATACAATATCAAATAAGTTCCACTAGTTATATGACATAGATCATCCAAAATAGTATTAGAACGAATCTTTACACAAAATAAAAGGAGAGTTTAAGCATTAGCCTAATCTCTCCTTTCACTATTACTCGCTCACATATGGCAATAAAGCCATTTGACGAGCGCGTTTAATTGCTTTTGTTAATTTACGTTGGTATTTTGCAGAAGTTCCAGTTACACGGCGAGGAAGAATTTTTCCACGCTCAGAAACGAAACGTCTTAATAAATCAACGTCTTTGTAATCGATGTGTGTAATACCGTTCGCTGTAAAGAAACACACCTTACGTCTTTTTGCACGACCACGACGAGCTGCCATTAGACACGACCTCCTTCTATATTGTCATTTTTAGAATGGTAAATCGTCATCAGAGATATCAATCGGTTCGCCGCTATCTTGGAAAGGGTTGTCCGAATTGTTATTTGATTGTGAATTACCTTGATTATTGTTAGAATTGTTATTTTGATTGAATTGGTTCGTTTGATTTTGTTGATTCTGGCCTTGGTTATAATTTTGATTATAATTAGGCGCTCCTTGATTTCCTGATGCACCACTTGACTGGCCACCTTTAGATTCTAGGAACTGAACAGAATCAGCAACAATTTCTGTTACGAATACACGCTTGCCATCTGTATCATCATAGCTACGTGTTTGTACACGACCGTCTACACCAATTAAGCCACCTTTACTCATAAAGTTAGCTAAATTTTCTGCTGGTCTTCTCCAAACAACACAGTTAATGAAATCCGCTTCCCTTTGTCCTTGTTGATTAGAAAAAGGTCGGTTTACTGCAATGGTAAAGTTAGCTACTGCTACTCCACTTGGCGTATAACGTAAGTCTGGATCTTTCGTTAACCTGCCGACAAGAACGACACGATTCAACATCAGAACCACTCCTTATTATTGATCATCTTCGCGAATTGCGATGTAACGAATTACATCATCAGAGAACTTCGCTTGACGATTAAATTCATTAATTGCTGCTTCATCACCTTTGAAATTGATTACTACATAGTAACCATCACGGTAGTCATTGATTTCGTAAGCAAGGCGTTTCTTACCTACTTCTTGGACTTTTTCAATCTCCGCACCGTTATCAGTAAGGATTCCGTTAAAACGCTCAATTAAAGCCTTTTGTGCTTCCTCCTCGATATCTGGGCGGACGATGTACATGATTTCATATTTATTCATCCGTTTTGCACCTCCTTTTGGTCTTAGCGGCTCTTGTAACTATATTACAGAGCAAGGAGTAATAAACTGTCATTACTCACAATATGATATTATATCAAATATCCATCACTAATGCAAATTAAATTATAAACAGGCGATTCAGACTATACGTTAAATCGGAAATGCATCACATCTCCATCTTTCACCAAGTATTCTTTACCTTCTAAACGCACTTTTCCTCTTTCTTTTGCAACTTGCATTGTTCCAGCATCTACAAGGTCATCATAAGAAACGGTTTCTGCACGAATGAACCCTTTTTCAAAATCACTATGAATAATTCCGGCAGCTTGTGGTGCTTTAATACCTTTTTTGAATGTCCATGCACGTACTTCTTGTTCCCCTGCAGTAAAGTATGTTGCTAGTCCTAGTAATTCATATGTTGCTTTAATTAATTGATCAAGACCAGACTCAGGAATCCCTAATTCAGCTAAGAATTCTGCTTTCTCTTCCCCATCTAGTTCTGCGATTTCCGATTCCACTTTCGCGCTAATCACAATCACCTTTGCCCCATCTGTCTCTGCAAAATCTCTCACTAATTGCACATATTCATTTGTATCTACATCAAGCAACTCATCTTCCCCAACGTTTGCCACATACAAAACAGATTTACTTGTTAAAAGATGTAATCCTTTCACAAGCTTCGATTGCTCTTCTGTAAATTCTACTGCTCTCGCTGGTTTTTCTTCTTCAAATGCGTCCTTTAATTTTGCTAACACATCTAATTCTGCTACTGCCTCTTTATCTTTTTGCTTTGCTAATTTCTCCACACGTTGTAATCGTTTAGATACCGTTTCTAAATCTGCCAAAATTAACTCTAGATTAATTGTCTCAATATCTGAAATCGGATCTACTTTTCCACTTACATGCGTAATATTGTCATCTTGAAAACAACGTACGACATGACAAATTGCATCAACTTGACGAATATGTGAAAGGAATTGATTCCCTAATCCCTCCCCTTTACTCGCACCTTTTACAATACCTGCTATATCTGTAAATTCAAATGCTGTTGGAACAGTTTTCTTTGGTTTTACTAATTTCGTTAACTTTTGTAAACGTACATCTGGTACCTCTACAATTCCAACGTTTGGATCAATTGTACAAAATGGATAATTCGCAGATTCTGCACCTGCTTGTGTTATTGCGTTAAATAACGTTGATTTTCCTACGTTTGGTAAACCAACGATTCCTGCTGTCAATGCCATTCACTTTCACTCCTTAAGGGATTACCGTCCATCTGAACGTTTCGCTCCATCTAATTATAATTTTACTTTATAGTAAAGACAAGTTTAATAAATACATTTTCCCAAAAGAAAAATAGCGAAATCACTGAAGATTTTGCTATTTTTCTATCTCATTTATTTAAAATGTATCGTAATTTTGAGAATGTTCCACGTGAAACATTTCTATTCAGGTGCAGATTCTAACACCTTTTTCATTTTTTGTTCGAATCTCCGTCTAGGTAATAATACACTATGTCCACACCCTTGACATTTTATCCGAATATCCATTCCCATACGAATAATTTGCCACCTGTTTTCACCACAAGGATGTGCCTTTTTCATTTCGACCACATCATGTAATTGAAATTCCTTTTTTTCCACTTCATCACCTACTTGCTCTTCATCTTCCTAGTCCTATTATAATACAAAATCTATTGAAATGATAATGTTACTTCCCTTTTTTTGAACTGATTGGATAAAAGAGAATTGCTGTTAATAATAATAAGTTGAGTATACCATAAATCGGATAGATCCATTCAATTAGTGTAGAAAAACGGATTTGTGTTAATGGAAGAATCATCAGTAATAGGACGGATACAATTTTCCATAAAGGTACTTCTATTTTATTCTGTATACGTGTTGAAATACCTAATAATCCAGACACTGCAGTTGTAAAAATAGCTATCCACAATAATATCGACATGAATATATACGTATAGGTCGGATAGTTTTTCAATATTGCAAATAAAGGAATCTCATACAAAATAATGACTTCTGAAATTTGAATCAAACTATTGTTGTAAATATAAGAAATCACACCAAGTATCATGCCACTTCCGATGCTTGCAATCCATATCTCTCCTTTGGATTCAATGTTTTTCCCAACAGCGCCTATCACAGCAACAATCGATAGAATATTCAGTGCAGTAAAAGTAAATGCCGCATGCCAATTGTGTTGATGATCCCAGTCTAATATATATACTAATTTTTCATCCATCGTGTATTTAATTAATACCGTTAATAGCCCAATTATTAAAATCGGGAGAATCCAAACATTTATATGTAAAATACCATTAATTCCTTTAATAAAGACAAGAATAATCATGACAATGATAAAACAAATCCCTATCCATGAAGGAATGCGAAATGCTTCAAATGTCGCCCCACTCCCAGCAATCATGACAATAGTGGTAGAGAGTAAATAAAAGAAAATTAACACATCATAATAGTTCGCTAACTTTTTTCCCATCAATACTTCTAATAAATGCGCATAATTAGTTGTACGTTCGCTATACGCAATGAACATAATAATAGTAACCGCACATGTAAATAGAATCGTGAATAACAGTATAGCTAGTCCACTTTCATGACCGAAAAATTGCCATAACTCTCTTCCAGATGCATATCCTGCTCCAATCATTGTTCCAATAATTAAGAACAACCACTTACTCCCATTTCGTAACATGTCCCTACCCCCATAAAACATTCCTACATTACTATCAATGTATGGTCTGACATCAGGAGATATGAGCAAATCATTGAAACTTCCTTCCTTTTGAAACGTATATTAACTATCCGATATTTTAATAAAGGAAAGGAGATGCAATATGGTAAATACATGGAATAAACCAAAATTAAAGCTAAAGAAAACAAGAAGTGAATGGTTATGGGATATCGTGGGCTATTCCGTATTTATTGGTGCAATCATCTTTTTAATTTATCATTGGAACGCACTTCCAGCAGAGGTTCCAGCACATTACAATGCAGCTGGAGAAGTAGATCGTTGGGGATCAAAGTTTGAATTACTATTATTACCTATTATAGGTGTCTTTCTTACATTACTCATGCAATGGTTAGAAAGAGTTCCACACATTCACAATTATCCTGAACGATTGAATCATGAGAATGCAGAAGCGTTCTATTTTATCAGTAAAAAACTAGTCAATCAATTGAAAAATATTTGCCTTATCCTATTTTCTGTCATTCTAATTGAATCTGTTTCTATTGCACTAGAAAAGGGAAATGGATTAGGTATATGGTTTCTACCTTTAGCAATAGGAGTGCCACTTATTCCAATCATAATCGCATTGATAAAACAAAGTAAAATCAAATAAATCGACTCTCGTAAGAAGTCGATTTATTTCATCCTATTCACACCACAAAAAGAAAGAAAAACAAAATAAACAACAAAATAGATGGTAAGTAATCCCCTATTTTGAATTTGGTTACTTGTAATATATTTAAACCAATCGCAACAATTAACAAACCGCCTAATGCCGTCATTTCTGAAATAAATTGTTCTAACAACTGTTGTGGTACCAAATTATGTATTTGACTAGCTAATAATGCAATTGTTCCTTCATATAGGACAACAGGAATGACAGAAAAAATAACCCCATAACCTAAAGTTGAAGCAAGCACTAATGACATAAACCCATCCAAAAAAGCCTTTGTAATAAGTACTTCATGGTCGCCTCTAAGTCCACTATCCATTGCACCGATAATGGCCATCGCTCCAATAACAAAAATCAACGTAGCAGTCACAAATGCTTCTGTTATCTTCCCATCACTATTTTTATTCACTTTTAATTCAAGTAATTGTCCTACACGATTCAATCGATTTTCTAATTGAATCGCTGTGCCAATCATGCTTCCAAGCAAAATAGCAAGCAAAATTAACACAATATTGTCTGCTTGTATTGCCATTTGTACACCTATGACTGTAACAACCAATCCAATCCCTTGCAATGCTGTTTGTTTTAAACGCTCCGGGATATTCCGAAATAATAATCCGAAACATGTACCAATAGGGGTACCGTCAGGAAAATGCGGATTTACAACGCTAAGCACATTTTCGGGACGATTCCCCCATTTTTTACAACGTTAAGAAAGTTTCAATGGTCTTAAAGAATCTAACGAGACCACTTTCTCCAAATTAAAATGATATTCCCCTAGTAAATTAATATGTTCCCAACCTAGAGGCGACATATGGTGCAATAATTCTTCATTAAAACGACCAGACCGTTTTTGATATTCAACTGCTTTTGTTAGATGTAAAGTATTCCAAATACTGATGGCATTGATGATTATGTTTAGAGCACTGGCCCTTTGCAATTGATGCTGTATGGTTCGTTCCCTAAGCTCACCTTGCTTTCCAAAGAAAATAGCTCTTGCTAATCCATTCATGGCTTCGCCTTTATTCAATCCTCTTTGTATTTTTCTTCTTAATGATTCATCCGATATATAATTCAAAATAAAGATCGTTTTTTCTATTCGGCCCATCTCACGTAAGGCCGTAGCCAAGCTGTTTTGTCTTGAATAGGAACCTAGTTTTCCCATAATAAGGGATGCTGAAACTGTTCCTTCTCTTATAGAATGAGCTAATCGCAAAACATCCTCATAATTTTCTTTAATGACCTTTGTATTTATTTGTCCACGTAAAATGGCTTCTAATTTTGGATATTCACTTGCTTTATCTATTGTAAATAATTTTGAGTCTGATAAATCTCTTATTCTAGGAGCAAATTTAAATCCTAATAAATGAGTCAGCCCGAATATTTGGTCTGTGTAACCAGCTGTGTCTGTATAATGCTCTTCTATATTTAGATCCGTCTCATGGTGCAACAATCCATCTAAAACATGAATCGCATCTCTTGAATTTGTATGAATAATTTTTGTGTAGTAAGAAGAAAATTGATCACTAGTAAAACGATAGATAGTTGCTCCTTTTCCAGTCCCGTAATGAGGGTTTGCATCTGCATGCAGTGATGAAACACCTAGCTGCATTCTCATACCATCTGACGAGGATGTTGTACCGTCACCCCAATAGGAGGACAACTGTAATTTATGATGGAAGTTTACTAAAATGGCTTGGGCTTTATTCATTGCATCTTCATACATGCGCCATTGAGATACATTGGCTAATTGCTTATATGTAAGTCCAGGTGTGGCTTCGGCCATCTTGCTCAAGCCAATATTCATTCCCATTCCTAAAAGAGCAGCCATGATAATGATTGTTTCTTCCTTATCTGGTTTTCGATTATTGGAAGCATGAGTGAATTGCTCATGAAATCCTGTTATATGAGCCACATCCATGAGTAAATCAGTTAATTTTATTCTTGGTAGCATCTGATAAAGGCTTGCACTAAACTTTTTTGCCTCTTCTGGAACATCTTTTTCTAAGCGTGCAAGTGACAGTTTTCCTTTTTCAAGAGAAACTCCATCCAACTTGTTGGAATTGGAAACTAACCATTTTAACCTTTCATTAAGGCTGCTGGTTCTCTCCGTTATATAATCCTCGAATGATAAACTAACTGATAATCTCGTATTCTCCCTCGTTTGGTTCCATGTATCTTCCGAAAACAAATATTCCTCAAAATCTCTATATTGTCTGCTACCAATAATGGAAACATCTCCCGCCCGAACATGCTCCCGAAGTTCTGATAAAACAGCCATTTCATAGTAATGACGATTTATTGTTGTACCATCATCCTCGTATAAATGCTTTTTCCACCGTTTTGAAATAAAATCCAAAGGTGAGTTATCAGGTACTTTTCGCTTCCCAGATTCGTTCATTCCTCGTATAATCTCTACAGCTTGTAAAAGTGGCTCATTTGCCTTTGTGGAATGAAATTCCAATACCCTTAATAGGGTTGGCGTATATTTTCTAAGAGAATAAAATCGTTTTTGCAGTAAGTCTAAATAGTCATAGTCGGCAGGACGTGCAAGCTCCTGAGCTTCTTCGACCGAAGAGACAAAAGAATACCATTCGATAACGGATTCTAAAACCTCAAAAACGTCTAATTTTTCCTTTTTTGCTTTGATTAAAGCTTGTCCGATGTTCGTAAAGTGTATAACTTTCTCATTCAGCTTTTTACCGTTTTGTTTCTGAATTTCCTCTTGAGCCTTACGGCCTTTTGATAACAGACTAAGTATTTGTCTATCATGAATTTCAAAAGCTTTATCCGTTAACTCTTGAGTAAGATGTAATAAATAGACGGTTAATATCGAATATCGCTTATTTTCTTGAAAGTCACGGAATGCATATGGCTCATATCTTGAGCCTAAGCGAGATAGTTGAAACAGGCGATTGCGATGCAAATGACTAATTTGTACCGTTTCTAATTCCATTCCTCGTATGTATTCGAGTCGTTCTATTACTTTTAGAAATGTTTCGGGTGAAGGATGACCCGGCGGTTCCTTTAACCAACCCAATATCGTTTTATTGGATTCGGATGGATGCTGCGAAGTAATGATCTCTTCAAGCTTTCCTTTTTGTTCCTTTGTTAGAGACTGACTAACCGTATTAAATAGTTTCTTTTCAGCCATTGCCCTTGCCTCCCACACCATTCTTTCAAGTGTAGTAATAGCAGGCAGTATGATTTTGTTTTTTCTTAGAAAATCTATACATTCATGTAGTAGATGTATGGCATCGCCATTTTCAAAAGCTAATTGATGAAGATGCTTAAATGCTATTCGATATTCTCTTAGAGTAAAAGTTACAAAGTCGTATTCACTTCGAAGTTCTTTCAAATGATCCCAAAGTGTATTTTCTCTTTGAGGATAAAGACTAAGCGAGGATGGACTGGCACCGATCTGTTTCGATATATATTGTAAGACTGAATCTGGGATGCTTTTGATATGAGTGTATGGCCAACCGGGATACCGCAGAACAGCTAATTGAACGGCAAATCCTAAACGGTTTTCATCCCTCCTTCGCTTATTAACTATTTCTAAATCCCGTTTGGAAAAAGTGAAGTAGGTCCCCAGTATCCATTCATCTTCAGGGATTTGCATAAAAGCCTTTCTCTGTTCTGGTGTAAGTAATTCTCTACCTCTCGCAATTTTCATTCAGTATCATCCCATTTCTGTATTTTCAATTTCTTAGTTCAATTATATATCAATAGAGTGTACTCTATTGATACAAGTGTAGTAGACTGATAAAATCATAGTTAAGAGTGTCTCATAAGACTTGTCTCAAAAACGAGGTGATATTTTGCGAAAAATCGGTTATATACGTGTCAGTTCGACTAGCCAAAATCCTTCAAGACAATTTCAGCAATTAAACGAAATCGGTATGGATATTATTTTTGAAGAAAAAGTTTCTGGGGCAGCAAAGGATCGCGAGCAACTTCAAAAAATGTTAGAGGATTTACAGGAAGGGGACATTATTTATGTTACAGACTTAACTCGGATCACTCGGAGTACGCAGAACTTATTTGAATTGATTGATTTAATACGCAGGAAAAAGGCAAGCTTAAAATCACTCAAGGATACATGGCTAGATTTATCAGAGGATAATCCATACAGCCAATTCTTAATTACAGTAATGGCTGGTGTGAACCAATTAGAACGAGATCTTATCCGTATGCGTCAACGAGAAGGGATTGAGCTGGCTAAGAAAGAAGGGAAGTTTAAGGGTCGTTTAAAGAAATATCATAAAAATCACGCAGGAATGAAATATGCAGTAAAACTATATAAAGAAGGCGGTATGACTGTAAATCAAATTTGCGAAATTACTAATGTGTCTAGGGCTTCATTATATAGAAGGCTATCGGAAGGAAACAAATAGTTTGTCCTGATTCTATCAAAAGGTTTATTTTTTGATACCAACATTTTTAGGCATGAAATGTCGGCAATTATTATCTATTTTGTTTTAAAGTAAATATTGAAAGGGAGTAAACTTATGGATTGGCTAGAAAGAATGAACAATGCGTTAAACTACATTGAAAATAGCTTGAATGAAGAAATAGACTACAAAGAGATTGCAAAAGCAGCTAATTGTTCTGAGTTTCATTTTTCAAGAATGTTCTCTTCAATCTCAGGTATATCGCTATCAGAATATATTAGACGTAGACGGTTAACACTCGCAGCATTTGAAATTCAAAAAAGTGATATTCGGATCATTGATGTGGCAATTAAATATGGTTATGTTTCTTCTGATACTTTCTCACGTGCTTTTCAAAAAATGCATGGAGTAACCCCTTCCAATGCTCGTAATAGAGGGGTACAGTTAAAAGCCTTTCCCAGAATTTCCTTTCAAATTTCTATTAAAGGAGATACCGAGATGGAGTACAGAATTGAAAACCTTGATTTTGAATTAAGAATTGTTGGAAAAAGTAAGCCAGTAAAAACAAGCAGAGCATTTAAAACAATCCCTACGCTTTGGAACACTGCGAAAAAAGATGGATTTATGCAAGAACTAGTAGATATGTCATGGGAAAATCCAAAATGCACGCTTGAAAGCCTTCTGGGGGTTTGCGGAAAAGAAGCTGCCATAACAGATGAACAATTTTCCTATTTCATGGGCGTAAGATACGATGGGGAATCCCCAGAAAATATGGAGACGCTTATTATTCCCGCAAGTACATGGGCAGTTTTTCCGAACATAGTGGATGCATGGAAACGTTTATATTCCGAGTGGGTCCCTACCTCCGAGTATGAACTTGCAAATTTACCGTGTATAGAATGTTATTACGGTCCGAAGCATAAACCAAGACACGAACTCTGGGTCCCTGTTATCCCGAAGTAAATTACATATTCAGTAATAGAATGCTGTTTATGGAGTAACGAAAAAAGAGCCTAATTTCTCAATTTAGGTGATGGGAAATCAGGCTTTTTATATTGGAAATTCCTTATCGTTGTAAATCCGCATTTTCCTGACGCTACCCCCAATAATAATACATAATCCATTTACCAATGTACCTGTAAGTACCATGCGATTCCTCCACTCTCTTGATAAAAATGGAGAAGTCTGATCACCTTCCAATCAGACTTCTCCATCTATACTTCTATTGTTCCATTTTTTCTAAAATGCGATTTAAGTCATCTTCAGAGAAAAACTCAATTTCAATTTTTCCCTTTCTTTTCCCTTTATTAATTTTTACATTGGTTCCAAAGTAATCTTTTAATTGGCTCTCTTTTTCTTGGATAAAAATATCCTTCTTCTCTTTTTTCTCTATTTTTTGCTTTTTTTGTTCATTTAATGTTTGAATCAATGTCTCTACTTGTCTAACATTTAGCTTTTCGGTTACAATTTTATTCGCTAATGGGATCATCTTTTCTTTATCTTTCAAGCCTAATAAAGCTCTTCCATGTCCCATTGAGATGCTACCTTGGTTAATTTTCGCGATAATTTCCTTAGGCAAACTTAACAGTCGAATTAGATTGGCAATATGTGATCTACTTTTCCCTAATCGTTGTGATAATGTTTCTTGAGTAATACCTAATTCATTCATTAAGCGATCATATGCCTGTGCTTCTTCAATTGGTGTTAAGTCTTCTCGTTGGATATTTTCTAATAAAGCAAATTCCATCATTTCTTCATCTGTTAATTGTTTTACAATGGCAGGAATGGTTTTTAAATTTGCTTCTTTTGCAGCACGAAAACGTCTTTCTCCTACAACTATTTCATATCCGCGAATGCTTTTTCTCACAATAATCGGCTGCAATACACCATGTTGCTCAATGGAATCTCTTAATTCCTCAATTGCATCGGCTTCAAATACTGTACGCGGTTGATATGGATTCGGGCGACATTTTGATAAAGGAATCTCTTCTATCGTCTCTTCTTTATTTGTATCCATATCTGAGAAAAATGCATCCAAACCTTTACCTAGACCCTTAGCCATTGGCCATCACTTCCTTCGCTAAATCTAAATATACTTCTGCACCTTTTGATTTAGGATCATATGTTATGATTGGTTGTCCATGGCTTGGTGCTTCTCCTAATCTCACATTACGAGGTACAATGGATTGATATACTTTATTTTGAAAATATTTCTTTACTTCTCCAATAACTTGTATACCTAAATTTGTTCTTGCATCAAGCATTGTTAACAATACACCTTCAATTGCTAAATCTTGATTCAGGTGTTTTTGAACAAGTCTTATCGTATTCAATAATTGACTTAACCCTTCCAATGCGTAATATTCACATTGTACTGGGATTAGAACGGAATTTGCTGCAGTTAGTGCATTAATTGTTAGTAAACCTAATGATGGTGGACAGTCGATAATTACGTAATCATAGTTGTCCTTTACACTGTCAATCGCCTTTTTTAAGCGAATTTCCCTGGATATAGTAGAAACCAATTCGATTTCTGCTCCTGCTAATTGAATCGTCGCAGGAATAATATCTAAATTAGCAACTTTCGATTCTACTAACACATCGTTTACATCACTATCATCTACTAATATATTATATACACATGCATCGACATCTGCTTTATTTACACCTAATCCACTTGTTGAATTCCCTTGTGGATCAATATCTACAAGAAGAATCTTGTTGCCTAAATATGCTAAACATGCACTCAAATTAACAGAAGAAGTCGTCTTACCTACTCCGCCCTTTTGATTTGCAATAGCAATTACTTTCCCCATGACGTCACCTACCTCTTGCGTCTTTTTTACAATTTCTATTCTATTATATCATTACTCCAATTTATTTTTACTTTTTACGACAAAATTATTAGAATAATATTTTTTTGTTACTATATTTCAAAATCATTACAGGAGGCTTTCCTACACAAATTCACCCATCTTTCTTAAAGATGGGTGAATGTACTTATTTCTTTTTAGGGATTTTAATTGTGATTTGATAGTAATCCTCAAGGTCTTGCTCATCTGTTTCTAAATCAATTCCTGTTTCTGAAACCATATCTAAAGATTGACGAATTGTATTCATTGCAATACGCATATCTTTATTAACCCCTTTTAACTTAGGTCTTTTAGGTTTCTCTGGTTTATTGACTATTCGTTCAATATATTGTTCTGTTTGTTTCACATTAAGTTCTTTTTCGATAATATATTCTAATACCTTTACTTGCTGTTCTTCCTCTTTTAAAACAATAAGTGCTCTTGCATGACGTTCTGTGATTTGTTTATTTAGGATTGCTTGATGAACAGCTTCAGGTAGTTTTAATAAACGCATTTTGTTTGCAATTGTTGACTGACTTTTTCCTAAACGTTGAGCTAAAGCTTCTTGGGTTAATTGATGTAACTCAATTAATTTCTCATATGCCTTTGCTTCTTCTATTACTGTCAATTCTTCTCGTTGTAAGTTCTCAATTAACGCAACAGAAGCCGTTTCTTTATCTGTCATCTCACGTATAATTGCAGGAATTGTCTCCCAACCTAAACTCGTTGCAGCTCGGAATCTACGTTCACCAGCAATGATTTCAAAGTTCTCTTCGCTATTCTCTACTGGCCTTACAACAATTGGTTGAATTAACCCATGAGTCTGTAATGTTTGCGCTAATTCTTTAATTTTTTCTTCATCAAATATGGATCTAGGCTGATATTGATTTGCTTGAATGTTTGCAATTGGAAGAAAGATGACTTCATCACGATTGGATTTTCCCTCTTTTACTTCTATCTCTTCTAACTGCTCTAATTCTTCTACTTTCTCCCCCATACCAAATAGACGACCAAATGGGTGTAACATACTTAAACACCACCTTCATAATCTTCACCTAACACATTCATTTTCTTCATCAAGTACTACAAACATAATCGTAGAAAAACTTGCTTTATTCTTATACAAAGCAAGTCAAAGAAGCCGGCCTATGTTCCGTATGTTTCACGTGGAACATAGCACATATCATCTGTATTACTATTTTATCACAATTAATTGGCAATAAGGTAGTAAAATCTATGAAAATCTATGAAATGTCACAAGATAGTAAATTGTTCCCTATCCTTCTCTAGCAAAGTTCTACATACTTCATGTATAAAATAAGGAACCTATCTTTGATTATAGTAATGGTGTTTTATTTGGTACACCTGGTTTTCGAGGAAACTTCTTCGGTGTCTTTCTTTTTTTGTTCATGATAATAATATTTCTATCTCCACTTTCTTCTGGTAGAGAAAAAGAATGCACTTTATCAATAGTACCACCTAAAAGATCCCATGCATTTTCCGCTTCTTCCAATTCTTGTTGTGCATTGGCACCTTTCATTGCTATAAATACACCATTTGTACGGACTAATGGCAGGCAAAGTTCACTCAATACCGTCATTCTAGCAACAGCTCTTGCTAATACTACATCAAATTTGTGACGGAACTGTTCGTCTTGACCAAAGATTTCTGCTCTATTGTGATAAAAAGATACCCCTTCTAAACCGAGATTTGCCGCTAAATGATTTAGAAATGTAATCCTTTTTTGTAAAGAATCAACAATGGTTACATGGATATGTGGAAAAAGAATTTTCAATGGAATACTCGGAAACCCTGCCCCTGCTCCGACATCGCATAAATGAATATCTTGCGTGAAATCAAAATAAAATGCTGCCGTTACAGAATCATAAAAATGCTTTGCAAATACTTCCTCTTTTTCTGTAATTGCAGTTAAATTCATTTTTTCGTTCCATTCCACTAAAATCTCGTAATATGTTTCAAATTGAGCTATCTGGTGATCAGATAGCTCAATCCCTTGTTCCAATAAATTTTCTCGAAATGTAGCAACATTCATGAATCAAGTTGCTCCTCTCTATTTAATCATTAGATACTCTAGCAATATTCCCTTGCTCAATGTAGACAAGTAATATCGACACATCAGCAGGATTCACACCTGATATACGAGACGCTTGAGCTACAGATAATGGACGAACTTTCTTCAATTTCTCTCTTGCTTCTGTAGCAATACCACTAATCGCATCATAATCAATGTCATCAGGTATTAGCTTACTTTCCATTTTCTTCATTCGTTCTACTTGTTGATTCGATTTAGAAATATAGCCTTGATACTTAATTTGAATTTCTACTTGTTCTTTCACTTCTTGGGATAATTCTTTTTCACTTGGACATACTTTGTCAATGATATCATAAGTCACTTCAGGACGTTTTAATAAGTCATATGCTAAGATGCCATCTTTTAATTTTGTTCCGCCGATTTCTTCCATCAATGCTTGCAATTCTTCTGTTGGTTTGAGACGAATTTCTTGTAATCTCGTCTTTTCTTCTTCAATCAACTGTTTTTTCTGTACAAATCGATTATAACGCTCTTGTGGAATGGTACCTAATTGATAGCCGATTTCTGTTAAGCGTAAGTCTGCATTATCATGTCTTAATAAAAGACGGTATTCTGCACGAGATGTCAATAATCGATATGGTTCGTTTGTGCCTTTTGTTACTAAATCATCGATCAATACACCGATATATGCTTGGGATCTATCTAAAATTAACGAGTCTTTGCCTAATGCTTTCGCACTTGCATTAATCCCTGCCATCATACCTTGGCCTGCTGCTTCTTCATAACCAGATGTTCCATTGATTTGACCTGCTGTAAAGACGCCTTCAATGTTTTTCACTTCAAGTGTTGGCCATAATTGTGTTGGCACGACCGCATCATACTCGATAGCATAACCTGCTCGCATAATTTCTGCTTCTTCTAAACCTGGAATACTTCTTAAAATTTCCTTCTGTACATATTCAGGTAAAGATGTCGATAATCCTTGCACATATACCTCTTCCGTATTTCTTCCTTCGGGCTCAAGGAAAATTTGGTGACGAGGCTTATCATGAAAACGAACAATTTTGTCTTCAATAGATGGGCAATATCTAGGACCAGTACCTTTAATCATCCCTGAATACATTGCAGATAGACCTAAATTGTCATTAATAATCTGATGTGTTCTTTCATTTGTATGTGTTAACCAACAAGGGATTTGTTCTGTAATTGCCTCTGTTGTTTCATAAGAAAAGTGTTGTGGATTCTCGTCCCCTGGTTGAATTTCTGTTTTACTATAATCAATCGTATGATGAACAACACGTGGCGGTGTTCCTGTCTTGAACCTGACTAGTTCAAAACCTAGTTCTTCTAGATTTTCTGCTAGCTTGACACTCGCACGTTGGTTATTTGGACCACTTTCATATGAAATATCACCAATAATCACACGACCACGCATAAACGTACCTGTAGTAATAATGACAGCTTTGGCACGATACAATGCTTTTGTTTCTGTAATCACACCAGTACATTTCCCATCTTCTACAACAAGTTTTTCCACCATTCCTTGTCGTAACGTAATATTGGGCTCTTCTTCTAATGTTTTCTTCATTTCTTGAATATATAACGGCTTGTCCGCTTGTGCACGTAATGCACGAACAGCAGGACCTTTTGCTGTATTTAACATACGCATCTGAATATATGTTTTATCAATTACTTTCCCCATTAATCCACCAAGTGCATCGATTTCTCTTACAACGATTCCTTTTGCTGGACCACCAATCGATGGATTACATGGCATAAATGCGATCATATCTAAATTCATTGTTAACATAAGTGTTTTTGCGCCGCGTCTAGCAGCCGCATACGCCGCTTCTACTCCAGCATGACCTGCTCCGACAACAATTACATCATATTGACCAGCTTCATAAGTTGACATTGCTGATTTCCTTCTTTCTTTTTTTTCATTTATTTACCTAAACAGAATTGGGAGAACAATTGATCAATCAAACTGTCTTGAACCGTATCACCTATAATTTCCCCTAATAGTTCCCATGCACGAGTCACATCAATTTGAACTAAATCAATCGGCATATTCGCATCAATTGCCTGATTTGCATCTTCTAGTACATTCAATGTTTGTTGCAATAATTGAATATGTCTTACATTCGATACATATGTTAAATCACCACTGTCAATATCTCCAGCAAAGAATGTTGCGGCAATTGCGTCTTCTAACTCATTTATTCCTTTATCTTCAATTAAAGCAGTTGTAATGATTTTCTTATCTCCTGCTAATTGCTTTACTTCATCGATGTCCAATTTTTGTTCTAAATCTGTCTTATTAACAATAACAATATATTCTAAACCTTTTGCTGCTTCAAACAATTGTCTATCTTGATCAGACAATACTTCTCCATTATTTAATACAAGCAAAATTAAATCCGATTCTTTTAACATTTGTCGTGACCGTTCGACACCAATCTTTTCGACGATATCCTCTGTTTCTCTAATTCCTGCAGTATCTACAAGTCTTAATGGAATACCTTTAATATTGACATATTCCTCAATTACATCACGTGTCGTCCCCGGAATATCTGTAACAATTGCCTTTGTTTCTTGGACTAATGCATTTAGCAGAGAAGATTTCCCTACATTTGGGCGGCCAATAATCGCTGTCGCAATCCCTTCTCTTAGGATTTTACCTTGTCTCGCCATGCTTAACAATTTCTCTACTTCTACCGCTACTTCTTCTGTCTTTTCACGCAACATGTTATTGGTCATTTCCTCGACATCATCATATTCCGGATAATCTATATTAACTTCGACATGTGCAACTGTCTCAATTAATTTTTGACGAAGAGTTGTCACAAGTTTGGATAGTTTTCCATCTAATTGTTTTAATGCCACATTCATTGCTTTATCTGTTTTTGCTCGAATTAAATCCATGACAGCCTCTGCTTGTGATAAATCAATCCGTCCATTTAAGAATGCTCGTTTTGTAAATTCACCAGGTTCTGCAAGCCTTGCCCCTCTTGTTAATACATATTCTAATATTCGGTTCACAGATGCTAAACCACCATGGCAATTTATCTCTACTACATTTTCTGTTGTAAAAGTTTTTGGTCCAATCATAACAGTGACCATTACCTCTTCTATCATCTCTTCTGTTACAGGATCGATTAATCTTCCATAATGGATTGTGTGTGATTCTACTGTAGTTAAATCTTTTCCATCAAATAATGGATTGACAAACTCGATTGCCTCATCCCCGCTCAAACGAACAATCCCAATAGCCCCTTCGCCAATCGGTGTCGATATCGCTGCAATTGTATCTTTATCCATCTATTTTCACCTCCATAAATCGCTATTTTCTATGTTAAAAAGCACTGCTTCTTTTTCATCCACAAAAAAACTATCACCTAACTTATTAGAATAGCACACAAAACTATAGATTGAAAAGATATCCACACCAAAAATATAGAAAAATCTTTCTATTACTTATCCACATGTTGATATCTTTATGTGTTATTTTGTATCCACAACACGATTTGGTTTCTTTTTCAAGCACAAAAAAATAATGGCTAGTATTAAACTAACCATTACTTTGCTAAATTATTTAACTGGTTTAATGACAACATATCGATTTGGTTCTGTACCTTCTGAATCTGTCGTAATCTTTTTGTTGTGCTGTAATGCCGTATGAATAATCTTTCTTTCATACGATGGCATTGGCTCAATTTTTACAAATCGATTTGTCTGAATCGCGCGATCTGCCAAACGATTTGCCAATTGAATTAATGTTTCTTTACGGCGTTGTCTATATCCTTCTGCATCAACAATAACAGTATAATATTTATCAGCGAATTGATGGATTGCTAATTGTGCTAAATATTGCAATGCATTTAATGTTTGTCCTCTTTTTCCAATCAATACAGCAATTTTCTCGCCACTTAGTTCCATTGTCACTGTCGTATTGTCTACTGTTGTCTTTACATGTATGTCATGATCAAATTCTTTTACAATATTTTCGACATATTGTGTCACTTTCTCGACAGGATTATCTTTTTTGGTTACTTTCACAATCGCTTGTTTGGAACCAAATAATCCGAATAATCCCTTTTTACCTTCTTCAATAATATCAATTGCTGCTTGGTCCTCTGTGATGTTTAACTGCTGTAATGCGGAATGGACCGCTGCCTCAACTGTCTGTCCAGTAGCAGTTATTTGTCTCACTTTTTCGTTCCTCCCGCAGTTTCATTCCCTTTATTTCTTAAAGGATTTGTAACTAAAAGTGTTTGAAGAATCATGAAAATGTTACCTACAACCCAGTATAAAGCTAACGCTGCTGGGAAGAAAATTGCAAATACACCAATCATAATCGGCATAATATATAACATCATGGACATTTGTGCCATCATAGGATTATCACTTTTAGGCATTCCTGACATCATTAACTTTTGTTGCAAAAATGTAAATGCTGCTGTTAGAACTGGTAAAATATAATATGGATCTGGATTATCTAATTGGAACCATAAGAAATGGTGGCCATCTAGTTCACTTGTACGCGAGATTGCATGATAAAATGCAAGTAAAATTGGCATTTGTACAATAATAGGTAAGCACCCTGCCAATGGATTCGCACCATGCTTTTGAAATAATTGCATTGTTTCTTGTTGTAGCTTTTGTTGAGTTTGTTGATCTTTAGAGCTATATTTTTCTCGTAGCTTCTGTAATTCTGGTTGAATCTCTTGCATTGCTCTTGAACTTTTCACTTGTTTAATATTTAAAGGTAATAAAATTAAACGAATTAATATCGTTACAAGTACAATTGCTAGTCCATATCCATAATCTGCTTGGAAAAATTCCGCTACCATTACAATTAATCGAGATAGTGGCCAAACAAAGAATGAATTCCAAATTCCTTCACTTTCAGCTGTGATGTCTTGATCTATTTCTGTACATCCAGAAAGCAATAAGACAACACCTAGTAAGCCTGTTAATAACAGGAGTTTCTTACGCATAAATATCCTCCTTAAATCACTACATTTTCTTCAGATTATTTTATCATTAATTACTTCCTAATACCTACTATCATGTGATTATTTCATAAAAATTACTTATTTAATAACTTTGTTTTAAATAAAAGATGCTCTACACTTCTTCTCACTTCATGATAATTACATGCTTTTACAGGTTTTCTAGCAATTATTATCATATCATATTCGTTTTTTATTTCACATTGTAATTCTGTAAATGCTTGTCTAATATAGCGCTTAATTTGATTGCGCTCTACTGCATTCCCTACCTTTTTGCTTACTGATAATCCGATTCGAAAATGAGGTTGATCATTTTTATGTAAGTAGTATATAACTAATTGACGATTCGCGAAAGAAGCGCCTTGTTTAAATACTTTTTGAAACTCTACATCTTTTTTAATGCGATACGACTTTTTCATATTGAGAATAAGCCTCCAATAATTATAACAAAACTTCATTTTGAAGAAAATACTATCCTTATCAAGAAAAAGACCACTGAGATAATCAGTGGTCTATGCAGATAATACTTTTCTACCTTTTTGACGACGGCGAGCAAGTACGTTACGTCCATTTTTTGTGCTCATACGCGCACGGAATCCATGAACTTTTTTGCGTTTACGATTATTTGGTTGAAATGTACGTTTCATTATATATGCACCTCCCTGAGGAAATTTAAACTATCTTGGTTTAATCCAAGTCTCTCTTTTTATATGGCGAAAGCCTTCTTTTTACTTATACTACTCCATTAATTAAATAGTATAAAATAGCAATCGATTAGACAGTCCTACTCATTATACTTTTTATTGTTCTAGTAGTCAATGTTAAGTTGTAAATTTCTTTGCTTTCTAAAATCTATATTTTTTTATACAAAAAGTTAACTGCTATATAACAGCAATCTTATCCTACTGTTATATAGCAGTTTTCTTTGTGGATAAGTTATTCTCCTATTTCGACAGTTATCTCCTATCTATCGACAAATTATTCACATCTTCTATGCATGAGGATAAAAAATACTCACATCTTGTCAACTTTGTGGATAACTCTATATAAAACATTGCAATTATCGTGTTTTTTTGATAATATGTATTTGTTTGCTAATTGTGAATAAAATGATTTTGATAATAAACTATCCACAGATTGTGGATAATGTGTGGACAACCATACACACCTTGTTAAATAAGTTATACACATGATTGTGGAAAACTAGAATTGTGAAGTTTTCCTCTTTTTTGTCGCTATAATTTTATCCACAATTAAAAAGAATCATTATATATATAGGAACAATCTAGAAAGGAGGTCTAACGAACTTGGAAAACATAACAGATCTTTGGCAAAATACGCTAGATAATATTAAAGAAAAGGTTAGTAAACCAAGTTATGATACATGGTTGAAAAATACCACTATTGAACAAATACAAGAGGATACTGTCATTATTTCTGCGCCAAATGAATTTACGAGAGATTGGTTAGAATCCAAATACACACATATTATCGCAGAAGGTTTGTATGATATAACTGGTGCGAAATTATCTGTTAAATTTGTGATTCCAGAATCAACAAAATCATTAGAAATGGAACAGAACAATATTGAAAAGAAACAAACGATTTCCAAGCCTTCTAACGATAGCTCTCCGAAATCGATGTTAAATGATAAGTACACATTTGAAACATTTGTTATTGGATCAGGAAACCGCTTCGCACACGCAGCATCTCTTGCTGTAGCAGAAGCTCCGGCAAAGGCCTATAACCCATTATTTATTTATGGAGGAGTTGGATTAGGTAAAACACACTTAATGCATGCAATTGGTCATTATGTGTTAGATCATAATCCAAATGCAAAAGTTGTCTATCTATCATCAGAGAAATTCACAAATGAGTTTATTAACTCCATTCGTGACAATAAAGCAGTTAACTTCCGCAATAAATATCGAAATGTAGATGTTCTATTAATAGATGATATTCAATTTCTAGCAGGAAAAGAACAAACACAGGAAGAATTTTTTCATACATTTAATACATTACATGAAGAAAACAAACAAATTATTATCTCTAGTGACCGACCACCAAAAGAAATACCAACATTGGAGGATCGCTTACGTTCTCGATTCGAGTGGGGCTTAATTACAGATATTACACCACCAGATTTAGAGACGAGAATTGCAATTTTGCGTAAAAAAGCAAAAGCAGAAGGATTAGATATTCCGAATGAAGTCATGCTCTATATTGCAAACCAAATTGATACAAACATTCGAGAATTGGAAGGCGCACTTATTCGAGTAGTAGCATATTCATCTTTAACGAATCAGGACATTGATGCATCACTAGCTGCAGAAGCACTGAAAGACATTATTCCAAATTCAAGACCAAAAGTGATTACAATCCAACATATACAAGAGGTCGTAGGGAAAAGATATAATGTGAAGTTAGAAGAATTCTCAGCAAAAAAACGAACTAAATCTATTGCATACCCAAGACAGATTGCCATGTATCTATCTAGAGAATTAACAGATTTTTCTTTACCGAAAATTGGAGAGGAATTTGGTGGTAGAGACCATACTACTGTCATTCATGCACACGAAAAAATATCGAAATTAGTTAGTTCTGACCAACAACTGAATAAAGATATTGAATCCATCATTGAACAATTGAAATCTATGTGACTGTGAAAACTGTGGATAACACTAACCTTTCCATCAACAAGTTGTCCACATCTGGATAACTTATAGAATTCTAACAAAAATGAACTTATCCACATAATCACAGACCCTATTACTATTACTACTATTTTTTTATTAATAATTAATATATACTATACTTCCTCAAGGAGGATTAAAATGAAAGTCATTATCAACAGAGATAAATTAATGGAAAGTATTCAACATGTAACCAAAGCGATTTCTTCCAAAACAGCTGTGCCCATCTTATCTGGATTAAAAATACACGCAAAAGAAACAGGTATCAAGTTAACTGGAAGCAACTCTGATATTACAATTGAATCATTTATTCCATTAGAAGAAGAAGGTATTCAATACATTGATGAAATTGAGCAAGGAGAAATTATTGTTCATGCAAAGTATTTTCCTGAAATAATTCGTAAGTCACCTAAAGATACGGTGAAAATTGAATCAGATGAACAATTACAAGTAACGATTCAATCAGGCCATGCGGAATTTCATTTAAATGGACAAGATCCAGAGGAATATCCTCAAATTAATCAAATTCAAACAGACGCAAGTTTTGAATTACCAATTACATTATTGAAAAATATGATTAAACAAACGGTATTTGCTGTTTCCACATCTGAAACAAGACCAATATTAACTGGTGTAAATATTCGAGCAGAAGATGGACAACTAAAGTTTGTTGCAACAGACTCACATAGATTAGCTGCAAGTAATGTCCCTTTGGAAACAGAATTTTCTAATTTTCCTACAAGTCAAGTGGTCATTCCAGGGAAAAGTTTAAATGAATTAAGCAAAATTTTAGACGATACAGATGAGAAGATTCAAATAAGCATTACAGATAACCAAATTGCATTCCAGACAGAATATTTATACTTCCTTTCTCGTTTATTAGATGGTAAATATCCTGAAACATCTCGTCTAATTCCTGAAGAAAGCAAAACAGTGATTCACGCAAATACGAAACAATTGTTACAAGCAGTAGATCGTGCTTCTCTACTTGCAAAGGACAATCATAACAATGTGATTCGATTACAAACAAACAATGACCAAACAATTGAAATCTCTAGTAATTCACCTGAAATAGGTAAAGTAGAAGAAGAATTAACAGTAGAGTCAATTGATGGAGAAGAATTAAAGATATCTTTTAGTTCCAAATACATGATTGATGCATTAAAAATAATGGAAACAGACAATGTGAAAATTGAATTCACTGGTGCAATGCGTCCATTTATTATCAAACCAACAGAACATGATCAATTATTACAATTAATCTTACCTGTTCGAACATTTTAATTTGAAAGAGGGACAAGTTGAATTGTTCCTCTTTCTCTTCATTCAACAATCAATATCTTCCCAAATATTATTCCCACAGAGAAAATAGTAGAGAAATAAGCAGGAATCATCCCCCTTTGCTTTTCTAAATGTGAAATGTTTAGTAATATAGAGAGAAAGGCAATACTGCTAAAGTATGGATAGAACGGATCAAGAAAGTCAGAAAGAAGGTGTTTTAAAATGGAAAATATTGAAATCAATACAGAATATATACAATTAGGACAATTTCTGAAATTAGCGAATATATTAGAATCTGGAGGAATGGTGAAAGTGTTCCTTCAAGAAACTGGTGTATTAGTAAATGGAGAAGTAGAAAATCGCCGCGGTCGTAAACTATATCCAGGTGATATTGTAGAAGTAGAAGATGTCGGAGCATTTACTGTCACACAATTGGACTAGTCAGGAGAGATAGAGAGGGAAACTCTAATTATGCATATAAAATCACTACATTTAACAAATTATAGAAATTACGAGGATTTATCCATTAGATTTGATGACAAAGTCAATGTGTTTATTGGAGAGAATGCACAAGGAAAAACAAATCTAATGGAGTCTATTTATGTTTTAGGCTTTTCTAAGTCACATCGTACAACAAAAGATAAAGAATTAATCCAATGGAGCAAAAATTATGCTAAAATAGAAGGTAGTGTGTTGAAACGCAACCGTGAATTCCCTATGGAAATCTCCATAACGAATAAAGGTAAAAAGGCAAAATTAAATCATCTAGAACAACGACGTCTCAGTGATTATATTGGTGCACTGAATATTGTAATGTTTGCACCAGAAGACTTAAATTTAGTAAAAGGAAGTCCTCAAATACGAAGACGTTTTATTGATATGGAAATAGGACAAATCCAACCTGTCTATATCTATCATCTAGGCCAATATGTAAAAATCCTAAAGCAACGAAATCACTTATTAAAACAACTCCAAAGGAAGCAGCAAAAAGAGTATACAATGCTTCATGTCCTAACAGAGCAATTAATTGATCATGCCGCAATTATCGTTGAGAAACGTTATTTATTCTTAAGGGATCTCCAAAAATGGGCGGAAGCGATACATAAGGGGATTAGTCGAGGACTAGAGAATTTGCGAATTGACTATGATACGACGATAAGTGCAAACGAAACGTATAATCGTAAGGAATTAAAAGAACAATTTATCGATGATTTTGCCAAGTATGAGGCAAAAGAAATCGAGCGTGGAACAACACTGATTGGTCCACACCGAGATGATTTAATTTTTTATGTAAATGATAAAAATGTACAAACATTCGGTTCACAAGGTCAACAACGAACAACAGCACTATCTCTTAAATTAGCAGAGATTGAATTAATTCATCAAGAAATTGGAGATTATCCAATTTTGTTACTTGATGATGTATTAAGTGAATTGGATGATTATAGACAATCACATTTGTTAGATACCATTGAAGGAAAAGTACAAACATTTGTATCGACAACAAGTGTAGACGGTATTGATCATACGACATTAAAAAAAGCTGAGATATTCCAAGTACGCGCTGGAGAAATATCAAGATAAAAGTAGGGATAAGATGTTTATTCATATTGGCGATGACCATGTTATTCAGTCGAAAGAAGTTATTGCGATAATAGATTACCAATTGATGCACTCTTCCACCATCAATGAAGAGATGCTAACAGGAGTAAAAGAGAAAAAGCAAGTCATTGCATATAACCAAACAAATACAAAATCGATTGTAATTACAAATGAAAAAGTGTATTACAGCCCATTATCTGTACTAACACTAAAAAAACGAGCAAGTATGATAGCAACAATTAGTAAATTAGAAGATTACTCTGAACATAGCGAAGAAGCTTGAGAGAGCTAGTGTATTCCTATTTCCATAGTAAATTAAGAGATTGTAGGTGAAAGGTAATGGCAATAGAAGAACAAAAAGTAGAACAAGCATATGATGCCGATCAGATACAAGTATTAGAAGGATTAGAAGCAGTAAGAAAAAGACCGGGTATGTATATAGGATCAACAAATGAAAAAGGGTTACACCATTTAGTATGGGAAATTGTCGATAACAGTATTGATGAAGCATTAGCAGGCTACTGTGATCATATTGAAGTATACATTGAAGAAGATAATAGCATTACCGTTGTGGATAATGGTCGTGGAATTCCAGTTAGTATTCAGAAAAAGACTGGTCGTCCAGCTGTCGAAGTCATTATGACAGTACTCCATGCTGGTGGTAAGTTTGGTGGTGGAGGTTACAAAGTTTCAGGTGGTCTACATGGTGTAGGTGCTTCTGTTGTAAATGCGCTATCTACTGAATTAGAAGTGTATGTGCATCGTGATGGTGAAATTCATCATATTAGCTTTAATAGAGGAAAGCCTAACAATGATTTATCCGTAGTTGGTCAAACAGACATAACAGGTACACGCACGCATTTTAAGCCAGATCCGGAGATTTTTACAGAAACAATCGAATATAATTTCGATACATTAGCAACACGTTTAAGAGAACTTGCCTTCTTAAATAAAGGATTAACTATCTCTATTGAAGATAAGAGAAATCCAGAAAAAGAACGCGAGACGTATTACTATGAAGGCGGAATTAAATCATATGTAGAGCATTTAAATCGAACAAAAGAAGTGTTGCATGAACCATTCTATGCGGAAAAAGAAGAAGATAATATCCAAGTAGAAGTAGCACTGCAATACAATGATGGCTTTGCTAGTAATATTTATTCTTTCGCGAACAATATTAATACACATGAAGGTGGGACGCATGAATCTGGTTTTAAAACAGGTCTTACGCGTGTCATTAATGATTATGCTAGAAAAAATAATCTATTTAAAGAAAATGATCCGAATCTAACAGGCGATGATGTACGAGAAGGATTAACTGCGATTATTTCCATCAAGCATCCTGATCCTCAATTTGAAGGACAGACAAAGACCAAATTAGGAAATTCAGAAGCTAGAACAATTACAGATGCTGCCTTTAGTGAACTATTCTCAAAATTTCTATTTGAAAATCCAAATACAGCACGAATTATTGTGGATAAAGGACTAATGGCATCACGAGCTAGAATTGCAGCGAAGAAAGCGAGAGAACTGACACGTAGAAAAGGCGCATTGGAAATCTCTAATCTACCAGGTAAGTTAGCGGACTGTTCTTCTAAAGACGCAACAATTAGCGAATTGTACATTGTAGAGGGTGACTCTGCAGGTGGGTCGGCTAAACAAGGTCGTGATCGTCACTTCCAAGCTATTTTGCCACTTCGAGGAAAAATTTTGAATGTAGAGAAAGCAAGACTTGATAAAATATTGTCGAATAATGAAATTCGAACAATTATTACAGCACTTGGTACAGGAATTGCAGAAGATTTTGAAATTGAAAAAGCAAGGTACCACAAAATCATTATTATGACAGATGCAGATGTTGATGGTGCACACATCCGCACATTATTATTAACATTCTTCTATCGTTATATGAAACCATTAATTGATTATGGATATATATATATTGCACAACCACCACTCTATCAAGTAAAACAAGGAAAATCTGTGCACTATACGTATAATGACAAAGAATTAGATATATTACTGAAAGAATTACCAGCACAACCTAAGCCAGGCTTGCAACGATATAAAGGTCTTGGAGAAATGAATGCAGAACAACTTTGGGACACAACAATGGATCCAGATACGAGAACATTGTTACAAGTAAGTTTAGAAGATGCGATTGAAGCAGATCATGTATTTGATATGTTAATGGGCGATAAAGTAGAGCCAAGACGTAATTTCATTCAAGATAATGCTATATATGTAAAAAACTTAGATATATAGTCGCTAATTTAGTGACAATCATTGCAGGATATACTGTAATGAATAGGAGGTAATATACATGGTGGATCACAACCGTCCACAAGTTTTAGAAGTCAATATAGGGCAAGAGATGCGTACATCATTTCTAGATTATGCAATGAGTGTTATCGTATCCCGTGCATTACCAGATGTAAGAGATGGACTGAAACCAGTTCATCGTAGAATACTTTATGCATTAAATGATCAAGGTATGCATGCAGATAAAGCATACAAGAAGTCTGCACGTATTGTTGGAGACGTTATTGGTAAATATCACCCGCACGGTGATTCTGCTGTGTATGATGCGATGGTGAGAATGGCGCAAGATTTTAGTTACCGTTATATGCTAGTAGATGGACATGGTAACTTCGGTTCTGTTGATGGGGATCCACCTGCAGCAATGCGTTATACAGAAGCAAGAATGTCAAAAATCTCGATGGAAATGTTACGTGACATTAATAAAAATACAATTGATTACCAAGATAACTATGATGGTTCAGAGAGAGAACCAAAAGTGTTGCCAGCTAAGTTTCCTAACTTATTAGTCAATGGAGCATCAGGTATTGCTGTAGGGATGGCAACAAATATCCCTCCACACCAATTAGGCGAGACCATTGATGCAATCTTAGCAATTAGTCATAACCCTGATATTACGATAGCTGAATTAATGGAAGAGCACATTTTTGGACCTGATTTCCCTACTGCTGGCCAAATACTAGGACGAAGCGGAATTAGACGAGCATATGAAACCGGTAAAGGTTCCATTACTATTCGCTCAAAAACAGTTATTGAAGAAATGTCTAATGGAAAACCAAGAATTATTGTGACAGAATTGCCATACCAAGTAAATAAGGCAAAATTAATCGAAAAAATTGCAGATTTAGCTCGTGATAAACGCATTGAAGGTATTACAGATTTGCGTGATGAATCTGACCGTACTGGAATGCGTATGGTTATTGAATTGCGCCGCGATGCCAATCCAAATGTCGTATTAAATAATTTATACAAACAAACGTCTCTTCAAACTTCTTTTGGTATTAATATGTTGGCATTGGTTGATGGACAACCGAAAGTCCTCAATTTAAAACAATGTTTAGTGTATTATTTAGAGCATCAAAAGGAAATTATTACAAGAAGAACACAATTTGATTTAAATAAAGCAGAAGCACGTGCGCATATTTTAGAAGGGTTACGTATCGCATTAGACCATATTGATGCAATTATTGCACTTATTCGTGGATCCCAAACAACAGAGATTGCTCGCGAAGGATTAATGAATGAATTCAAATTATCTGAAAAGCAAGCACAAGCTATTTTAGATATGCGTTTGCAACGACTTACAGGTTT
Organism: Gracilibacillus marinus; assembly: GCF_042651725.1. NCBI lineage: Bacteria > Bacillati > Bacillota > Bacilli > Caryophanales > Bacillaceae > Gracilibacillus > Gracilibacillus marinus. Next base: position 38,886 of record NZ_JBHSDV010000002.1, on the reverse strand, counting down.
AGAACGTGAGAAGATTGAAGATGAGTATAATCAGATTATGGCACTTATTGAGGAATTAAGAGCAATCTTAGCAGATGAAGAAAAAATCTTAGAAATTATTCGTGAAGAATTAATTGAAATAAAAGAAAAGTACAATGATGAACGCCGTACAGAGATTGCTAGCGGTGGATTAGAAATGATTGAAGATGAAGATTTAATTCCAGAAGAGAATATTGTCATCTCTCTAACACATAAAGGCTATATTAAACGATTACCAGCATCTACTTATCGCGCACAACGACGTGGTGGTAGAGGAATTCAAGGTATGGGTACAAACGAAGATGACTTTGTTGAACATTTAGTATCTTGTTCCACACATGACACCATCCTTTTCTTTACAAATAAAGGGAAAGTATATCGATCAAAAGGGTATGAGATTCCAGAATTCAACCGTACAGCAAAAGGAATTCCGATTATTAACTTGTTAGAAGTAGAGCAAGGAGAATGGATTAATGCTGTTATTGCTGTGAATGAGTTTAAAGAAGACTGGTACTTATTCTTTACAACGAAATACGGCGTATCCAAGCGTACTACGTTGTCTCAATTTGCAAATATCCGTAAAGGTGGATTAATTGCATTAAATCTAAGAGAAGATGATGAGCTAATCTCAGTAAGATTAACAGATGGCACAAAAGACATCTTAATTGGAACAAGAGATGGCTATGTGATTCGTTTTGAAGAAGAACAAATACGATCTATGGGAAGAACTGCAGCTGGTGTGAAGGGGATCTCTTTACGCGAAGGCGATGAAGTTGTTTCAATGGAGATTATTAATGAGAATGACTATATTCTCAATGTAACAGAGAATGGATACGGGAAACGTACGGTAGAAGGAGAATACCGCCGCACCAATCGTGGTGGAAAAGGTATCTATACATGTAACGTAACAGAAAAAACAGGTAGAGTTATTGCTGTGAAGACGGTAACTGGAGAAGAAGATATTATGATTATGACAATCTCCGGTGTATTGATTCGAATGGAAGCAGAGGGTATTTCTACAACAGGACGTAATACACAAGGTGTTCGATTAATTCGTCTACAAGATGAAGAAAAAGTGGCAACAGTTGCAAAAATCGATCCTGAAGAAGAACAAGAGGAACAAGGCGAGGAAGAAAATAACGAATAGGGGTGTGATCTCTTATGCAGGTACATCCAAATCAATTAGTGCCAGGGTGTATATTATTAAAACCTGTTCAAGGTAAATCCACACATCCAATTATGCCAAATCATACGATTATCGAAGAGAAACACATCGAAGTCTTACTCCATTTTGGTATTGAAAAGATTGAAGTGTCTGAACATCTTGCTTCAGGCACTCCTTTCCAACCAAAAGAGATGGGCAAAAAAGTAGATAAAGAAACGTTAACTAGTCAAGAAATGACAGAGAATTTCGAGACAATGTATACACATGTTGTGGCAGAATTTAAGAAGATTTTTTTGAAATGGCAGAGTGGGGCACAAGTAAATATCTTTGAACTTAGAAAACTGATGGAACCGATTTATAAAAGCACGGATACTATGCAATTAGATTTATTTTTGTTACATAAATATGCATCAAAAGAAGACTATTTCTATCATCACTGTATAGCAGTTTCCCTAATCAGTGCCTATTTAGCAAAAAAAATAGGGTATACAAAAGAATGGATTCAAATTGGATTAGCGGGGTTATTAGCTGATAGTGGAATGTCTAAATTAGACCAATCTATTATGCAAAAGGAAAATAGTCTATCAATAAGAGAATATGATGAGATAAAGAAGCATCCTACTTATTCGTATCGTATGGTAGAACATACATCAGGTTTAACAAAAGAAGTGAAATTAAGCATTTTGCAGCATCATGAGCGTTTAGATGGAAGTGGCTATCCATTAGGTGTCAAAGAGGACAAAATTCACCCATTCGCCAAAATTATCGCTATTAGCGATACATATCATGCGATGACATCTGAACGGTATTATCGCGAAAAGCAATCCCCGTTTAAAGTAATCGAACAAATGTTAATATTAGCATATACAAAATTTGATTATGTCTATTTACAAACATTTGCTCAAACACTATTAAATTATGCAATAGGAACAAAAGTATTGCTGTCGAATGGACAAGAAGCTGTGATTGTTTATGCCAAAACAGAGACACCGATTCGCCCAATCATTCGCATAATCGAAACAGATGAGATTATTGCATTAAAAGACAAACCAACATTGTTCATTGAAAATATTATTGAAAGTAAAAAATAGAATAACGAAGTGGTAGAGTTTCCCTTTTTGTGAATAAGTGTGCATCATTAGGGGAACTCTTTTCTATATTCTAGAAAAATTATCTAGTATATGTAACCTCTTTCATTATTGATTTTAGTATCATCCATATTTCAAGCGTTATTTTTATAAGAAAAAAAGGTTGAAAATCACGTAAACATATCGTATTGTAAATAACAATAGTTATGTATACACCCCCTGTTTGCTCTTGTATCATGGTGTCATTGGGCATCTAAATAATGGACAATTATGTCATGGTAAAAATAGAAGCAATCAAAAGTGTTTCAAATAATAAAACACCTCACTAAAGATGAAAAGCATTCCAACTATATCTAATATATTTTATAAAGGAGGACTATTTGTGAGAGAAGACAAATTTGTAAAAGAAGGTTTAACATTTGATGATGTATTATTAGTTCCTGCTGAGTCTAACGTATTACCAAGGGACGTGTCTGTTGCAACAAAATTATCAGAGAATATTACATTAAATATTCCTTTTATAAGTGCTGGGATGGACACAGTAACAGAAGCAAAAATGGCTATTTCTATGGCCCGCCAAGGTGGTATAGGTGTCATTCACAAAAATATGTCCATTGAGGAACAAGCAGAGCAAGTGGACCGCGTAAAACGTTCCGAAAGTGGTGTTATCACAAATCCTTTCTTCCTATTACCGGAGCATCAAGTATTCGATGCAGAGCATTTAATGGGTAAATTCCGTATTTCAGGTGTCCCTATTGTAAACAATGAAGAAGAGCAAGTGCTTGTAGGTATTTTGACAAATCGTGATTTGCGTTTTATTGAAGATTACTCTACTAAAATTAAAGATGTAATGACAAGTGAGAATCTAGTGACAGCTCCAGTTGGAACTACACTTGATGAAGCAAGTAAGATTTTGCAACAACACAAAATCGAGAAATTACCATTAGTGGATAACAATAATGTATTAAAAGGCTTAATCACAATTAAAGATATTGAAAAAGTCATTGAATTCCCTAACTCAGCGAAGGACAAGCAAGGTAGATTACTTGTTGGAGCTGCGGTTGGTGTAACAGGAGACTCCATGTTACGTATTGAAAAACTTGTCGAAGCAGGTGTGGATGTCATTGTCATTGATACAGCGCACGGACATTCCCAAGGTGTACTTGAACAAGTGAAGAAAGTCCGTGCAACCTATCCAGAACTAGATATTATTGCAGGGAATGTTGCAACTAAAGAAGCAACGAAAGCATTGATTGAAGCAGGTGCGAATATTATTAAAGTTGGAATTGGACCTGGTTCTATTTGTACAACTCGAGTTGTTGCAGGTGTAGGTGTGCCTCAAATTACTGCGGTAAATGATTGTGCAACAGAAGCAGCTAAATATAACATTCCTGTTATTGCAGATGGTGGAATTAAATATTCTGGTGATATTACAAAAGCCATCGCAGCAGGCGCACATGCAGTGATGTTAGGTAGTCTATTTGCAGGTGTGACAGAAAGCCCTGGTGAAACGGAAATATACCAAGGCCGTCGCTATAAAGTGTATCGTGGTATGGGATCTATTACATCAATGAAATCAGGATCAAAAGACCGTTATTTCCAAGATTCTGATGAAACAAAGAAATTAGTGCCAGAAGGAATTGAAGGACGTGTCGCATACAAAGGACCACTTGCTGATACGATTCATCAATTACTTGGTGGATTACGTTCAGGAATGGGTTACTGTGGTACGAAGGATATCGAAGCATTACGTAATGATGCACGATTCATTCGCATGACAGGTGCAGGTCTTAGAGAAAGCCATCCACATGATGTACAAATAACAAAGGAATCACCAAATTATTCCGTTTCATAAGTTATCTAGTTCAGAGACGTTTTAGTGATTCATGCTTAATTTGAACCAAATAATGTAGCATCCAACTCTATATTGTCTTATCTTGTTAGAAAAACTTGGAGAAATCCAAGTTTTTTCTCACTTACACAATGTATTCTACTTGTATATAAAAATGATGAAATACGAATAGTTATATTGAGTTATTTTTTATTTGCATGAGATATGATAGAATATTTTCGTGTAAAAAAATCTTGGAGGTTAAAGTTTTGAAACATATTGTAAGTAAATTAACAGTTGTAATGATGATAACGGTTTTATTCCTTGCATCATTCACTATGCAGCCAAATGTAGTAAAAGCGAACAGTAATTTTGATGTAAGTGCTGAATCTGCTATTGTAGTAGATGCAAAAACAGGTAAAATCTTATTTGAGAAACAAGCAGATGTAGCATTACCTCCTGCTAGTATGACAAAAATGATGACAGAATACCTCGTATTAGAAGCAATTAATAATGGCGACATTAGTTGGGACACGACAACACAGATAAGCGATTATCCTTATAGTATTTCAGCAAACCCTACCTTCTCTGGTATCGGTTTGATTCAAGATAAAGCATATACTGTACGTCAATTGTATGAAGGAATGGCGATTATTTCAGATAATGCGACAACTATTGCATTAGCAGAATTAATCGCAGGTTCTGAAGGCGAATTTGTCAAAATGATGAATGCAAAGGCAGAAGAAATGGGATTACCTGAGTACAAATTTGTCAATGCTTCGGGATTATCTAATGAAGATTTAGGAGAGAACTACCCTGAAGGAACACAACCTACAGATGATAACTTATTATCTGCAAGATCTGCTGCATTATTGGCATATCACTTAATTAATGATTATCCTGAAGTATTAGATTTCTCTAGCAAAATGCGCTCACAACTAGATGACCAACCATTAGAGAATTTAAACTGGATGTTACCATGGGAAGACAATAACTTTGCACAATTCGGTTATGAAGGTGTGGATGGTCTCAAAACAGGCTTTACGACAGAAGCGGGTTATTGCTTTACAGGTACTGCGATGCAAGGAGACAGACGTGTGATTACAGTTGTCATGAAGACAAATAGTAAAGAGCAACGTTTTATTGAAACGAAGAAATTAATGGAATATGGTTTTAGCCAGTTTAGCCAAGTAGAGCTATTTAAAGCAGGGCACCAAATTAAAGACCAATCTACATTAGAAGTGGCTAAAGGAAAAGAAGAAACAGTTGAAGTGGAAGCAAGTGATGCTTTAACAGCAATGATTAAAACAGGCGAAGAAGACTTATATACAGTAGAATATAAGCTAGATGAGAAAGTACTAAATAAAGATGGGAAACTCACAGCACCAATAAAAAAGGGTGAGAAAATTGGTGAAGTTGTATTAAACTATAGTGGTGAAGGACCGAATACGTATTTAAATGGTATTGGATCACAGCAAACGGTAGACTTAGTTGCAAGCACATCTGTAGAGAAAGCAAATTGGTTCGTTTTATCTATGCGTGCAATTGGCGATTTCTTCGGAAACGTATTTTCTTCCATAGATGACTTTGTAACAGGACTATTTTAATATAGCTGGTTAAAACAAATAAGTAATTTATCATCCAATTCCAATATAAGCACTTGGCATTTGTTGAATTTTTGTTATATAATGTATAAGTATATTAAGATAACGTTAGAGTAATGTGTGAATTCATATATTTTAGGAGGAAACGAGAATGTCAAAAGTAGGTACAGATAGAGTAAAAAGAGGTATGGCAGAAATGCAAAAAGGCGGCGTGATTATGGACGTTGTCAATGCGGAACAAGCAAAAATAGCTGAAGAAGCTGGTGCGGTTGCTGTAATGGCATTGGAACGTGTACCATCAGATATCCGTGCAGCAGGTGGAGTTGCTCGTATGGCAGATCCAACAATCGTAGAAGAAGTTATGAATGCAGTGTCTATCCCTGTAATGGCAAAAGCTCGTATTGGGCACATTGTTGAAGCACGTGTACTTGAAGCAATGGGTGTAGATTACATTGATGAGAGTGAAGTATTGACTCCAGCTGATGAAGTTTTCCACTTAAACAAAAGAGATTACACAGTGCCATTCGTATGTGGTTGCCGTAACTTAGGAGAAGCTGCTCGCCGTATCGGTGAAGGTACAGCAATGCTTCGTACGAAAGGTGAACCAGGAACAGGAAATATCGTAGAAGCAGTTCGTCATATGCGTGAAGTAAATGCTCAAGTACGTACATTAGTGAATATGTCTGTAGACGAAGTAATGACATATGCAAAAGAACTAGGTGCGCCATATGAAGTATTATTAGATATTAGAGAAAACGGACGCTTACCAGTAGTTAACTTCGCTGCAGGTGGTATTGCAACACCAGCTGATGCTGCACTAATGATGCAATTAGGAGCAGATGGTGTCTTTGTTGGATCAGGTATTTTCAAATCAGATAATCCTGCTAAATTTGCAAGAGCGATTGTAGAAGCTACAACACATTACGAAGATTATGAATTAATTGCAAAAGTATCTAAAGGAATTGGTACAGCAATGAAAGGTTTAGAAATTAGTACAATTGCTCCAGAACAACGTATGCAAGACCGCGGTTGGTAAGAGCAAAAGGAGTAATGGCAAATGGTTAGAGTAGGTGTATTAGGATTACAAGGTGCTGTTCGAGAACATATTCGTTCGATTGAAGCTTCTGGTGCAGAAGGTGTCATTATTAAGCATAAAGAACAATTGGATGACATTGATGGATTAATCTTGCCTGGTGGTGAGAGTACAACAATGAGACGCTTAATTGATAAATATGACTTTCTAGAGCCATTGAAACAATTCGGTAATAGCGGAAAACCAATTTTCGGTACATGTGCTGGACTCATATTGTTAGCAAGTGAAATTGTTGGACAAGAACAAGCACATCTTGGTTTAATAGATATGAAGGTAGAACGAAATGCATTTGGGCGCCAAAAAGACTCATTTGAAGTGGAGATTCCGATTAAAGGTGTAGCAGATGACTTTGAAGCAGTTTTTATTCGTGCACCATATATTGTAGAAGTCGGACCAAATGTTGAAGTCATTGCAACATATAAGGACAAAATTGTCGCAGCACAACAAGGTCATTATTTATGCAGTGCCTTTCATCCAGAGCTAACAGACGATCATCGTCTAACAGGCTATTTTATTAAAATGATTGAAGAAGCAAATCAACATGTAGTGATGAATGAAGGATAAATAGAAAGCGATGAAGGGAACTAGTAACCATGTTTCTTTTTGTAGAGAGTCAGTGGCTGGTGTGAACTGATAAAAGACCATGGTGAATCCATCCTTGAGTGATAGATGGAAATACAGTACATCTATCCGGTTATAAGAGCCGTTATTTTCTAATCAAGCTGGAAGGCGTTTGTCTTCAATCAGGGTGGTATCGCGGGAATAACTCTCGTCCCTATTTTTATTAGTAGGGGCGGGAGTTTTTTCTATGCTATTTAAGTTCATAATAAATTATAGGAGGTAATCGATATGTTAGATATGAAAGTATTGCGTAATAATTTAGCAGAGGTAAAAAGTAAGTTACAACATCGTGGAGAGGATTTAACAGATTTAGATAACTTTATCAATTTGGATACACGTAGAAGAGAATTAATTGCAGAAGCAGAGCAGTTAAAAGCAAAGCGTAATGATGTATCAAAGGAAATATCTTTATTAAAGAAAGAAAAGAAAGATGCCGGAGATTTAATAGCAGAAATGAAAACAGTCGGCGAACAAATTAAGGCAATGGATCAAGAGCTGAAACAAGTGGAAGAAGAGTTAGAAGTATTAATGTTATCTATTCCAAATATCCCTCATGAATCTACACCTATTGGCGAAACAGAGGATGATAATGTAGAAGTAAGAAAATGGGGAGAACTACCTGACTTTCCATTTGCATATAAAGCGCATTGGGATATTGCTACAGAGCTAGGAATTCTTGATTTTGAGAAGGCAGCAAAAGTGACAGGTAGTCGATTTGTTTTTTATAAAGGATTAGGCGCAAGATTAGAAAGAGCATTGATGAATTTTATGATGGATTTGCATGCAGATGAGCATGGTTATACAGAAATGTTACCACCATATATGGTAAACCGCCAAAGCATGACAGGAACAGGCCAATTACCGAAATTTGAAGAAGATGCGTTCAAATTAGAGGAATGGGATTATTTCTTAGTTCCAACTGCAGAGGTTCCTGTTACTAATTATTATCGTGATGATATTTTAAAAGGGGAAGACCTTCCACAGAAGTTCACTGCATTCAGTGCATGTTTCCGTTCTGAAGCAGGTTCAGCTGGGCGTGATACAAGGGGACTTATCCGTCAACACCAATTTAACAAAGTAGAGCTAGTACAATTTGTAAAACCAGAAGAATCTTATCAAGTATTAGAAGAATTAACAGGACATGCAGAAAAAGTTCTTCAATTATTACAATTGCCATATCGTGTTTTAAGTATGTGTACAGCAGATTTAGGCTTTACGGCTGCTAAGAAATATGACATTGAGGTATGGATGCCAAGTAACGAAACCTATCGTGAAATCTCTTCTTGTTCTAATTTCGAAGATTTCCAAGCTCGTCGTGCAGGGATTAAGTTCCGCCGTGAGGAAAAGGGAAAACCTGAATTTGTGCATACATTAAATGGTTCTGGTCTAGCAATAGGTCGAACAGTTGCAGCGATTCTTGAAAATTACCAACAAGAAGACGGTACAGTAAAAGTACCAGATGTATTAGTACCATATATGGGTGGGAAAACGGTTATAGGATAAGTAATGTAGAGGATAAGTGATTAAAGCTTATCCTCTTCTTCTTGACAATATCTCTTCTTTTTGATATATTATAACCTGTCTTTAGATACGGAGGAGTACCCAAGTTCGGCTGAAGGGATCGGTCTTGAAAACCGACAGGGGCTTCACGGCTCGCGGGGGTTCGAATCCCTCCTCCTCCGCCATTATATTTCAAAAATGAACTGAATAGATATGATACTGTTTTTTGCCTACAGTATACACGAGGAATTGCTATACATACCGTATAACAATTTTTTTTTATTTCTAAATCCTTTATACTAATAAGTAAAGAAAGAATTCTATCGTAAAGGATGAAGGATATGCTGAAACAGACGATAACATTTTTAGGTGCTGGCTCCATGGCAGAGGCAATTATTTCTGGAATGTGTGTAAATAAAATTGTTCCAAGAGAGCAAATCATTGCAACGAATCATTCCAATAAAGAGCGATTAATGGAATTGGAGCAAAAGTATCAGATACATACAACGCAAAATAAACATGATGCAATTCGCCAAAGTGATCTGATTATTCTCGCAATGAAACCAAAAGATATCAAAAAGGCAACAGATGAGATAAAAGAGATGCTTCATCAAGACCAAATTATTATTTCTTTATTAGCAGGAATTTCTACATCTTTTATAGAGAATGCTCTTGAAACTTCGAATTCGGTTATCCGTGTGATGCCAAATACATCTGCAATGATTGGACAATCTGCTACAACCATTGCTGGTGGAGCGCATACAACGAAAGAACAATTACAACTTGTAGAGCAATTGATGCAAGCAGTAGGGACAACGACAATAATTAAAGAAGAAGAGATGGATGCATACACTGCACTAGCGGGTAGCGGTCCAGCATTTTATTACTATATGGTAGAAGCAATGGAACAATTCGTAGTAGAGAAAGGGTTAGATCAAGAAACATCCAAAGCATTACTTGTCCAAACATTAAAAGGTGTCACAGAAATGTTAGCACAAAGCCCAGATTCACCAAAAGCACTCCGTGAAAAAATCACAAGCAAAGGTGGTACAACAGAGGCAGGCTTGAAAGAATTAGAAGCATACCAATTCCAACAAGCAGTAATCTCCTGTTTAGAAAAAGCAACAGAAAAATCCAACCAATTAAGAAAGACAATAGAAAGGTAACACCAAAAGCGAAAGCGCCCGGTAAGAAACGTAGTGACTGGAACACATCAACAGAAATAAAGGAAAGGAAGCGAGTTGCTTGCCTTTCCATTTTTCTATTATTATACTAATTAGATTAGAGAAAATAACATGGCCCTATAGCTCAGTGGATAGAGCGTTTGTTTCCTAAACAATGCGTCGCAGGTTCAATTCCTGCTAGGGCCTTTAATTAGCGATATATCAACGGTTACAGGCGTTAAGCCTACCGGATAGCTAAACGTATAGCACACTGTTTTATAGCGATATTTTGAGAAGCTTTCTTCTCGTTTATTTACGTATTTATTACGTATCTAATCGGGAGGGAGGCTTTTTTTGTTGCGAAAAGGCAAGAAAATCGTACAACGACGGACAAGTATTAATCCTATCGCAAGCAACGAGGTAACCATGACGCTATCACAGGCGTTTGACTTCGTGTATTCGCAAAAACAATCGGAGGGACTTCGAGAGAAAACCTTACACGGTTATAAGGTACTATATCCGTACTTTACGAAATGGATAGGCGAAACATATCCGGAAGTTACCTGTATTAATCAAGTTACATCGGAATTAGTACGCAACTATATTAATTACTTGCGATTCGACAAAGTGAATCAAAAGACCGGCGAACTAGGATTATCGCCATATTCGATTAACGTAAAAATACGAATGTTGAAGTCGTTCTTTAACGTACTCCATCGTGAGGAAATAATCGAACGCAATCCAATAACCGGAATCAAGTTGTTAAAAGTGGATGAGGACGTATTTCAACCGTTAACCAACGAGGAAATTAAACGGCTATTAAGTACGCCAAATGTTGAGTATTATGCACAATTTCGAGATTTAGTCGCCATGTATTTAATGCTAGATACCGGAATCAGATCGTCAGAATTATTTGCTATGAAAATATCGTACGTGGACTTTAAAAGTCGATGTATTATTCTTTCGGGAACAGTGACGAAGAATCGAAAGCCGAGAGTATTACCGTTATCTAATCAAGTATTACGGTTAGTGATGGAATTAATTCAAGAAGTTAAAACGAACTTTGATACGGAATATTTATTCGTTTCTAATTTTGGCGAAAGATATATGCCGAACAGTTTCCGGAAGAGGTTACACAATTATAAAACTTTGGCTGGAATAGATAAGAGGTTATCTCCGCATTCGTTACGCCATCAGTTCTGCCGTGATTATATTATGAACGGCGGGGACGTGTTCTCTTTACAACGTATAGCCGGACATTCCGACATACAGACAACGAGGAAGTATATTCAATTTACCACCGAGGACATACAACGGAAACATACCGAGTTTAGTCCGATAGCAAGGTTACGAGGTAAGTATCGAAAATAAGACAAAAAAAAAGAAGTACCGGAGAAACCCCGATACAACTTATTGACGTAGGTTTATTATACGACTTTTCGAAAAATTTTACAAGTCCAAAATTGGACAAGTCTATCTATCGAATAGAACGTATGTACGGTTAGTTTCTCCGACTATAATCGGAGGGAATACGCAATGCACTATCACACTATTAATCTATCGGAATTACAACCGTTAGCAACCTTTAAAACTACCGCAGACATGGACGAGGTTATATATAGTTACATAGATATTTTACGCCAGCACAACGAGCCGGAATCGGTCATAGATACGTTATTGTTTTTAGGACGTTCAAGCCTCCGTATAACCGGAATATCTTTCGCCAAGTATCAGACAATAGCCGATAACATAGGCAAATCTAAACGTACTATCATTCGTATTATGAACGTGTTAGAAGGTTACGGAATAATCGAGAAGTTACCGACAACTAAACTATGGCGAGGTAAGAGTCGTAAGAAGTCCGTGAACATTATCCGTATATTACCTATGTCACCGCAACTTGTCACCGCAGATAATGCCGAGGAAGTTACGCCACACAACGAGATAGAAAGCGAAAATACTTCGCAACCAATTCATTATAAGCAATTTATTAATAATTCTATTAATACGTATCTTACAAGCCGTTCAGTAACACCATATACCGCATTTAAAGACGCCATAACAACGTACATAGGTAACGATAATCAATCGACAGTAAGCCGTCTATATGGCGTTTATTTAGGCAACACAAAGCCGTTAAGAAAGACCGAATACTATTCCGGACAAGGACAAGCCGAACTAATGGCTGCAGCTATAACCGCCGTACATGAAACGTTCAAAGCAACTAAACAAAAGAATATCCGCAACCTTGCCGGCTATTTTAACGGAGTGTTATCTAATAAGTTAGACGAGTTGATGGCGGAGGCTATGGCGGTACTGTAAACAGGACACTTTACCGTAGTAAAGCGACATAAGAAGAAACACGGTAATATACGGATATAGTACGTTTATTTACGTTTACATGGGAAATAATCCGATATTTCCCGAGGTTAGTTATCGGAGTAATGAACCGTAAATGGTCCGTAGTGTGTGCGATTATAAGGCTACTATGTGCGATATAGTGCCGTATGGATTGCTAGTACAAGCGATATAGTGCCGTATGGATTGCGATTATACCGGACACCTTGTTCATGACGTACACACTCCGTCAAACTCCAGGGTCAGTGTCGCCAGCACTCCGCAAATGATCAGACGTAAACCTGTACGCCATAAACGGACACTATACACGCATACAAGCGATTAAATGTATGCAAATATACGCTATATACACGATATACCTAGCGAGGTATAGGCGATTAAGAACGTTGATATACCGCCATTTATAGACGGTGTATATATTATGTAAATCGTATATACCCGACAAGGTTATCGGAAACACTCCGTAACCATTGATACGACAATGTTTCGGACAATATTCGATATAGTGTCTAGTTAACATATTAAATGTTATACGAAGTGATTTACGAATACAATATACACGAAATGTATAGTATAGTGTCCGTCATATGCGCACAGATTGCGTACTATGGACGGCTAAAGCGGTAAAGGGGGCGGGGGAGTGGCGGTTATAGCTGCCTGCCGGGTACGTAACAATTTGCTATAAAATTTTATAATCCGCAAGTCAATAGCAACCTATACGCGATCTAAAAAAGCGGACAACCTTCGAAAAGGTATCCGTCAATGTAACGTCGCCTATTAAAATTTTTTCATAGAATTTTTTATAATCCGCAAGGCAATCGGACACGTAAACGGATTAATTTGTACAAGGTACACTAGACCGATTTTCCATTTTAGTATATAATTGCTAAGATTTTAGATTTAGGGGGGATAATGTGAAGAAGTTACTTTTATTATTTATTGCAATTATGACAGTAGGAATATTATCAGCTTGTGGAAATAACACTTCCGAGAACGAAGATATAACAACGGATGATGTAATATCTGCATTTAAGGATGCCGGATTGGAAGTTGGGGAAACTTCAGAAATGACGAAGGATGATTTTGGACTAGGTCCAATGAAATCAGAAGAAGGTATTCGATTTTTAATTCCATCTTTAGGAGAAAATAATGGAGGAAGAATCCTTACTTACAAAAATGAATCAGACTTAGACGAGATGAAGGAATATTACGATAGCTTAGGCGAAGAAAGTGCTATGTTCTTTTCCTGGACGATTAAACATAAAAACGTATTAGTGCAAATTAATGGAGATTTACCCGAGGAAAAATATGAGGAATACAAAAAGGCTTTAGAAAGTTTATAAAGTAGATTAAAGAGGACGCATTAAGTTGCGTCTTCTTTTTTATTATCTTCGTCAGTTAACGTCAATAAGTCGCTAACTTCTATATTAAGTGTAGTACAGACCTTCTCAATCGTATCTTTAGCGTATTGCCTCGTTCTGTTATCACATAACTTTCGGATAGTCTCGAATGTTATATCACTTTGTCGAGAAAATTCACGCATTGATAGTTTTCTTTCTTCTAATATTCGCTTTAGGTTACATTGTAATATCATTGTTTATCCCACTTCCGTAAAGTTGTAAAAAACTACTGTGTTTACGAAAATTATAACATAATTTATAAGAAATTTTATAAACACTATTGACTTTATTTTAAAGTCGATATAATATGTACTTAAGACTTTAAAATGAAGTCAAGCCGGCAAACAGCTAAATAAAAATAAGGAGGTTAGTAAGCACCATACGCCAATATGGTACGGAAACTGGTAGTTATTACGGAATCATTTAATATAACCGATATTTGAACGGACTTATAGAGAGATAAAACGAAAAATAATCGAATAGGAGGTAAGCACTTGTTACCATTAGCAGACTACACATACAAAGTCACTGCATTAGTTGATGGTTGGCAAAAGGATTACTTTATCAAAAGCACGTCGCAGCTAACCGAGGAACAGTTAAAAGATGAAGCGTTAAAGATTATCGAAGGTGATTCAATACGATTGCTAGGTTATAAAAAATTAGATTACTGAAGGGGCGTATTATAATGGCGAAAGATAAAAATAAAATTGTATGGATTAGCAAAACAGGCGAAAAATTCACGGAAGAAGAATTGAGAATTAGAGTAGCGGGTACTCCCGAAGAAGTCGCAGAAATGGAAGCAGGAGCGGACAAGGAACGTGAGATTGTTCGACAATGGGCATATGCAAATATAGATAAAGTGATTGACCGATTAATCAAAGAAATGGACTTTACACCGGAACAGTTAGCGCAAATGGAACGTGAAGTAGAAGAAGGTACGCACTAATGAAGCGATTAAGTTGGGTAGACGTGTGGTACGTAAGTTTGTTCGTATTAGGTATCGTATTTTTTTGTGTGAGTGCTATTACTGCGTAGATATTTATGGGAGCGTTCTTGTGGGGCGCTTCTTTTTTGCATAAAAACGAATTATTTTTCGGAAAAGTGCCGAATCAACACGTCAAAATGACAAGATAGTAGTGTAAGGCTATTTAAAAAGAAGTATTTGAAAAGAATTTACGGAAAAATGCCGAATTTTTTGCTTTCTGACGTAGGTCTATAAGAGGGGTGAAAATTTTATCCCTTGAAAATATTAAATTAAAAGGAGAGGTTTTATGTTTTTTATTAACAAAGGGTTTGAAAGCTATGGAGATTACATTTTTGATTATGAATATGATAAGGGTGGCGATCCGGAATATCCGCATTTGATATGGATTCATAGTAATGATAATCCGGATAAAGTCATCGGTAGGAGGTATTTTAAAGAAAGCACAAGTAAGCGCCACATGATTAACTTCATGAAGAAGTTCGCTAATGATTCAGATTATCGAAAGAAATGGTGCAATAAGGAGGTGAGCGCTTAATGCTTCTCGACATCATTTACCGTCAAGTAATCGAAGTACCGGACGAGGCATTCGACGTTCGAGAAGGTTATCCGGGAAGTGGCGCACTAGCTTTTCACCGTCACCATGTCGCAGGACTTCCGCTTCAACAATCAGAAATATTTATCCGGCAATTATATAACGGAGAATTAGAGTTTATTACCGATAACAAACGCGTTAAGAATTGCGCTTATTGCGGTTTTTACTGGTACGACGAAAGCACTCGTAATAATGCGAAGTTATGCTCCGAATCATGCCGTAAAGCGCATAGAGCGTTACAGAAGGCAGAAGAACGAGGGCGAAAGCCGAAAGCAGCGCCGGAAAAATTGCGCGAAATAGACTACTATATCCACGAATTGGAATACGCATACTGGCGAGATGAAAAAATAATGCAGAATTATATCGCACGGCATGAACGGTTATCAACGGCAGGATTTATTGAACGACAAAGTAATCATAATTTAGCTTTCGGGGAAGGTAACCGGCAAGGTAATAGACGAAGAGGCTTTCCGAAGTTACCGAAATACTAAACTTTGCGACAAAGAACGTACTATTGAGGGGGTTTTAAATAATGACAAACGAACAAGTGAAACTAATCCGCTTGTATAGCGGTCAAAGTCAAGAACGGTTTGCGGAAGATGTCGGACTAGGTGCAAGCACAATCGCAAAAATTGAAGTAGGTTATGCAAGAGTAACGGACAGGGTTAGAGCGAGAATACTTCGCAAATACGACCTAACTAATCCGGAGTTTATAGCTTTTTGTGAACGTATGAATAAATCGGAGAAGGTGAGTACATGACCGTACCTATGAAATTAAAAAGTAGCGGAGAAATATTCGACAAAACGAAGTTAGCAAGTGCAACAAGTGACACGCTTTATGTGAAGCTACCTTCTGGACTATTTAATTACGTACATGTTCCGGGGTATAAACCGGAATACAGTCATTTGTATTCAATCATAGTCGATTTTTATAACGTAAATTACGGATATGCGTTCCCTACAGAGTGGCAAATTGCTAAAGTGTACGGTAAAAGTATTAAGACTGTTCGCAACCATTTACGGCAACTAGAAAGGTTAGGATTAATTCTGATCATTAAGAATAGCCGTAACAAGATGTATGTTCCGCTAAAGCCGTTGACTAAAGAACAATTATTCATAGAGTGTCCGGAAGCTGAACGTAGATTACTAGAAATTGAGGAAGCGGAAAAACAAGAGTATGAGCGAGAATTTATTCCTAGGGAAGTAATTGAGGAAATCGCAAAACAGAAGGCAGAAATATAAACCGGTAAAACAGAGGATTAATACCGGTAAAACAGAGTCAAAAAGACGGTAAAATAGCGAATAAATCAACGTATGCTTTACCGTATATCAAGAATTATTTAACGATATTTATACCGAGAATTATTCCGAGAATTATCTAGCACATGCTAACGCATGTACTGGAAGTCTTATACTCACATACGTTCGTAACGACTTCCTAAAGGGATTGTATAGGCGTATATTATTTTTCGGAAAAGAACTTATTATACGGATAAAGTAATATACGCTATAAGACGTTATTATATAGGCGAAGCGAGATAAAAGCTGGAGGGACTAGGAGATAATTAAACTTTGCGACAAATTTTGTATAGGTGAAGGGATATATTTCCCTTATAAATACTTACGAGTTGAGAGGAGTTGAACGGAGTGGATAATCTCATAAAAGACAATGTAATTATCGCAATCGAAAAGCAAGCACTGGCGACATACTTACTTGCACTAGCACAAATCGAAGGGAATAACCGCACTCACGTACACCGTGAAATGCTTTTGGTTATTGATGAATTGAATAAGCAGTTTAATTTGTAAGAGTATTAAAAACGAGATGAGATGAAAAGGAGACGATATTATGAATCAAACAAAACAATGTACAAAGTGTAATGAGGTAAAGCGAGTTAGTGAATTTAACAAGGACCATCGCAACAAAGGGAGTTTGAGAAGTTATTGCCGAAGTTGTCAAGCGAATTATAATCGACAATACACAATGTCAAATATAGGAAAAGCGCATAAAGCGTTATCTAAAGCTAAATACAATCGAAAACTAGCCGAAAAAAAGTACGGAATATCTATAAAGGATACGTTAAAAATATATGATATTGCGTTTATACAAGCCGAAAGAGAGTGTATATACTGTGAACAGGATGTGCCAAGAGGGCAAATGACAATCGACCATGTTCTTACTTTTGCGCAGGGAGGTACAAATGAGTTTAGTAATCTATTACCTGCATGTAATACATGTAACAAGCGAAAAGGTAGTAAACCGGTACTTGAGTTTTTAAAAGAATCTTGCGACGAGCATGTCACTAAACAAGTAGTATTTAGATTGGCACTAAGACAACGTATCAACTATGAGGAAATGTTACTAAAGTTACAAGCACCGGAACAATTACAAGAGATAGTTAGTCAATAAAAATATACTAAATTGGTGGTACATGCCTAGATAAATTCTAGGCTTATTTATTTTGCAATTAATTGTAATCGCTTACAAATATAAAGGAGATGGAGAAATGGAAAAATTTAATCGAGAAACTATGTTAAAAGTGAGATTACACCAAGCAGAACAAAAGAGAAAAGAAGCAACTAGAGAACTATTACGCACGCTATGTGAAATTGACGACCTACAATCGCAAATGGACGACGCAAAGCTGTACGACACCAGCCGAGAACAAGTTAACAGACTACTGACGGATGAGCAAGGCAATGTGCAATGACCATGTACAGGAGTTACGCCGTCAATTAGGAGAAGTACAACTTGCGCACCAACAAGCAACCGAGATATTGGTCGAGCAGTTAGCGGAGATTAAGCGTATCCGTGCCGAATTAATAGCCTTACAAGGCGGTGAATCGGAAGTATGACCGATAAACAATGTATGTACGATGGAAAAGTAATGACAATATTGGAATATAAACGCAAGCAAGCCGTATCACAGTTTGAGCAACGATTGACGCAACTATCAAAGTCTTGCGCTAGTCAACAACATGATGGAACTTGCGTTATTACAGGTGAACAATGTTCCGTATTAAATGACGGATTCCCAACGCACCAAAATAGACGTTGCCTATATTTTGAACAATCCGTCTTGCCAGCTGATAACGCAACCTTTAAGGATTACTTCGCTATTATGCAAGGTGACAAGGTACAATCCGTTACCTATGACGGTACTTGTAGACGTTGCCAAGAGGAATTTTTAAAGAAAGCGAAGAATCAACTCTATT
Organism: Gracilibacillus marinus; assembly: GCF_042651725.1. Lineage (NCBI taxonomy): Bacteria > Bacillati > Bacillota > Bacilli > Caryophanales > Bacillaceae > Gracilibacillus > Gracilibacillus marinus. The sequence continues at coordinate 20,252 of NZ_JBHSDV010000002.1, read as the reverse complement.
GTGCTTCTTGCGCCAGTTATCTAGCGAAAGAACGTAAGCGTAAATACTACCATAAAACCGCAAATTAAAGGCTAAAACTAGACAAAGTAACGTATCTAAAACGTTGATATAACAGGCTTTATAAGGCGTACATTATAGAGCCGATACCTAGTATATGCGATTGCGTTTTACTTTGTCTAGTAAGCCTAAAATAACGAGGGAGGCTGACCGTTTGCAATATACAAAAATGAACGACCACACACGAATGGGAAACGGAAATACATCGCTAGTTTATTCCGACACTTATAAACCGGTATTTCTCGATGGCGGAATATTATCCGTCACTACTTCCGGTTATACGCTAACAAATAAAGCCGGCGAAGTTGTCGAAAGTGGATCAGAAAATGATCCGTTACAAATTATCAAGGCGCTAGGCTATTCCGTTAAACCGTTAACGATAAAGGATGATATTAGAGGCGTTACTCTTCCCTATGAAACATATCAACTTCGTTATGACTTCGGAAACGTCGTCCGAGACAAAGACAATAAGCGCAAGTTCTTTGCCGTTCTCATTAAGGACGAAGATAACGGATGTACTGGAATCGGTATAACGGAGAAAAAGGAAGGTTTAACATATGCCGTTCATTCTGTTTATATTCCGGAAGCTATGAACAAGTTTGATAGAGCGCAGTATCTTGTAGACTATGTTAACGATCTACTGTTTGCGAATGAAGTCTCCTATATTCAAGCAATAGGAGCGAATTATTCTAACGTTAAAGACAGATTAAACAAGGAGCATACAAAAATAGAAGGTGCAATTAGTTCTGTGACAAATATTGAAGAGGCGGAAGGGTTAGCGCTGGACGCAATGAAAAGAAAATCTAGTATTTCGGAAGTGTTTTCCGAGCCTATAAAGTACAAAAAAGGTGGGAATTAGATGGCGAAAAAGAAACGCAACTCAAGTTTGCGAAACATGAAAGACAACCGCAAACGGAAGAGTATGTCCGACGGAAAGAATTGGATTAAACGCCTATTAGAGCCGAAAGAGGACGAACAAGAACAAAAAAAGAAGCGTAAGCGAAGTAATAAAGACGGAGCGAAACGGCTTAGAGGCGACCATTTATAAAAAGGGGCGATAAATAATGAGCGAAGAAAATCCGAACTACAAGCAATTATACGAGCAACTACAAGCGGATATTGACGCTAAAAAAGCGGAAGTTACCGAAAATAAGAAGCGACAACTATTACTGGACGCAGGCTATTCCGAGGAACAAGCAAGCAAATACCTATCTAAAGTCGAAGGCGAAACGGAACAAGAGTACAAGTTGTCCGTAGACAGGTTAAAGCAAGATATACCACCAACAAAGCGCAAGTATGCCGAACCCGGCACAATGAACGGACGCAGATTACGACCAAAAACAAAAGATAGATCAGAAGTTGGACGTGAGGCAGTACGACGATTAAAGGCTAAAGGTAAAATACGCTAACTTAAGGAGGCGGATAACATGGAAATTTCCCAGAGGCTATTAAATGAGATTGTCAGAAAACGATTAGACCGAGAAAAAGCTAAACACGAAAAAGAAGTTAAACAGTTAAAAGCAAGAATTGCCGAACTCGAAGGCGAACCATTGGAACCGGAAGAAGTCGAACAACCGACGGACGAGGAACCGGAGGAAATCGAAGAACAAAGCGAACTATCCGACGAAGAACAAGACGAATACAAAGCTAAATACTTTGACGCACTAAAGCGTAAAGCACTACTTGACGCAGGATTTACGCTAGACCAACTAGATACGTATTCGCAGTATGTTAAAGGCGATACAGAGGACGAAATAGAGCGACAAGCACTAGAATTATCTCGAGAGATTAAAGGCGAAAGTAAGTACGCAGACCCAAACGCCACTAAGACTAAAAAAGTGTGGAACTTTTTCGGGTAAGCGATTATAAAAACTAAAATAAAACAAAAAAAGGGAGATTGATTTTATATGACAACTTTATTCATGTTACAAAATTCTGGAGATTATGCACAACACAAAGTAGTAGAGGTGGACCAATCGCAAGCGCAAGCGTTGATTGAATCGGGCAAAGCCGTTCAAACTTCGTTCGGAGAGTACGACCAGTACCGACAACAAGCTAAAAAGTTACATTCCGATTATAAAAAAACCAAAGCTAAAATTGAGGCAAGCGACAATCCTATGTACACGGAAGATGTAAAAAAATATGAACTAGACAAAGCATATAAAGAATACGAACAAGCAACGCAACAACTACAAGCAGATTGGACGCAAAAGCGCCAAGAAATGCAAGCGGAAGCCTACCGCAAGGCTGCCAAAGCAACTGTACCAGTTACACAATCGGATAAAGAAATGGCGGAGCAAGTAGCGAATAGACTAACTCTAAAAGTACAGAGTGCCGTAAATGAGCATGAACTAGCGGAAGCAGTTACAGAAGCCGAGAACACTATCAATTACTTATCGGACTCCGAAAAGGTTGCATTACAAGCGAATATCTACAACGTATTACAGGCGATTGATAGTAAAGCGTCCAACTATAACACCACGTCAATTAATGGCAAAGGCGTACTATCATCCGTACAAAACTTATCTAATCTCGATTTACTTGCCGGCAAGTTAGCGGCACAAATACCCGATACAGTAAACCAAGAATATCGAACGTTAAACGTAGTTAAAAACGGGCATAAAATGCGCCGTAGTTACTAAAATGATACGCCATTAAAAACTTATAAAAAGGAGAGGTTTAACGATGAAAAATATAACAATTACGCTAAAAAAAGTAGAATTAGAAAGGTCCCGAAGTGTATATCGAGCATTTACCGCGAAGATCGACGGTAAAGACTTGACGAACACGTTTGACGAAGATACAACAGTCATTGACTTTATCGAAAATACCATCCGGCAAACACTAGCTAACGCAATCAGTGACCGAGAAAACAATATTGATATAACTATCACACTTCCGGATGAAATTACGTTGAGTGCAGCACTAAAAACGCATTTAAAGGACAAGTACGAGGTAGACGAAGTATTTAATAGTATTACGTTCGCATAAATATTCAAACGCCGTTATGACCACGTTCGCGAGTGTGGGAGGCGTATTTTTTTTACGTAGAAAGCGGGGTGAACGGATGGGAAAGACGCAAGAATTAAAATTCGAGTGTTATTCTGTTGAGGAGTTAGCGGAGTTAAAACGGTCAATAGAGTTACAAGGCGGACGTATAAAGCATATCGGAGTAGAACCGAAAAAAGGGCAGCGCTATGTGGTTACGGTTAAGTTTTCGTAATAAATAGAGGTTTTTACAGGACGCTGGGAGTTAGCGTCTTTTGTTTACTTTCATTTTTAGAGTACATAGATTACCATAGAAGTAAAAGAGAAAAAAGGGTGATATTGTGGCTATTAAAGTAATTACAAGAATAAGACTTCCGTATGTTATTAGAATGGAAACAGTTAAGAAAATGACAGTAAAATTAAGTCCTACTGACGATTTACCGGAGTTACAAATTACGTTTTATCCAAATTTAAAAGATGAAACTTATTACAACGATATATATTCGGAAAATACTTGTTTATACATTGAAGTAGAAGCTATATCAAATAAATTAAACTTTGAAGATTATAAAAAGATAAAAAAGGATAGTTATTTTGTTATTGATGTCCCGGAGGAAGATAGAAAAAAATTATTCTTTCAATTAGCCGAGGAAATTAATGTGTATTTATATAAATTAAATACGATTACTGGAATGTTTTGGGTTGAGGACCTTCCAGTTAATCCTTTGAGTGGGTTGCTAGGTAAAAATAGTAGCTTCATATTTTTGAAGCCAACTCAAAAAATAGACGATGGTAATTTAGAATTGAGTACCTATTTAGACGACTACCAGGAAACTGCAATTAATAAAAAAATAAAACAAATTAATGAAGAAATTATTAGTAGAACAATACATAACGAAATTATAGTTGGAGAATGGAATAAGTATCTAAATAAAGCTCAAGTTGCACTATTTGAAAGTAAGTACGAAGAATGCATAATTAATTGTGCTATTGCCGCAGAAGCATTTATTAAAGAAGTTGTGGGTGAAAATTCAAACGCAAGATTTATGTGGGGAGTAGGAAATGATATAGTTTTAGACAAATTAATTAATAGTAACGGCAAAATGGTAGATAAATATTACAATGTAATTTTAAAATACCTCTTTAAAAATAGCCTGTTAGAAGTCGAACCTGAGTTGCATCGAAATCTTACAAATATTTTTACTGTTAGAAACACAATAATGCATGGAAGTAAAATTAATTCAAACACTCTTAAAAAAATTGGCTTTGATGGTGAGACTGAATTAAATTTTGATATTTGTTATGAATTTTTGAAAAAATTATATAAAACTGTTAATACAGTCCGTAAAATAACTTTTAGTTACGCTAAGAATCTTTATAATAACGAAAATAATATCTTAAAAGAGGATTCGAATTTGGAAAATGGCGGAATTAAAAATGAGGATTAACAAATTCTTTCGGTAAAGTCGTGTTTCTAGGAACTACTTTGACGCAATAAGAAACGTATAGAGGGATAGTTGTCCGTCTTTATTCCTTCTATGACTTGTCACCGTGAATAAGTTACCGTATAATAATCTATAACGTATTATAATACGCAAATAGACTATATACGGTATACTAAACAGTGTGAACAACGCTAAAGCCTTCGGATAAGCTACCGCATAGCACTTCGGTAATATAACGAGTGTTAGTTGTTTCCTAAACAATGCGTCGCAGGTTCAATTCCTGCTAGGGCCTTTAATTAGCGATTAAAAAACAAAATATATGCTGTGAACAATACGACAGGAATAAGTAATCCATATGCAAATCCCCCTAATTTGTTCCCATCTTTTATCGTTCGTCTACAATGAACCACTATTCTATATAGGATAAATAATGTAAGTATAATTAAGATTACGTCTCCCATTAATCTCTCACCTCATCTAGATTGGAATCATCAATCATTTTTCCAAATTCTAATTTATCTAAATGATAAGTAACTGTAATATCAGCATTTGGATACAAGTTTTTATGCCAGTCTGCTTGTTCATATTCTGGTACAGTAAGAAAATTTTTGCGTACATACAGTGACCAATAGAATGGATCTGATTGATATTCTTTTTGAGATTTTTCAATCAATTTATCTGTTTTTTCTTGTAATCGTTGAATAATAGCATCAGCTAATTTCTTTTGTTTTTCTTTATTTTGTGTGTAATTGACGAGGCTTGGAACGGCAATTACTTCTGCATGAAAGTGAACATCTACTTGTATCGTAGTTGGTTTACTTTTATGATAAGTAATATTTATATTAGGATCTTTTGGTTGGGCATAATCATAGGTGATGCGGTATTCTGGCATAAGTGGATCTGGTATTGTCGCTAAATAATCATCCATTTCAAGTGTAGGATCTAACATATATGCAACTCTAGTATCTTCCCCATCAAGTGTATCAATCATTTTCCCTTCTTTAAAGACAGCAGACCCCATGAACTGTGTAGGAGAGCCACCAATTTGAGGAATTTCCCCTGCGATATAGTTGTCTTCAAATCCTTTTTTATTTGTTTTATCTTCGGACATTTCATTTGTCGCGTAGATTGCCAAAAATAAATCTGCATCACCTTCCGTGATTTGAAAGAAACGATGTAAAGTTGATTCAGGTATAATTCCTGTTTGTGATGCCCTTGTTAACATAAATTGATAGTACTTATGTGGCCGCTGTTCTGTAATTGGTTGATTATGATTGATAAAGTCTGATGCTTTTTCTTTTGAGACAATAAGTTGTACTTTTCTTCTAATTTGAGGTGTTCTAGATGCTGATTGGATGATTCGAATAAAGTCATCAGACCTTGCTAATTCCTCAGATATAACTATAATCTTTGTATGATCTAACGTTATTTTCTTTGCAACAAATGAATTTGCAGTATATGTTGCACTTAAGAAATCTGCCCCATTTACTGTCACTATTTCTGATGGAGGTTCATCAGCACTTCCTTGTACTGCGGCAGATCCAACCTCTGGGTTTGCAATTTGGTATGTAAACGCATAGACACCCTTTTGATCTGTTGCATCGACACCCATAGCAACGACATACGATTGTTGCTCTAGTTCAATTCTGTCATTACAAGCGGTTAATATAATGAGTAAGGAAGTATACAAAAATAATCTTTTCACTTTTTTAATTCTCCCTTCATGAATGCAACGAGCAATAATATGTATGGGAAAATAATTAAAAAAGGCGACATTGTATTCAATAATTGATCATGAAAAACTAATTCATTTCTAGCAGAACTAAATGGCAACAAACCATATGAGCCAATAATAAAACAAAAAGGTAATAACAATGGCTCAAAATTACGAATATGAAAAACAGCACCGTATATCCATACAATAATGTATCCTAAAATGATAAACTTCAAAAAAGCTGCGAATAACCAAAATACCATAAAGATTGTTTCAATATTAGTAAAGTATTGTCCCATATTGATAAATTGAGTGATATCATGAAACAAAAAGGCAATCTTAGATACAGAGTTATAATCAAAAACCGTTACATAGATTATGCAATAAAGTGTTATCTCAAGTATTGCAATACATGCTGCAATGATACTTCCTTTTCGAAACATCTTCGTATCTTGTGCCGCTAAATAAGCAATAAGAAAGAAGATGAGTTCACCAAACATAGATGATTTTAAAAATCCTTCTTTTAAAACAATGGAGAAATCTGCTCCAAAAATTGGATAAATTCTTTCAAATACTACATCACCAAAAACTAATATAACGATAAGGAACGCCGATAATTTAACAAAGAGTAAACCAATCCAAGTGGTGTACCCAATTACTTCTATGCCCCTTTTTGCACCGAAGAAAGCCACAGTAAAAAATATAAAGAAAATAGCTATGGTAGGAGACTCAGGAAAATACAACAACTTTATTTGTTCCACGTAATTTCTACTTTGTACAGTTGTTGTGAATAAGGCGAAGAGAAATAAAATAATTCCCAGTATTTTTCCGCCCCACTTACCTAATAGTTGTTCAAACATTTCAATTAAATTTTTATCTTTATATTTTTTTAATAAATATAAAAGGATAAGAAAGCTAGGAAAAATACATACAAAACCTATGATAGGAATGAGCCAAAAGCCATTTTGTGCTTTTTGTGCAAGTAATGCAGGTGTCGAGTCAGATAATTTAATCCCTACAATGATTAACACCATTGCAGCAATTTCTCTTCCCCTTAAAAAACCATTGTTTTGCATGTCTGCTTTCTCCTTTCTATTTATTTCCTCGTTTGATGGAATTCTTTAAATCAAGATAACCAGGTCGATACGTCTCCTTCTTCAGTAAGCCACGAAATACGGTATCTTTAGAAGAACTGAATACAGGTGACATTGGTGAAAAGAATGGCACACCAAATGACTTTAATGATGCTGCATACATAAAGAAAATTAAAAAGGCTCCTGTTAGTGCAAGCATGCCATAGAAACCTGCAGCAAAAATAAAAATAAAGCGGACCATTCGAACAGCGAAATTGATACTTAAATCAGGTAAAGCAAAAGAAGATAGCCCTGATAATGCGACAATAATAACAATGATTGGGCTAATAATATTTGCTTGAACGGCCGCTTGTCCGAGAATTAATGCACCAACAATACCAATGGTCGGTCCAAGTGGATTAGGAATTCGTATACCAGCTTCTCTAATTAATTCAAAAGCAATCTCCATAATAAGTACTTCAAAAATAAGTGGAAATGGCACTCTTTCTCGAGAGGCTGTAATAGCTAATAGTAAATCTGGTGGAATCATCTCACTATGAAAGTTAGAAACAGCGACATATGTTGCGCTAATCATCGAAGTTAAATAAAAACAAAATAAACGTATTGCTCTACTAAAGTTTCCATAAAAAAAACGTAGATACCTGTCTTCAGGTGTATGAAAGTAAGACCAGAACGTAACAGGAACGATGAGACATGCAGCGGAAGTATTCATTAACAAAATAATATACCCATCTTCTAAAAAGGCTGTCGCTTTATCTGGTTTTTCTGTATAAAGAATAGTAGGCAATAAGGAATATGGACGTTCTTCTAAATACTGTTCAAGAAGTTCCAGATTACGAACAGAATCTACATTGATATCTTTTAGACGTTTTCTGATATTATCAACAAGCTCTTCATTCACAACATCCTTAATGTACATCATATTCACTTCATTAATAGACCTCTTCCCTACTTGAATGCCCTCATTTACTAAACATTGATTATGTAATTGTTTACGAATGAGGGAGATATTTGAATTTAATGATTCCGTAAAAGCATCTTGAGGCCCTTTAATGACACTTTCATTCTCTGACTTTGTAATGGTACGATGTTGAAAGTCAGAGGCATCCATAGAATACGCAATGGTATCTCCATCAATAAACATGATAACTTTTCCACTATTCACATTTTGAATGGCATTCTCGAAATCTGTTACTTCTTCGATATTTTCAATTGTGACGATATTGGCTAATTTATCATGGCTATCTTGTTCCAAAAGTGGTTTGATAATATGTAGATTAATCGTATCGCCATTCACAATCGAACCATAATAAAAAAGACATGCTTCTTTATTTTTAAATTTCACATGTAATGTACGCATGCTAAAATCTTTATTTACTTCATAATAGAACGACTTTTTCATTTCCTCTATATTATTCTCTAAAGAAGGATCGATATGTTTATTGACCAATTGTTTTCGTTTTGTTCGCAATAGGAAGCTTCCTCCTTTTTCTGTCAATTGGAATGTTCACAATATAGTATTCGCGATTTTGTGTAGAACATACGAAATTAGACAAATCGATTTTGGAGTGAATAACCGTTACTTGTGAACAGACTCCGTGAAAAATGGAAACTACTTGCAATCTAATCATAATTAGTTACAATAAATAGTAGGGGAGAAACATTTCAAGAAAGTGAAAATGCAAACGTTTACAAATTAAAGGAGCGATAGGGATGGATATGACGAGAATACCAGCAAGAGAAGGTAACTACAATGTGACGAGTTATGAGGAAGTTAGAGAGAAGTTCGACTGGGAAGAGATAAAAAAAGCATTTACTTGGTATGAAACAGGTAAAGTAAATGCAGCATATGAAGCAGTTGATAAACATGCAAATAACCCATCATTACAAGACAAAGTAGCATTATTATATACAGCACCTGATCGTGAAGAAAAAGTAACATTCAGTCAACTAAGTAAACGTAGCAATCAAGTAGCAAATGTACTAAAGAAATATGACGTACAAAAAGGGGATCGAGTTTTTTTATTTATGCCTAGAAGCCCAGAATTTTATGCTAGTTTCTTTGGTATCTTAAAGATTGGGGCAATTGCTGGGCCATTGTTTGAAGCATTTATGGAACAGGCAGTTCGTGACAGACTAGAGGATAGTGAAGCAACGATGCTGATCACGACACCTGAATTGTTACAACGTGTGCCTGTTGATGAATTGCCAAAACTTGAACAAATTGTGTTAATTAGCGATGAGGAAATCGATACAGATAAATATATTGATTTCAATAAAGAAGTAACAAATGCGGCAGAGACATTTGATATAGAATGGGTGGACCTTGAAGATGGAATGCTTATTCATTATACATCAGGTTCTACAGGCAAGCCAAAGGGGGTATATCATGTACACAATGCTATGATTCAACATTACGCAACAGGAAAATGGGTAATTGATTTAAAAGAAGACGATACGTATTGGTGCACAGCAGATCCTGGCTGGGTAACTGGCACAAGCTACGGTATTTTCGCACCATGGCTGCATGGGGTAACGAATGTGATTAGAGGTGGACGATTTACACCAGAATCTTGGTATGAAACATTAGATAAACATCATGTAACAATATGGTATACTGCTCCAACAGCATTACGTAAATTCGTAAGTGCTGGTGAAGAATTAGTAAGACAATACGATTTTTCTCATTTGCGTCATATTATGAGTGTCGGGGAACCTTTGAATCCTGAAGTAATCACATGGGCATTACGTGTATTTGATTTACGTATACATGATACGTGGTGGATGACAGAAACAGGTGCGATGCTTATTGTGAATCTACCATGTATGGAAATAAGACCAGGTTCTATGGGGAAACCTATTCCTGGTGTAGATGCAGCAATTGTAGATAATGAAGGAAATGTATTGCCGCCAAATCAAATGGGTAATTTAGCAATTAAAAAAGGTTGGCCTTCTATGATGCGTGCGATTTGGAGCAATCCGGGCAAATACGAAAGTTATTTTCTTAATGGATGGTATGTGTCAGGGGATAGTGCATACATGGATGAAGACGGTTATTTTTGGTTCCAAGGACGTTTGGATGATGTTATTAATACATCAGGTGAACGCGTTGGACCATTTGAAGTGGAGAGTAAGCTCATTGAACATAAAGCTGTTGCAGAAGCTGGTGTTATAGGAAAACCAGATCCAGAACGTGGAGAGATCATTAAAGCATTTATTACATTAAATCCAGGTTATGAAGCTTCTGATGAGTTATTAGAAGATATCCGACTTTTTGTTAAAACAGGCTTAAGTGCACATGCGGCACCAAGAGAAATTGAAATTAAAGATAGTATTCCAAAAACAAGAAGTGGAAAAATTATGCGTCGACTGTTGAAATCATGGGAATTAGGATTACCGACAGGCGATACATCTACACTAGAAGAATAAATAAAAACAAGGAAATCCGATTATTGATTGGATTTCCTTGTTTTATTTTTTAAGCTTCTAAATCGCCTTGTGGTCCGAAAAATTCAAAGTGGATATCTGATTCTTCCACATTCCATTCTTTTAAAGCTTTAAATACTGCTTTCATGAATGGTTCTGGTCCACAGAAGTAGAAGGAAGCATCTGTTGTCGGAATAATGGATTGTAAGAATGTTAAATCAATAAAACCAGTTTTATCACAAGTACTTTCATCTACAGGCTTCTCATAAACAGTGTAGCAATGTACATGGTCACTTTTTGATGCAGCATTCGTTACTTCATCTTTTAATGCATGCATCTTTTCTGTTTGTGCCGCATGAATATAATGAATTTCACGATTTGGTTGTTGCTCGATTGCTGTATGAAGCATGCTTGTTAATGGTGTTAAACCAACACCACCGCTAATTAATACAAGCGGTTTTGTCTCTTTATTTAATACGAAATCGCCTGCAGGTGCACTAATAGCAATTTTGTCCCCTTCTGTTACTTGTTCATGTAAGAAAATAGATACAACGCCATCTGGATGTCCTTCCATGCCTGTTTCTTTTTTTACACTAATTCGGAAATATTCACTATTTGGTTGACAGGACAAACTATATTGTCTTTGGCAAGTATATGGAATACCAGGCACTTGTACTTTTACTGTAATATATTGGCCCGCTTCAAATGTAGGAATCTCCCCTAAGTCAGCTGGTTTTAAATAAAAGGAAGTAATCACATCACTTTCTTCTACTTTTTGAATGACAGTAAAGTCACGATAGCCAATCCATCCTCCTTTTTGTTGTGCTGTTTCTTGATACATTTCTTTTTCTACACTGATAAATGCATCTGCAATCACACCATAAGCCTCTGCCCATGCATTTGTAATAGTATCTGTACAGGCATCACCAAGGACGTCTTTCATTGCTTTTAATAAATTCTCTCCAACAATTGGATAATGTTCCGCACGAATATTCAAACTGCGGTGTTTATGTGCAATTTGTTTTACGACAGGCAAAATGTTGTGCAATTGATCGATATTAGCAGCCGCTGCATAGACAGCATTCGCTAATGCTTGAGGTTGCTTACCTCTTTTTTGGTTTGTTTGATTAAAGATATTTTTAAGTTCCGGATGATTTGTAAATAATAATTGATAAAATCGAGAAGTAATAGCATTACCATGTTGTTCAAGTACTGGTACTGTGGACTTTACGATTTCAATTGTTTCTTTTGATAAAGGTTGAGTTTGAGTTGACATAACAATCTCCTTTTAAAACATGTATTTTGTTTACATGTTTTATTGTATAAAAAGTTGCAAAAGTAATTCAAGGGGATTTAGACGAAAGGTATGACAATTTTGTTACATACTATTGTCAAATTATTGACTAAACGTGTAGACTTAGACTATTGAGTGAATTAAAGGAGCATGTATTTATGCGGTTAAAGAAATATACCGATTATGCGTTACGTGTACTTATTTACACAGCGTCAAAAAATGAAAAGACGAGCATCAATGAGATATCAGACACATTTTTTATTTCAACAGAGCATATTCGGAAAGTTGTCCATCAGTTGAGTGTGAACGGTTATATTGAAACAATAAGAGGTAGAAATGGCGGCATGATATTAGCAAAAGAGCCAAAGGATATTAATGTTGGTGCTGTTGTGCGGTTAATGGAAAATGATTTTTATATGTTAGAGTGCTTTGACGGTAATCATAACCAATGTGTCATCACATCAGCATGTCATTTAAAACACGCTGTTGCAAAAGCAATCGCTGCTTTTTTTCAAGTATTAGATGGCTATACATTAGAGGATTTAGTAGGAAATAAAGAGGAATTAAAACAGTTGATGAATATAGATATGGAGAGCTGAGGATGATTGCTCTCCATATTTTTTATAAGGAGAAAGAATAACAAGAGTTGCTACGTTCCTAAACGGGCACTAGAGCTTTTGTCCGTCTAGCTCAAGCGCCCAGGAACTAGGGGACTTCGATAATCAACTATCAATAAGTCATCATCGATTCGCAAGCTCATCGTGATTCCTTTATTTCTGTTGATTCTCTCCAGTCCCTACGTTCCTAAACGGGCACTAGAGCTTTTGTTATTTCTTTGTAATTTGAAAGTTATCTTCTAGTAGTAGCCAGTTTTGGGGGAAGGATAGGCCTAGTTTCCAATAGCTGATGCCGCGTAGATTTTTTTCTTTAATTAAATCAAATTTCCGTTGAATGGATCTTGCATCCTCGAACCATACTTCGTGTCTTTTGCCAATACTATCTGTATAAAAGAAATACGGTGCTTGTGATTTTTGATCATATAAAATGGATTGATTATTATCTCGTGCAACGGTGATGGCTTGTTGTGGGCTTACGGCTTTTGCATATTCGCCACCAGGAACATATGGCAATGTCCAATCATAACCATATAAATTTTGACCTAGCATAATTTTATTTGCAGGGATTTCAGTGAGCGCATAATCTACGACATCCGTAACAGGTCCAATTGGTGATACAGCCATTGGTGGGCCGCCACTATATCCCCATTCATATGTCATAAGTACGACAAAATCAACAATATCCCCATGAGCTTTATAATCATGTGCTTCATACCATTCACCTTTTTGGTCAGCACTAGTTTTCGGGGCTAACGCTGTAGAAACTAACAACCCTTCTTCGTGTAGACGTGCAGTAGCCTTTTCTAAAAATTTTTGGTAATCTGCTTTATTTGCTGGTGGCAAAAATTCAAAATCAAAGGAAACATCACCATATCCAATTTCTTTCGCTGTAGAAATAATTTGCTCTAGTAATGTATTTTGGACATTTTCATCTGTCAAAATGCTTTTGCCTAATTCTGCACTAAATGCGCCATCTTCTAAATTTGTTACAACAAGCATCAATACAGTATTATTACTTTTTGCGATGGACGCAAAGTCATTAAGTGGTGGCGGAATGAGCTCTCCTTTTCTCGATACTTGGTAGGAAAAAGGTGCAAGATATGTGAGGTTTTTGCTATGCTTTCTCGCTGCTTCCTCGAGTGTATCCGATACGGTTCCACCTGTAGGTTCAATATATGCGTTTGCTTCTACTTGTCTTTTGGGTGTTTCCGGAATGTATAGCCTTGTACCTATTTGAAGTGGTTGATATAGATTGATTTGATTGACACGAGCAAGCTCAGTTGCCTGGATTCCAAATTTTTGTCCGATTGTATATAAACTATCTCCTTGTTGTACAGTGTAAAATTCCCCGTAAATCGGAATCACTAAAGCTTGCCCTATGACGAGTGATACATTTGGATCTAATTCATTTGCAGTTGCGATACGCTGATATGTTGTTCCAAACTGATTAGCAATTTGATATAAATTGTCACCTTGTTTAACGATGTATATTTGCACTAGTTGTTCTCCTCTCTATATGGTGTCTCTTCTTACATGTATGACAAAACTTAAGAGAGTAGAACGTCGAAATAACGTTTAAATGGCATCTATTTTTGCATTAAATACTTTTTCCATTAATTGTAGTGCTTCATTGTTATGTCGTTCCGTATTTGAAGCTACACAATTTTTAGGCACATGCAATGTATAGCCTCGCATATGCGCATCATTTGCTGTGAATAATACGCAAATATTACCAGCAATTCCGGTAATGATTAAATGTTCAATTTCTAAATTCTCTAATAATGAGCGTAATGGTGTCCGGAAGAATCCTGACATTTGTGGTTTCATAATGAAGTAATCTTCAGAATCCGGTAATCCGACATTTATCACATCTTTATTTTCTTTTGTCTCACAAGCTTTAGCAATTTTCTTGTAATCCGTTTCCCACGTATCATAATGGTCATTAATATAGATAATAGGATAATGATTGTCTTTGGCGTAATTTTTTAACTTTTCAATATTAGGAAGAATTTTCTTTGTATGTTCTAATAAGTGTTTCCCTTCATGAAAATCAAAATCATTCATTAAATCAATAACTAATAATGCTGTATTCACAAATCGATACCTCCATTCTCTTCTGTTGACAACATACCCTAACTTAAAGGAATTCATGCATGAAATACTTGCACTTCTTTCATTTTTTCGGCACTATTAATCACATAAAGGAACATTTTACTTGTTCATCATTCAATAAATTAGGAAAAGTGTGAGAATATGATGGAAGCTTATTATATGCAATTAGCGATAGAAGAGGCAAAAAAGGCAGAAAATTTAGGTGAGGTTCCGATAGGTGCTGTGATTGTCTATAAGGGTGAAGTCATTGCAACTGGGCATAATCGAAGAGAACAACTTCAAGCAACACATGCTCATGCAGAGATGATTGCAATTGAAAAAGCCAATGCCTATTTAAATAGTTGGCGCCTAGATGGTTGTACATTATATGTCACATTAGAGCCATGTCCTATGTGTGCTGGTGCCATTGTACAAGCAAGAATTCCACATGTGGTGTATGGTGCTCGGGATCCAAAGGCAGGATGCTGTGGTTCTATCATGAATCTTTTAGAAAATGAAGCATTTAATCATAAAGTGCATGTTACAAGTGGCGTGATGGCAGATGAATGTGGACATTTATTAAGTCATTTTTTTCAAATATTAAGAGAAGAAAGGCAAGCTGTAGAAGAAAAAATTCAATTATACCATCCTGATCCAACAAAAACGATGCAAAAAGTGGATAAGCAAAAGTATGAAATAATAAAAGGTGCAATTATGAAAGAATTAGAAAAAGAAGCACTGACATTGAAGGAATTACGCAATAAATTAAAAATGAATCTAAACAAATCGTTTGATGGATCAATTGATTGGTATTGTACATCTGTAAAATTAGATTTAGAGGCAAGAAATAAGATAGAGAGAGTAGATACAAACAAACCACATCGCTTCAGGCTTAAGGAGTAAAACATGGGTGAGTATAAGTCATCATCGGTTCGCAAGCTCGCCGTGATTCCTTTTCCACTGTGAAGCGTCCGTAATACCCACAACATAATAAGAGTATTATACATTTCGTATGCTAGTTGTGTGTATACGGTCGCTAACACTCTGATAAGTTTCGCTACCAATCAGTTAGAGTTTACAACTCTAACTGATTGAAGTCTCACTTTATCTCAGTAGGTTCACTCCAGTCTCTACGTTTCTAACCAGGCGTTTCCGCTTTTGTTCTTAGGAAACTTGCACTTTTAGATGAAAAAGGGTATACTAATAAATGCGCGTAAGTTGCGCAACTGATTATATTAGCAAATTTGCCGTGCTAGGTGGGGAGGTAGCGGTGCCCTGTACTCGCAATCCGCTGTAGCGAGACTGAGTACCTTGCTGAGGTGCCATTGCTTTAAGGTCTGCCTTAAGGGAGTAGTGTTGACGTCCGGGTCCTGCGCAACAGGAACTCGTGAACCATGTCAGGTCCGGAAGGAAGCAGCATTAAGCGATTCTTCTTGTGTGCCGCAGGGAAGCCTGGGCCGAGCTATGAACTTAAGTAACGCTTTGGGCAGTGTCATCGAAGCTTGGTGCACGGCGTTATATACATATAGTAAACCTCTTGTCATTGGACGAGAGGTTTTTTGCTGCATAGGAAATCAGAATGCTAGTAGGTAAATGGTCACTAACACACTGATAAGTTTCGCTACCAATCAGTTAGAGTTTACAACTCCAACTGATTGAAGTCTCACTTTATCTCAGTTGGTTCACTCCAGTCGCTACGTTTCTAAACGGACGTTTCCGCTTTTGTTCTCGTCTAGCTCCAACGCCCAGAAACTAGGCGACTTCGCAAACCGCCCTACGATAAGTCATCATCGATTCGCAAGCTCATCGTGATTCCTTTATCTCAGTTGGTTCACTCCAGTCGCTACGTTTCTAAACGGACGTTTCCGCTTTTGTATATTTGTGTAGCAGAAGTATTTCAATTTCTTATAGCTTGTACTCGTTTTTATTGTTGGGATTTGCTACAATAATAGAAGCGGTAATAAATTATGGTAAAGGGGTCAAAAAGATGGGATATCAGGCATTATATCGCGTTTGGCGTCCGAAGAATTTTGAGGATGTTGTTGGACAAGGACATATTACGCGTACATTGCAAAATGCGATTATGCAGGATAAATTTACTCATGCATATTTATTTTCAGGTCCTCGTGGTACAGGAAAGACGAGTGCAGCCAAAATATTTGCTAAAGCGGTGAATTGTGAGAGAAGCCCATCATTAGAACCTTGTAATGAATGTGCTGCATGCAGAGGTATACAAGATGGCTCCATATCAGATGTCGTTGAAATAGATGCTGCTTCTAATAACGGTGTGGAACAAATCCGCGATATCCGTGATAAAGTAAAGTATGCACCGAGCGTTACTACATATAAAGTATACATTATTGATGAAGTGCACATGTTATCGATTGGTGCATTTAACGCATTATTAAAAACATTAGAAGAACCACCGAAACATGTAATTTTTATATTGGCAACAACAGAGCCACATAAAATACCATTAACCATTATTTCAAGATGTCAACGATTTGATTTTAAGCGTATTTCTCAACAAGCAATGGTTGATCGGATGGCCCATATTACAAGGGAAGAAAATGTTGCCATTTCTACTCAAGCATTAGAGATGGTAGCACTAGCTGCTGAAGGTGGAATGCGTGATGCGTTAAGTTTATTAGATCAGGCAATTTCCTATAGCGAAGAAGAAGTGACAGTAGAAGATGTACTTGCAGTCACAGGTTCTGTTTCCCAACAAAATTTAGCTACTATCGTCCAAGTAATGTATGATAAAAATGTACAACAAGCATTAGTAGAAGTGGATCAATTGATTCAGACAGGAAAAGATCCAGGACGTTTTGTCTTTGACCTTATTTACTTTTTACGTGATATCTTACTGTATCAAACAGCGTCTAATTTAGAAAATGTTTTAGAGCGTGCGATTGTTGATGATCGATTTAAAGAGTTGACTGGTAATATAGATGCAATTTGGCTGCAATCAGCAATAAAAGAATTGAATGCATGCCAACAAGAAATTAAGTGGACAAATAGCCCAAAGGTATTTATTGAAATAGCTATATTGAAAATTTGCCAACAAGAGGCGAAGCAATCTGAGAGTACATCTAATGATTACGAACAATTACTTCAAAAAATATCGATGCTTGAAAATAAGTTAAAAGAGATGCCAAAACAAATTGTTGAGCAAGAGAAAATACCTCAACAACAACGAAGAAGTACACCTAGTCGAAATAATTATAATGTACCATATGATAGAATTAGACATGTGTTGACAGAAGCGTCAAAAGACTTAGTTAAACAAGTTCGAACAAAATGGCCTAATATTATGGAAACACTAAAGAAAAGAAGTGCACCAGCACATGCTACTATTCAGAATAGTAAGCCAAGTGCAGCTTCTCCGAATTTTATAATACTTGCCTTTCGTTATGAAATACACTGTTCGCTTGCATTAGAACATAAACAAACGATAGAATTAGTCTTATCTGAAGTACTAGGACATGAGATTAGTTTTATCCCTATTCCTGAGGAAAACTGGAATACATTAAGAGAAGAATATGTAAAGAAACAAAAAGAACAAGATTCGACTGATACAACACCTACTATAAAGGAACAAGATCCTGTTATAGATAAGGCGAGAGAGTTGGTCGGCGAGGATTTGTTAGAAGTGCATGATGAATAATAATATTTATATACATTTTTAGGAGGGATTTCCATGCGTGGTGGAGGAAATATGAACAAAATGATGAAACAAATGCAAAAAATGCAAAGAGATATGATGAAGGCACAAGAAGAACTTCAAGAAATGACTTTTGAAGCAACTGCAGGTGGCGGAATGGTCAAAATTACGGCAAATGGAAAAAAGGAAATTACAGATATCGAAATTAAAGAAGAAGTAGTGGATCCAGATGATATCGAAATGCTACAAGATTTAATTTTGGCTGCAACAAATGAAGTATTAAAAGAAGTAGAAGACAAGACAAATGATACAATGGGTAAATTCACAAAAGGATTAAATTTACCTGGAGGCATGTTCTAGGAGGCAGTTTGCATGTATTATCCAGAGCCAATATCAAAATTGATTGATAGTTTTACGAAATTGCCAGGTATCGGACCGAAGACAGCAGTCCGCCTGGCTTTCTTTGTACTAAATATGAAAGAAGATGACGTATTAGACTTTGCAAAAGCATTAGCTAACGCGAAAAGAGAGTTAAGTCATTGTAGTATATGTGGGCATATTACAGATCAGGATCCTTGTGCAATTTGTACAGATAATACAAGGGATAGTTCTTTAATTTGTGTCGTACAAGATCCAAAAGATGTGATAGCAATGGAAAAAATGAGGGAATTCCGAGGGAAATACCATGTGTTGCATGGTGCCATTTCCCCAATGGATGGAATTGGGCCTGAAGATATTAATGTACCTTCATTAATTAACAGATTAAAAGATGACGAAATTCAAGAATTGATTCTAGCAACAAACCCGAATATAGAAGGAGAAGCAACAGCGATGTATATATCTAAGTTAGTAAAACCTTCTGGAATTAAAACAACAAGAATTGCACACGGCTTACCAATGGGTGGAGACTTAGAGTATGCGGATGAAGTTACTTTGTCTAAGGCATTAGAAGGAAGAAGAGAACTATAAAAAGGGTGGTTGTATGCTTAAATCAAAAAAGGTAAAAAAGTCTGTATTAGACCAAGACATCTTAACATCTATACAACAACTAAAGTCTGAATGGGATCATTTAGAATCAATAATGTATCGTAGTATTGAACCTAGCGAGAAGGGACAGTTTGATTTAGCAGTAACTAAAGCGAAGTATTTGTATTTGATTAAAGAAGCAAAATATAGAAGCATCTCTGCAAATTAACCAGTCTATTTCTTCCCCTTTCTACATATAGTAGTAATAATTATATTGTACAAAGGGGACAAGCAAATGGATATATGGATAATCGGAGGTATAATAGTTTTAATTGTTCTTCTTCTAGTAAAAGGTATACCGATTAATTTTACAAAGCTGATTGGACAAAGTGCAATTAAAGTAACAATAGGTGTTCTATTTTTATTCTTTTTTAATCTTTTCGGTGCTTCATTTGGATTGCACATACCGATCAACATTTTCACAACAGTTGTTGTTGGAATTTTAGGCATTCCAGGAATTGCATCATTAACTGCCATTCATTTATTTATCGTGTAACAACGGAATATATTTTTCTTATTAGAATGGATGTAAAAAGAAGTGTGGCTATTAGCTATCACTTCTTTTTTAATAGTTTTGAAATATTTTTTAGGAAAAGTGTTGACTTACAAGTTTAATAGATGGTATAGTATTACTTGTCGCTGAAAACGACGCAATGTTATCTCAACTTGACTTAAATAATTAATTAAAAAGTTGTTGACATTGAATTTTAAAAGTGATATACTTTAAAAGTTGTCACAAAAACTTGATCATTGAAAACTGAACAAAACAACCAGTATGATATATAGTAAGAAATGCTAGCTTTTAGAAGCGAGCTTAAAGTCAACTTTATTTGAGA
>NZ_JBHSDV010000001.1:985155-1647783 GCF_042651725.1 Gracilibacillus marinus | reverse complement strand
TGATCTTTTGGTCATTTTTCATTCTCCTCGGTTTAATATTTGAACCAAGTCTAACTGACCTTAATTAAGTTGTCCAATTAAGTGTAACCTATCCATTTTAAATCTTCATTTATTCACGGTGTTGAGTATAAATGGATTGTTTCGTAATAGAAGCAGCTTCCGTTAGCTGTTCTTTCGAAAAATGTTGCTCATATGCTTGAATATTTTCTTTTAATTGTTCAGGAGAACTAGCACCGAGTACTGTAGAACTTACTGCTTCTTCTTGAAGAACATACGCTAAGGCGAGTCCCGTTAACGTTTGATTTTCTTCTAAAATGTTTTCTAATTGTAGAATTGTATGATTTACTTCATTGGAATCATAGGTTAGATAACCATCTTTTGCTTTTTGATCGATTAACGTTTTTCCATCTTTACTGAGTAAACCTTTTGCAAGGGTACCTCTAGTTACAACACTTATGTTGTTTTCCTTGAAATGCTGGAACAATTCTTCTGGACGACGATCAAATAAACTGTATTGCATCATGTTACTTATGATAGTAGAATGCTTGCGATAATAATTTATCACGTTTGGACGAATGGAGGAGATACCATAATATCTAATCAGGCCTTCATTTACCAATTCTTCGAAAGCTTCAATAGTTTCATCAAAGTTGTCCTCAATCGTACCTCCGTGTAATTGATATAAGTCTATATAATCTGTTTGAAGTCGACGTAAACTGTTCTTCACTTGTTCTTTAATATATTTTTTCGATGGATCCCAGTACCATGTGCCATCATTTTTAAGATGATTTCCGACTTTTGTTGCAAGTAGAATATCTTTTCGTTTATGTTTAAGTATCTCACCAAGTAATGCTTCATTTTTACCATTGTCGTATAAATCAGCAGTATCAAAATAATTAATCCCATTATCAATTGCTTGGTCGACGATGTGTTTAGCTTGTTTTATGTCTGTTCCTAATGACATACATCCTAATGAGATTTCTGAAATAGCTAAATCTGAATTTCCTAATCGTCGTTTTTTCATAGAATCATCCTTTCTCCATTTCATATTCATTGTATATATTGTTGAAAAGAAATACAATTAATATAATTATCCATATAATTAGGAGTGAAAAATATGAATTTTGAAGAAAAAACAGTTAAAACTAATCATATATTTTCGGGCAAAATTATTCAATTGCAAGTGGACGATGTTCTATTGCCAAATGGTGAAATGTCCAAGCGCGAATTAATTAAGCACCCAGGAGCTGTTGCCATTATCGCTATGACAGAAAATAATAAATTGGTAATGGTTAAACAATATCGTAAACCATTGGAAAAAACATTAGTTGAGATTCCTGCAGGTAAACTGGAAGAAGGTGAATCACCTGAAATCACAGCTCTAAGAGAGTTAGAAGAAGAAACAGGGTACACAACGAATCATTTGCAATACATCACATCTTTTTACACTTCTCCAGGATTTGCCGACGAAATCATTTATGTGTACTTTACTGATGAATTAACTCTTTTGGAAGAAAAGAAACAATTAGATGAAGATGAGTTTGTAGAATTAATGACGATTTCATTAGATGATGCAGAGGAACTTATACAATCACAAGACATACATGATGCTAAAACAGTATTTGCAATACAATATTTAAAAGCTAAAGGTTGGAAGTAAATGAATCAATATTTCGCAGATTTCCATATTCATGTTGGGAGAAATAAATATGGAAAACCAGTAAAAATAACCGGTTCAAAAAATTTAACAATTACCAATATATTAAAAGAAGCATCGAATAGAAAAGGAATAGATATTGTAGGCGTCATTGATTGTCATGCCCCAAGTGTATTAGAAGAGTTAACAGATGCTATTAATGAAGGTAGTGCCTATGAATTAGAAGATGGCGGAATAAGGTACGACAATACCACATTATTTTTAGGAAGTGAATTAGAAATTTATGATGATACATGTAATGGTCCAATTCATGTATTGGTATTCTTTCCTAATTTACATGCGATGTGGGCATTTTCTGATTGGTTAAAAGAGAGAATGAAGAATATTGAATTAAGTTCGCAACGTTATTATGGTGATGCCTTAAGCTTGCAATTAAAAGTAAAGGAACTGGAGGGACTTTTTATTCCAGCACATATTTTTACACCATTTAAAAGTACGTTTGGGAAAGGTGTAAAGAAATCATTAACAGAGGTATTTGATCCTACATTAATAGATGCTGTGGAATTAGGTCTTAGTTCTGATACTTATATGGCCGATCAGATTGAAGAACTTCATCAATTTCCTTTTTTAACGAATTCAGACGCGCATTCATTAGGTAAATTAGCAAGAGAATATCAATTGCTAGAAATGGAAGCACCTTCTTTCTCTGAATGGAAACAAGTACTTCAAAATGAGAACCATAGAAGTATTGTCTCTAATTATGGCATGCACCCGAAATTGGGTAAGTACTATGCGACAGTATGTAAAAATTGCTTACATCAAAGTACAATAAGTCCTTGTCCTAAGTGTGGAAGTACACAATTCATTAAAGGTGTTTCTGATCGAATAGAGGAATTAAGTTCATGGAATAAACACTCTTCACAACCTAAGCGGCCACCATATATTTATCAAGTTCCACTTGAGTATATTCCGGGGTTAGGTAAAAAAACATTTGAAAAATTATTGCATTATTTCAAAAATGAAATGAACATTATTCACTATGTACCATATGACCATTTAGCTAAAGTGGTTGGTGAAAAGATTGCACATTCTATCATCAATATTCGAAATGGAATTGTTTCTATTGAACAAGGCGGTGGAGGAAAATATGGTAAATGGGTGGAAAATAACGAGAGGAAATAGAGTGAACAATAGAAAATATGTTGCAATAAACCAGTTCATATAGCATGACACGATGAAAAGACGAAAAAAAGTTCTATTAAAATGTAAATGTTCTATTACATTCTATTACTTCATAGAGTATATGGAGAATACTAGATAGGATGTGTTTAGAATGTTGAACAGAAAGAACATAGTAATTAACCACCTTAATCAATATTATACCATTTATATTTTTACCATTATTTTATTTTTAACAGGTGTCATTTTCGGAGCGATCATTGTCAATAGTATGTTGTTTGAACAAAAAGAAAATTTATTTTTTTACTTAGAACGCTTTTTTCTGCACTTTCTGCCTGATAATGAAATGGCATCAACAGATCTATTCAAAAATGCTATGCTGTATCATATACAATTTTTAGCTGTTTTATTTTTTTTAGGACTTGCCGTAATCGGACTACCTATCATTTGGGTACTTTTATTCGTTAAAGGCGTAGCAATTGGCTTTACTGTTGGTTTTTTTGTTAGTCAAATTGGGGTGAAAGGGTTAGTATTATCTTTCTCAGCAATTGCAGCACAAAATATGCTGATTATCCCTATATATATCATTGCTAGCGCATTTTCTATGATTTTTTCATTTACATTATTGCAAAGTATTTTCTCGAAAAGATATAAGTTACCTGTTATGCAAGTGTTTTATCGATACCTTATTGTTTTTGTTATACTTGCTATTGCTTCAACTGTAGCAGCAGGCTTAGAAAGCATTGTTTCTTTTAATGCAATGCAAGTAATGTCAGATTACTTTATTAAAAAATAATTATTTTAAATTAATAATTAATACTTTTTATCTTTTTATAATTATTTTAATTGACACCTTACATCTCGATTATTATAATTGAGAATGTGAGGGAGGTCTTGGAAATGGAACATCGTTTAGACCGGATCAAGAAAGAATTGCATGCACAAAGTTATAAATTAACACCACAACGTGAAGCGACAGTGAGAGTTTTGCTTGAACGTGAAGAAGACCATTTGAGTGCAGAAGATGTATACTTACTAGTCAAAGAGAAAGCACCTGAAATTGGACTAGCTACCGTTTATCGAACATTAGAGTTATTAACAGAATTAAAAATCGTCGATAAAATAAACTTTGGTGATGGAGTTTCTAGATATGATTTGCGAAAAGAAGGCGCAAAACATTTCCATCATCATTTAGTATGTACAGAATGTGGGTCAGTTGAAGAAATTATGGATGATTTACTTGAAGAGGTGGAAGAGATAGTCCAAAAAGATTGGGGATTTTTAGTAAAAGACCATCGATTGACATTTCATGGAATATGTCGAAAATGCCAAGTAGATGATGACAATAAAAAGTAATTTATAGGTATATTTTATTTTTTTTATGGTATTAATTCTAATAGATTAACTTTTTCTATTAGGAGAATGTGACATGGCTACTTTTTTCAAAATGTTCTATGAAATGTTGAAGATTTTTGTATTATTTATAGTTTGTACGATTCTATTTTATTATGTAATTAAGACATTACATAATGAGTATCAATATTTAAATCGTTATGACGAACCACAAGGATCTGCCATTAAAGTAATGAATCATGAGGATGAATTACTAAATAGGTTGAATATTTTTTTTCGATTGGGTGAATAACAGATGGAGGATATGGAATATGCAGTAGAAGATTTCTTTCATTATTTACAAGTAGAAAGAGGTTTATCTCGTAATACGCTGTTATCGTATCGTCGCGATATGAAACAGTATTACCAATATCTTAAAAGTACTCATCAATTAACACATTGGGAAGATGTTACGCGTAATCACGTCCTTCAATTTATATACAGCTTGAATGATCAAGGGAAATCAAGTGCTACATTAGCTAGAATATTATCAACGATTAGACTTTTTCATCCATTTTTGATACGTGAATATCAGATGAAAGAAGATCCGAGTTTACATATTGAAACACCAAAAACAAATCGTAAACTACCTAAAATTCTATCTATTCGTGAGGTAGATCGATTATTGCAAATTGAAAGTCAGGATAAATTTTCAACAAGAAACAAAGCAATGTTAGAAACAATGTATGCTACAGGATTAAGAGTCTCAGAATTAATTGCACTGTCAATGGATGATGTACATATGACAATGGGATTTGTGAGGTGCTACGGAAAAGGTTCAAAAGAACGAATTATTCCCCTAGGAGAAGTAGCAAAAGAAGCGATTGATATCTATTTACGCGAAAGTAGACCTCAATTAGTAAAACAAAAAAATACGACAGAATTATTTGTTAACCATCATGGGAATGCCATGTCTAGACAAGGTTTTTGGAAAATTATTAAGCAGATTGCGAAAGATGTAGATATTGAAAAGGAAATTTCACCACACACATTGAGACATTCGTTTGCTACACATTTACTTGAGAATGGCGCAGATTTACGCGCAGTACAAGAAATGCTCGGTCATGCGGATATTTCCACAACTCAAATTTACACTCATGTTTCAAAATCTAGATTAAAAGACATCTATAAGGCGCATCATCCTAGAGCTTAACAGACCACGATTTCTATCGTGGTCTTTTTCTCTCGTCGAAGTATCTAAATTTTTTTCTTTAGTGATAAAATCTAGTTGTTATGTTGTGAATCGTAGAAAAAATGAAAGCAATTACGCTTAATTGGGTAAAGTAATGGGTAAACAAATAGTAGGAGGGATTTTTTATGAAAAGATGGTTTAATCGAGTATTTCTTATTGTTTTGGACTCTGTCGGAATAGGAGAGGCACCAGATGCAGAACAATTTAATGATAAAGGTTCAGATACTTTAGGTCATATTGCGGAACATCGAAATGGACTTCACATGCCAAATATCGGAAAATTAGGTCTGAGTAATATTCGTGAAATTAAAGGTATTGATAAAGCGCAAGAACCACTTGCATACTATACTAAGATGCAAGAAGCTTCCAATGGGAAAGATACCATGACAGGACATTGGGAAATTATGGGTTTACATATACAAACACCTTTCCGTACTTTCGAGAAATTTCCTGATGAATTAATCCATGACTTAGAGAAAAAAACTGGTCGGAAAATCATCGGGAATAAACCTGCTTCAGGAACTGAAATAATAAAGGAATTAGGTAAGGAACATATGGAAACAGGAGCTTTAATTGTCTATACTTCTGCTGATTCTGTATTACAAATTGCGGCTCATGAGAGAATTGTTCCAATCGATGAATTATACCATATTTGCGAAATTGCAAGAGAACTTACGCTTGATGAAAAATATATGATTGGAAGAGTGATTGCTAGACCGTTTATTGGAGAAGTAGGTGCCTTTGAACGGACCTCTAATAGACATGATTACGCACTTAAACCATTTGGTAGAACAGTGATGAATGAGTTAAAAGATTCTAACTTTGATGTCATTGCGATTGGTAAAATATCAGATATCTATGATGGTGAAGGTGTTACAGAAACTATAAGAACAAAAGATAATGATGATGGAATGGAGAAATTTATTCAATCAATGGACAAGCAATTTGAAGGTCTTAATTTCTTAAACTTAGTTGATTTTGATGCAAAATATGGTCACAGACGAGATCCAGAAGGTTATGCTCAAGCATTAGAACAGTTTGATAGACGTCTACCAGAAATTTTAAATAAAATGAATGAGGATGATCTCTTAATAATCACTGCAGATCATGGAAATGATCCTACACATCATGGTACAGATCATACAAGAGAATATGTGCCATTGTTAGTATATACACCCAATGCAAATGGCGAAAAACAACTACCAATTAGAAAAACATTTGCAGACATTGGGGCGACAATAGCAGAAAATTTTGATGTTTCATTACCGGAAAATGGAACGAGCTTTCTATCTGATTTGAAAAAATAATGAGGTGAAAAAATGAATTTGAACAAAATAAAAGAGTCCGTTAGTTTTATACATGAAAGAATGAATGACATTCCTGAAATTGCATTAATTCTAGGTTCTGGTCTTGGAATACTAGCAGATGAATTGGAAAATCAAATGGTCATAGAATATAACGAAATACCTAACTTCCCTGTGTCAACAGTGGAAGGGCATAAGGGTAGATTGGTATTTGGAATGTTAAATGATAAATACGTAGTAGCAATGCAGGGAAGATTTCATTATTATGAAGGCTATACAATGGATGAAGTTACATTCCCAGTAAGGGTTTTTCAAAAGTTAGGTATTAAGAACTTAATCGTTACGAATGCCGCTGGAGGTATCAATGAAAAATTTTCAGCTGGCAATTTAATGATTATTACAGATCACATTAATAATATAGGTAATCATCCACTAATCGGAAAAAATGAAAAGGAACTAGGGAATCGCTTTCCAGATATGTCTCAACCATACAACAATACATTAATCGAACATGCATTGAGCTGTGCAAATGAATTAAATATTAATGTTCAAAAAGGTGTGTATGTTGCAAATTCCGGTCCATCTTATGAAACGCCTGCTGAAGTGCGTATGTTAAGAATTTTTGGTGGTGACGCTGTTGGAATGTCTACAGTACCCGAAGTTATCGTGGCAAATCACGCAAACATGAATGTATTAGGAATCTCTTGCATCTCTAATATGGCTGCAGGGATTTTAGATCATCCATTAAGCCATGAAGAAGTAATGGAAACAACTGAAGTCGTAAAAGATGATTTTATACAGTTAGTAAAAAGAATTGTGAAGACTTTTCCTGAAATTACTAAATAAATCGAAGGTAGTGATGGCTAATGAGAATGGTTGACATTATCGCACAAAAGCGAAATGGCGATAAACTAACAGAAGAAGAAATTCAATTTTTTATTGAGAACTATATGAGTGATAAGATTCCAGATTATCAAGTAGCTTCCTTAATGATGGCTATTTATTTTCAAGGAATGGATGAAGAAGAGACTGCTAATTTAACGAAATATATGGTTCAATCTGGTGATGAAATTGATTTATCTAAGGTACAAGGGCACAAAGTAGATAAGCATTCTACTGGCGGAGTCGGTGATAAAATGACTTTTATTGTTGGTCCACTTGTAGCAGCAGCGGGTATTCCTGTTGCTAAGATGTCTGGAAGAGGCTTAGGACATACTGGGGGTACAATTGATAAATTAGAATCGATTCCTGGATTTGATGTTGAATTATCCAATGAACAATTTATCAAAAATGTGAATAAATATAAATTAGCTGTTGTAGGTCAAACTGGTAATTTAGCTCCTGCAGACAAAAAATTGTATGCGTTACGTGATGTTACTGCAACGGTAAATTCCATCCCTTTAATTGCCAGTTCTATTATGAGTAAGAAAATCGCATCAGGAGCAGATAGTATAGTTCTAGATGTAAAAACTGGCTCAGGTGCTTTTATGAAATCATTAGAAGATTCGAAAAAACTAGCTAAAGAAATGGTCAAAATAGGAAAAGAGTTAAATCGTAACACAATCGCAGTTATAAGCGACATGAATCAACCACTCGGCTATGAAATAGGGAATGCAAATGAAGTAAAAGAAGCAATTGAAGTACTGCAAGGGAAAAATATCGAAGACTTACGTGAATTAGGAATTGAATTAGCTGCACATATGACAGTTCTTGGTGGAGTATATTCTACTTACGCAGAGGCTACTGAAAGGCTAGAACAATTGATACAAAACGGAAAAGCATTTGAAGCATTTCGTAACTTTATTAAAGCACAAAATGGAGATGTATCAGTAATTGATGATGTATCAAAATTACCTACATCTAAATTCCACATTGAAGTGCTAGCCACTACAAGTGGGTATGTACATGCAATGGATGCAGAAGCAATTGGGACTGCTGCAATGCATTTAGGAGCAGGTCGCGCAACGAAAGACGATAAAATAAATCATGGTGTAGGAATTACATTGCATAAGAAAATTGGTGATTATGTAGCTATGGATGAACCGCTCGTTACATTGCACGCTGATACAGAATCATTGAATCAAGTTATAGATATAATTCGTAAAGCATTTACAATAAATGAGAAAAAAGTAGACAAAAACAAAATGATATATGATGTAATTAAATAATACAGAGTAGTATTGTGTTTAGAGGAAACCTAAATGCAATACTTTTTTTATTGTAGTAAAAATAATTATCATCTATTTTTTATTATAAAATTACTTATATTTGGCAAAAATAAGTAGTGTGAATATTATGGAGGTGTTCTAAAATGGGAAAATTGAAGAAAATTGTATATATGCTATTAGTATTATGTTTTATTTCGATTTATTTTGGTGGAGGACTATTAGCAAATCATCATACACCTGAGTCTGAGTCCACATTGAATTTAGCTGAGAATTCTAAATCAGCAATATTAATTGAAAGAGATACAGGAAAAGTATTGTATCAAAAAAATGCAGATTCAATACTACCACCAGCAAGTATGACTAAAATAATGACGATGCTTTTAATTATGGAAGCTTTAGAAGAAAAGAAATTAACATTAGACGAAAATGTTAGGATAAGTGAAAAAGCAGCTTCAATGGGTGGATCCCAAATCTTTTTAGAAGCTGGAGAAGAAATGACAGTAAATGATTTATTGAAGGGGATAGCAGTTGCTTCAGGTAATGATGCAAGTGTGGCACTAGCCGAAAGAATTGCAGGAAGTGAAGAAGCATTTGTTGAGAAAATGAACAATAAGGCAAAAGAATTAGGTCTGAAAAATACGACATTCAAAAACTCTACAGGGTTACCTGATACAGACCATCTTTCTACTGCTAGTGATATGGCACTTATGGCAAAAGAATTGCTAAAATATGATGAAATCACAAAGTATACAAGTATATATGAAGATTATTTACGAAAAGGACAAGATAACGAGTTTTGGTTAGTCAATACAAATAAATTAGTGAAATTCTATGATGGAGTTGATGGATTAAAGACAGGTTTTACGAATGAAGCGAAGTATTGCTTAACAGCGACAGCAGAGAAAAATGGGATGAGAGTGATAGCAGTTGTAATGGGTGCGAATACAACAAAAGAGAGAAATAGTGATGTGAGTCAATTACTGGATTTTGCATACAGCAAATATGCTACAAAAACATTATTTGATAAAGATCAAAAAGTAACAGATTTTAAATGGATCAAAGCAAATCAAAAAGAGGTTGAAATTGTTACGAATGATCGTATTTCCATAGTACATGAAAAAGGTGAAGATTTAGATTCAGTGAAAACAAATATAAAAATGAATCAAAATATTACATTACCACTTAAAAAAGGTACATCAGTCGGAAATTTAGAAATAATAAAAGACAATAAAGTAATTAGCAGTACAGATTTAATTGTCTCTGAAGATATAAAGAAAGCAAACTTAGTCACACTATTTGGTAGAACCATACAATCCTTCTTACGTAATTAGTAACAAAAGCGAAAGTGCCCCGTTAAGAAACGTAGCGGCTAGAGTGAAGCAACTGAGATAAAGGAATCACGATGAGCTTGCGAATCGATGAAGACTTATCGTAGGGCGGTTTGCGAAGCCGGCTAGTTTCTGGGCACTTGAGCTGGATGAAACAAAAGCGAAAGTGCCCCGTTAAGAAACATAGCGGCTAGAGTGAAGCAACTGAGATAAAGGAATCACGATGAGCTTGCGAATCGAAGATAAAAGTTTATTTTTTAATTCCATATAGAACAAGAAGTATGACGAATTTTAGCGAGTTTATGAAATAATAAACTAGTTTTGTCAGCTAGAAGGATTATAGAGAATCTTTATCGAAGTATAGACTATGCATTTTTTATAAACTTGGGAGGGATTTATATGCAATTGGCTACACAATTCATTGCATTAGAAAATGTTTTAGTTGTTCGATTAGAAGGAGAATTAGATCATCACTCAGCAGCACATCTAAAAATGGAATGGCAAGAACAAATGCAAAAAAACAATTCTAAACATGTAGTATTAAACTTGGAAAATTTACAATTTATGGATAGTTCAGGGCTAGGTGTTGTATTAGGCAGATATAAAGAAGTACAACAAATTGGTGGAGAAATGGTTGTATGCTCTATTTCTAATGCTGTAAAAAGACTATTTGATCTGTCAGGATTATTTAAAATTGTAAGGTTGGAAGAAAATGAGGCCTTTGCATTATTGACGTTAGGGGTGGCATCATGAATAATTCTATGCAATTACAATTCAAAAGTGTAAGTACAAATGAAGGATTCGCTCGTGTCGCCGTTGCAGCCTTTGTTTCTCAAATTGATCCAACTATGGATGAAATTACGGAAATTAAGACAGTTGTATCAGAGGCAGTGACAAATGCAATTATTCATGGGTATGAAGAAGACCCCAATCAAACTGTGTATATTGAATGTGAAATAAATGATAATCAATTATCCATTGTAATTGAAGATCACGGAGTAGGTATTGATAATATTGATTTAGCAAAAGAACCACTATATACATCTAAACCAGAATTGGAACGTTCTGGAATGGGCTTTACCATTATGGAAAATTTCATGAATAAAGTAGATATTCATTCTATTAAAGGTAAAGGGACAACAGTAAGAATGGTGAAAGATTTTCAAAAAAGCAAAAGTTACTGTAATTAGGTGATGTATATGGCTAACTTAAAGAACGCATCAACATTAGATGATAAAGATGTGAAGCGATACATTGCTTTAAGTCAAGAAGGAGATGAATCTGCTAGGACTTTACTAGTAGAAAAAAATATTCGGTTAGTATGGTCTGTTGTTCAACGCTTTCTGAATAGAGGATATGATCAAGACGATTTATTTCAAATCGGTTGTATCGGTTTGTTAAAATCCATTGATAAGTTTGATTTGTCCTATGATGTGAAGTTTTCTACGTATGCTGTACCAATGATTATCGGAGAAATTCAGCGATTTATTCGAGATGATGGAACAGTTAAAGTAAGCAGATCACTAAAAGAGATTGGAAATAAAATTAGGCGTATCACAGATGAATTAACAAAAGAGTTAGGAAGGGTCCCTACCATTCAAGAGATTGCTATAAAATTAGATATTAGTCCTGAAGAGATTATCCATGCGCAAGAAGCCACTAAAAAGCCTCAATCAATTCATGAGACTGTATTTGAAAATGATGGTGATCCCATCACATTACTTGATCAAATAGCTGATTCCGACAATAATTGGTTTGATAAATTAACAATGGAGCAATTAATCAACGAATTAGATGAAAGAGAACGATTAATTGTTTATCTAAGATACTATAAAGACCAAACCCAAACAGAAGTAGCAACACGTTTAGGAATCTCTCAAGTACAAGTTTCTAGAATCGAAAAAAAAATATTAGAAAAGATGAAAGAAGAAATGCTCCATTAACTTAGTATATTGTTTACTAAGTTTTTTTTTGTTCAACGAATAATTAATGATTGTAATGAAATAATAAGTAAAAGCATGGAGGTGTGCTAAAGTGGAAGAAAAAATCTACGTGCGTCTTAAAAAGAAAACGGAAGTTGATCATAATCATTTACTAATTTTAGAGGATATTTCCTATTTAACAGGAAATGTTACGAATTTAAATCAATTTAGTAAAATTCCAATTTATCAAATAACAGATAGTGATAAGAATGTTTCAGTAATTGATGGGTTTGTCTTAATTGACAAATTAATTAAAGGATTTCCTCACATAAGTTTTGAGTTGATTGGTCCTAATCAAGTAATTGTAGAAATAAAAAAAGAAAACAAAAAGCATAATATTATCCTCATTACATTTATCTGGATTCTTTTATGTGTAGGTTCTGCGATGGCAATAATGAATTTTCATTATGATGTTAGTATGCAAGAGGTACAAAAAAGCTTGGCATACATACTTACTAGCGAGGAAGTGGACAAACCATTATGGATACAAATACCTTACTCTATAGGTTTAGGTTTAGGAATGATTTTATTTTTTAATCACATATTTAAGAAAAGGTTCAATGAAGAGCCAAGCCCCTTAGAAGTAGAAATGTTTAATTACCAACAAGATTTAGACAATTACTTAATTTTTCATGAAAACATTATAAAAAGAAATGATGATTGAGCACTTACGTTTGGTATTTATTCAAGTATTCGTCGGGTTTGGTTCGGGTCTAATGGTAGGTTCAGGATATGTTGCATTTTTAACAGTATTAGGAATCATTCCAAGGCTTGTTCAATTAAGTAAATCCTACACATATCTACACTACTACCAATGGTGTGTCATACTGGGGGCATTATTAGGTACTTTTTTGACTTTTACTACAATTACTTTTCGAATTCCATTAGTAATCACTGCCATTTGGGGATTGTTTCAAGGTGTGTTCGTAGGGATGCTGGCGGCAGGTTTAACAGAAGCTCTGAATGTATTTCCAATTTTAATGAAACGCTTAGGCATTGATAAGGAATTACTCTGGTTACTTATGGCAATCGTCTTAGGTAAAGTGATTGGATCTACACTTCAATGGGTGATTTTTGTAGATTATATGCCATAAAAAAAAACAGTGGAGGCGGAAAGATTTGCGTAAAAATAATCGACAAAAGAAAATTGATAAAAATATTCAAGATAACCAAGATTTTCTTGAATCAAAATTAGGATTGAATGTGTCATTTGACGTTGGGTTTAGAGAACTAATCGTGCTCAAAAAGAAGGTGCAGTTATATTATGTGACAGGTCTTGTGGATTCTGATTTTGTTATCGAACTAATAAAAAAAATAATTGCTATAAATGATGACGAAAATGTACATACAGATTTATTTGAAGTAGTGCACAATCGATTAGTACATCAACAAGTGGAGAAAGCAACAACGTTTGAAAAAGCAATTGATCAGTTGTTATCTGGGTTATTAGTTGTTTTTGTTGATGGTAAAGATGAATGTCTCATTATTGATGTCAGAAGTTATCCTGGTAGGTCACCCCAAGAACCAGATACAGAAAAAGTTGTTCGTGGTTCAAGAGATGGATACACTGAAAATATCATAGAAAATACGGCATTAACTAGAAGAAGAATACGTGATGAACGATTGAGAAACGAAATCATGCAAATAGGAGAACGTTCCAAAATGGATGTCTGTATTTCTTATTTACAAGATGTTGCCGATGATCAATTAATTCAAATAATCAAAGATGAATTGAAACAAATTGAAACAGATGGAATTTCAATGGCAGATAAAACAATAGAAGAATATATTGTGCATCAAGGAATTAATCCATATCCGTTAGTAAGGTATACAGAGAGACCTGATGTTGCTTCCACTCATTTACTTGAAGGACACGTATTAGTAATGGTAGATACATCGCCAAGTATGATTATTATGCCAACAACATTCTTTCATCATGTTCAACATGCTGAAGAGTATCGAGAATCACCTTCTGTAGGTACATTTGTAAGATGGGTTCGGTTTATTGGTATCATTGCATCACTCTTTCTATTACCATTATGGTTACTATTAGTATTAGAACCACAATTACTTCCTGTAGGTTTACAGTTTATCGGACCGAATGAGACTGGGAATATACCTATTGTTGTTCAGTTAATTCTTGCAGATATTGGTATTGAATTCCTGAGGATGGCAGCAATTCATACACCTACACCATTATCCACAGCAATGGGGCTGATTGCAGCAGTGTTAATTGGGGAAATTGCTATTGAAGTTGGATTATTCAGTTCAGAAGTAATCTTATATGTTGCAATTAGTGCAATCGGTTCTTTTGCAACACCTAGTTATGAATTAAGTGTAGCAAACAAGATGGTACGTATTGTTTTAGTATTGTTAACATTCTTTTTTCATGTCCCAGGGTTTATGATTGGTATGACATTATTTTTCTTATTACTTGCGAATATTAGATCGATGCACACACCGTATCTATGGCCATTTCTACCGTTTAATGGGAAGGCGCTAGGTCAAATTCTCTTCCGTGTATCCATGCCGCTATCGAAAACAAGACCAAGTATTGTACAGCCAAAAAACAACAAAAGTCAAGTATAATAAATCTAACTTGTATTAACTCTCGACAACTTTCTTAAATGATGATAATATTTTGAAAGTACATATGAATATGGGGGTTAGTATAGCAGATGTCAAATCCATTAAATATAAATCATTCAGGTCATCTTACAATTGGTGGGATTGATACAACAGAATTAGCAAAAAAGTACGGCACACCATTATTTATTTATGATGTAGAACACATAAGAAAAAATGCTCGAGCTTTTGTAGATACTTTCAAAAAATATCAAGTGAAGGCACAGGTAGCTTATGCAAGTAAAGCATTTTCATCTGTAGCAATGGTACAAGTAGCAAAGCAAGAGAATTTAAGCTTAGATGTAGTATCTCAAGGAGAATTATACACAGCATTAAAGGCAGGATTTCCAACAGAAAAAATACACTTTCATGGAAATAATAAAAATTATGATGAGTTGTTGATGGCTGTTAATCAAGAAATTGGATGTATCGTAATAGATAACTTCCATGAGATTGAATTATTATCCACTATATTAAGTGATCAAAATAAAAAGATGGATGTATTAATTCGAGTGACACCAGGTATTGAAGCACATACACATGATTATATCTTAACAGGGAATGAAGATTCCAAATTTGGATTTGATTTATCAAATGGTCAAGCAACAAGAGCAATGGAACAATTACATACTCATCCATATATCAACCTAAAAGGGATTCATTGTCACATCGGTTCACAAATTTTTGAAACAGAAGGCTTTATTATGGCTATAGAGCGAGTATTTGGTACTTTAGCAGAATGGAAAGATAGTCATGCATTCACTTGTGAAATTTTAAATCTAGGTGGAGGATTTGGAATTAAATATACACAAGAAGATGAGCCGTTACCATTAGAAAAATATGTGGAAGCATTAATAGAAGAGGTAACAAAACAAGTAAACCTTCATGATATGGATTTTCCTGAAATATGGATTGAACCCGGTAGATCTATTGTTGGTGATACTGCTATTACGCTTTACACAATTGGTTCGACAAAAGAAATTCCGAATGTGAGAAAATATGTAGCGGTTGATGGTGGAATGACTGATAATTTGCGTCCAGCATTATATCAAGCAAAGTATGAGGCAGTCATAGCCAATAAGGCGAATGAAGAAGAAGTGGAGAACGTTTCGATAGCAGGTAAATGCTGTGAGTCGGGAGATATGTTAATATGGGATATAGCATTACCGAAAGTACAACCTAATGATATCCTTGCTGTATTTAGTACAGGTGCATATGGTTACTCCATGTCAAACCATTATAATCGTTTTCCAAAAGCAGCAGTTGTTTTTGTTGAAAATGGAAAAGACCGATTAGTGATTAAGCGCGAAAGTTATCAAGATGTAGTACAAAATGATTTATCATACGAGGAGGAATAATAATGAAAAAAGCAACAATTGAATTCGAAAATGGAGAACAAATTGTTATTGAAATGTATGAAGAAGCTGCACCAAACACGGTCGGAAATTTTGAAAAATTAGCAAACGAAGGTTTTTATGATGGCGTAATTTTCCATAGAGTAATTCCAGGGTTCGTAGCACAAGGTGGAGATCCAACTGGAACAGGAATGGGTGGACCTGGTTATACAATCAAATGTGAAACGGAAAATAACCCACACCGTCACGTAGCGGGTTCCTTATCTATGGCACATGCAGGAAAAGATACTGGTGGTAGTCAATTCTTTATTGTACATGAACCTCAACCACATTTAGATGGCGTACACACTGTATTTGGACAAGTTATCGAGGGAATGGATACAGTGCTTCGTATTAAACAAGGTGATGCAATGAAAACAGTGAGAGTAGAAAATACAAACGACTAATGCTTAATTAATGTTTGACATGTACAAAATGTTATACTATTGTTAAATCAACAAGTAAAAAGTTGTCAATTAGTATGAAGGACAGTGCCATATGAAGCAAAAATATAAAAATTTAATTCTTTTTATTGCATTATTAACTGTAGCGATTGGTTGGGGTTGTTATTATTGGTTTGGTATTGTATTATCAAATCAATAATATCAAATGAAGTAGTTGTCACAACTTCTTTGACCAAAACATAGCATGACTATAAAGTAATGTTATGAATAATGAGGGGTAAAAATGTTAATTCGTTATAAAAAAAGGCTTGAAAAAATTGCCATGGGTTTACTTTCTTTTATGCCAGACGAAAAAGAAGTGAAAAAGTTACAGGATACAATTAAAGAGTATGAGACGAATGAAGAATGGCATCTTTTCTTATGGAAAGAAGGAGAAGATATTCTAGGTGCAATTGGAGTCATTGCGAAAGAGAATGAGAAAGTTATTTTGTTACAGCATATTTCTGTAGATCCTTCTCATCGCAACTTAGGTATTGGTAAACAAATGATACAAGGACTAAAAGAGTATTTTCTGACATATGAAGTAAAACCAAATGAGCAAACTGAGGGATTTTTCGAAAAATGCAATAATTGCTAACAAATCGTTTGTTGATTCATGTATGAAATGACAAGTGAGCTCGGTGTATAGTAAAATTAGACATGACGAATCACTCTAATGAAAAGAACCTTTGCGGAATATCACTCATGCAAAGGTTCTTTTCTTCATTCATAGATATGAAAAGAAGCCGTGTGTTAAACGACTTCTTATAGCTGCATGATTATTTGTTTATTACAACCAAGCTGCACCAACAATAATTAAAAGTATAAATAATACAACGATTAAAGCAAAACCTCCACCATATACATTGCCCATCATTAATTCCTCCTTTTTTAATCAATTACGGAATAATTGATTTCTCGAAATTAATGTATGCAAATAAATAAAAAAGGTATGGGCATTTTTACTACTTATCTATTGGGAAGGTTAACGAACAGATTGAATGTTGGGATAGTAAGTTTACGTAAATTTGTAAACTGAATATCTTTTTGATTAATTGTATTACGGATGAATATGTTGTAATAGACGGAGGAAAACAATGATACAATACAAAGTGAAATTAGATCTTTTTGAAGGGCCATTAGATTTATTATTACACTTAATTAATAAGTATGAAATAGATATTTATGATATCCCTGTAGCAGAAATTACACAGCAATATATGTCATACATTCATGCAATGCAACAACTGGAATTAGACATAGCAAGCGAATATCTAGTAATGGCAGCTACATTATTAGAAATGAAAAGTAAACTCTTGTTACCAAATCAAAATGTAGAGCTGGAAGATGAGTATGAAGAAGATCCTAGAGAGGATTTAATGCGAAGGTTAATTGAATATCGCAAATATAAACAAGCTGCAGAGCAATTAAAGGAAAGAGAATTGGAGCAAAGCAATGTCTTGACTAGACCGCCATTTCATATTGAGGTGAATACAGAACGAAAAATACCAGAAGGAAATGCAAATATTTATGAAATGATTCATGCGATGAGTAAAATTCTTGAAAGAAGAAAATGGAATAGGCCATTAGAAACGACCATTCAAAAAAGGGAAATTCCAATAAAAGAGCGTATGGACGAAATTATAGATATACTAGATAGTAGTCAAAGTGGCGTATCATTTTATAATTTATTCCCAACTGTAACAAAAAACTATATCGTAGCAACATTTATAGCAATATTAGAATTAATGAAATCTAATGATATCCTTTGCGTACAAGAAAATCATTTTGATGAACTCATGATTTATAGAAATAGCGCGAATAATTAAAGAGTAGAAGGTGGAGTTATGGATTTAACCGAACTAAAAGCAGTTACAGAAGGTTTGATATTTGTAGCAGGTGATGAAGGGATATCCAAAAAAGAATTACAGAAAGTGTTAGATTTAGATAAAGATATAGTAGAACATTTAATTAATGAATTAAAATATGATTATGAGAGTACAAGTAGAGGAATGATGATTCTTGAATCTAAAGGTAGTTTATTTTTTTCGACGAAACCGGAGCATAGTGAATACTATAAAGTATTAAAAGAAGCTAAGTCAGTTTCAAAATTATCTCAAGCAGCATTAGAAACGTTAGCAATTATCGCGTATTTACAACCGATTACTCGTACTGAAATTGAACAAATTAGAGGTGTGAAAAGCGAACGACCAGTACAAACACTTATTTCAAGAGCATTAATAGAAGAAGTAGGTAGAAAAGAAGGTGTAGGAAGACCGATTTTGTTTGGAACAACAATTGAATTTCTTACATACTTTGGACTTAAATCCATAGAAGATCTTCCTCCATTACCAGAAGATTTTGATGATATGGATGTAGAACAAGAAGCGGATTTATTTTTCGATCGCTTTCAAGAACTTGAACAATAATCTTTTTTTGTAAGAAATCATTTTATCAATCCGTATAATAGTTGCGCGACTTTCTAAAAAGATGCAATGTTTCGTATGAATATGCTTGTCTTTGTTGCATACAATGGTACAAAATGTATCTTTTGTATGTAAAGAGATGAGGTGAGACATTGCGTTTTTTTATTATGTCTATATTAGTTTGTTTTTTTATGGCGAATATCACTATTCTAGAAGCGGAAAGTGTGTATGTTTCTGGGGAAAGTGCTATTTTGATGGATCAAGAAACCGGAAGAGTACTGTATGAAAAAAATGCAGACAACAAAACGTTAATTGCAAGTATTACAAAAATTATGACTGCAATTGTCGCAATTGAATCAAGTGAAACAGATAATGAAGTAACTATCACAAAAAATGCTGTAGGAACAGAAGGATCATCAATTTATCTTAAAGAAGGTGAAAAATTTACTGTAAAGGAATTACTTTATGGGTTAATGCTACGATCTGGAAATGATGCGGCTGTCGCCATAAGTGAAGAAGTAGGTGGAAGTACAGAAGGTTTTGTTCATTTAATGAATGAAAAAGCAATGTGGATTGGGATGAATAACACCCATTTTGATAACCCACATGGTCTTGATTCAGAAACACATTATTCAACAGCTTATGATATGGCTTTATTAACAAAATACGCAATGGAAAACAATTTATATCAAACAATTTCAGGTACTACATCATTTAAAGCAAATAGTAGGGAATATAGTTGGAAGAATAAAAACAAATTACTTACAGCTTTTTATGAATACTGTACAGGAGGTAAGACAGGCTATACTAAAGCTGCAGGTCGAACGTTAGTCACCACAGCAGAAAAAAACGGACAAACATTAATTGCAGTAACATTAAATGCCCCGAATGATTGGCAAGATCATATTAGAATGTTCGAATGGGGATTTGAACACTTTAATAAAGAACAAATTCAATCATCTGGTTTATTTACGTATTATGACAAGGAAAAAAATGAACAACGCGAAGGACAAATCGTTACAAGCGAATATTATCCACTTAGAGATACAGAAAAAGACAAAATAATGTCAAAAACGTTACTTCCAATTGATTCAGATGGAATTGGAAAGAAACTATTTTATTTAGACGAAGAAATAATAGCAGAGTCGATTATTTATCCGGTGGAAGAAAAGGAAGAAAAGAAAAGTTTCATCAATCATGTTACTAGATTATTTTTAGATATTATAGGTGGTTCGTATGATTAATATCATATGGGCATTAATGTCAGTAGTAGGAATCATATATGCAATGCTGAATGGAACGATGGAACAAGTAAATGAAGCAATTTTTAAAGGTGCGAATGATGCTGTCACACTAGTTATTGCATTAACTAGTGTACTAGTATTTTGGTTAGGGATGATGAGAATTGCTGAAAAGGCAGGTATACTAAGTGCATTAAGTAACCTATTTAGACCGCTAGTTACTCGTGTCTTTCCAGAAATTCCGCCAAACCATCCTGCAATGGGATATATTTTAGCGAATTTTAGTGCGAATCTTTTTGGATTAGGTAATGCAGCTACACCAATGGGAATTAAGGCAATGGAAGAAATGAAAAAGCTTAATCATGGCAAAGATAAGGCGAGTAATTCCATGATTACTTTTTTGGTCATCAATACATCTAGTATTACACTAATTCCCACAACAGTGATTGCGATAAGAATGGAGAATGGATCAACTTCTCCAACAGAAATTGTAGGAACAACGCTAGTTGCGACTATTGTAACAACCATTTCTGCTATATGGATAGACCGTTTGTTAAGACGACGAAGGGAGTCCATTATGAAATGATTCAAGCTATCACAATAATAAGTACGTGGTTAATCCCTCTTCTCATTGTCGGTATTTTACTTACTGCAACGTATAAAAAAATTCCATCATATGAATTATTCGTGGAAGGCGGAAAAGAAGGAGTAAAAATGGCAGTGTCATTACTTCCATTTTTAGTAGGTATGATGGTATCCATCGCGATACTACGAAGTTCAGGTGCACTAGATGCATTTGTAAATATAATTCAACCCTTTTTAGAAAAAGTAGGTTTCCCAGCAGAAATTATGCCATTAGCACTCATACGCCCAATATCTGGAACTGCCGCTCTAAGTGTAACAGCAGAAATCATTCAAACATATGGACCTGATTCCTTTTTAGGAAGGCTTGCGTCTACTATGCAAGGAAGCACAGACACTACTCTGTATATATTGACAGTATACTTTGGTGCGGTCGGAATTAAAAAAATGGGTGATGCACTTAAAGTTGGACTAATTGCAGACCTTATTGGTATAATAATATCTGTTATTGTAGTATCGTGGATTTTTTCGTAGAAGCGTTAACATTTATGTTAGCGCTACTTTTCATTATTACATTATAAAATAAATAATAGAAAGAGTGTGTATATGTTAGAGAGACTACAAAAGGTGATTGCACAAAGTGGCATAACTTCGAGAAGAAAAGCAGAAAAATTAATTGAAGAAGGTAAAGTAAAAGTTAATGGCAAAGTCGTTACAGAACTAGGAGTAAAAGTGTCTAATGTCGATAAGATTGAAGTAAATAATGTCCCGATAGAGAAAGAACGTTTTGTTTATTATCTTTTTTATAAACCGAGAGGTGTTATTTCGGCGGTGTCAGACGATAAAGATAGAAAAACAGTGACAGATTACTTTGGAAATGTCAATGAACGTCTGTTTCCTGTTGGAAGACTAGATTATGATACATCTGGATTACTACTTATGACAAACGATGGAGATTTTATGAATTTGTTGATACATCCACGTTATCAAATGGATAAAGAATATATTGTTAAGACGAAAGGGATCCCTTCAAAGGAAGATTTAGTGAAATTTAAAAAAGGAATTCGCTCAGAACAAGATATATTAAAAGCAAAACAAGTAAAAATTATGTCTGTTGATAAAGGAAAACAAACAGCTATTGTAAAGGTAATTTTACATCAAGGAAAAAATAGACAAGTTAGAAGA
Organism: Gracilibacillus marinus; assembly: GCF_042651725.1. Classification (NCBI taxonomy): domain Bacteria; kingdom Bacillati; phylum Bacillota; class Bacilli; order Caryophanales; family Bacillaceae; genus Gracilibacillus; species Gracilibacillus marinus. Next base: position 1,625,685 of record NZ_JBHSDV010000001.1, on the reverse strand, counting down.
ATGTTTGATGCGATTCATACACCTGTGTCTAAATTAAGAAGGGAACGCTTTGCTTTTCTAACATTAGAAGGATTGAAACCAGGGGAACATAGAAAATTAACGCCACATGAAGTAAATCAATTAAAAAAGTTGGCTAAAAAAATTGTCAAATAAAATTCACAATTGAATAAAAGTGACATGTTAAAATGAAGAAATCAGAGGGAGGGGAGATTCTTTGAGTACGAATCCAAATCCACGTGATAAAAAGAAACGTAACAGACTTATCTATCGTTCTGTAATCTTAATCATACTCTTTGCTGCATTATTATTTGCAGTTATTTCAAATATTACAAAAGAGGAAGAAGCAGTTCAAATAGGTGAAGAGGCGCCTAACTTTCAATTAGTTCAACTAAATGGGGAAGAGAACCAAACAGTACGTTTATCTGATTTAAGGGGTAAAGGGGTTATGTTAAACTTCTGGGCAACATACTGTGAACCATGTGAGAGAGAAATGCCTTATATGGAGTCATTGTACCCATTATACAAAGAGAAGGGTGTAGAGATTGTTGCGATTAGCGTAGATGCAACCGAATTTGTTGTCCAACAATTTATGGATAAATACAATTTGACTTTTCCTATTTTACATGACAAAAAAAGTCAAGTGATGGATGCATATAGGATTAAACCATTACCTACTACATACTTTATTGATGAGAATGGTATAATTGTAGAAAGAGTACTAGGTGAATTATCACTTGAACGTTTAGATGGTTATTTACAACAAATCGTACCATCACAATAAATAAGGAGTAAATCACGGAGGTCTTTATGAATGTATTAAAGTGTGATGCATGTGGATATGAGAATAGTGTGGGCACAACTATTTGTAATAAATGTGGAAATCCATTAGACAGAAATAAACAGAATGAATTATTAAATATGAGATATGATGGAAGGTCCATTCGCTCTAAATCAAAAAACAAGACGATTGTTGATAAGATATGGAATTTTTTTTCGTCTGTCAAAGTGGGTGTTAGCTTAATAGCGATTGCCCTTGTTGCTTCCGCTATCGGAACAATATTCCCACAAAAAATGTATATTCCCACAACAGTTTCACCTGCTGAACATTATCGAGAAGAATACGGGATTGTCGGTCAGATATATTATCAATTAGGTTTTCATGAATTGTATAGTTCTACGTGGTATATGATATTAATTGCACTTATAGGTATGTCTATTTTTATCGTTAGTTTAGATCGAGGTATACCACTATATCGAGCTTTAACGAAGCAAAATCCAATAAGACACGTTCGATTTTTAGAGAGACAAAAACTATTTGGAAAATATAACAATTACAAGCAATCTGATGTAGAAAAATTAGTAGGAAATATCAAAAAAAGTCGTTACAAAATTTATGAAAAAGATGGACATATATTAGCAGAGAAAGGCCGTTTTTCTAGATGGGGTCCGTATGTGAATCACACTGGTTTAATTATTTTTCTTGTTGGAACATTATTAAGATTTTTTCCTTCTATGTATGTGGACGAATTTGTTTGGGTTAGAGAGGGAGAGACGGCAATCATTCCAGGTACCAATCAAGAATACTATATTGAGAATTTACAATTTACTTTAGAATTTTATGGTGAAGATCCGGAAGATGAAAAATTCCAACAAGTACTGGAACAAGAAAACAGTGCAATACCAAAACATTTTGAAACAAAAGCAATTATTTATCAAAATGTTGCAGAAGACGTAATTGGGACAGAACCACAATTAGAAGAAGTGACTCGTGGGGATATTATTGTGAATGAACCACTCCAATTCGCTGATTTATCAATATATCAAAATAGTTATCAATTGAATGAATTCAGCAGTATGTCATTTACATTACATACAACAGATAGTGAAGAAGAACTAGCCCAATTTACTGTTGATTTTTCTAACCCTAATTCAGTATATGAATTGGACAATGGATTCAGAATTGAGTTAAACAATTATTATCCGGATTACGTATTAGATGATGATGGACCTAGATCGCAATCGAACTATCCAAGGAATCCTGCGTTTGTCTTCTTTGTCTATCCTCCAGGTGAAGAGGAGCCAGAAAGAAACTTTTTATCAATCGGACAAAATATTGATCCGACAAATGAAAATCAATACAAACTAAGTTTAAAAGGATTTGATATGCGCGAAGTGAGTGGGTTAAAAGTAAAGAAAGATTTAACACTACCTGTTCTTGGAATTGGTGCATTTATTTTTATGATTGGTGTCGTTCAAGGAATGTATTGGCAGCATAGACGTATTTGGATTCATCCAAAAGGGGAAGAATTATATATTGCTGGCCATACAAATAAAAATTGGTTCGGTATGACGAATGAATGTAAGAAGATAATGGAAGATACACCTTTCTCAATGTTAAATGATCAGGAGAAGGAACATCAAGAAAATGATTACACTTAATTTTGTATAAAGAAAAGTTATGAAATTAAGTTTACAAAGGGGATTAAGGGATGGAAGAATTACTTACATGGAGTGGGCGATTGTTGTATACAGCCTTTGTTATTTATCTTGTTGCAACAGTATTATTTGCTGCGACAATAAAAGATAAAAGACATAAAAAATCATTTACCAAGTTGCATTTGAGTGCAATCGTCACAACAATACTTGGTTTTGTAGCTCAATTAGGTTATTTCTTCACTCGTTGGATGGCGAGTGGACATGCACCTGTTAGTAACATGTTTGAATTTGTCACTTTTTTTGGAATGATGCTTGTATTAGCATTTATCATTCTATATTTTATCTATCGTATAGAATTATTAGGTTTGTTTGCATTACCTATTGCAACATTAATTATTGCATATGCGAGTATGTATCCACGTGAAATATCGCCATTAGTTCCATCATTAAAAAGTCATTGGTTATATATTCATGTAACAACAGTTGCATTAGGAGAGGCAATCTTAGCAGTTAGTTTTGTAGCAGGAATTATTTATTTAATCAAACAAATTGATCAAAAAGTTTCTAATGCAAAAACAAAGTGGCTTGAAGTAATTATGTATTCTATTTTTGCTACACTCGGTTTTGTAATTATTACAACCATTTTCTCTATGAATGATTATTCGGCTACTTTTGAATATCAAGTAGATGGTGAAACGAGACAATTAGAATATCATTTACCTGCAGTATTTGGTCCCAAAGGTGGAGAGTTACTAACTTCTGACCGAATGGATATGATTATTTCAACACCTGAATGGATGCATGGTGCGGAAGCCCCAAGAAAATTAAATACACTTGTATTGTCATTGATTGTTGGTTTCATACTTTATATTGGTGTAAGATTGATTCTACGTAAGCGAATTGCGGCAGCCATCCAACCAGTACTCAAAAAAGCAAATCCAGAATTGTTAGATGAAGTATGCTACCGCGCTGTAGCAATTGGTTTTCCAGTCTTTACATTAGGTGGTTTAATTTTTGCAGCGATATGGGCTCAAGAAGCATGGGATCGATATTGGGGTTGGGATCCAAAAGAAGTATGGGCTTTAATCACATGGTTCTTTTATGCGATCTTTTTGCATTTACGTTTAACAAGAGGTTGGCACGGTGAACGTTCCGCCTGGTTAGCAGTAATTGGCTTCGCTATTATTATGTTTAACTTGATTGTAGTTAACCTTGTTTTGGCTGGATTACATTCCTATGCATAATAAGGAGAAAAGTACAGGAGATTATTGTCGCTTGTACTTTTTCCGTATATACTAGAAATGGGATAGGGGGTAAATTATTAAATGGATAATCGCAAAATATTAGTAGTAGATGATGAAGAACGAATTCGAAGATTACTTAAAATGTATTTAGAGAGAGAAGACTACATAGTAGACGAAGCAAGTGATGGAGAAGAAGGTTTAGAAAAAGCATTAACAGAAGATTATGAAATCATTCTATTGGACGTCATGATGCCTGGTAAAGATGGTTTAGAAGTATGTAAAGAAATAAGAGAAAAGAAATCTACACCTATTATGATGTTGACAGCAAAGGGGGAAGAAATTAGTCGGATTCATGGCTTTGAAGCTGGTACAGATGATTATATTGTCAAACCATTTAGTCCAAGAGAAGTTGTACTTAGAGTAAAAGCGTTGTTACGTAGATCTGGAAATGTGCAAGTAAGTACGCAATTAAACCGATCAAAAGATTTAATTGAATTTCCGCATTTGATCATCGATAATGATGCCCACAGAGTATTAGCTAATAAAAAGGAAGTAAGCTTAACGCCTAAAGAATATGAACTATTACTTTTCCTTGCTAAAGCACCAGATAAAGTGTTTGATCGCGAGGAATTATTGAAAGAAGTTTGGAAGTATGAGTTTTTTGGTGATTTAAGAACAGTAGATACACATGTAAAAAGACTAAGAGAGAAATTAAGTAAAGTATCCGAAGAAGCAGCAAAGATGATTGTGACAGTTTGGGGTGTCGGATACAAATTTGATGTACAATAAAGTGTGATGTAAACTTCGATATATGATGGCGTGTAATTACTTAATAGGGAATCTGGTGGAAGTCCAGAACTGTCCTCGCAACTGTAATTGTTGACGAAACGCAAATACCATTGTACGTGATGTATGAGAAGGTGCGGAGTAGGAAGAAACATAAGTCAGGAGACCTGCCATGATATGAGAATATAATGCTTCGAGGATTGAGCATTCGACGTATTATCTTTTTATTCTTTAGACAGGTTAATACCGATGTGCAATCCTCCTAATTTAAAGGAGGAAATTTTAATGAAATTAAAAAAAATTTTACTATTGATAAGTTGTTTGTTAGTTGTATCTTTAATGGCATGTTCGCCTAGCGAATCTAAAGAAGAGAATTACCATGCTACTATTATTTTGTCGCTTGACAATAATTCCGAAGTTATTGAGGAATTAGATGTTTCGTTTGAACCACCAATGAAATTATTAACATTACTAGAGAATAATACAGAAATCATCGAAGAAGATGGACTAATAACTAGTATAAATGGACATGAGCAAAATATAGAAGAGAATAAGTTTTGGTTATATGAGATAAATGGTGAGATGGCAATGGTGGGTACAAATGAATATGAAGTAAAAGATAATGATGTAATCCACTTTGATCTTGGGGAAATGCAAGAGTGAATCAACGTATCTATCGTTTAACACTACTTGCAATGCTCATAACAATAGCAGTTGTAGGACGATTAGCTATGCAATATATTCCTAGTGTTCAACCAGTTACTGCTATCATTATTATTTCTGGCTATTTATTAGGACCGAGCGCAGGAATCATAATTGGTGTCGCGACTGTTTACTTAACTAATTTATCATTAGGCATGGGAATTTGGACAATATGGCAAATGATAGCGTGGGGAAGTATTGGATTATTTGCAGGCATTATTGGACGTTTTCAGTGGAAAAAGGAGAAAAAAATCTTAATTATTTTTAGTTTTTTTGCTGCATATTATTATGGGCTTATTCTAAATAGTAGCATGTTTGTATATACAGATAAGTTTATCCCGTTTTTGTTATCCAGTTTACCATTTGATACATATCATGCAATTGGTAACGTTATTTTTGTATCTATATTATATCCGATTTTAAAAAAAGCTTTAAAAAGAACAAATAATAAACTACAATGAAACCACATCAAATTGGAATGTGGTTTTTTTTGTAACTTTTTTTGTGTTTGTTTCGACAAATATTCTATAAAGGAGGTCATCTGATTGAAACAGATTTTCGATGATCTTTATGAGCGTTATCATCAAGATATGTATAAGTATGTATTTTATTTAGTGAAAAATAGAGAACAAACAGAAGATATTATCCAGGAAGTATATATCCGAGTATTAAAATCGTACCATACTTTTAAAGGCGATAGTTCTGAAAAAACATGGTTATTCTCAATTGCAAGACATGTGACATTAGATCATTTTCGGAAAATGAAGCGAAAAAGAGACAGAGTGTTAGAATTTTTTAATTGGAATGAACATGAATCGAATATAAAATCTACTGAACCAATACCAGAGGAAGTGGCAATTAAGAATGAAGAAGCTGCACAACTTTATCAATCTTTAAATGTATGTACAAATGATCAAAAACAAGTCATTTTATTACGTTTTTTATATGATTTTTCTATTGATGAGACCGCAAAAATTCTTGGTTTTTCCATAAGTAAAGTCAAAACAACTCAACATCGCGCCTTAAAAATATTAAAAAAATACTATAACAGTACATATGACAAAGAAGGTGAAGATTTTGACAAACAAGCATAATGAAAATTTTGAGAAGTGGATAAAAAAGTTACCAGATATTTCAGATCATCGTTCAAAAGAGGACGTGTATCGTAGCATATACATTCAAATGGAAGAAAAAAAAGTTCAAATAGATAGAAGTAAGTGGCTTGTTCCAACACTAGCGACAATATGTAGTATTGTTTTATTAGTTATTATTATTCAAAACATGGAACACATATCATGGAATGAATCTTCGAATGATATAGCAGTAGAGAACAGTGCAAATGACGAATTTAGTATGTATTCCGCAGTGGAAGAAAGCGAAATGCAACAAGATGTTATGGAAGGTGCAACGCAAAATGAATTAGGGGATTTAAAAGGCAAGCGAACAATACAAGAGTCCTATATTGGGTATGATAATAACGAAGATAATATAACATTAGCAGTCGTTTCAGATGGTGCACAATACGTTGTACCAATCACATTATTAGTTCCAAGTGATTCTCTTCCAAGTATGAATACATTATATGAAAATATAGCCCAATATGTAGATATGAATCAAAATGGATTTCAAACATTACATTTTGAAGAACTTGAATTTGATATTCATGATAATTCTGCTTCCATCCTATTGAACGACACGTATTCTGTCCAAAATAGTAGTACAAATTATCATTTGTTCCGACAAATGTTAGATACTATTTTCACTACAAATGGGGTTGAGCAAATCGAAGTATCCGGAACCCATTCATTTGTACTTGAACAGACCAATTTTGCTTCTGATTACATTCAAAATAAATATTACAAAGTATATCAATATCAAAATAGTGAGAAAAAATGGCTCATTCCTGTTTATAATAGCGATGTAGAAACAATAGAGCAGGCATTAGAAGAAATGAAAAAGGATGAAGAAGCGTATCATATTCACAAGACCATTCCTAGTGATACGAAAATAAACACTTCGAGTATTGATGGGATATTAGAAGTTCGAGTTGAATCAAGTGAGTTACTCATATCTACTGATCAAACTATTTTTCTAGAGTCCATATTAGCAACTGCAAAAGAATTTGGATTTAATGCTGTTCGTTTTTATGTTAATTTTGATAACGCAACTGACTATAATTTATCGGAACCTATTGAAGTACCTGACTATATAAATCCACAATTTGCGCAGTGAAAGTATTCAAATATCTATTTATTTGTAGTATAATAATCGAAGTAGGTCATCATTAGCTACTTCGATTATTTACTAAATTGTCTCACTTTGATGGATTCAGTTGGACAAGACATTTCTGCTTCCATAACATCCTCTACTTCCGCTAAAGGTATTTGTTCCAACATCTGGTTGTTTCCATATTTACAATATGCCAATCCCTCATCATCATAATCAAACACATTTGGTGCAGTTGCCCCGCAAACTCCACATGCAATGCAAGTTTCTTTATCTACACATGAAAAATACATACCGTCAATCACCTTCCTAACAACTAGCTTAGCACATCTTCCTCATAAAATCCTTTACTTTGTCACAGACTGAACCTCTACACAATTCTACTTAATAATTGTTACTTTATCTTTCTATATATGCTTGGTAAAATGGAATAAGATTGGAGAAAATACGATGTTTCATTATATCTTACTAGTTTGCATTAAATATATAAAATCAGAAAGATCCATTAATAATATTTATTATTTGTTAAAAGGTAAAAAATCCACTCAAACAATTCAGGATGCCTATCTTTTCCAACTAACTAATTTTTTTGGGATTTATCCGCAAGTAGAAAAAAATACTTTTAATAATTTTGTTACTCAATTACTTAATAATCAATTGATTAAACATGTAAATAATGATTTTGTGATAATAACAACATATGGTGAAACGTACTTAAATAATAATAAGCGACCATTGTATTTTAATGGTTTAAACTACAACAAAATAGACAGGGCATATTTACAATCAATAATCTTACTCATTCAAACAACAACCAATCTTGCAAATGGTAATAATCGTTTTATTCCAGTGATCGAGGATTACCAAGTACAAAAGATTGTGAAAAAAGTACTGCAAACAAAGTTAAATAATCCAGAAGTTATTTGTTCTTCTGTATATAAAGATTTACATACACTTTTAGATAGCTATAATGGTGATGATAGAGTCAAAGAGATGTTTGTGATGTACTTAACATCTAATAATGAAATAGGTCATAGTATGCAACAATTGGCGGAAACTTATAAGATGAGTATAGAAGATGTATATTGTGAACTAATGAATCTAATACATTATCAGTTATCTGAAATAGAACAAAACAGAAGTGCATTCTTATTTTTACCGAATTTAATTGGAACTAAAAATGTAGAATTATTAACGGATTCAGCAAAAAGGACGTATGAGCTTCTATTAAAAAGTCATACTGTGAAAGAAATCTCTCAAATTAGATTATTAAAAGAGAATACGATATATGATCATATTGTAGAAATAGCATACCAATTTCCAGTCAATATTTATCATTATATGTCTGTTGAAGTCTACGAAAAGATTAGGTATGTATTAGATGAACTTCATACTACAAAATTAAAAGAATTAAAATCTAAATTACCTGATTCTGTTACATATTTTCAAATTAAGCTAGCTATTGCGATTACATACCGAAATAGAAATGAGGAATAAAAATGCTAGAGAATAATCTAGAAAAATATTTAAAAAAATATTTTGGCTATGACTCATTTCGTGAAGGTCAAAAAGAAATTATCGAATCTGTTTTACAACAACAACATACTCTAGCGGTTTTACCAACTGGATCAGGTAAATCCATCTGTTATCAGTTACCTGCAATGATATTAAATCAATTAGTTATCGTTGTCTCACCGCTTTTATCGTTAATGACAGACCAAGTTAAAGAATTAAAAGCATTTGGTATGAAAGATGTTGCTGCAATGAACAGTTTTATATCTTATAATGAAAAAAAATACATTTTAAATAACTTGTCTAAGTTTAGAATAGTCTTTTGCTCACCAGAAATGTTGCAAAATTCACATGTGATAAAAAAGTTACAAACAATACAGATTGGCTTATTTGTCATTGACGAAGCACATTGTTTGTCACAGTGGGGGTATGATTTTAGACCTGATTATTTACGTCTAACAGAAATTCACAGATTGTTAAATAACCCACCTATTTTAGCTTTATCTGCTACTGCAACGGAAGAAGTGCGAACAGATATTATCAACATATTAAGATTGAAAAAGTATCAGTTATTTGTCTATCCAATTGATAAAGCCAATATAAGTTATATCGTGAGAAAAACAACGCATCCAGACCAAAAAAAACAGGATATTGTTGAATTACTTAAACAATATCCTGTGCCAACTATGATTTATTTCTCGAGTAGATTAGAAACAGAAAGAATTTCTTCTTATCTCAAGTCGGAATTACCTTCATTGCGTATCGCATTTTATCATGGTGGTTTAGATACCACTGATCGCATTGTTATTCAACAACAATTTATGGCAAATCAATTAGACATTGTATGTTGTACAAGTGCGTTCGGAATGGGTATTAATAAACCAGACGTACGTTTAGTCATTCATTATCATATACCAAGTCAATTAGAATCTTTTATCCAAGAAGTTGGACGTTGTGGGCGAGACGGGAAATCTAGTGTTAGTGTAACATTGTTTCATGACTCTGATAAAAGAATACCTTATCATCTTATCCAATCAGAGTTACCAGATGTGACTCATGTTCGTGTAGTATTAGAGAGGGCAAGACGTGAAAATATGTTACATGTCTCTTTGTTAGAGGATATATTTCTACAAACTTCTGATAATAATGAATCACAATGGCGATTTTTAAGATATCATTTAGAACAGCTTCATTTGATTGAAAAGGAAACAATTAAATTGAATAATAATAATACAAGTGATTTTATAAATTATATTGAAAAGATAATCTCGAGTCGTAGAGATTATAAAATGAAGAAGTTAAGCGAGATGCTCGACTGGATTGATACATCAGACTGTAGAAGAGAAAAGTTGTTTGATCCTTTTCAAGAAGAAATACAAAAGTTAGAAAGTATGTGTTGTGATCAATGTGGATTTAATTGGGATTTTTGGAAGCCAGATAAGATTAAGACAAACGAGTATAGACGAACATGGGAACAGATGTTAGCTGACAAATTGTTGCAATCGATATAATATATTAAGTAGGGGGAATACATGGTGAAACAACAAATCAATGATCAAGCATCCATTCTCCGTGATTTAGTCAAAAAGAAAAATTCACAATCAGAGGATATGTTACAATTACCTCCACGATCGTCCGTGCATAAAAAAGTACAACGCAAACAAAGAAAAAAAATACAACTTGTTAGTATTTTATTATTTTCGTTTATTATGTTAATTATTACATTAATTGTTGTGGCATTTCAGATGCAATAGGTCGAATTATATATAGACATCTATTCAAACATTACTTGCAAGAATTAGATGTCTATTTGTGACAATATTTTTAGGTGTATGGTAATTTGCTTACGATCCTGTGTTTTTATGAATTTAAAATACTTTCTTCCTGTCTCGTTCTTCTTTTAATATTTCTACTGCTTCATGGAAACGTTGAGCATGAACAATCTCTCTTTCTCTAAGAAACTTTAAAGATTCATTCAAGAATGGATCATCAGATAAATCGATAATCCATTGATAGGTTGCTCGAGCTTTTTCTTCTGCTGCGATATCTTCATACAGATCTGCGATTGGATCGCCCTTGGCTTGAATATAGGTTGCTGTCCACGGAGAGCCAGCAGCATTTTGATAATACAATGCTTGATCATGATTGACATAATAATCACCAAGGCCAGCTTGTTGTAATTGTTCTGGTGTTGCATCTTTGGTTAATTTATATATCATTGTTGCAATCATTTCGAGATGAGCAAATTCTTCTGTACCAATATCATTTAAAAGGCCGACTACTTTATCGGGTATCGTATAGCGTTGATTTAAATACCGTAGTGCAGCAGAGAGTTCTCCATCCGCTCCACCGTATTGTTCAATTAGATATTTTGCTAGACGCGGATTACATTGACTCACTTTCACGGGATATTGTAATTTCTTCTCATATAGCCACATGTGTGCATCCTCCCTTTATACTTGCCATGGCCATGGAGCATCTTTCCAATTCCATGGATAACTTGAAAAGCTCCCTCCAAACTGTAACAAAGGTCCAAATTGACTTTCAAATTGCGCTTTCAATTGTTTACTCTCATATGCGAGTTGATTAAATTGCTTAACTGCTTCTAAATCATCAGGATGCGTATCGAGATATAATGTTAGGTCAACTAAAACAAAATCGACTTGTTGAATTTTTTCTAATAATTGATAATAACTTTCTGGTAACTCCATTCTAACCCTCCTCTCTCTTAGGTGGATATGGATCATACAGGCATTTCCATAATGTTCCTCGATAAAGGGCTTCTTCAATTGGAAATTGAGCAGTGTTCATTGGCTGAAAGCGAATATATAAATTTGGTGGTGTGGAATAATATTTGATTCGTTTAGGTGGACATGGATCAAATGGACTTACATATGGGTGATAGTATTTAATACTAGTTTGTTCCAAAATAATCAAACTCCTTTCATGATGACATACTATTGCAATATATGTGAATAGGTGATTGTCCCATGAATAAAGAATGAAAAATTGTATTTTAGATTTGTTTTACCCGTTCCATCATTTCACATTCTATTTGATTAGTAGTATAATAAAGGTAGTTTGTCTTGTATGTGTATTCGTCTATTTGATGAATAATTGATGGAGATAGCAAAGTAATTGTACGGATGACTCAAGAAAGTTAGGTTTAGGAGTGTGACGATTGAATAGTAATTTTGAGCACTTACAAATGATGATGAAAGATGTTTTAACACAATTAGGATATCCTAAAGACATGTATGAATTGTTAAAAGAACCATTAAAAGTATTAAAAGTCCGTATCCCAGTGAAAATGGATGATGACACTGTACAGATTTTTACTGCGTATCGCTCACAACATCATGATGTTTTTGGTATTACACAAGGGAATGTTCATTTTAGGCCAGATTTAACAGAAGAAGAAATTGCAGCATTATCTATTTTAAGAAGTGTAAAAGCGAGTAATTTGCAATTGCCGATAGGTGGGAGTAGTGGTGGAATTATTTGTGATCCTAGAAAACTCTCTTATCGAGAATTAGAGCGATTGAGCAGAGGATACATACGAGCAATTCATCACAACATCGGACCACATATTGATATTCCTTCATCTGATGCTTCATTAGATGCTCAAATCATTGCATGGATGATGGACGAATATAGTCGCTTGCATTGTGAGGTGGATCCTAATTTTATATCTGGTAAACCGTATATATTAGGTGGATTAAAATATAAAGAATCAGCAATTGAACAAGGTATTTTTCATACACTTTGTGCAATGATTGATGAATATCATTTAAATGTGAAAGAGACAAAAGTAATCATTCACGGAAGTGGTGCTATAGCAAGTTATATAGCTAATAAACTCTATCAAATTGGAGTAAAAGTAATTGGTATTTCAGATCCACAAAAAGCAATATATGATGAAGAAGGCATTAATATACCAGACTTATTTAAACATAAAGATAATTTTGGAATATTCAATTATGATAAAGATAAAAGCATATCATTAGAAGAATTTTGGTTCATCCCTAATGATTTTGTCGTGTTAACAACAAAGAATGAACAAGTAGATATAGACTTGGCCCAGAAGTTACATACGAGATTTATCTTAGAAACAGTGAATCATACATTAACGAAGGACGCAATTCAATTATTACACGAAAAAGATGTCATTATGATTCCAGAAGTGTTAACAACAAATGGTGGAATTGTTTATGCATATTTAGAGTGGTTGGAATATAAACAAGGAAAAAGATTTTCAGAAAAAGAAATAGAAACATTATTTAATGAAATTATTCAAAATGCATTACAATTAGCAAAAAGAACCTCTGTTAAATTTAAAGTCAATATGTATACATCAAGTTATATGATTGGTTTAAAAAATCAAGCAGAAGCTATTCGTTATCGAGGTTGGATTTAAAAAAAGGAGTGTCTATAGTGCAACAAGAACAAGTTATTATCATTGGTGCTGGTCCTTGTGGAATGTCAGCGGCTATCGAATTACAAAATATTGGTGTTAGTCCATTAATTATAGAAAAAGGTAATATTGTAGATTCCATCTATCGCTATCCAACTCACCAAACATTTTTCAGTTCTAGTGAGAAATTAGAGATAGGAGATGTAGCATTTGTGACAGAAAAGCCTAAACCAGTCAGAATTCAAGCATTATCTTATTACAGAACTGTAGCAAAACGCAAACAATTAAGAATCAATAATTTTGAAAAAGTTGAAAATGTAAAGAAACATGACGATATATTCCGCATAGAAACTGTTACAAATCGAAATGAACAGAAGAGCTATCTAGCTACACAAGTGGTTATTGCAACTGGTTATTATGATCAGCCTAATTATATGCATGTAAAAGGGGAAGAATTGCCGAAAGTTTCTCATTACTTCAAGGAAGCCCATCCATATTACAAAAAAAAAGTTGCAATAATTGGTGGGAAAAATTCTGCTGTAGATGCTGCGATAGAACTAGAGAGAGCAGGAGCAGAGGTGACTGTACTGTATAGAGGAAGTGAATATTCCAAAAGTGTAAAACCATGGATTATCCCTGAATTTATTTCTTTAGTTAACCACAATAAAATTACTCTAGAATTTAATGCACATGTAGATGAAATAAGTGAGCAGTATGTTGAATATAGTGTAAATGGTGTCAGAAAGAAAATAGAGAATGATTTTGTTTTTGCAATGACAGGTTATCAACCAGATCAAAACTTTTTAAAAGATATTGGGATTACTGTTGATATCACAACAGGTAGACCTAATTTTGATCACGAAACAATGGAAACAAATGTAAATAATATTTATATTGCTGGTGTGATTGCTGCGGGATATGATAATAATGAAATTTTTATCGAAAATGGAAGATTCCATGGAGGTCTCATCGCATCTTCGATAAAAAATAAACGTAATCAAATTAATCAGTAAACGAGTCTATAATTTCTTTTTTTGTTGAATGGTTCTCTAATAACAATAGTAATTTCAGTCTTGCTTTCGGTCCATTAATTTGGTTTGCAAAAATAACACCAATTGACTCTAAGGATTTCCCACCACCGTCATAGCCATATACTGGCTGTACCATACCATTGTAACAACGTGAAACAATAACAATTACTAAGCCTTTCTCGATAAGTTTACTCAAAATAGGTAGTATTGTTGGTGGGAGATTCCCTTGACCAAGCGCTTCTATAACAACACCGTTTACTTTATTTGTATCAATAGATTCAAACATTTCAATTGGCATTCCTGAAAATGCTTTAAACATGTAGACAGATTTTGAAATGGTATCAATCGGCAATTTATTGTCTGAATACATATTTTTATGATAAAAAACAACTTTTTTATGATGAATGAGTCCTATCGGGCCGAATGGAGGACTTTTGAATGTTGCCACATTACTTGTAGAAGTTTTGGTTACATATCTTGCAGAATGAATTTCATCATTCATTACGACTAAGACTCCATAATGACTCGCTTCCTTAGTTAGTGCAACACGTATCGCTGAATAAAAATTGTAAAGTGCATCTGTTCCAATTTCATTACTTGGTCGCATTGCTCCTGTCATAACGATAGGAATATGACTTTTGATTGTTAACTCTAAAAAATATGCTGTTTCTTCTAGCGTATCTGTTCCGTGTGTAATGACAATACCTTCAATTGCATGAGAATCATGTAATCTACTCTGTACATAGTTTGCAAGTTTCACCATATGAAGTGGTGTGATATGCGGTGAAGGTAAAGAGAACAGTTCTACTTCTTCCATAGGTATTTCAAAATCATCTTTCATTGTAGTTAAGGGATGTTCAGAGGATATTTGAATACCAGTTTGGCTCTGTTCCATTGAAATCGTTCCACCTGTATGTATAATTAATAATTTTTTCATCTAATACCCCTTTTTATTTATTGATTTGAAAGTAGGTGCGTAGTTGATTACATTAATATCAGCAGGTTTAGCACCTGCCTTTGCTTTACTCTCATTTTTCTATTTGCGTGATGAATATGAATTAGAACCGATATTTGCAATTTTTAGAACTTTTATTTATGGTGCACTCTTAGTTTTTCCAATTATGTTTATTCAATTTGCCTTTACAGAAGAAAATATCTTACAATCCGATTTTTTAAAAAGCTATATCATTTATGGTACTTTTGAAGAATTTTTCAAATGGTTTATTTTTCTATTTACCACATATAAATATTCAAAGTTTTCTAATGTATATGATGGTATTGTCTATGGTGTGTCCATTAGCTTAGGATTTGCGACAGTTGAGAATTTATTGTATCTATTTGCACATGGAATTGAATACGCGATAACTAGAGCGTTGTTTCCTGTTTCCTCACATGCTATATTTGGAGTGATAATGGGATACTACATGGGGCGCGCTAAATTCAAGAGCAAAAAGTCAGGATACCATCTATTTATTGCTTTAATCATACCAGTTTTTTTACATGGAACGTATGATTTTATTCTAGTAACAGTAACACGTTCATGGGTTTATTGGCTAATCCCGTTTATGACTATTTTATGGTTATATGGGTTAAGAAAAGTAAAAAAGGCAAATGAGTATACAAAATTATACACGATATAATCATGATTTGTCTAATAATCAAGCATCATAATACGTAGAATGAGAAAAAGAGTATAAAACAGGTGTATTCTACATGAATGAAATCATATTCTTAAGAAAGAAAGTATTTGCTTCAATTGAGGTGAATACTTTCTTTTTATGGTTAATTTTATAATTCATGCATATTTTGATGAGAAATAATAAATGCTACTTAGTAAATTAATGTAATTATCCCATAAACCCAGATAGAAGTATGGACATAATGTAATGAACAAATATTAGGAGGCATTTAAGATGAAACAGCTTAAACTAATGATAATATTAGTAACTTGTTTACCATTGTTTCTTGTATATGTGCAACCATCTGAAGTAAAAGGATTTACTAGCCAGGTAATTCAGCATGGTGCAACAGGAAATGATGTAATTGAATTACAAGCGAGGCTTCAATATTTAGGTTTTTATAATGGAAATATTGATGGAGTCTTTGGGTGGGGAACATACTGGGCTTTGAGAAATTTTCAATATGAATTTGGATTAGATATTGATGGATTAGCAGGAGAAGAAACAAAAGCCAAACTAACAAAAGCAAGTAATTATGATAAAAATTATGTAATAGAACAAATTGAAAAAGGGAAGGATTTTACACATTATGGTGGAGTAGATAAGAATAAACAAACAGAGCCGTCAAAAAATAATAAAAAACCGAACAATCAAAACAATACATCAGCTAATGAAAATAATAACAATAATTCAGCAAATCAAGACCAAAATAAAAATACAGATTCAACAACGAATGAAAAAGATATGGAACCAACGGCTGTTAATGTACCACAAGGATTCTCTCAAAATGACATTACTTTAATGGCCAATGCTGTTCATGGAGAAGCGCGTGGAGAACCTTATGAAGGGCAAGTAGCAGTCGCAGCAGTTATTTTAAACAGGGTAGAGAGTCCGACTTTTCCTAATACCGTGTCTGGAGTCATTTTTGAACCAAGGGCCTTTACTGCAGTAAGTGACGGACAAATATGGTTAACACCAAATGATTCTGCTAGAAGAGCCGTGCTTGATGCAATAAATGGTTGGGATCCTACAGGAGAAGCTATTTATTATTTTAATCCAAATACTGCTACATCAAGTTGGATTTGGTCTAGACCACAAATAAAACAGATAGGTAAACATATTTTTTGTATGTAATTTGGAGGTGATTAGATGTTTCGTTGGTTATTAATAGGTTTATTGAGCATATCAGTAGTAGGTGTAAGTGTTTGGGGGTATCAAGAACATCAAGAAAAAAATGCGATTTTGATACAAGCAGAGAATGATTATCAGAGGTCATTTCACGATTTAACTTACTATATTGATTTATTACATGATAAGATAGGTTCTACATTAGCAATGAATAGTAAAGAACAAATATCACCACAATTAGCAGAAATATGGCGGATCACATCTTTAGCACATAATGATGTCGGCCAATTACCATTGACTTTAATTCCTTTTAATAAAACAGAAGAATTTTTGTCAGAGATGGGTGATTTTAGTTATAGAGTAGCAATTCGTGATTTGGAGAAAAGCCCACTTACAGATGAGGAATTACAATCATTTGAATCATTATACAAAATGTCTAGTCAAATTGAATCAGAATTACGTAAAGTCCAAAATTTAGTGTTAAATGACAATTTAAGATGGATGGATGTTCAATTAGCCTTAATAAATAATGATGATCAAGCAGATAATACGATTATCGACGGTTTTAAAACAGTTGAAAAAACAGTAGAAGGCTATTCTGAAGGAAAATTAAATGCGAGTCTTATGGGAACATCTAGTAAAAAAGATGGATTTCAAATGTTAGGTGATAAAAAAGTTACAGAAGAACAAGCAGAAAAGAAGTTCAGAGACTTAATGGATTTAGATAAAGATACTGAAGTCTCTATAACTAAAACAGGTGATGGTGCGAATATTCCGACATATAGTTTTTCATTTAGCAAAGAAGATTTGTCAGGATATGGAGATATTTCTCAAAATGGTGGTTATCCAATCACCATCATGTTAAATCGAGAAGTAAAAGATGCTGAAATCAGTTTGCATGAAGGGATGAACAAAGCAAAAAAATATTTAACGAATTTTCCATTCGATGATTTAGCATTAATAGAGAGTAACCAATATGATAATGTTGGTGTGTATCACTTTGTTCCAAGTCAAGATGACGTATGGATTTATCCTGATGCTATTCAAGTGAAAGTAGCATTAGATAACGGAAGTATCCTTGGTTTTGTAGGGAAAGATTATTATGAGAACCATAAAGAAAGAAAGATACCATCAGATATTATCTCAGTGGAAGATGCAAAATCTAAAGTAAATCCGAAGTTGAAAATTGAAGATCAACATATGGCTATTA
Source organism: Gracilibacillus marinus (assembly GCF_042651725.1). Taxonomy (NCBI): domain Bacteria; kingdom Bacillati; phylum Bacillota; class Bacilli; order Caryophanales; family Bacillaceae; genus Gracilibacillus; species Gracilibacillus marinus. Next base: position 1,607,317 of record NZ_JBHSDV010000001.1, on the reverse strand, counting down.
TTGAGAACGATTTAGGCGAAGAAGTAATCACACATGTTTTTTTGGGTACATTAAATAACGACACATACAAGATATTTATTAATGCAATCAATGAGAGAGAAGAAAGAGTCGAAAAATTAAAACAAGCTGAAACGAAATATTAAATGGAGAAGGAAAGAATGTCCCTTCTCTCTTTTTTTTGTGGTAATATAGTAATGGGATTACAATAATCTAATTTCATTGACGAAACAGAGAATTTTTAAAAACAGGAAGAGGATGAAATTGCTAAAAAATGGGGCTTTTTTACAATTAAAAATGTATAAAAAAGATAATGATACAGATAAAGAACTGGATGTCTTTACTTTCAAATGTAAAATAATTGAAATAATTGGTGACAATATCACTGTTGATTTACCTACAAATGAATACACAGGAAAGACTACGCTGCTACCTAAAGATACAATGTTAGAAATTAGTTGTGTAAGAGATAATAGTGTGTACATATTCCCAGCAAAAGTGATAGGTAAAAAAATGGATAATATACCTTGTTTGGTATTTTATTATATGAAAGATAAAGTAAAAAAAATTCAAAGAAGAGAATTTGTACGAATTAATGCACTATTGGATATTTCCATTAAAAGTACACAGAAGAAATTTAAAGATTTTACCACCTTAACTCGAGATATTAGCGGTGGAGGTTTATCTGTCATTATTAACAAAAACCAAACATTTGAAAAAGATGATTATTTAGATTTATTAGTGGTATTACCACTTGGTGAAAGTATAGAATATATAAAGGTGAATGGAAGTGTTGTACGAGTACATGAGGAAGAGGCAAAATCGATATTATCCATTAAATTTTCTGATATCATGTTACAAGATCAACAGAAAATTGTTAAATACTGTTATTTAGAACAAGTAAAGATGAAACGTAAAGAAAGAGGTATGTAAAATGAAAAATAAAATTGCTATTGCTATAGATGGACCCGCAGCTGCAGGGAAGAGTACTGTCGCCAAATTAGTTGCAGAACAAATGGGATATATATATGTAGATACAGGTGCAATGTACCGAGCGATAACGTATGTAACAATAAAAAATAATATCTCTCCAGATAATAGTTCTGCAATCTTAAATGAGTTAAAGAAAAGTGATATTACTTTAACGAAAGAGTTTGATGTCTTTATAAATGGTGAAAATGTTACAGATGAAATTAGATCGAATGAAGTGACACAATTAGTCTCTAAAATTGCATCTATTCCAGAAGTGAGAAAAGAAATGGTTCAAAGACAACAGCAATTAGTACGTAACAGAGGCATTGTTATGGATGGTCGAGATATTGGTACACATGTCATTCCAGATGCGGAAGTGAAAATCTTCCTAATTGCTAGTGTGGATGAGAGGGCAATAAGAAGACATTCGGAAAATAAAAATAAAGGGATTCCTTCTGATGTGGAGAAATTAAAAATAGAGATAGCCCAAAGAGATAAACAAGATATGGAAAGAGTAACGTCGCCATTAAAAAAAGCTGAAGATGCAATAGAAATTGATACAACGCAGCTTTCTATCAAAGATGTTGTGAACCAAATTATTAAAATCGTAGAGCAAGAGGTGTAAGAGATGAGTTTTTATACATTTGCAAGATCTGTTGTAAAGTTAGTTCTAAAACCAAAATTCAAAGTAGTTGTTAAAGGAACAGAAAATATTCCAAAAGATGGACCAATTATTATTTGCTCTAATCATATTTCTAATTTTGATCCTCCAATTGTTGGTATTACATGCCCACGAGAAATACACTTTTTAGCAAAAGAAGAATTATTTAAAAATAAAATCTTAGCTTTTATTTTACGTCATGTGCATGCTTTTCCAATTAAACGTGGTATGAAAGATAGAAATGCCTTGAGACAAGGATTAAATGTATTAAAAGAAGGAAATGTTTTAGGTTTATTTCCAGAGGGTACAAGAAGTAAAACTGGTGAAATTAAAAAAGGTTTGGCAGGTGCAGGGTTTTTCGCATTAAGATCTGAGGCACGTATCATTCCGTGTGCGATTATTGGTGAATATCAGTCGAAGTCCCCACTTATTGTATCCTATGGTAAACCAATGGACTTAAGTAAAATGAGAGAGGAAAAAGCTTCCGCTCAAGAGGTAACTGATGTTATAATGGAAGAGATTAGAAAACTTAAAGAAATTGGGTAATTTCAATGATTATGACTTGACAAATGAGTCTAATTATTAGAAGTTAGTAAAAAGCACATATAATTTTTGTGTTGTAATTTGAAGGAGGTCTTTGTCATGGAAGAGATGAACCAAGAAATTTCCGAAATGAAAGAACTTTCCGTTGGCGATATTGTCAAAGGAAAAGTAATTAAAGTAGAGGAGAAACATGCATTAGTTGATATTGGATACAAAGTGGAAGGCATTGTACCAATAAGTGAACTTTCTGCATTACGCATTGAAAGCGCTAGTGATGTTGTCAATGTTGGTGACGAGTTAGAATTACAAGTAAAGAAAGTGGAAGATGAAGAAATTGTACTTTCTAAAAAAGCACTCGTTGCTGAAAAAGCTTGGGAAGATCTACAACAAAAATTCGATGCAAATGAAACTATTGAAGCAGAAGTGAAAGATGTAGTTAAAGGCGGTTTAGTTGTAGATGTCGGTTTGAGAGGCTTCATTCCAGCATCACTAGTAGAAACGCATTATGTAGAAGATTTTTCAGATTATAAAGATAAATCTTTAACATTGAAAATTGTAGAATTAGACAAAGAACAAAATCGTATTATTCTTTCTCATCGCGCAGTATTAGAAGAAGAAACAACACAGAAGAAATCTGAGTTACTAGAGAGTCTAGAAGTAGGACAAGAGATTGAAGGTGTAGTTCAACGTATCACAGACTTCGGTGTATTTGTAGACATTGGCGGAATGGATGGTTTAGTACATATTTCACAATTATCACATGCACATGTAGAAAAGCATCTGATGTTGTAACTGAAGGCGATGCATTAAAAGTAAAAGTATTAGCTGTCGATAAAGAAAATGAACGTATTTCATTATCTCACAAAGAGACATTACCTGGTCCTTGGAGTAACATTGAATCAAGTATTCCTGTTAATAGTGTTGTAACTGGTACTGTTAAAAGACTCGTGAATTTCGGAGCTTTTGTTGAAGTATTGCCTGGTGTAGAAGGACTTGTACACATTTCACAAATATCTACTCAACATATTGGCACGCCTGCTGAAGTATTAGAAGTAGGTCAACAAGTAGAAGTAAAAGTACTAGAAGTAAACGAACAAGAAAAAAGAGTTTCTTTAAGTATAAAAGAAATAGAGTCAGAAAAAAATGACCAAGAATTAAAGAAATATGAAGCAGATGATGAACAGTCCGGTTTTCAATTAGGTGACATGATTGGAAATAAATTAGACAAATTTAAAAATTAAAAAACATTTAAGTAGACATCTCAAAATCAGAGGTGTCTTTTTTTATACACTAGGAAATTATACAATCAGCACTTGTATACAAAGTAACGTGTGGAGAGTGAGTAATAAGTCATCCTTGATGCGTAATTCCAAGTGGATTTAATATTTCTGAAATCCAATATTAATTTCTTATCTTTAAAAGTTCTATCGAATGTGTATAATCAGAGTATTATTTTGTACTATTGTTGTGCATACTATTAGTGGTGATGTGAATGGAAGATTATGTGTACTTATGGCTTTTATGGATATTACTATGTCTAATTACTTTTTTTATGGAACAAAGTAAAGAACGATCATTGTACCTTATTGGATGCTTAATAACTATCTGTGTCTTACCATATCAAATGAACATCCATTTGTTTACTATACAAATTACACATATATGGGTGTTGCTATTCAGTCATTTATTATTAATAGGTATCCAATTAAAAATAAGGCAATACTTCTATATAATACTGATAGCATATATTTATACTATTTATTTTTTATGGTATTTAACCAGTCCTGTATTTTCTCATATTGCTTTTCTCATTTTTGGAATAATAGGAGCAATACTTTTACTATATTGGACCGGCGATACCTTTCATCAAAAAGTTCGTATTTGGCTTTCTAGTATTGCTATAGGTCAGGCATTGTATATGTGTATATGTGCGAGTTATTATTTAGAAAGTAGTTATTCTTATGAGTACTTTTATGCATTTTTTACTATTGTGATAACTATCTTAAGTATTTTTGAAATATGGAATGTATTATTAAAAAAAGTGGAACACTACCTACAAATAATTGAAGCAAAAAAGAGGTGTTCTACATGAATGAATATACATATCCTATTCTGTTCGGAGTAATTATCGGTACAATTGCAAGAATGATTATGCTTAAAACAGATTATCGTCAATATCCCACATATTTGCACGGTAAAATAATACATTTAGCGCTAGGCTTTATTGCTGCGGGTTTAGGAGCTGTAGCAGTACCAGCTATCATGGAAAAAGAATTTACTGCGATTACTTTTCTAACTATAGCTGCGTCGCAATTTAGAGAAGTGCGTAATATGGAACGAAATACATTATCAGAATTAGACGGATATGAACTTGTCCCAAGAGGAAAGACCTATATTGAAGGCATTGCAGTTGCTTTTGAAAGCAGAAATTACTTGGTAATCTTCACATCTTTAGTTACAACGTTGTCCTTTTTAGTTTGGAATGTTTATGTAGCAATAATTGTCACAATTATATGTTATATAATCATCCGTAAGATTATGAGTGGATCCACGTTAGGAGATATTGTTGATATAGAGCCATCTAATGTTACGTTTGATGGAGCGGGTTTATATGTAGATAATATTTATATAATGAACATCGGGTTACCAGAAAGACAAAAAGAAATTTTGGAATATGGAATGGGTTTTGTACTAATTCCAAAAACGTTTGATGTAAGATCAACAATAGCAAATTTAGGACAAAGACAAGCAATTCTTCACGATGTATCCGTTTCTTTAGGTGTTTTTAGAGACTCTGGTACACCTGCATTAGTTCCATTGATTAAACGAGACTTAGATGATGGACGTATTGGTGTATTTATTCTGCCACAAGATAAAGATGTTGAGAAAGCAATTAAAGTAATTAGTTCTGTCCCTGTATTAGAAAATGCTATAAGAATGCCATCAGAATCAAAAGCGAATCAAAAGGAGTGATTATCATTGCAAATTGAGAAAGCAATATTAGCAACAATAACAACAAATAAACAAAAAGTAACTGCAGGAGCTTCTATCTTTATTTGTGAAACATCAGAAGAAATGGAAAAAGTTGCTGCAAACCTAGAAGCAATATTAGACGGAATAAGTCATGCATTAAGTGATGAACTTTATATAATTGTTAAACATTAACTATAATATTATTATGTAAACTAAAAGGGATAAACTTGTCTTACATAGTTAGTTTGTGGTAATTTAATAAAAGTGATATTTAAAAATTAAAAGTAATGATTCATTATTCTGCAAGAAATATCATAAGAAATTTAATATAGGAAGGAAGTGCCTTCATGAGAAATTCAGTTGTAGCAATTGTTGGAAGGCCTAATGTAGGTAAATCTACAATTTTTAATCGATTAGTCGGAGAAAGAATATCCATAGTAGAAGATATCCCAGGTGTCACACGAGATCGAATTTATGCAAAAGCGGAATGGCTGAATCATTCATTTCGTTTAATTGACACAGGTGGAATTGAAATTGGTGATGAGCCTCTCTTAATACAAATGCGAGAACAAGCAGAGGTTGCAATAAGAGAAGCAGATGTTATTGTATTCATGGTAAATGGCCGTGAAGGAATTACTGCGGCAGACGAAGAAGTCGCAAAAATGTTATTTAAATCAAACAAACCAATCGTACTAGCAGTAAATAAAGTAGATAATCCTGAAATGAGAGAACAAATATATGAATTTTATTCATTAGGATTCGGAGAACCATATCCAATATCAGGGACACACGGTCTTGGTTTAGGTGATTTATTAGACCGAGTAGTGGAATTATTCCCAGAACGTGAGAATATTGACGAAGGACCTGACGTGATTCATTTTAGTTTAATAGGTAGACCAAATGTAGGAAAATCCTCACTTGTTAATGCCATTTTAAATGAAGAAAGAGTAATTGTCAGTGATATTGCGGGAACAACTAGAGATGCAATTGACACATCTTTTACGAAAGAAGGAAAAGATTTCGTCATCATTGATACAGCAGGTATGCGAAAACGAGGAAAAATCTATGAAACTACTGAAAAATACAGTATTTTGCGTGCGCTAAAGGCAATTGAGCGTTCCGATGTTGTTTTAACATTAATTGATGCAGACACAGGTATCATTGAACAAGATAAAAAAATTGCAGGTTATGCACATCAAGCAGGGAAAGCTGTTGTTATTGTAGTAAATAAATGGGATACAATTGAGCAACACGATAAAGCGATAAAGGAATTTGAAGAAGAGATACGTGCACATTTTCAATTTTTAGACTATGCACCAATTATTTATTTGTCTGCTAAAACAAAGAAGCGAATTCATACACTGCTTCCGAAGATTTTAGAAGCAAGTGAAAATCATACAAAACGTGTAGAAACAAATGTATTGAATGATGTGATTATGGATGCATTAGCGATTAATCCAACACCAACGAAGAACGGAAAGAGACTGAAAGTACTTTATGCTACCCAAGTTGCAATTCAACCGCCAACATTTGTTGTTTTTGTAAATGATCCAGAATTAATGCACTTTTCTTATGAAAGGTTCTTAGAAAATAAAATAAGAGAAGCGTTTGGATTTGAAGGGACACCAATAAAAATATATGCAAGAAGACGTAGTTAGAGGTGAATAGAGTGGCGAATGTTACAGTATTAGGTGCAGGTAGTTGGGGTACAGCACTTGCTATGGTATTATGTGATAATCATCATAGAGTACGTTTATGGACACATAACGAAAGACACAAAATAGAAATGGAAAGAACGAAACAAAACAAAAAGTACTTACCTGATGTTACATTACCTGATGAATTAGAATTTGAACATGATTTATCTGAAGCATTGCATAGTGTAGATGTGATTATATTAGTAGTTCCAACAAAAGCAATTCGAGAAACGTGTAAGAAAATTATTCCTTTTATCAATTCAAATACAATCATTGTACATGGTTCAAAAGGTATTGAGCCGCAAACACATATGAGAATTTCTGAAATGATTGCGCAAGAGCTAACAGAAGCTAAATATCATTCCATTGTAGCTCTTTCTGGTCCAAGTCATGCAGAGGAAGTTAGTTTAAGGCATCCAACTACAGTTACAGCAGCGTCCAGTAATCTCAATAGTGCAAGATATACACAAGATTTATTTATGACAGACTATTTTAGAGTATACACAAGTAAAGATATTGTGGGTGTAGAACTTGGAGGAGCATTAAAGAATATCATTGCATTAGGTGCAGGTATTTCAGATGGCTTAGGATATGGTGATAATGCGAAAGCAGCGCTAATTACAAGAGGATTAGCTGAAATTACACGACTGGCAACAGTAAAGGGCGCAAACCCATTAACTTTCATAGGATTGTCAGGTGTTGGAGATCTAATTGTAACATGTACGAGTGTCCATAGTAGAAATTGGCGTGCTGGAAATATGTTAGGAAAGGGTCATCGCTTAGAAACAGTTTTGGAAGAAATGGGCATGACTGTTGAAGGTGTTAGAACGACAGAAGCTGTGCATCAATTGGCTCAAAAATTGAACGTGAAAATGCCAATTACGAATGGTATTTATGATGTGATTTTTAACAAAAAATCTGCAAAAAAAGTGGTGGATGACTTGATGTCTAGAGATCGTACGACAGAAATTGAGGATATTGCCGCAATTCTTACAAATAGATATTCTGATTAACTTTATTGTATACCTCTGCATACTATAGAAAGAAATCTATAGTTAGGAGGAAAAATATGAGTGATTTTAAGAATAACGCATTTGATCAAATTCAAAAAAAATCCAATATTAATCCAGATCAGATTATGAAAGTAGCAAAATCAGTACAAAATGCGGATTTTTCTGATGAAGCTACTGTAAGAAATTTAGTGAAGCAACTTGCAAAAATGTCAGGCAAACCAGTTTCTAAAGAGAAAGAAGATAAAATTGTTCGAGCAATTACTAATAATAATATGCCATCAGATATGAATACATTAAGCAAATTATTTAAAAAGTAATATAATAGGCACTTGAGGATGCAATGTGAAATTGCTTCGCATAGAATAAATCGCACAAGCATTCACTTTCAGGGTGCAAGTGGGTATTTGTTTAGTCAAATCCGAAGTAGATTTTGCCCCATCTGCTTCGGCTTTTTTATGATTTAGGAATCTATAAATTTAACATTTCGGTTAGTTATATTATACTTATAAATAAAGCAATATAGAAGAACAGGGGGAATTTAATATGTCACCATCCATGCTCATGATGTGGATATCTTTTGCTGGAATGTTCGCACTAATTTTGGCTATTGGATTAATTTTATTAAGTAGATATAAATTAAGCGGGTTTTTAGCAGGGTTTGTTGCATTTTTAGCTTATATTTTTTTAATTGTAGGGGGATTAATAATTGCTTTTGTTGTGTTGAGAGGTCCCACTGCATAAACAAGAAGGAGTATTTGAATGATTACACGTAGAATTACTTGTATGTTCTTTTTTTTGATAGTTTTGACTGGGTGTATGTATCCAGAAGATGAGCTGGCACAAAATCAGATTTCAAATGATACACAATTGCAAGTTGTACAACATGCAGTTGATCAATATGTGGAAAGAAAAAATGGTTTTATTCCTATTGTTACCAAAGATAATGACACACCAATTTATTTAAAATATGTAATTGATTTTAATTTATTAAAAAGTGAAAGCTTAATTCAATCTATACCACCTACTGCATTTGAAGCAGGTGGAACATACCAATATATTTTAATTGATGTAGAAGAAAATCCAACAGTCAAAGTAGTAGATTTAAAAGTTGCAGACCAAATGAGACAGGTGCAACAGAATTTAAATATTTATATCAGTGAACATACATATCCACCATTCGGAGAAAAAGTTACAGAAAGCATATATACATTAAATCATGAAGCGCTTCGTTTAGATAAACCACCATTTGTTATAAGTCCATACTCAGGTAAAAACTTACCTATATTAATACAAACTAATGGGGAATTAATTATAGATTATCGAATGGATTTGTATCAGTTTATGAATGAATATGAACACACATATGTAGCTGAAGATGATTTAAGGAAGTTAATTACCGACAATCATCCAATAGCGCCTGCATATTCCATTCCGTATACAATTATAGATGGAGAGCCTCAATTTGTAGAAAATCTAAATGAAAAGTGAATATAAGGAAATATAAAGCCCCGAAGAGACGATTGCTACTGTCTCTTCGGGGCTATTTTTTTATATCATTATAAGTTGACGAACTCTCAAAACTTTTAAAAACTTTTTTGTATATTTAAGAGAATATATACATAGGATTTTAAAGAAGAAAAAAGATTTTCAATTACTCATGAATTATTAGCATAATTTAATAGGACAACATCATAAAATAACAGTGTCAATGATTCGAGTAATTTTAAGTTGAATAGATCGGGAGGGGATCACTTGGAAAGGGTAGATATCTTTAAAGATATTTCAAAACGCACGAACGGGGATATTTATTTAGGTGTAGTAGGAGCTGTAAGAACAGGGAAATCGACTTTCATTAAGAAATTCATGGAAAAAACGGTATTACCAAATATTCCAAATGAGAGTGATCGATTAAGAGCACAAGATGAATTACCTCAGAGTGCTGCAGGAAAAACAATTATGACAACAGAACCGAAATTTATCCCAAATCAAGCAGTAAAATTACAAGTAGAAGATGGATTAGAGGTAAATGTAAGATTGGTAGATTGTGTCGGCTATACAGTCAAAGGTGCACAAGGATTTGAAGATGAAAACGGGCCAAGAATGATTCATACTCCATGGTACGAAGAACCTATTCCATTCCATGATGCTGCGGAAATAGGTACAAGAAAGGTTATTCAAGAACATTCTACAATGGGAATTGTTGTAACAACTGATGGTACGATTGGTGAAATACCTAGAGAAGATTATATTGAAGCAGAAACTCGCATTGTTGAAGAACTAAAAGAAGTAGGAAAACCTTTTATTATGGTTGTAAATTCTGTACAGCCATATCGACAAGAAACGGAATTGTTAAGACAAGAACTAGCTGAACGATTTGATATCCCAGTAATTGCGATGAGTGTAGAAAGCATGACAGAACATGATGTAAACAATGTATTAAGAGAAGTGCTATATGAGTTCCCTGTATTAGAAGTAAATGTGAATTTACCTAGTTGGGTGTTAGTTCTTGATGATAACCACTGGTTACGTAAGAATTATCAATTAGCGATTGAAGAAACTGTAAAAGACATTAAACGACTAAGAGATGTAGACAATGTGATTGGATATTTTGATCAATATGATTATATTGAGCATGCACAGTTGGCAGGGATTGAAATGGGGGAAGGTATTGCAGATATAGATTTGCATGCACCAAATGAACTATATGACCAAGTGCTAAAAGAGATTGTAGGTGAAGAAATTAGAGGGAAAGATCATTTACTACAACTCATGCAAGAATTTACTAAAGCTAAGAAAGAATATGATCAGATTGCAGATGCGTTACAAATGGTAAAACAAACAGGATACGGTGTTGCAGCGCCAGCGCTAGAAGATATGGTTTTAGAAGAGCCGGAGATTATTAGACAAGGACCTCGATTCGGAGTGAGATTAAAAGCTGTAGCGCCATCCATTCACATGATAAAAGTAGACGTAGAATCAGAGTTTGCTCCAATAATAGGAACAGAAAAGCAAAGTGAAGAATTAGTTCGCTATCTCATGCAAGATTTTGAAGATGATCCATTATCTATTTGGCAGTCCGATATCTTTGGACGCTCATTGAGTTCCATCGTGCGTGAAGGAATTCAAGGGAAATTATCATTAATGCCTGAAAATGCTCGTTTTAAACTTAAAGAAACGTTAGAAAGAATTATAAATGAAGGTTCAGGAGGATTAATAGCAATTATACTTTAATCACTCTAATGCTATCAAAAAGCGTTATGCTAAATTGCGTTACGCTTTTTTTGTTTTCAAAAAAGCAATGTTAAGCCAGATTAAAAAAAAACTTATAAATTGTATTTTTTTTGTGAATAATGAATACTAGAGTTGTTGTGAAATGTGATGAAATATTGATATATCAATATTTGAAATCACTTGCATAGTTAAAACTTGTGTGATAATATTTTTCTTAATTCAATATATTATTATTTTAAAAGTTAAATTTTCTTTATAAAATAATGATTTTTTGTTGAATTATATCAAAAAAACAGTTATTATAAGCCTTGTCATCATTGAAGTGGTGACAAAAAGCTATAAAACCAGTACAACTTGATGATTTTTATAGCTCAATTTGGGAGGAGGTGAATGTCATGAATAAAACAGATCTAATTAACGCTGTTGCTGAAAAAAGCGAACTTTCTAAAAAAGACGCTACAAAAGCAGTTGATGCGGTTTTCGAATCTATCATGGATTCACTTAAAGATGGAGAAAAAGTTCAATTAATCGGTTTCGGTAATTTCGAAGTACGTGAGCGTGCTGCACGTAAAGGTCGTAACCCACAAACTGGGGATGAAATTGAAATTCCAGCAAGCAAAGTTCCTGCTTTTAAACCAGGTAAAGCCCTTAAAGATATCGTTAAATAATAAGGTATTTACATACGGGCAAAAGGGTGCATAATTATATGCACCCTTTTTTTTATATAGAATTACCGTATGAGAAGTGAAATATGGAAAGTTATGATATACTATGGTATTATGAGAAGTATTTAATTTAGAAGTGCGGTGATTTTTTGGAGACGAAACAAATAATTAATAAGTACAATCAATTAATACATAATTATATCCAACAAGAATATTTAAATAGATGTATTCCAAAACCAACGATCGAAGAACATAAAATACTTGCATTATATTCTCTAGTAAAAGATAAACACTTACATGAAGAATATATTGTTAGCGCATTGTTAGTACAGCTGGCTTTAAATACCCATGACACCATAAATAAAAAATCTCATTCAAACTCTTCAAAAAATATAAAAAGACAACAATTGACTGTGTTAGCAGGAGATTATTACTCAGGCATTTATTATCATCTATTAGCTAAAGCCAAAGAAGTAAAGTTTATCAAGGAGTTAGCAAGTGCAATTTTCGAAATCACTGAAAAAAAAGCAACATTATATTATTCTACATATTCATTGTTTGACCAGTTGTTAGAAGCATATATAGAAGTAGATACAGCTATAGTAAACAAAGTTGCTCGTTATTTGCAGATAGATAAAGGCTTAGATTATATGAATGATTGGTTACTTCTCCATAAATTAATTATAGAGTACAAATTAGTAAAAGAGGAGAAAGAATCCTTTTTTCAGCTATTAACAACACAAAATTGCACTCAAGTGACAACGCTTGTTGAATTGGAACATTGTATACATAATAAAATAATACAGTTGAGAGAGAAACTTCATAACTATGATCAAGACGTGTCTAAAGAAATAGATTTTTTAAGAAACATGTATCATCAAGATACTAAAGAAATCGTTATTGTTAATTCATTATTGGAAGAGGGCTTATCAAAATGAAACAACCATCAAAAGAAGAAAGAGTACATCAAGTTTTTGAGAAAATTTACAGTAATTATGATCATATGAATTCTATCATCTCGTTTCAACGACATGTAAAATGGCGTAACGATGTAATGAAAAGAATGGATGTAAAAAAAGGAGCAAAAGCTTTAGATGTATGTTGTGGTACTGGAGACTGGTCTTTCTCTTTAGCAAATGCTGTAGGAACATCAGGTGAAGTGATTGGATTGGATTTTAGCAAGAATATGTTATCCATCGCAGAAAAACGAAATGAGTCCTCAAAACAATCTCAATTAACCTTTATGCATGGCAATGCAATGGAGTTGCCATTTGAAGATAATTCTTTTGACTATGTAACGATAGGCTTCGGTTTACGCAATGTCCCAGACTATTTAAAGGTGCTACAAGAAATGTATAGAGTAGTAAAACCTGGGGGGATTGTTGTATGTTTAGAAACATCACAACCAACTACACCGGTGTTTCGTCAATTATACTATTTTTATTTTAAAAATATTATGCCGTTGTTTGGTAAGTTATTTGCGAAAAGTTACAAAGAATACGCATGGTTGCACGAATCGGCTAAAGACTTCCCAGGGAAGGAAGAATTAAAGCAATTATTTAAACAAGCTGGTTTAACAAATATTCAAGTGAAAAGTTACACTGGTGGTGTTGCTGCAATGCATATGGGGGAAAAGAAAGTTTAAAGTAAAGGTGAATCTAAATGAAGCTTGCTAAAACATTCGCATATATAAAAAAAGACTTAATTGAAATGGAATCCGTTCTAGAAGATACGATAAAATCAGAAAACGATACATTACATCATGCATCACTGCAATTGTTAAAAGCTGGTGGTAAAAGACTTAGACCTATATTTGTATTGTTAGCTTCTATGTTTGGGGAAACTGACAAACAACAAATTAAGAAAGTTGCTAGTGCATTGGAACTTATTCATATGGCATCTCTTGTTCATGATGATGTGATCGATGATTCTAATGTGAGGCGAGGAGCTCCTACTGTTAAAGCTAATTGGGATAATCAAATAGCTATGTTGACAGGGGATTATATCTTTGCAAAAGCATTAGATCAATTTACTGATATTGATGAGCCAAGAGCACACCAGTTATTAGCAAAAACGATGATGGAACTAACTTTAGGAGAAATTGAACAAATAAAAGATAAATATAATGTAGACCAACACTTACGATTATATTTACGACGTATCAGACGAAAAACAGCATTACTTATTTCATCTAGTTGCCAAATTGGAGCAATTGTATCGAATACCACAGCAGATGTTGAAAGAACACTATTTAAGTATGGATATTACATAGGCATGTCTTATCAAATAATTGATGACATTCTTGATTTTACAGGTACAGAAAAAGAGCTAGGAAAACCTGCTGGTAGTGATTTAATTCAAGGTAATGTCACGCTTCCAGTGTTATATGCAATGGAAGACGTAGAATTCAAACAACAACTAAAAATAGTGTTTGAACAGAGAGACTCATTGAGTAAACAATCTTACTATCCTATCATTGAATACATTAAACAGTCCAATGCTATTGATCGTGCGAGAGACTTAAGTGATGCATATTTAAAAAAGGCATACAATTCGTTAGGAAATTTACCAGATAACAAGGCAAAAAAGGCATTAGAAGAAATAGCAAATTATATCGGCAAACGAAAAATTTAACTATGGTGAGGTGCTAAGAAATGGAACGAACTTTTTTAATGGTTAAACCAGATGCAGTGCAAAGAAATCTAATTGGAGATATAGTACATCGCTTTGAACAAAAAGGATTTAAGCTAATTGGTGCTAAATTCATGTTAATTTCTAATGAGTTAGCCGAAAAGCATTACGCAGAACATATTGGGAAACCATTTTTTAATGACTTAGTTTCATTTATCACATCAGGCCCTGTTTTTGCAATGGTGTGGGAAGGTGACAATATTATCTCAACTGCCAGAAAAATGATGGGCAAAACAAATCCACGTGAGGCAGACATTGGCACAATTAGAGGAGATTATGGTATTGTTACACATCGCAATATTATTCACGGTTCAGACTCAATTGAGAGCGCACAAAGAGAAATTTCATTATTTTTTAAAGACTCAGAGTTAATCAAGTATAAAAAAGACATAAATCAATGGCTTTCCTAGCATGATAGACAAAGGGAGTAAGAGAGATGGAAGACTACCAAGACTTTGTAAAAAATATATATAAGAAAACAGGATTAGATTTAAGTTTGTACAAAGAAGTCCAAATGAAAAGAAGATTGACTTCTTTGAGAAACAAAAGAGGTTATGACAACTTTAATGATTATTTTCTCGCTATTAACACGGAACAAAGATTACTTCAAGAATTTTTAGATAAAGTCACCATCAATGTTTCCGAGTTTTTTCGTAATCCTAGTCGATGGAAAGTACTTGAAGAGAATATATTACCTAAATTAAAAGCACGTAAGAAAAGTATTAAAATTTGGAGTGCAGCATGTTCAACAGGGGAAGAACCATACACTTTAGCAATGATAGCAAACCAATATTGGAACATTGATAATATAGAAATTTTAGCTACAGATATTGATTTGAATGTGTTAGCTCGAGCGAAACAAGGTGTATATAATGATAGAGCTGTACAAGATGTACCAGAAGATCGGAAAGAAAAATATTTATTAAAAGATGAAAATACATATAAAGTGGATGATCGCTTAAAGAAATGTATTACATTCAAACAACATAATTTGCTTGCTGATAAATATCCGTCAGATGTCGATTTAATCGTCTGTAGAAATGTATTAATTTATTTCACAGAACAAGCGAAGGAACAAATTTACCATAACTTTAGTCAAGCATTAAATGATAAAGGAATATTCTTTGTTGGTAGTACAGAACAAATCTTCCATCCTGAGAAATATAACTTTCAAGTAATCGATACATTTTTCTATCAAAAAAACTGAATTATCTTATAATTTTGTGGAATCACTACTTACTTTTTTTTATTGCTATGATATAGTATTAAAAAAATACTTATTAGGGGGATACATATGCGTTATTTAACTGCTGGAGAGTCACATGGAAAACAACAGACTACTATTATAGAAGGATTACCTTCAAATATGCCAATCACTCAAGAGGACATCAATGAGTCATTATTGCGTCGTCAAAAAGGGCATGGTAGAGGAAAAAGAATGCAAATAGAGAAAGACTTGGTTGATATTGTTGGTGGGGTTCGACACGGCTATACATTAGGTTCACCAATTGCATTAGTAGTTCGTAATGATGATTTTAAACATTGGACAGATGTAATGGGAGAAGATCCTGTAGCAGAAGATGAAAATATCAGAAGGGTTGTTACAAGACCACGCCCTGGACATGCTGATTTAAATGGTGCAATAAAGTATGGTCATAGAGACATGCGAAATATATTGGAACGATCTTCAGCAAGAGAAACTACTGCTAGAGTAGCAGCAGGTGCAGTTGCAAAAACATTACTTAAACATTTAGGTATTGAAATTGTAGGCTATGTGAAGGAAATTGCAGGAATAAAAGCAGTAGATAGAGAGGATTTATCTATAAAGGATCGAATTGAAATTTCTGAAGCTAGTCCTGTTCGTTCTCTTGATGAAGAAGCTGGAAAACAGATGATGGATGCAATCGATAAAGCGAAAAAAGATGGCGATTCAATCGGTGGGGTATGTGAAGTATACGTAGAAGGTATGCCAGCAGGTATTGGATCATATGTACACTATGATCGCAAATTAGATGGACGTATAGCGGGAGCAGTGCAAAGTATTAATGCATTTAAGGGTGTCGAATTTGGTATCGGATTTGAAGCAGCTCGAAAAAATGGTAGTGAAGTCCATGATGAAATACTATGGTCAGAAGAAAAAGGCTACTATAGAAGAACAAACAGATTAGGCGGATTTGAGGGTGGTATGACATCAGGTATGCCTATAGTGGTAAAAGGTGTCATGAAACCAATTCCTACACTTTATAAACCACTTCAAAGTGTAGATATTGAAACAAAAGAGACTTTTAATGCAAGTATTGAGAGATCGGATTCTTGTGCAGTTCCAGCAGCGGCCGTTGTCATGGAACATGTTGTTGCATTTGAGATTGCTAAAGCTATATTAGAACAATTCCCGAATGATCAGTTCCCTAAGTTGAAAAAGGCAATTGATCAATACCGCGACGAGATTCGAGGATTTTAATATGCATAAGCAAACAATCAAAACTAGTACAAATGAATATGATGTAATAATCGGTAAGGATTTACTATCTAATTTAGAAAGTTATCTGCCTCATAACTATACGAATATTTTGATTGTAACAGATGAGACTGTTAGCAAATTATATTTAAATACTGTAAAAGAAGCTCTTCATCATAAAAATAATATCGGTATATCTGTAGTACCATCTGGTGAAGCAACAAAAAGTATGGAATATTTTTATCAACTTCAAACAGCTGCTATTGAAAATCATTTAGACAGGAAATCATTAATTATTGCATTAGGTGGAGGAATGATTGGTGATTTGGCGGGATTTGTTGCAGCAACTTTTATGCGTGGAATAGATTTTGTACAAATTCCAACAACGATTTTAGCTCATGATAGTAGTGTCGGTGGTAAAGTAGCTATCAATCATCCAAAGGGTAAGAACCTTATAGGTAATTTTTATCCACCTGTTGCAGTTATCTACGATGTTACAACATTACATTCATTACCTGATAGAGAGATTCGATCAGGTTATGCTGAAGTAATTAAACACGGCCTAATTAGTGATACTACTTTTTTTAAAGATGTAGTGAATACAGATTTAACTATTCCACTTAATTCGGATATAACTGTAGAGCATTTACGAAAAGGTATTGCTGTGAAAGCAAAGGTTGTAGAAGAAGATGAGAAAGAAAAAAACATACGCAAATTTTTAAACTTTGGCCATACATTAGGCCACGCTATAGAATCAGAGCTGGGTTACGGTGAAATAACTCATGGGGAAGCCGTTGCAATTGGCATGTTATTTGCACTTAGAGTGAGTGAAGGTATATTTGATCAGTCGTTACCGTATGAAAAATTGTTTGAATGGATGCAGCATAATCATTATCCATTATCAATTAAATGGCCTACTATTGACAATTTAATTGATAAAATGAAATTAGACAAGAAATCTGAGAATGCGGTCGTTCAAATGGTACTTCTGACTGAAGTTGGAAAACCTGCTGTTCAAAATATTGATGATGCGACCCTTCGTACCTATTTAGAAAAATTTATAAGAGAGTTGGGATGAACTTGATTAGGGGAATACGAGGAGCTACAACAGTTATAAATAATGAAGAATCAGAAATCATACAAGAAACGAAAGTAATGATAGAAAAAATGGCGAATAAGAATAGTGTACAGCCAGAAGATATTGCTTCTGTATTCATTTCAGTTACCCCAGATTTAAATGCTACATTTCCCGCAAAAGCATTACGATTAATCGAAGGTTGGAAATATGTACCTGTAATGTGTATGCCTGAAATTGATGTACCTAATAGTTTATCGCGATGTATTCGAGTAATGATGACAGTTAATACAACGATAGAACAACAAAAAGTGGAACATATTTATCTAAATGATGCAGTTAAACTAAGACCTGATTTACAATCGGGTGTAAAAAGTAATTAATTATAGAAAGTAGGGAAACATTGTATGCAAGTAAAAGAAGTATTTAATCAAATGTCCCCATATACACCTGGTAAACAAATTGAAGAAGTAAAAAAAGAATATGGTTTAACAAAAATTGTTAAATTAGCATCAAATGAAAATCCATTTGGATATTCCAATAAAGTAAAAGAAAAAATTACAGAAACATTAGACTCTTTGGAGATTTATCCGGATGGCTATGCGACGGCACTACGTGAAGTACTTGCAGAGAAATTACAAGTGAGTGAAGAACAATTAACATTTGGTTGTGGATCAGATGAAATTGTAGATATTATTTGTCGGACTTATTTAGAAAAAGGGTCAAATACCGTTATGGCAACACCAACATTTCCACAATATAAACATAATGCTCTCATTCAAGGTGCTGAGATTATAGAAGTACCATTAGTGGATGGCTATCATGATCTAAATGGAATGTTGCAACAAATAAATGATAATACAAGAGTTGTTTGGCTATGTTCTCCAAATAATCCTACTGGATGTTTAATTGGAAAAGAGAAGTTAGTTGACTTTTTAAATGAAGTTCCTGAAAATGTCCTCGTTGTTTTAGATGAAGCTTATTATGAATATATCTCTAAAGATATCAATCCAAATAGTGTACAATTATTAAATCAATATGCAAATTTAATCATTTTACGTACTTTCTCTAAAGCATATGGATTAGCTAATTTACGTATTGGATATGGTATTTCATCTGTTGAAATATCAACATACTTGAATATTACAAGAGGTCCTTTTAATACAACATCTATCTCTCAATATGCAGCATTAACAGCACTAAACGATCAAGAGTTTCTTGACAATGCATACAATCAAAATATAGAGAACAAAGTTGAATTTGTTGAGTATTGTAAGGAATTAGGTCTTCATACGTATGATTCAGAAGCGAATTTTGTTTTTGTTCAATTACCTACAAGTGGAGATGAGTTATTTCAGTTCCTTTTAGAAAGAGGATTTATAGTCCGTTCTGGAGAAGCGCTAGGACACCCGAATGGCGTAAGAATTACAATAGGCTCCAAAGAACAAATGAATGAATTACAAAACTTAATTAAAACTTTTTTGCAAAGTATAAAAGAAGGGGTTTAAAAGTTGAAACAATCTGTATTAATAGCGGGTCTCGGACTAATAGGAGGCTCGCTTGCTTTAAATATTAGAGATTTTGAAGATATTACGATACTTGGGTATGATACCAATAAGAGTACTTTAGACTATAGTAAAATGAATGGAATTATTGATGAAGCATATACAGATTTTGAAGAAGCAGTGAAATTAGCTGATATTTGTATTTTAGCTGCTCCTGTATCCATTACTGTAGATTTAATACATAGACTTAATACCATTCCTTTAACAAAAGAATTATTGTTAACGGATGTTGGATCAGTAAAGACATTGATTATGAATGCAGCAAGTAAATTAAATTCGGGGAAAATTAGTTTTATCGGGGGCCACCCGATGGCTGGATCTCATAAAAAAGGTATTCAAGCAGCAAAGAAACAATTGTTTGAAAATGCAATCTATGTATTATCACCAACTGAGAATAGTACAGAGGACCAGTTAGCTACATTAAAAAAATTGCTAGCACCAACTAAATGCACATTTCTCATATTAGATTCTGAAGAGCATGATGAAATGACAAGTGTGATTTCTCATTTTCCACATTTAATTGCATCCTCGCTTGTACACCAAGCAAAAAATTGGCAAAAAAAGCATCCTTTTATACCGAAATTAGCTGCAGGTGGCTTTAGAGATATTACTCGTATTGCTTCAAGTAATCCTTCAATGTGGAGAGATATCTTTTTCCAAAATAAAGATAAGATGAGTGTTCTTTTAGAAGACTGGATAACAGAGATGCAACAACTTAAACAACTTATCGATTCAGGAGAAAAAACAAAAATTGAAACATATTTGACACAAGCAAAAGATTACCGCGATGGTCTTGATCGTAAAGAAAAAGGTGCTATTTTATCTTTTTATGATATTTATGTTGATATTTTTGACCAGCCAGGTGCAATATTAAAAGTAATAGAGTTATTAGCTCAATTTAATATTAGTATTAAAAATATTGAGATATTAGAGATTCGTGAGGGTATTACTGGAGTTTTACGAATCAGTTTACAAGATAAGAATGATCAACAATTGAGTCATGCTGTTTTAACAAAACATAATTATGAAACGGTAATAGAAGAATAAGGGGGTTTTTGATCGATGAAAGTTTTAACATATCCAAGTGGTAAATTAAGTGGGGTTATCTCAGTACCTGGTGATAAATCTATTTCGCATCGAGCCATTATGTTTGCTTCCTTGGCATCAGGTACAACAAAAGTAACCAATTTCTTAGCTGGCGAGGATTGCTTATCAACAATTGATGCTTTTAAAGCAATGGGTGTAGAAATTACACGCAATAATGATTCTGTACAAATTAAGTCAAATGGAGTAAATGGATTAAAAGAACCGCTTGAACCAATTAATCTTGGTAATTCAGGTACGACAGCAAGATTACTTATGGGGATTTTGTCTGCATTGCCATTTCACTTTACTTTGTTCGGTGATGCTTCGTTAACGAAACGCCCAATGGATAGAATTACAAATCCGTTAAAAAAGATGGGAGCAATCATTGATGGAAGAGAAGATGGTAAGTATCTTCCAATTGCAATACGTGGTACAAATTTAAAACCAATTGATTATCACACGCCAATGAAAAGTGCACAAGTAAAATCAGGAGTTTTACTAGCTGGTCTGTTGACAGATGGTGTTACGACGGTGACAGAAGATACAAAGACAAGAGATCATACGGAAAATATGTTAAAAGCGTTTGGCGCAAAAATTAATGTAGACGGAACGAAAATAAGTATCGATGGAAACCATCCTTTACATGCATGTGATATAGAGGTGCCTGGAGATATTTCTTCTGCTGCATTCTTTTTAGTAGCAGCAACAATTATCGAAGGTAGTGAAATCACAATAAAGGATGTAGGGTTAAATCCGACTAGATCTGGTATTATTGATGTGTTGCAGTTAATGGGAGCAAATATTCGTGTAGAAGAAAATCGTCAAGTTGGTGGAGAATTAATTGGTGATATTGTCGTAAAATCATCAAATATTCAAAGTGCAGTAATCGAAGGAGATATTATTCCTCGAATTATTGACGAAATACCGATTATAGCATTAATGGCTACACAAGCAGAAGGTACGACAATTATTAAAGATGCAGAAGAGTTACGTTTCAAAGAGACTGATCGAATTGATTCTGTTGTTTCAACATTATCTGCATTAGGTGCTTCAATTGAAGCGACAGCTGATGGTATGATTATTAAAGGAAAGACAAAACTGCACGGAAACATCACAAAATCGTTCGGAGATCATCGTATTGGAATGATGATTGCTATTGCTTCATTATTAACAGACGAAAAAGTCGAATTAGAAGACGAAGCATGTATTGCGGTAAGTTATCCGACATTTTTTAATGATTTAGATAGGTTAATTAGTAATTAATCCAAAGAAGTTGGGACAAAAGTATTCTAACTTTACAAAAATCCAAACGATTCGAAAGCTATTTATCGAATTGTTTGGATTTTGTGCGTATTAGCAGATTAATCTATGTTTGAGTGTTATGAGAAGAACAATAGTTATGACCTAGCTTCTTTACATCTATTATCAAAAATATAAATACGTTTTTTATAAAAAAGTTCATTAATGAGGAAAGTTAGAATAGTTGCTTATACGATAGAAGTTCGGTAAGATGTAGAATGATTATGAGCGAACGATACGATACAGTTATGTTAAATAAGCTAGTTGGAGGGATGAATAATTATGGATAATATAGAAGTTGCGATAAATTATATATATGATGGTGAAATGGAGAAAGCCCTACATTTATTAGAGAAATTAGAAAAAAACAAAAATATTAATACAAAGCTTGATATAGCTCAATTATACTTGGAATTGGGTATTGAAGATCGAGCAAGCGAGCTACTTAAAGAAATAATTAATAAGGAACCTTCACATAATGAAGCAAAATTGATGTTGGCAGATATATTAGTTAATGATAATGAGGATGAAAAAGCAATTTCTATACTAAATGAAATAGAGCCACATGACGAATTATATATTCATGCATTATTACAACTAGCTGATTTATATCAAGCACAGGGATTATTTGAAGTGGCGGAAAAAAAATTATATGATGCAAAACAACTTCGTTCAGATGAACCGTTAATCGACTTTGCATTAGGTGAATTTTTCTTTTCTGTAGGAGAATATCACAAGTCAACAATATACTTTGAAAAGCTGTTAGAGCATACACATGAAATAGCAGGTGTGGATATAGATTTACGTTTAGCAGAAAGTTATGCATTAAATGGAGAATTTGAAGAGGCATTAACTTATTTTCAAAATTCAGATACAAATGACCCAGAACAATTATTTCGATATGGCTTCCTAGCGTATCAAGCAGAGCGTTATGAAATTGCTATTGAGGTATGGAAGCAATTATTAGAAAATGAAATGGAATTTCCGTCAGTTTATCAGTATTTAACAATTTCTTATGATCAAGAAGGCCTTCTTGCAGAAGCTGTCACTACTGCAAGAAAAGGTGTAGAGATGGATCCATACAATAAAGAAATGTGGTATATTGCGGGTAAGATTCTCCATAAAAATAGTGAACAAAATGTAGCGTATGAGTATATGGAAAAAGCAATTGCACTCGATTCAGAATACTACGAAGCGCTTTTATTCTTAATTGAATGTTATAAAAATGACCAAAATTATAGTAGTCTTATTGAATTATTAACAACAAAAGTAGAAATTAATGAGTTAGACGGAATTTTTACTTGGGAATTAGCCAAAGCATATAATGAAGAAGAACAATATAATGAGTCATTAAATGCCTATCAAAATGCATACAATAAATTAAATAAAGATGTTGATTTTTTACAAGACTATGGTTATTTTCTTGTTGAGGAGGGGAAAATACAATCTGCTATACAAATATTAGAAGAATATTTACAATATGAACCATCTGATTTTGAAGTGGAACAATATGTGAATAGACTAAAAGAACAAATCGATACTCTCTAAATAAATGAAGGAGAGGAGCATGGAGTTGGAAACCTCGATAAAAGTAGAAGATAAAAAAACATTTATTAATTGGTTTCTTGGAAATTATCAGTTAAAGAAAAGAGAAAGTGTATGGATTCTCAATTATTTGATGAATCATGATGAGGTTTTAGCTCACGTACATTTCGTACTTGAAGCTAGATTTTGTCCCCGAGCAATGATTATTTCCACACATTGCTCGAAGGATATTGCATTTCGTTTTTATAAAAAACATATCGTGACAACAGATGCGGATAAGTCTTTTCACGATTTACGGCTACATAATAATGAGCCCATTTATATTCAATTAAACTTCAAGAATGCGAAGCGTAGTTTAGAGTATATGAAGGTACTCGAAGATAACCCTTTTATACCTGACGATTATTTTCTATCGTCAAAAGATAAAGAGCATGTAGATGAATGGCTGAATTACTCCATCTATCATTTTAAAAAGCAAGAGATTTTAAATCAAATAAATAATGCATTAGACAATCGAGACGAAGTATTATTTAAAAAGTACACAGAAAAATTATCAAAACTAGAAAAAACATATAAAAACAAGTATAATAAATAATTATAACTATTCGAATTTCATTGTAATATGGAATTCGAATTTTCTATGTGAAAGTATTGAATCATTCTGTTCATTAATAAGGGGGTGAATAAATGAAATGGCAAGCAAGTGATCTCTCTACATATTTTCAATCAAAAGAATATATTGATACATTGTGTATTCCTTTAATTCCAGTAAGTATCTCAAATGAAAGCGATTCGATAAGATTGGCGAACTATAAAAGAACGTTAGATATTTTATCGAATGAATTAGAAAGACATTTTACTGGTAGAATCATGTTAAGTCCAACATATTCCTATCAAGCAAAATCAGATATTAACATGGAAAAGAAACGCTTGAATGAATGGATAAAAGAGATGTCTAATGATTCCTTCTCACATGTTTTTTTTATAACATTTGATGTGTTGTGGAAAAAAGAAGAGAAAGAATTAGATGGTACATTGATATGGATACCAGCTAATAGAATAGATGACTATCAATCAGATGAAACAAAAAGATGGATCAATCAACAAACAGAGCAAATAAGTGAATTAATCCGTTCTTTTTGGTAATAATTTGATATACTATCTTAAAAATAGTTGTAATTCATAATTTAGCCTAGATTTTATTGACCATTACATAAGTTTGCGCTATCATAGTAATGTCCTAGTAAAATAAGAGATTATAATCCATGAAGTCGGAATATGTGTAGAGGGGGGTAAATAATGTCAGAAAAGAAACAACAAGTTTCCCGTCGCCAATTTTTAAACTATACATTAACAGGTGTAGGGGGATTCATGGCTGCGAGTATGCTTGCTCCAATGGTAAGGTTTGCAATAGATCCAGTGTTAAAAGCTTCTACTAGCGGAGAGATGCAACCAGTAGTGGATGTTTCCGAAATTACTACTGATCCTCAGCGTTTTGAGTGGACAGTGAAACAAGTAGATGCATGGTATACTTCAGATGTTACGCACAGTGCGTGGGTCTACAAAAATGAAAAAGATGAAATTATACCATTATCTCCAATTTGTAAACATTTAGGTTGTACGGTGAATTGGGCAGGAAATGAAAGTTATCCAGATCAGTTCTTCTGTCCTTGTCATGATGGACGATACTTTAAAGATGGAAAGAATGTACCAGATACACCACCAAACGCTCCATTAGATTTATATGAGTTTGAAGTGAAAGATGGTACATTATATCTTGGAAAACCAGTTCCAAGAGAGGGGGTTTAATGAATGCTACAAAAAATGTACGATTGGATAGATGAGCGTGTAGATATTACACCGCTTTGGCGTGATATTGCTGATCATGAAGTACCTGAGCATGTAAACCCTGCACATCATTTTTCCGCTTTTGTTTATTGTTTTGGTGGATTAACGTTCTTCGTAACGGTTATTCAAATATTATCAGGAATGTTTTTAACAATGTATTATGTCCCTGATATTGAGAATGCATGGAGATCTGTTTATTATTTGCAAACACAAGTACAAGCAGGTCAAATTGTGAGAGGGATGCACCACTGGGGAGCTAGTGTAGTTATCGTAATGCTATTTTTACATACGTTAAGAGTATTTTTCCAAGGTGCTTATAAGAAACCACGTGAGTTAAACTGGATGGTTGGTGTACTTATCTTTTTTGTAATGCTAGCATTAGGTTTAACAGGTTATTTACTCCCATGGGATAACAAAGCGTATTTCGCAACCGTTGTTACTCTGCAAATAGCTGAACAAGTTCCATTTATTGGTGAGATGGCCAAGACTTTGTTAAATGGAGATCCTTCAATTGTTGGTGCACAAACATTAGCACGTTTCTTTGCTATCCATGTTTTCTTCTTACCAGCAGCATTGTTTGTGTTAATGGCGGTTCACTTTATTATGATTCGAAAGCAAGGGATTTCAGGCCCACTATAAAAATGAGCTAAAAAGGAGGGAATGTGGTGAAAAGAGGAAAAGGGATGAAGTTTGTTGGCGATTCCCGTGTTACTGCTGACAAACAAAAATTTATACCTAAAGATTATTCAGAATACCCTGGAAGAACAGAACCTTTTTGGCCTAACTTTTTATTAAAAGAATGGCTTGTTGGTGCAGTCTTTCTTGTTGGATTCTTATGTTTAACTGTAGCACATCCGGCACCGTTAGAAAAAATTGCCGATCCAACAGATACAGCTTATTTACCATTACCAGACTGGTATTTCTTATTTTTATATCAATTATTAAAATACAAATTTGCAAGTGGGTCATTTTTTGTTCTAGGTGCTATCGTTATTCCAGGCCTTGCATTTGGTGCTTTGTTCTTAGCACCATTTTTAGACAAAGGCAAAGAACGACGTCCACACAAAAGACCTATTGCAACATCGTTAATGCTACTTAGCTTTATCGCTGTATTTTGGTTAACGTATGAAGCTGCATCCCATGTAAACTGGGAAGAAAAAGCGGCAAATAACAAACCTGAATGGCCGAGTGAAGTAGAAATTGATACATCTCATCCAGGCTATGCAGCATATGAGAATAGTTGTTTGCAGTGTCATGGCGGTGAATTGGAAGGTGGACCTGCAGCACCAACATTAATTGGTGTAGAATATACTGCTGAAGAAATTATGGATATAGCGGTAAATGGTATTAATAGTATGCCTGCAGATCAATTCCAAGGAACAGAAGAAGAACTTCAACAATTAGCTGAATTTATCGTAACGGTAAATGAAGAAAATTAACAGGAGACCCTCGTCAATTATGGACGAGGGTTTTTAATTAGATTTTATTGCAGTAAGGGGACTTGTAGATGGGCAGATTCTTTTTTAATTATAAAATAATGGTTATGTTATTTATTGTGAATGTTGTCGGAACTTTATACGGGTATTATTGGTATATACCTCAACTAAAAGAAACTCCGGTGTATTTTTTGTTATTCGTACCTGATAGTCCAACAGCAAGTTTGTTTTTTAGTATCTTTCTATTTGCCTACTTAACTGGAAAAAAATATCCGATAGTAGAAGCGTTAGCCTTTTTAAGTTTACTAAAATACGGTGTATGGGCAATCATCATGAATGTAATGACTCTTATTGTAAATGGTACATTAGATATTACGGGGTATATGTTAATGTTCTCTCATGGTGCAATGGCCGTACAAGCATTTATTTATTCACCATTATATAACATTAAGTTATCCCATTTATTCATCGCATCTGTCATTTTATTACATAATGAAATAATTGACTATGTATATGGAATGATGCCTGTGTATCATAGTTTATCTAAATATTCAGACCATATCGGTTATCTTACGTTTTGGTTAAGCATCCTTTGTATCATTACGGTATACTTTGTATCCGTAAGAAAAGAAGTCCAATCATATGAACTAGTTAAATGAAAGTAAATGTGCAATGATTTAAATAACTGTCATATTGATCCCTTATCTTTCATACATTAGTGAAAAGAAGTATGGAAGAAGGGATTTTTGTGCATAAGAAGATCGTCTTAATAATTATTTTTACAATTGGTATTGTCTTGTCAACGGTTGCATTTGTACAGGCTAAGAATAATGCAATGACAATAGATTTATATAATTATGAAAGATATGTACAAGAAAAAAGGTATACGCAAGCAGCTCAAAAATTAGAGTCACTAAAAATTCCTATTGCGGATAATATTAAAAAGAGCCATCCAGAAAAATTAAATACGGTTGAATCGATGATTAATACAAATTTAGAAATTTTGACAGATACGAGTATCGATCATCATGATAAATTATTGCGTGCACAACAGTTGAATGTGATGTATGATGCATTAACGACATCAGGGGCTCCGTTATGGCATAGGTTCAAAACAGATTTAGAATTATCTATTGAACAAATTTTAAGTGAAGCATCCATTACAGCACAACAAGTATATGAAATAACTTATCGATGGAATGTAATATCTCCCGTACTGAAAATGTATTTATCAAATGAAGAGTATCGTAATCTTCAGGTACTATTCGATGATTTCGATTTAAATTATATAAATCAAGAAAATGAACTACAATCCGTTTTTCAACAAATGTCGTTATTGGATATGGAATCATTACAGAACAATCGAATTCAAACATACTTTCAATGGTTAACACTTATTGTCATCGGATTTATTTTTATCTCTCTATCATATGTTGGATGGATAAGGTATAAAGTCGAGTCTAAAGTAAATCATACAAATTGACAGAACGACATAAATTGACTAAAATTGACCTTAGAAATAACTGATGGAGGTAACTAAATGGGTGGATATATAATATATTTGTTGATTTTGATTATAGTACCATTATGGGCACAATCAAAAGTAAAAAGTACGTATAAGAAATATTCAAAAGTAATGAATGAAAATATGATGACAGGAGCACAAGTCGCCAGAAAAATTTTAGATGATAACGGTTTGTACGATGTATCTGTTGAAGAAGTGAATGGTGTATTATCAGACCACTATGATCCAAGAAGTAAAGTTGTACGATTATCTTCAGGTAATTTTCACGGGTATTCAGCCGCAGCCGCAGCCATTGCAGCACATGAAGTCGGACATGCAATTCAAGATGCACAGTCTTATGCATTCCTACGCTTTCGTCACAGTTTAGTACCAATTGCTAACTTAGGTGATAAATTATCTTTCTTCTTTATCATTGGTGGTTTTTTACTAGGATTAATGGATTTGGTGTTAGTTGGGGTAATTTTTATGTCCTTTGCTGTTTTATTCCAATTAATTACGCTGCCTGTTGAATTTGATGCTTCAAATAGGGCGATGGATCAATTGGTAGCTACAGGTATTATACGTAATAATGAAGAAAAACAAACGAAAAAAGTGTTGAATGCAGCAGCTTTAACATATGTAGCAGCAGCGCTTGTTGCAGTAGCAGAGTTGATTCGCTTTGCGTCAATGTTTTTCTTGTCAAGCGATGATTAATTCAATTTAATGTATAAAAACAGACCGAACCTTTTCAAAAATTGAGAAGGTTCGGTCTGTTTATACACTAATTTTAAACAATTGATAAGTGTGTTATTCAATCAAATTAAGTGTTTATGATATAGTAATAATCATAGCGCCGTTTCTTATATGTTTTACTTTAACTATGGAGGGATATCAATGTATAATAAAGACAGTATTAAAGATATGCAAAAAAGAGTCGATGATTTTATATCACAGTTTGAAGAAGGGTATTTCTCTCCACTAAGTATGCTTGCAAGGTTTACTGAAGAAATTGGGGAACTAGCGAGAGAAGTAAACCATACGTATGGTGAAAAGCCAAAAAAGGTATCCGAAGAAGAGAATTCGATTGAGGCAGAATTAGGTGACCTTCTATTTGTACTTGTTAGTTTTGCAAATGCAGAACGAATTAATCTAGTAGAAGCTTTTGATCAAACAATGTCTAAAATTGAAACTAGAGATAAAAATCGTTGGACAATGAAAAATAATGGAGGTAGTATAAGTGAAAAAAATTAGAGTTGTAGTAGCAGGTCCAAGAGGAAAGATGGGCTCTGAAGCGCTACGGATGATTTCAAAACAGGATGATTTAGAATTAGTAGCATGCTTAGATCACAAATATGAAGGGGAGTATATTCGTGACTTTGATAGTCTACCAAACATCAATGCACGTATATATACAGATATACAGAAATGTTTAAGTGAAGTAAACGCGGATGTACTTGTGGATTTAACGACACCTGAATATGGTTACATACATACGAAAACAGCTATTGAAAATGGTGTAAGACCAGTTGTCGGAACAACAGGATTTACAGATGAGCAATTAGCTGAATTAACAGATTTAGCAGAAGATAAGGGCATTGGCGTAATCATTGCACCTAATTTTGCATTGGGTGCCGTTCTAATGATGCAATTTGCTAAATGGGCAGCAAAGTACTTTCCAGATGTTGAAATTATTGAGAAACATCACGACAATAAATTAGATGCTCCTTCAGGTACTGCAGTGAAAACGGCACAATTGATACAAGAAGTACGTGAACAAAAGCAACAAGGACATCCAAATGAAAAAGAGACAATCCAAGGCGCAAGAGGTGCTAATTTTGATGGAATGAGAATACATAGTATGAGATTACCAGGTCTTGTTGCACATCAAGAAGTAGTTTTCGGATCAACTGGTGAAAATTTAACAATTAAACATGACTCTTTTCACAGGGAATCCTTTATGACAGGTGTAAAGCTAGCGATTGATAATGTGATGAAATTAAATGTGTTAGTTTATGGATTAGAAAATATTTTAGAGTAGGTGAATGGTATGAATATAGCATTAATTGCACATGACGAAAAAAAACAAGATATGGTCAATTTTACGACAGCATATACGAGTATTTTAAAAAAACATACATTATACGCTACAGGTACGACTGGAACAAGAATCAATGAAGCTACAGGTTTAGAAATTGAACGATTTCAATCAGGTCCACTAGGAGGCGATCAACAAATTGGTGCAAAAATCGCTACAAACGATATGGATTTAGTCATCTTTTTCCGAGATCCATTAACAGCGCAACCTCATGAACCAGATATTAGTGCATTAATGCGTTTATGTGACGTGTATCAAATCCCACTAGTTACTAACTTAGGTGGTGCAGAAGTAATGATAAGAGCGCTAGATTCAGGGTTATTTGATTGGAGAAATATAACAAAGTAAGTACAAAATAAATACAAAATAAGGTAGGTCCTTTTATGTTAAAAATAGGAATTACTTGTTATCCATCTGTAGGGGGATCTGGCATTGTAGCCACCGAATTAGGAAAGATGCTAGCAAGAAAAGGTCACGAAGTCCATTTTATTACATCTAGTGTGCCATTTCGGTTGGAAGAGTTTCATCCAAATATTTATTTTCATGAAGTGGAGATGAACCACTATCCAGTATTCCAATACCCTCCGTATGATTTAACTTTGGCAACCAAAATGGCGGAAGTGATTGATGCAGAGAAATTAGACATTCTGCATGCACATTATGCTATGCCACATGCAATTTGTGCATTATTAGCAAAAGACATGGCGGCACATCAAGTCAAAGTAGTGACGACACTTCATGGTACAGATATAACTGTATTAGGGATAGATTTAAGTTTAAAGAAAATTATACAATATGCGATAGAGAAATCTGATGCAGTTACTGCAGTATCAAATAGTCTTGTACAACAGACGAAGGAAATGGTCGGTGTTAACAAAGACATTCATGTTGTCTATAATTTTATTAATGAAAAAGATTATTATAAAAAAATCAATCAAAAAATTAAAGAGAAATACAATGTACAAGAAGATGAAAAAATTCTTATACACATTTCAAATTTTCGCAAAGTAAAACGACTACAAGATGTCGTACATGTATTTCATCAAGTACAAGAACATGTTCAATCTCGACTTTTATTAATTGGTGATGGTCCTGAATGTAAGAAAACACAAGAACTTGTTCAAGAATTAGGATTACAAGAAAAAGTTTTATTTTTAGGAAAACAAAAAAATATTCCCGAACTATTATCCATAGCAGATATTAAACTTTTACTATCTGAAAAGGAGAGTTTTGGATTAGTTTTATTAGAAGCAATGGCTTGTGGGGTTGTATGTATTGGAACAAATGTTGGAGGAATCCCTGAAGTAATAGTGGATGGCGAAACAGGATATATAGAAGAACTCGGAGATATTCAAGCAATCGCTCATCGGGTGATTCAGCTATTCAATAATGACACGGTGCGACAAACAATGTCTCAAGCATCCATTGATCGAGTAAAACAACATTTCTCATCTGATGAAATTAGACGCCAGTATGAAGATGTCTATTACAGTGTATTAGGAGAGAAAAATGAGTGAACAACTATTTAGAAAAGCGAAGGAAGTAATACGTCAATTTCACAAACATGGTTTTCAAGCATACATCGTTGGTGGTGCAGTCCGTGACTATTTGCTAAAAAGAGAAATTGCAGATATTGATATTGCAACATCTGCAAAACCACAACAAATAATGGAAATATTCCCTAAGGTCATTCCTACTGGGATTCAACACGGAACGGTATTAGTACGTTACCAAAATGATTCTTTTGAAGTGACGACATTTCGAACAGATGGTCAATATGATGATTTTAGGCATCCAAGCGAGGTTTTTTTTGTAAATGATTTAAAGTTAGATTTAGCAAGGAGAGATTTTACATTAAATGCTATTGCTATGACGGAGAATTTAGATTATATTGATCCGTTTAAAGGCCAAGAAGCAATTGCTAATAAAATAATTACTACTGTTGGGGATGCGAACAAGAGAATTAATGAGGATCCACTAAGAATTATGCGAGCAGTACGGTTTAGTAGTCAATTACATTTTCGAATAGACAACAACACACTTGAATCCATTAACGAATATGCACATTTAATTCAAAAGATATCTATAGAAAGAGTTGCAGTGGAATGGGAGAAATTAATAAAAGGAGACAATATTCGTCATGCATTAACCGTTTTTTTTAATGTGAAGCTTCATCAGTATATACCCATTCTAAAAGATGATGTACGAACTGTTGATTTCTTAAAAAAAATCGATAATTCTATTCCTAGTTGGAGTTGCTTTATTGCTGCAGCTACATGGAAAAACGTCCATATAACTATTGCAGATTGGACAAAACAATGGAAGTTATCCAATCAAATAAAAAGAAATGCAACAACATTATCCAATTGTTTACACGATTATATAAAAGGTGAAGAGAAATTGGCACTTTACAATCTACCCGAATCATCTTTGAATGATTTTGCAAGACTTATTCAGCTGATTACAGACCACACCATATCAGTGGAACTATTACGTAAGCGAAAAATGAATTTACCGATACAATCAAGGAAAGATATTGTGATAGATGGAACGATGTTGATTGAACTATCCAATGATAAAACGCCGGGTAAATGGATACATGAAATGTTACAACAGAT
This sequence comes from Gracilibacillus marinus, assembly GCF_042651725.1. NCBI lineage: Bacteria > Bacillati > Bacillota > Bacilli > Caryophanales > Bacillaceae > Gracilibacillus > Gracilibacillus marinus. Next base: position 1,574,345 of record NZ_JBHSDV010000001.1, on the reverse strand, counting down.
GGAAAAAGAAATTGTAAACGGTCATCTTACAAATGATGTAAAAATATTAAGTGAGTGGATTAAAAATGCGTGATAATATTAGAACACAAATCATTCAAGTTTTAGCGAATAATGGAGACATGTTTATATCAGGACAAGAACTTTCCAATCGCTTACACGTATCAAGAACAGCTATCTGGAAACACATGAAAGAGTTAGAAAAGGATGGTTACATATTTGAAGCTTTGCCTAGAAAAGGCTATCGTTTAATAAGTAAGCCATCTTCTATGAATGAAACGTCATTGAAATGGGATTTAGGTACGAATTGGTTAGGACACGAGCTTGTTTATAAAGAAATTGTAACATCTACACAAGATATTGCTCATGAATTAGCACATAACGGTGCAGCAAACGGTACAGTTGTGATTGCAAATGAGCAAACAAAGGGAAGAGGCAGGATGCAACGCACATGGCATTCTCAACCTGATGGTGGTATTTGGATGAGTGTCATTTTACGACCAGATATTCCACCACATCAAGCTTCACAATTAACATTGTTTACTGCTATCAGTATTGTTGAAACATTACAACAATTTTTTGATTTACCATTTAAAATAAAATGGCCAAATGATATATTTGTGGAAGATAAAAAAATAGCGGGTATATTGACAGAGATGAAAGGTGAACTAGATACGATTGATTATATGATTGTAGGGATAGGTATCAATGTCAATCAATCAATGAACGATTTTTCTGAAGAGTTACAACAAAAAGCTTCTTCATTAGCGATTGAAAGTAACAAACATACAGATAGATTACCTTTAGTACAACAATTATTACGATGTTTTGAAACAAGTTATGATACATATCAACAACGAGGATTTGCATTAATTAAAGAAAAATGGCTTAATTATGCATATAAGTTAGGTGAAAGTGTCCAGATTAAAATGCCAAATAAAGAATTTCAAGGTCGTATATGTGGAATTAGTGATGATGGTGCATTGCTTGTTCAGTATATTGGCGAAGATATAAAAATATATAGTGCAGAAATTTTATGGTAAGGGGTACTTATTGTGAAAACAACACTTCAATTACAGAAAATGAAGCAAAATGATGAAAAGATTACAATGGTTACAGCATATGATTATCCAAGTGCTAAATTAACAGAACAAGCAGAAGTAGATATGATTCTTGTTGGAGATTCACTTGGTATGGTAGTTTTAGGGTATGAATCTACTATTGAAGTTACGGTAGATGATATGATTCATCATGCAAAAGCAGTCACTAGAGGCGCAAAAGAGACATTTGTTGTTGTAGATATGCCATTTATGTCCTATCATCAATCTTTGTCTTCTGCGATGCGCAATGCTCAGAAAATCATCCAACAAACGAGAGCCCAAGCATTAAAAGTAGAAGGTGCGTCTAACTCTATATTGGAAGTAGTCAATCATTTAACAACTGCCGGAGTTCCTGTTGTAGGACATCTAGGTTTAACACCACAATCCGTAAATGTGCTAGGTGGCTATCGTGTCCAAGGAAAAGATAAACAAACAGCGATTAAATTAGTAGAAGATGCACTGAAATTAGAAAAGAATGGAGCAATAGCTGTCGTTTTAGAATGTGTACCAGAACAACTTGCAGCATTGATAACAGAGAAACTATCTATTCCAACAATTGGGATAGGAGCAGGGAATAATTGTGATGGACAAGTACTTGTTTATCATGATATTTTACAATATGCAGTGGATTATAAACCTTCTTTTGTGAAGACATATGCAGATATTAGCAGCATAACCAAACAAGCAATTCAACAATTCACTATTGAAGTGAAGAAAAAAGAATTCCCGACCATCAATCATTCCTTCCCTATTGATGTAGAAGTGATGGATGCTGTAAAAAAGGAGTTAAGCTAAATGAAAGTCATTCGTACTGTTGAAGGACTAACTCGAATAATTAAAGAAAAGAAGCAATTAAATCGAACGATCGGCTTTGTACCAACAATGGGGTACCTCCATGAAGGACATGTAACATTAATGGATCAATGTCGAAAAGAAACAGATGTAGTTGTTGTTAGTATATTTGTTAATCCGTTACAGTTTGGACCGAATGAAGATTTCGAGAGATATCCTAGAGATGAAGAACGTGATGCACACTTAGCTTTGAGTCATGGCGCTGATATTTTATTTTTACCTTCTATGGAAGAAATGTATCCGTCAACTCGCTCAATAGAAATGACTGTCGTAAAAAGAAATGACGTTCTTTGTGGTAGAAGTAGACAAGGCCATTTCGATGGTGTTGTGACAGTATTGACGAAACTATTTCATTTAACTCAAGCAGATGTTGCTTACTTTGGATTAAAAGATGCGCAACAAGTTGCAATTGTAAAAGGATTAATTGACGATTATAATTTTCCAATAAAAATCAGAACAATTCAAACAGTGAGAGAATCGGATGGACTAGCTAAAAGTAGTCGAAATGTCTACCTTACTGAGGAAGAGCGAAATCAAGCTACGAATATATACAAATCACTACTCCTGGCGCAAAATTCCATAAGTGAAGGGAACAAAAATATTGATCAAATAAAAGAAAAAATGATCGGATGGATTAAACAAAATACATCTGCTACAATTGATTATATTGAAATATTAGACTATCCTTCATTGGAACAAATTGAAACAATCAATAAAAGAACCATTATCGCTATAGCAGTTCATTTCACCAATGTTCGACTGATTGATAATGTGATTGTAAATGAAAATGGAGATATCATAGAAAAGGTATTTAGTTAACTATTTTTGAGGCATCTGCCTAAAAGAATAGAAGACATGCCAAGTTTTCTAAGGGGGAAATCATTATGTTACGAACAATGATGAAATCAAAAATTCATCGTGCGAAAGTAACAGAAGCGAATCTTAATTATGTGGGCAGTATTACGATAGATGAGGAAATTATGGAACAAGTAGGTATCTTACCACATGAAAAGGTACAAATCGTGAATAATAATAATGGAGCAAGACTCGAAACATATGTAATTGCTGGGACTCGTGGTAGCAAAGTAGTTTGTTTAAATGGAGCAGCAGCAAGGTTAGTGCAACCTGGAGATATTGTTATTATTGTTGCATATGCTATGGTAGATGAACAGGAACTTTCTACTTTTCAACCAAAAGTTGCTATTATGGATGAATCCAACACCATTCTTGAAATTATAAATCAAGAACCACCATTATCAATTATGTAAGTTTTGTAAACTGTTCAACTCTTATCATTAGATAAGAGTTTCTTTCTGAATGAATTTACAAGTATACAAAGGGGTGATTTTTTGAAGAGGTTTGCTGTAATTGATATAGAAACAACTGGACACACCCCTCTAAAAGGTGACCGAATAATCGAAATAGGTATTGTTATTCTAGAAGATGGAATGATTACAGAGGAGTATAATCAATTTATAAATCCGAATCAACCAATCTCACCATTTATTACCCAATTGACATCTATTACGGATCAAGATGTACAAAATCAGCCGCCATTTGAGCATGTGGCTGATAAAATCATACAATTACTCTCAGATACGATTCTTATAGCACATAATATTCAATTTGATTTAAACTTTTTAAATGAAGAATTAATCCGAACAGGACATGAGAAAATTCAACCATCAGTAATTGATACTGTAGAACTATCGAGAATTCTCTTTCCAACAGCACCTGGATATAAATTGAGTGAGTTAGCACAATTCTTATATATTACACATAACCAACCACATCGTGCAATATCTGATGCGTTAGTTACTGTTGACTTATTTCTTGTACTTTACAATAAAATACAAACATTACCAAAAGAGATTCAACACTATTTTTTAAAATTCTCATCAAACCTAAAATCAGATGTACATTTATTAATTTCTAACCAAACAAGTGATGAATCGAAACAACTTGTCAGTATTAATGGAATCATTCTTAAAGAAATGTCTAAAGGAAAGAAACGGCCTTTAGAGAATATAGCTAATTTTCAACATTTTTTAGATGCATTTTATGACAAGGATGGTTACTTAGACAAGACTTTTGAAAAATATGAAATGAGAAAATCTCAATTGCAAATGAGCGAAATTATTTATGATCATTTTTGTCGAAAAGAACATGTGATCATCGAAGCGGAAACAGGGATTGGAAAATCTATTGCGTATTTGATTCCTGCAATTTATGAAGCAAAAAAGAGTCAAAAGCCAATTGTAATTAGCACTTCAAATATTAATTTACAAACAAAGTTGATAGAAGATGATTTAAAACAATTACAAGATATGATAGATTTTGATATCCGCGTATCGTTGGTGAAAGGCCGACAACATTATTTGAGTCTGGAGAAATTTGAAAAGTTCTTGCATGATAATGACAAACATTCTTATCATCATATTATGGTAAAATCTATTATTTTAGTGTGGCTAACAGAAACCGAATCAGGAGATTTGGACGAGATTCAATTACCGAGCAAAGACCAACAAATCCGACAACAGTTGATTATCGATCAGCCTACTAAAAGCAAGTATTGGAAAGAATATTGTTTTTACGAACGTATGAAAGAACGAGCAAACAATGCTGATATCATTGTCGTCAATCATGCATTATTATCTCTTGAACTTAGTCATAAATCATCTATTTTACCTCCATATTCTAAAATTATTTTAGATGAAGCACATCATTTTGATATGATTGCAAGTAGATATTTAGGTGGGAGTCTTCATTATTTTGAATTACATGCCTTTATTCAGCATGTGGAAGGTGAAGTCCCAACAAAAGAATTAGGAAATGAATTAGAAACAATTAAATATGAAATTGATGTATTATTTAGAGGTTTATTTGAATTTGTAAGAAATAGTCCAAGTAATGTGAGATCTTTTAGTGATCAAGGAAGAATGCAACGTATTTGGGATATTTCTGATAAAAAAGATAAAGATATTTATTTGTTAATAGATAGTATACAACGGACGAAATTATACCTAGAACAATTTTATACATCTCAACAAGATAAAAAATGGTTTGATTCTTATCGTACGGAATGGAGAAAGTATTTAGATGATTTACATGAACTATTACTGGCGACACAAGAAGACACGGTTACATGGCTTGAAATTGACCAAAATGGAGCAAGAAATGCAGTATATATGAAAAAAGAGCTCTTTACTGCTGCAAAACAACTAAGTGAGAAGTTATTTAATCAAAAAGAGTCTGTCATTTTGACAAGTGGTACATTAACAATCAATCAATCCTTTCATTACTATATTGAACGTTTAGGTTTAAATAATAATGAAATAAATTGTTATCAATTAGATACACACTTTACATACGAAGATAATGTACAAATATTTGTTCCAACAGATTTCCCAGAGTTAACCTATCCAAATAATGATCCCTATATTTATGCAACATGTGAAGCAATCATATCACTAGCTTCACAATTAAATGGGAGAATGCTTGTACTCTTTACCTCTTATGATATGTTAAAAAAAGTACATGATTTATTAAAAGAATCCGAGGAACTAATCGATTATATGATAATCGCTCAAGGTATAACCACAGGAAGTAGGAATAGACTAATTAAACACTTTCAAGTTTTTCAACAATCGATCTTGCTAGGAACAAATGCGTATTGGGAAGGAATTGATATCCCGGGTAATGATTTAAGTTGTGTTGTTATTGTTAAGTTACCATTTCAATCCCCATATGATCCTGTATTTGTAAAGCAGTCTATGTATTATAAGCAACAGGGCAAAAATCCTTTTGTTGAACTATCGTTGCCTAAAGCGGTTTTTCAGTTCAAACAAGGATTTGGAAGATTGGTAAGAAAGGAAACTGATAAAGGGATTATCTTTGTTTTAGATCATCGAATTATGACAAAACAATATGGAACGACTTTTATTCACTCGATACCTAAAGTACCCATACATTATGATTCCATTCACTCTTTAATAAATAAAGTTAATGATTGGATATGATATTTTTTACACATCTGTGTCATCCTATATAGTACTATGAAAGAAAGCAGGATGTGTAAATGAAAAACAAATGTCTTTATCGTATCGTATTTGTTACTTTTTTGGCACTTACTCAGACGAGTCCTGTATTTACATATACAGACAATAAAAGCATTGATGTGATCTTTTTTAACCTTTCTGAAGGAGAGGCCACTTTAGTAGTTACAGAAAATCAAAAAAGAATTTTGATCAATACAGGTTCAACAAATAGTAAGGACGAATTAATCAATCATTTAAAAAAACTAAATGTTACTTCAATTGATTACTTGCTTATTACAAATACTAATGATGAATATGATGGAAATATGGATCAAATTGCACAGAAATATGATATAAGTGAAATTATAGTACCAAATCATGAAGATTATACAGAAGAGAAAAACGATAAGCGCTTTTTTGTCTGGAAAGACCTAACAGATATAACATTAACAAATAAACTTTCATTAAAATTAATAGATGAAACCGAAGAGGGTGAAGTAACATTTCTGCTCTTATTTGGTAATGAATCTATATTGTTTTCGAATGATGAAACAAGCGATGTAGAAGAACGTATAACTAAAATTACAAATCATGTAGATGTGATTAAAATTGCTGCATTCGGTAGTGGTGACTCACCAAGTCAATCATTTTTAGAGTTAACAGATCCATATCTAAGTGTTATCTTCCATAGTAATGAATATGAAATAAATGAAGACTTAGTTGAGCGACTAGCAGCCTCCTGGATAGATGTGTATTTTGTTAGACAAACAGGTTCGGTTTATTTGCGAATGACTACAAATGATTTTGAATTACTCTCATGAATTTACTTAAGAAAATTGCTTATTCGTGCTATAATGAACAAGTGAACAGAACAGGATTTGGTCTAGTGGAGGTGCTGAAATGAATAATCCCAAAATCACAACATTATCAACAGTGAAAATTAAATACTCGGATGATTTATACAAAGTTGTCGATAGTCTAAATAGGACACTAAAAGAGGATGATTTAATGTTTGGAATTACATTAAGTGAGGAAGATGATGAGAAAGCGATATTTACCATTTATAGAACTTAAGAAAAGTGTCATTATAACGATTATTTTAATCATTACATGCATTGCTATTGTGATTTATGGATTACATCTATACAACTATGTCATGAATGATAAGACGAAATCATTTACGGAAGTAAAAAAATATATAACGAAAGTAGTAAAAATCAATCATGTGAATAATTTAACTAGATATCATGGTGATCAGTTATATTATGTATCTGAAATAACAATAAATAATAAGCCTCATCTTCTATTCGTGAAAGAATCAGACAAAGGATATGCACATACATTGTATGATGCATCAGAATTTTATTCGAAAGAAGATATTTTAGCAGAATGGGAAAGTACTTGTAATAATTGTGAGAAAATAGATTCCACTATAGGTATGTTGGAAGGTAACCCAGTTCTAGAAATAAAATATTTGGATCAAAAAGATAGATTCGTTTATGAACATGTTCTGTTAGAAGATAAATCCCGTTATCTATTAACAATTGATCCATCATTTAATTAGGAAAGGTGATTATACTTATGAAATTAGCAAATAGAGTGCAGACATTAACCCCATCATCAACCTTGGCAATCACAGCAAAAGCAAAAGAATTAAAACAACAAGGACATGACGTAATTGGTTTAGGAGCAGGTGAACCTGATTTTAATACACCTGATTATATTCTTGAAGCTGCATCAAAAGCAATGTATGATGGTTTCACTAAATACACACCTGCTGGTGGCACGGTTGAATTAAAGAAAGCAATTCAACAGAAAATGGAGAATGATCATCATTTATCCTATGATTTAGACCAAATTATTGTAACAATTGGTGCAAAACACGCACTTTATACTTTATTTCAAGTAATATTAGATAAAGACGATGAAGTAATTGTTCCAACACCGTATTGGGTTAGCTATCCTGAACAGATTAAGCTTGCTGAGGGAAAACCTGTATTTGTAGATGCTTTAGAATCAAATGAGTTTAAATTAACTCCTAAGCAATTAGAAGGTGCTATTTCTGAAAGAACGAAAGCTATTATTATTAACTCTCCAAGTAATCCAACTGGTGTTATGTACTCAAAAGAAGAATTACAGGCACTAGGTGAAGTATGTTTAAAACATAATATTATGATTGTGTCTGATGAAATTTATGAAAAATTAATTTACACAGAGATGCAACATTATTCTGTCGCACAATTATCAGAGCAATTAAAAGAAATCACAATCATTATTAATGGTGTATCCAAATCTCATTCGATGACAGGATGGCGAATTGGCTATGCAGTTGGAAATAAGCAAGTGATTAAAGCAATGACAAATTTAGCGTCTCATTCTACATCTAATCCAACATCTATATCTCAAGTAGCAGCTCAAGCAGCTTATGAAGGATCACAAGAACAAGTAGAAATAATGAAAAATGCCTTTAGTGAACGATTAGAACAATTGTACAAATGGTTAACAGACATACCTGGTATCGAATGTGTAAAACCAAAAGGAGCGTTTTATTTATTTCCTAATGTGAAAAAAGCAGTAGAAATGAATGGTTTTGATACGGTTGACGAATGGGTAACAGCACTTTTAGAAGAAGAAAAAGTTGCTTTAGTACCTGGTTCAGGATTTGGAGCACCTGATAATGTAAGATTATCGTATGCTATATCTTTAGAACAACTAGAAGAAGCGGCAAATCGTATTAAACGATTTGTTGAAAAACATCAATAATACTTCAATTAAAAATGGAGGATTTAGTTTGAAAACGACAATTAATCAAGTAAGTAATTATGTGAATCAAGAAGTTACCATTGGCGTATGGTTAGCAAATAAGCGCTCAAGTGGTAAAATTGCCTTTCTACAATTACGTGATGGTACAGGCTTTATACAAGGTGTAGTTGTAAAAGCAGATGTAGATGAGGAAATCTTTAAAAAAGCAAAGTCACTAACACAAGAAACATCACTATATATTACAGGTGTCATTGTAGAAGATACAAGGTCACCATTTGGATATGAGATGCAAGTAAAGAATTTAGAAATTATTCATGAAGCTAAAGATTATCCAATTACACCTAAAGCGCATGGTACAGAATTTCTAATGGATCATCGTCATCTATGGTTACGTTCAAAAAAACAACATGCAATTATGAAAGTTAGAAACCAAATTATACAAGCAACCTATCAGTTCTTTCAACAAGAGGGATTTGTTAAAGTGGATCCACCAATATTAACTGGATCTGCGCCTGAAGGAACGACAGAATTATTCCATACAAAATACTTTGATGAGGAAGCATATTTATCACAAAGTGGTCAGTTATATATGGAAGCTAGCGCAATGGCTCTTGGAAAAGTATTTTCATTTGGACCAACTTTCCGTGCTGAAAAATCAAAAACAAGAAGACATTTGATTGAATTCTGGATGATTGAACCTGAAATGGCATTTACCACACATGAAGAAAGTCTTCAAACACAAGAAAAATACGTACAATTCATTGTGCAATCAGTTTTAAATCAATGCGAATTAGAACTAACCACCTTAGAACGTGATATCAACAAATTAAAAGCTATTCAAGCTCCTTTTCCTAGAATTACATATGACGAGGCAATAGATTTGTTAAAGGAAAAAGGTTTTACAGATATTACATGGGGAGAAGATTTCGGTTCTCCACACGAAACAGCGATTGCAGAACATTTTGATATGCCTGTATTTATTACGCATTATCCTAAAGCTATTAAAGCATTTTATATGAAACCAGACCCTGATAGAGATGATGTCGTATTATGTGCAGACTTAATCGCTCCTGAAGGTTACGGAGAAATAATCGGAGGTTCTGCACGTATTGATGATTTAGAACTTATGGAAAAGCGTTATGAGGAACATCACTTAACAGGAGATGCTTATGAATGGTATCTTGAATTAAGAAAATACGGAAGTGTACCACATGCTGGATTTGGATTAGGGTTAGAAAGAACCGTGGCATGGATTTGTGGTGTGGATCATGTGAGAGAGACCATTCCGTTTCCAAGACTTTTAAATAGACTTTATCCATAATATAATAGATATATGATCGTATGAAATAATCCTTTGCAGTCTATGCAAAGGATTATACTATTTACTATTCAATTGCATAGAAAGGGTGGATATGGTGTGGATGGAATGATATCAAAATTACTACAAGATCAAGTGAGTATCCCTAGAGAATTAATGACAAAGTATCATTCCTATGGATTAAATGAACCACAAGTAATGATATTAGTACAAATTTATTTTTTTCAAATAGATGATATATATTTTCCGACACCTGAAGAGATTGCAGAGAAAATGACAATATCTACAGAGCAATGTTCTCAATATTTACGACAATTAATACAACAAGGCTTCTTAAAAATAGATGAGATGACAAACAATAATGTGCTAACAGAAATGTATTCATTAGAACCTTTATGGAAACAATTATATGATAAAAAAGAAAAAGATGTGGATAGTACGGATGAAGCAGTTAAAATAGGGGAAATGTTTCGTCGTTTTGAACAAGAATTTGGTCGACCTTTATCTCCATTTGAAATTGAAAGAATCAATCATTGGATTGATGAGGAGAACCATTCGATTGACCTTATTTATGATGCATTAAGAGAAGCGGTATTAATGAGTAAATTAAATTTCACTTATATTGATCGTATTTTATTAGAATGGAAGAAGAAAGGGATTCAATCTTCTGTCCAAGCGAAACAAAATAGTCGTAATTTTCATCATAACCAACGTGAATCAGTTACAACGAAACAAAAAACAAATCGAAAAGCTTTGTATTACAATTGGTTAGATGAATCGTAGGGGGTATCCATGTTAAATAAAACACAAATAAGATATGCATTAGATACTATAGCGGAGATGTTTCCGAATGCGGAGTGTGAATTAAACCATCGTAATCCTTTTGACTTGCTCATCGCTGTTGTTCTATCTGCTCAATGTACGGATGCATTAGTAAATAAAGTTACAGTGAAATTATTTGAAAAATATCATACACCAAATGATTATGTAAATGTAACGTTAGAAGAATTACAACAAGATATTCGATCAATTGGACTTTATCGAAATAAAGCAAAAAATATTCAGAAACTGTGTATGTCTTTACTAAATGATTACAATGGAGAAGTACCGCAAACAAAAGAAGATTTAGAAAAACTCGCAGGTGTTGGAAGAAAGACAGCTAATGTCGTTGTATCTGTTGCTTTTGGAGAACCTGCAATAGCTGTAGATACACATGTTGAAAGAGTGTCTAAACGATTAGGAATATGTAGATGGAAAGATAGTGTCTTAGAAGTAGAAAATACTTTAATGAAAAAAATTCCTAAAGAGGAGTGGAGTGATACACATCATCGTTTAATCTTTTTTGGTAGATATCATTGTAAATCTAAAAATCCAAATTGTGAGGTATGTCCACTTCTTGATATATGTAGGGAAGGTAAAAAACGTCTTAAATAAAATCGTGCGTTCACTATAAACACATTTCATATTAATGAAAAAACTCGCATTCATGTTTACAAACGTGAATGCGAGTTTTTAAAATGAAATTAATTATCCTCATCTTCTGGAACCGATTGTTGCTCTGTAGTTGCATTTTCATTTGAAGTGTCATTTTGCGAACCATTGTTATTTCCTGATTGTTGATTATCGTCTGTGTTTGTTTCGTCATCAGGAGTGTCTGTGTCTCCTTCAACATCACTGTCATCTTCATTTGTATTATCTGACTCTTGTTCGTCTTCCTCTTCTGTTAAACCTTTTGTAGAGACTTGAACAGATGCAGATGGTCCGGTTACTTCTGAATCATTTTTTAATATAGGTGTAACGGTTATCGTATATATTTTATCAACTTGTAATTGATTTAATGTGACCGTTTTTTTATTTGTAGTTAATTGATCAACTGAACTACCAGCTTCTGTTATGTCAATCTGAAATTCTATTGGCCCTTTTTCATCATATGCCCAACTGATTGATGCGGTACGATTTACAGGGTCAAATGATTGTTGTAATTGCGAGACAGCGGGTATTTCTTTCACTTCTTCTTCGGGTACTTTTACTGTAACAGATGTCGGATCACTTTGTAAGTCATCTCTTTTTGCTACCACTTCTATCGTATATGTGGCACCTTTTTCGACATTATTTATTGCAAATGTTGTATCTTCTGTCGAAGTGTTGTTGATCGCATTTCCATCTGAACTAATATTTACATCAAATGTGGCATCTTTGTCTTTATATGCCCATTCTACATCAATGGATTCTGTTTCCTCATTGTAAGCTGCTTTCAGTTTTGAAACAGGGTCTAATTTGTCGAACTTTTCGGAAACGGAACTAGGTTCATTCCCTTTTACGAATAGTTCTGTTATGATTTGTGAACTTGGTGTAAATTCGCTTGGGCGTTTGGCTGGATTCGAACCTTTCTCAACTTTCATTTCAACAACAGAGGAAGGCTTTTCGAAATCAGCAGTATCTTTCCCTGATGATATTGTTTGCATTAATTCACGGAAAATATGCAAAGGTATTGTTTTATTATTAATTGGCTTCTGTTCATCACCGCCACTATAGCCTGACCAAATCGAGATGGTGTAATTAGTCGTATAACCAGTAAACCAGGAGTCAGGACTTCCTTCTTCACCACTTATATTGGTTGTTCCTGTTTTACCTGCAACTGGAAGGCCGTTCACTTTCGCTAGTCGACCTGTTCCGTTATCCACAGCGGACTTTAACATATCTGTAATCATATATGCTGTGTAGTCTGACATTGCTTCAACAGGTTTGGATACTAACTCTTCTGTTTTTCCATCTGGATATTCTATTTCTGTTACAGAGTATGGTTCATGGTAAATTCCTTCGTTTCCAAATGCTGCATATGCACCAGCCATTTCGATTGGTAAGAAGCCATTATCTGCACCGCCAATTGCATCAGTAATTGTGATGGAACCTGAGTCAAAATTCAACCCTAAACCTTCAGCGAATGATTGTGCTTTACTATAGCCAACTTCTTCTAATGTTTTTACTGCAGGTACATTGTAAGATTGCTCTAAGGCATATCTTGTACTAACCCAACCATGAAATTTGTTGTCCCAGTTATTAATGGAACTATCTGTTCCTTCAATTTTATAAGCTTTATCATCATTAATTTGGTGGTAAGTTGACCATTTTAAATACTCAATTGCAGGACCATATGCGAGAAGAGGTTTCATGGAAGAACCACCTTGACGTCCATCTCCATCTATCGCATAGTTCCAGCCGCCTTTTTCACGATTTCTTCCACCACCGATTGCTCGTATTGCACCAGTTTTTGTATCTAGTACCGTAATTCCTACTTGAATATCTTGATCTGAACTATAATCAATCGGATTTTCATCTGCATTACTTAATAGTAATTCGGTTTCTTCTTGTGCAACAGGATCTAAGGTTGTGTACACTTGTAGACTATCTTTATAAATGTCTGCACCTGTTTTTTCTAATACTTCGTTACGTACTTGTTGAATAAATCCTTCATATTTTGCATATTGCTTCTTTGTTTCTACTAACAATGAAGCAACATCGACATCTCGTACTTCGTTTGCTTCTTGTTCTGATATTTTGTTATGTTGAACCATCAAATTAAGTACTGTATTCATTCTTTCCTTTGTTAAATCTGGGTTAACAAAAGGATCATATGCAGATGGACGTTGTGGAATACCGGCAAGGATTGCGGCTTCTGCTAAAGTTAAATCGTTTAAATCGGTTTTCCCGAAATAGGTTTCTGCAGCTGTCGCTACACCATATGCCCCTGCACCATAATAAATTTTATTTACATACATTTCAAATATTTCTTCTTTAGAATACTTCCGTTCTAATTGTAATGCTAACCATTGTTCTTGTACTTTACGCTTAAGTTTTTTGTCACTAGATAAGAAAGAGCTCTTCACTACTTGTTGAGTAATAGTACTTGCACCTTGTGATCCAAATCCATCTGTGAAGTTCGCAACGACTGCTGCACCAATTCTTCTGAAATCAATTCCTATATGACTTTCAAATCGAACATCTTCTGTCGCAAGTATCGCGTTTTTCAAAACTTCTGGTATTTCATCATAGCTAACTTTTGAGCGTTTCTCAGCACCTAAATCAGCAAAGATATCTTTGTTTATGTCATATAGCTTTGTTGACGCAGGTACGGATAATTTATCTGGATCTAAATCAGGTGCTGTGGAGATATAAAAAGCGAATAATCCTGCGACTCCAATTCCGATTAGTAAAATTGCTAATAACATGATTTTCATGATCCGTTTTATGACAGGTTTTTTCTTCGTATTCTTTTGTTTTTGATTTTGATTTTGTTGTCTTCTAGCCATTCTTGATTGATCTTTTTCAACCATTGTTGTTTCCTCCGTTCGTACTATAATACATATCAATAATATGTAAATAATCTACTTTCACATGATATTGTATAGGTATTATATAGCCTTCCTTCTTCATACTTTCTAATGAAATTGATTTTCTCCCACCGTTCATACTATTTTTCCAATGTTTTAATAGAGAATCTGCTGGATAAAAATATGTTGCTTGTAATGTACTAAAGCGAATGATAACGAAACAAATCCCACCATGATCAATAATGCTTTCCATGTGTTTCATTTGGTGTTCGTGAAAATTATTAAGTGGAAAGGATGTCTTATTTTTGGTTTCTTTTGCTTCAAAGTCCACATATCTACCTTTATAAACACCGTTATAATCCGTAGTGGATGCTTGTTTAAAATAAGCTTCTTTAATCACAGCAGCGCTTCTTCTTGGATAATCTACTTGAACGATTTGTACAGGGGTAGGCTTTTTATGGATAATTGCTTTACCTGTGTCTCGGTAGTAATCATTTGTTTCATTAATATCCTCTTCTAAAGTCATCCCTCGATTACTATAAATCGTTGGATTAGGTAAAGGCTTTTTTTTCGCATCTACCGATAGCTTCTTCCCATTCGGATAATGCAAGAGTCATCCCTCCTAAACCAGTTTAACTAAATCAAATGTCATACTTTTGATTTAGTTAGCTTCATCATACGCTACAACTTTCATTTGTTCAATTAAAAAGCTATGCTATAAACATAGTAGAACACCAACTTTATTATTCGTTAACAATGATATTTTTAAGGGGATAAATTGAAAAATAAAAATCGACAATTCTCATGAGGTTGTCGATTTTTTAAATAGTAGAGGAATATTTCCTATGAAATTAATCTATCTATTATTTTTAGATCATTTAAAATTGTGATGATCATTGTTCGATTTTTGTTTATCCTTTTTTCCGAAAAATAATAAACCACCATTTCTTTTTGTTTCTTTTTTCGCTTTTCTATTTACTCGCATATTTAATCCCTCTTTCTTCGTATAAGATAATTTATTACTCTCTCTTTGTATAATGTTACCTTTTGGCGAAATTATGCATGATAGTACTATGTTTGTCTAACTTATTCTAGTTTTGTCACCTTTGAAGGAGTTTACATACTTTTAGAGAATTAACTATGTAAAAGCGATAAAGGATGCGTGATACGTATGTTCAATAAAAAATATGTTGCAAAAGAAGTGTTTGAAGATCGTATGATGAAGTTATTACATGTAGTAGATCAATTGGATAAACAAGCTTCTAGAACTCCATCCTATAATAAAAGAGAAGAACATGTTAAAATTATAAGAAAAGTCGTATAAATATGATAGAAAAGGTGAAATGGATTGAAACTGTTTGAACTTACTTTAGAGTTAGAGAAGACGTTAGATGAATTGAAAGAATATTATTTAACACACGAACGTCCAAAAAATAAACGAGATATGGCATTCTTTGAATATGTAAAAGATAGAACAAATCCAATATTTATTAAAATTGATTTATGGTTTGAATTAGCTAGTAAATTTGTACAAAATCGAGAAATAAACGTTCATCCAAGTCAAATACAATCAACAGAAGAAAATTATAAATTGATTCTTTTGCATAGCTATTATGTCGACGTAAGAAAAAAACGCTATATGGAGCTTTTTCAATCCATTAGTTATGTTTTTGATTTGGTGAAAAAGGATATAAATAAATATAACTAAAATAGGGAGGTATTAAAATGAACAAATCCCAATTGATTGAATTAGCAAGTTCAGTTAGGAATAGTGCATACACACCATATTCCAAATTTAAGGTAGGGGCAGCTGTTCTAATGAAATCTGGAAAAATCTATACTGGATGCAATATTGAGAATGCAGCGTACCCTGTTACAATATGTGCGGAGAGAGTAGCTATTTTTAAAGCAATCTCAGAAGGCGAATATGATTTCGATCAGTTAGCTGTAGTGGCAGATACAGATAGACCAGTGCCACCATGCGGTTCCTGTCGTCAAGTATTAAGCGAGTTTTTACATGCGGATACGTTCATTCATACAAGTAATTTAGAGCATGATGTAAAAACAGTGACAATGGAAGAGTTATTACCATTTTCTTTTCATGCATCTGATATGAATCGAACAAAAAATGATTAAAAAATAGGTATGTGTCTTAGACAAACCTCACTATAGTGACATACGCTAGTATAGATAAAATATAGTGAGGTGATAAAAAATGAGAGTAAGAAGACCATGTATGATGCCAACAAATACAATTGTTCATCCAACGAAGTGTAATGTAGTAAACACATGTAGTGAGAGTGTAGTGAACCATATTCATCCATCTCACACTACTTGCATGAATCACCATCTTGTAAAGAATGTACATTTCTATCCTCATACGACATCTAATCAATATACAGTTGACGAAGTAAATGTATACGGTGGACCAATGCCTCCGATGAACATGAACCAAATGAATATGAATCCAATGGGTATGAACCCAAATAATTTTCCTAGATAAATAAAAATAAAAATATAGCTATCGATTGTTAAGATGGCTATATTTTTATTTTTAATTAGAAAAACAAAAGTACATGTATATTTAGTAGCGAATAAAGTGATTTTATTTTATAATTTAGTAGAAATATGTTTTAGGAGTTGTTTGTATTGCATAGAATAATCACAGTCACTGGAAACAAACCATCCGAATTGACCATTATGAATGAAAAAGATCAAAGAATTGAATTTATTAAAAAAGCGATTAAACAACGACTACTAAAGTATATAGAAGATGGGTTAGAATGGGTTATTATTTCAGGTCAGATGGGTGTAGAACTATGGGCAGCAGAAGTAGTTATGGAGTTAAAATCACAGCATGATATTCGATTAGGAGTGTTTCCGCCGTTTCGGGAGATAGAATCTCGATGGCCAGACTCCTATAAAGAAAAATTTAATGAAGTAATCATGCATGCAGATTTCACTCAACCATTATATGATGATACATACAAAGGTCCGTATCAATTTTCAAATAAAGATAATTGGTTACTTGAAAAAACCGAAGCTTCTGTCATACTAGGAGATGAAGAGTTTCCTGGAAGTGTACAGTATTTTTTAGACAAAGCTAAGAAAAAGCAGGAAACAGATGGATATATCATTGATTGGATTACACCATTTGATTTAGAAGAGATTGTGTTAGAAGAACAAACACACAACTCTTTTGATTAATCTGATGGGTAATAGATTGTGTAAACAAATAAAAATTGTTTGAACTAAAGAGGTGATGAAGTTGGCAAATCAACTAAACGGAAAAGATATTTTAGAAAAAAGCTTTAAAACTTCAATGAGAGGATATCATCAAGAGGAAGTAGATGAATTTTTGGATATTATTATCCAGGATTATGAATATTTCCAACAAGAAATTACAAGATTAAGACAAGAAAATGACAGATTGAAAAAAAATTCAGAAACACGGTTACGTACGACCACACCATCTAATCATCAAGTAAATTATGATATATTAAAAAGATTATCTAATTTAGAAAAAGCAGTCTTTGGAACGAAATTTGATGAGGAATAACCTCCATTTATTACTATTGACTAATAACAGATGCATGATACAATAATAAGAGTTGAAAAAATGAATGTTGAAGTAATCGCTGCATATTTTAATATGTAGAGGAAAGTCCATGCTCACACAAACTGTGATGTTTGTAGTGTTCGTGCTTGACGAAATCATAAGTCAAGGTAACCATTACTTGGTTAACGGCAGAGAAAATACCTAAGTTCTATCGAATATGGTAGGAGTATCTTGAAAGTGCCACAGTGACGTAGCTAAATAGGAAACTATTTAGGTGGAACGCGGTAAACCCCTCGAGTGAGCAACCCAAATATTGGTAGGGGCATCTTCTATTAGGGAATTAAGAACCGAATGAAGGACAGGCTATATTGCTTGTAGACAGATGATTACTACTTTGGTACGAGGTTGACCACCGCTTGTAGTACGAGAAGTACAGAACATGGCTTACTGACATTCATTTGGTCATTATGATGTAATCAATTTATTCCCCTTTTTCATAAGAAAAAGGGGATTTTGATTTTTTTGGACATACATATTAAACTACAATTAATTACATGCCTCTATAATGAAAGGATTTTTGGACAAATGAAAAACAATTTTAAATTAATTGCAACTGCTGCGATGGGTCTTGAATCAATTGTAGCAAACGAAGTAAAAGCACTTGGGTATACAAATGTGGAAGTGGAGAATGGAAAAGTAATATATGAGACAGATAGCTTAGGCTTAGTTAGGTCTAATCTTTGGTTGCGAACAGCAGATAGAGTGAAATTAGTTGTTGGAGAATTTCAAGCAACATCATATGACCAATTATTCGAACAAACAAAAGCACTCGAGTGGGAAAAATATATTCCGGAAGATGGAGAATTCCCTGTGTCTGGAAAATCACACAAATCGAAATTATTTTCTGTCCCAGATTGTCAATCGATTGTGAAAAAGGCAGTCGTAGAAAGATTAAAGCAAAAGCATGGGATTGCTAGTTGGTTACAAGAAACGGGTTCTTTATACAAGATAGAAGTGGCTTTGTTAAAGGATAAAGTAACTTTAACATTGGATACTTCAGGAGCTGGCCTTCATAAGCGAGGATATCGAATTGATCAAGGAGATGCCCCCTTAAAAGAAACACTAGCAGCTGCATTGGTACAATTAACAAATTGGACACCTGACAAACCTTTTTATGACTTATTTTGTGGATCTGGAACCATTCCTATTGAAGCGGCATTAATTGGGCAAAATATTGCTCCAGGTTTTAATCGAGAATTTGCTTTTGAATCATGGGACTTTATTGCTTCCAAATTACATGACCAGGCATTAGAAGAAGCAGAAGACTTGGCGAATTATGATCAACCATTAGATATAGTTGGTACAGATTTGTCACATAAAATGATTGAAGTTTCCAGTGCAAATGCAATAGAAGCAGGACTTGGTGACTTAATTAAATGGAAACAAATGCAAGCAACAGATTTCCATACGAAAGCAGAAGGTGGATATATTGTAAGTAATCCTCCATATGGGGAGCGATTAGGAGACAAGAAAGAAGTAGAAGAGATGTATCACCAACTTGGTAAAGTTCTTCAGAATTACCCAAGTTGGAATGTCTATATTCTCACAGCTAATGAGAAATTTGAAAATATTTTTGGGAAAAAAGCGACGAAAAAGCGGAAATTATTTAACGGATTTATTAAAACGGATTATTATCAATATTTCGGGAGTAAATATTAATTTTAATTACTTGTAAAGAGGGATATGCATGACAGAAAATGAAAAAGTTGCTTACTTTCTTGAACATTTATGGACAAAGGGTTTTAAATTAGATGATGAAGAAGTAAATTTTATTTTTTTTGGTATGAAATACACGAACACAAGTGCAAAACAAGTAATTGTAGCAATATCTCTCACTTTGCAAGTACAAGTTGAATTTAATAGAAGTTATTATGTTCGATTATTAGAATTATTTCATGAAAATAATATTACATCAATGGAGCAAGGGAAGCAGCTAATTAACGTAAATGTTTCTCGTGATTAAGTAATGCTACCCTTGCTAATTGATCTGCTTGATAGTTCTGTTTTTCAGGAATCCACTTAATGAATACATACGGAAAAGTTTGAGATATCAAGTTAATTTCATTTAAATATGGCACGAATTGTTTATTTTTTGTATGATTTTTATCTACTGTATCCACTACTACTTTAGAGTCTGATCGAATCGAAATAATTTCATTCGAGAAATGATTTTGGCAATACTTCAATGATTTGATTACCGCAATAAACTCTGCTTCATGATTGGAATAAACCCCAATGTAAGAAGACTCGTGGAATTTTTGTTTCTGCGTTTTAATAAAGAACCCGATCGCACTTGGACCAGGGTTCCCTTTTGAAGCAGCATCTGTATATACCTCAATCATGTCTATCACTTTTGTTTATCTTTTTAGATATATACAGAAACGGTGTATCAATTGCTGATACAACAAATTTAATCACATATGTCGTAATAAATATTTCTAACCATACTGAAAATGAATACAAGTTGTAAAAAGCAATACTACAAAAAATTAATGTATCAACAAGTTGACTAATCATTGTACTCCCATTGTTTCTTATCCATAAATATTTGTGAGCAGGAAGCTTCTCTTTAATTTTAGAATAAAGATATACATCGATATATTGACTTACAAGGAATGCAGCCATACTTCCAATTGCAATGTTTGGAATCACACTAAAAATCGCTTCAAGTGAATTTTGCATTGTATCTGATTCATGTGGTACAAATGTTAACACTACTTGCATTAGAATCGTCATAATTAATAGTGTTGAAAACCCCATCCACACTGCTTTTTTAGCATCTTTCTTTCCGTGGTTTTCATTTAAGATATCTGTAGCAAGAAATACAGTACCATACATGATATTACCTAATGTAGCAGTTAAGCCAAACATTTCTACTGTTTTTAACACTTGGATATTTGCAATAACTGTCGACATTCCAATCCAAACAAACAACCCAGCTTTTCCGAACATTCTGTACATTACTAATAATATAGAAAAGTTCAAAATAGCAAATAGGATCCATAATAATTCATTTGACATCTATATCTGTCCTTTCCTTTTATCTGTCACAATTATTTAAAATAACATAAATTATCAGAAAATGTAAGTGATTTTATCTAAATTGTCCTTTGGAACACAGAAAAAAAGCATCCGTTATTTTCACATAACGGATGCTTTCTATCGATCAGGATATTATTCATACTAGTTGTTGAAAGAGATTTAGTCAATATGCTATTTTATTTATATAGTTCTTGACGTACTGGAGGAGAAATAATTGGGTATTAGAATAGGATTAACAGGTTGGGGGGACCATCCACATTTATATCAAACACAACAACAAAAAAATAAACTAGTTACATATAGCTCCCATTTTCCTACAGTTGAAATTGACAGTTCTTTTTATGCCATACATGAACAAGAACGATATGCAAATTGGGTAAAACAAACCCCAGAAAACTTTACATTTGTTATTAAAGCATGGAAGACAATGACGGGACATGACCGTTTGTCACTAACAAACAAAGAGATGAAAGATATAACGTATGCATACAAAAAATCAATTTTGCCAGTAGTAGAAAGTAACAAATTAACGGCAATATTGATGCAATTTCCGCCATGGTTTGATCTTACTAGTCGAAATATGAATAAAATTAAAAAATTACGATCATGGCTTGGGGATTTGCCTGTAGCGATTGAATTTCGTAATCGCACATGGTTTTCTCCGAGAGAAAAAGAAACATTACAATTTCTAATAAATGAACAGTGCATTCATGTTATTTGTGATGAACCGAATGCAGGTATTGGTTCAATCCCTGCAGTTATTGCTAATACAAATGATAAAGTGATAGTACGCTTTCACGGTCGCAACGTGTATGGATGGAATAACCACGGTCAATCAAATTGGAGAGAAGTAAGATTTTTGTATCGTTATAATGAACAAGAATTAAGAGAATGGGTAACACATATCAGAGATTTAGAGAAAAAGGCGAAAGAAGTGACAATATTGTTCAACAATAATTCAGGTGGGGATGCATATGATAACGCTAAGCAACTTATCGATATGTTAAATATTACATATACAGATTTGCATCCGAAGCAAATGAATTTATTTGATGATTCTTTATTTTAAGCTTACTCGCTTAGCACCAATATAACTATTCGACCAATAGTTTTCATCTAATGAACTAATTGTCACACCATTAGTAGCATCTGCATGGATAAATTGGTTATTACCAATATATATTCCTGCATGTGATGGACCAGGCTTATATGTCTCAAAGAAAATAAGATCACCAATGCTCGGCGTATCAAGTTGTATCGTGGCATTCCACATTTCATTTACTGTTCGAGGTAACTGTACACCATTTTGCTTGTAAACATATTGGATAAAACCACTACAATCAAAACCAGCTGATGTTGTTCCGCCCCATACATATGGGACACCTTGTAACTCTTTAGCAGTGGAGATAAATAGATTCATATCTGTTGTGGGAGGAGAGACTACCGTAATGTTTTTCGCTTTTTTTTGTGGTTTGATTTGTTCGTCATTTGTTGTAATATTCGTTGACAGTGTCATTGGTTCCACTACTTCTAAATGTGTCGGTGGTTTCTCGATATGGACCACCTTTAATCCACTGTCTTCTTTATACCTTGTTAATGCATGATCTGTTATGGGACCGTATATGCTGTCTAATGTCGCTTCATAAAATCCGAAATAATGTAATGCTTCTTGTATTTTAAATATTTCTTCAGATTTTTCTCCATAAGAAAAATCTACATCTTGTTCAAGTATTTTCTCATATAAATCTATTTCTACAGAGATGATTTTTTGTTTTGTTGGTACATCCACCTGTCCATTCATTTCTAGGTTGTGATTGTCTTGAAATTTTTTTATCGCATATTCAGTTAGTATTCCAAACTCGCCATCAACTGATGAATCATAATAAGAGAGTTTTTGCAATTTGGTTTGTAACATCTTAACAACTTCATGATGCATGCCATATTCCATGTTCGTTTGTTCGAATATTTCTTGTTGTAATATGGGATATGCTTCAACATAATAGGAGAATGGATGGCTAAACGCAAAGCTATATGCGACGGAGTGCTTGACAATTTGTGATAGGTGACTGTGTGAAAACATAAAAAGCCCTCCTCTTGATTAATACTTAACAAATATGTATGCTTAAACAAATAGATTATGTAAGTGTATATAAAAATGTTACTAAAATGTAATATGAAAGGTATGATAATATGAGTAAAAGTGAACAACAATATTTAAATTTATGTAATAAGGTGTTACTAGAAGGTTCTGAACGTGATGATCGAACGAATACAGGAACAATCTCCATATTTGGCCATCAAATGAGGTTTGATTTACAAGAAGGATTCCCATTATTAACAACAAAAAAAGTCCCATTCCATTTAATTGTTAGCGAATTACTATGGTTTATTAAAGGAGATACCAATATTCGTTTCTTATTAGAAAATAATAACCATATTTGGAACGAATGGGCATTCAAGAAATGGGTTGAAAGTGAATCGTATCAGGGTCCTGATATGACTGATTTTGGTAATAGAATTTTAGTCGATGAAGAATTTAAAGAAGTATACATAAAGGAAATGAATACATTTGTTGATGCTGTGCTTCATGATGATGCATTCGCAAAGAAATACGGAGACTTAGGATCTGTATATGGTTCTCAGTGGCGTCAATGGAAAACATCTAATGGTCAAACAATTGATCAATTAAAAGATGTGATTCATGCAATTAAGACAAACCCAAGTTCTAGAAGACATATTGTAACAGCGTGGAATCCTGAGGACGTGCCAAGTAATATGGCATTACCTCCATGTCATACCATGTTTCAATTTTATGTTTCTGATGGTAAGTTAAGCTGTCAATTATATCAACGTAGCGGGGATATATTTCTTGGTGTGCCATTTAACATTGCTAGTTATGCATTGCTTACTTGTTTAATTGCAAAAGAATGTGGCCTTCAACCTGGAGAGTTTGTTCATACATTGGGTGATGCCCATATTTATAAGAACCATATCGACCAAGTGAAATTACAATTAGAAAGAGAACCGAAAGCATTACCTAAATTAATATTAAGAGATTTCGATTCCATATTTGATGTTGGAATGGATGACATTCAATTAGATCATTACGAGCCACACCCACCAATCAAAGCACCAATAGCTGTGTAGAAGGAGTGAAACAGTATGTTGTCATTAATATTTGCAATGGATCAAAATCGAGTAATCGGCAAGGACAATCAATTACCATGGCATTTACCTAACGATTTGAAATTTTTTAAAGAAAAAACGATACATCACAAGATAATTATGGGACGTAAAACATATGAATCGATGGGTGGTGCATTACCAAAAAGAGAGAATATCGTGCTTACAAGAGACGCCCAGTTTGCAAATGATGATTGTAAAGTTATTCATGATATCGATTCAATCCACCAATTACAACAGGAGAATCCAGAAGAAGAGATATTTATAATAGGTGGCGTAGAGATATTTAAGCAAGTTTTATCTTTTGCTGATCGAATTTATATGACTAAGATACATGCAGAATTTGATGGTGACACATTTTTCCCACTTTTAAATGAAGATGAATGGATGATTACATCTAAAACAGATGGAATGGTAGATGAGAAAAATAAATATCCTCACACATTTATTCAATTAGAAAGAAAAAACTGTTAAAAATCGAAAATCAACAAGACAAGTTGATAGAAAAGTGATACTATAATGGAGACAGATTGATAAATAAAGGTGGTAGTATTCTATGTTATCAGGAATAGGAATTCCAGGATTAATATTAATTCTAATTATTGCATTAGTAATCTTCGGACCGAAAAAATTACCTGAGATTGGTAAAGCAACAGGAGAAACGCTAAGAGAATTCAAGAAATCTGCAAGAGATTTAACTGATGAAGATGTAGATAAGCAACAACCATAATGTAATTGTAAATGAAGGTGGAATAAATATGTTATCAAATATTGGGTTTCCAGGATTAATTCTAATTTTAATTATTGCTCTTGTTATTTTTGGACCTTCTAAACTGCCGGAAATTGGTAAGGCTGTAGGTACTTCATTAAAAGAATTTAAAAAAGCAACAAAAGACATTATGAGTGATGATAATGATGAGCAAAAGAAACCTTAAAGGTGTAAAAGAATCCCTTTTACATCTTTTTTCACGTTAATTTTTAGTAGCTTGTAAATGAAGGAGAATCGCATATGAAAGAGAAAGAAGCGAAAAAACAACATAGCGAGAAAGAAATGGGTTATTTAGATCATTTTGCAGAATTAAGGAACCGTTTGTTACTTACAGCAGTTGTTTTCATACTGTTTTTCATATTAGGTCTTTATTTTGTTAATGATATACGCGATTTCTTCTTAAAGCATATTGATATTACGTTAAATTTAATCTCTCCAGAAGAAATTATTTGGATCATATTTACGATTGCCTTTATTGTTGCGATTACTGGTACCTTACCTTTTTTCTGTGTGCAATTATGGCTATTTGTTAAACCAGGATTAACTCCAAAAGAACGTCGTGTTTCTGCAAGTTATATACCAGTCATTTTCATATTGTTTATAACCGGATTGTCATTTGGTTATGTCATTTTTATAAAACTCATTTTACCATTTGTTTTATCTTTAAATGATGGTATGTTTGATACAATGTTTACAGTAGAAAACTACTTCCGCTTTATATTTAGAGTTACACTTCCTTTTGCAATATTTTTTGAAGTGCCTGTAATTACAATGTTCTTAACTAGTCTAGGAATGGTTACACCTAGTTTTTTAATAAAAACGCGTAAATATGCTTATTTTATTTTAATTATTATTGGTACAATGATTTCGCCACCTGATTTTATTTTACAAATTGTTGTCGCTATTCCGTTAATTATTTTATATGAAATAAGTATATCACTGTCAAAAATAGTGTATCGCAAACGAAAATTAAAACATAATCAATTCATGGAAGAGTCAAATTAGAAAGGGATTTGGAATATGAAATCTTTTCATCAATATATGATGCGATATCGTGGAAATAAACATGTGAATAACGAAAAAAAGTTAGCAGAGTGGATGTTTCATGACCATGATTTTCCGAAATATTCTACTGATTATGATGAGATTAGTAGTTATTTAGAGTGGAATATCCCTTTTTCAGAAGCGATTAGCACATTCGACAAGTGCTTTGAACAATATTTAGAAGATAATTGACCATGAGTAGAACATTCACTCATGGTTTTTATTATTTCTAAAAACGAACATACGTTCATAACTCGATAGACAAGCATTTTTTCTACCTGTATAATAGAATGGAAAGAAAAGATAGTGAGGATGAGAAAAGTGAAAATATTACATACTGCAGATTGGCATTTAGGCAAAATAGTACATGGAGTTCATATGACAGAAGACCAACAATATATTTTAGACCAATTAATAGAAATAATAAAAAAAGAAAAACCAGACTGTATTATTATAGCTGGAGACTTATATGATCGATCTGTTCCTCCAAAAGAAGCGGTAGAATTATTAAATCATACATTAACAGAAATTTGTACAAAACTGAATATACCAACTCTTGCAATTGCAGGTAATCATGACAGTCCAGATCGATTAGGATTTGGAGCATCCTTATTTCGTTCTCAGCAATTATATTTACATACAACCATAGAACAGGCTTTTGATCCAATCATTCTTTCTGATGAGTATGGAGAAATCCATTTTTACTTACTTCCATATTTAGAACCTAGCAATGTTAGAGACTATTTTCAGGATGATGATATCCTAACTCATCAGCATGCGATGACTAGAATTATCGAACAAATAAAGCAAAGTTGGAATCCATTAGTCAGAAACATCTTAGTAGGTCATGCATTTGTTGCTGGAGGACTTGAGTCAGAATCCGAAGAACGTTTAACGATGATTGGTGGTAGTCCATATGTGGATGCTAATTTATTTCAAGACTTTGATTATGTTGCGTTAGGACATCTCCATCAACAGCAAAAAATATATCGAGATACAGTAAGATATAGCGGTTCTGTATTAAAATATTCCTTCTCAGAAGCAAATCACAAAAAATCCATCACATTTGTACAAATCAATGGCAAGAATGATTGCATAATAGCTAGACATGAACTAAAACCAATACGAGATTTAAAAGTCGTAAAAGGATATTTTCAAGAATTGATAGAGGAGAAAATTCTCACTAGTACAAAAGATTATTTGCATATTGAGTTATTAGATGATGGGGAGATTTTAGACCCTGTTTCTAAGCTAAGAACCATCTTTCCGAACATACTGAGGTTGAATAGAAGCAATCATATGTTAGGTCAAACAATCAAAGATCGAGAATCTATTCAGAAAAGACAAGAAATGAATCATGAACAATTATTTGAGTTGTTCTATGAAGAGATAAAAGGTGAACAAATACCAGAACAAAGAAAAAAATATGTGCACAATGTCATTGAAGAGTTACTATTGGATGAGAGGAAGAATTAATAATGAGAGTTATATCATTAAGTTTGAGTGCGTTTGGTCCATATCGAAAAAAACAAATCATCCACTTTGATCAAATTAATGCTGAGTCTATTTTTTTAATTTCTGGGCCAACAGGAGCAGGAAAAACAACGATATTTGATGCGATTTGTTATAGCATCTATGGAAAAGCAAGTGGGACAGATAGAGACCAAGACACATTGAGAAGCCATTTTGCTGAAAGAGAAGAACAGACAGTTGTAGAGTTGGTATTTGCCCTTCATCAACACGAATATAAAGTGGTACGATCACCTAAACAATGGAAAGCTAAACTAAAAGGAGAGGGCTTTACAGAAGAACCAGCAAGTGCAACGTTATATAGAAAACATAATGATCAATGGGAATTGTTAGAGGCCAAAATAAAAGATGTGAATGAAACATTGCAATCTTTAATTGGCTTAGATTATGAGCAATTTCGCAAAATGATTATGATACCACAAGGTGAATTTCGTAGATTGATTTCTGAAAACAGTAAAGAACGTGAGGAAATTTTACAAAAGATATTTCGTACATATTTTTATGCAAATATGACGGAAAAGATAAAAGAAGATGCGAATGATCTAAAACAAACAATTCAACAAATTGAATGGAAATTAGAACAAGAAAAAGCACAAATTATCGGAGATTCCATTGAACTATCTTCTGATGTCCCTGTCATGGAGCAATTACATCATGCTTATTTAGAATTTGTTTCTAAATTAGATTCACTAAGAAACGAAAAAGAAGTCCAGAGAAAGAAACTAAACACACTACAAGAAGAACGTTATGTGAAAAAACAATTAGTTGAAAAGTTTAATGAATTAGAACTTGCTACTCAGAACAAAGATATATTATTAAACAAGGAACCAGAGATGAATCAGAAGAAAGAGAGCTTATCTTTAGCGAAGAAAGCGGAGATTATAAAGCCATATGAAACGCAATGGAAGCGACGTAACTTGGAGACGGCAGACCAAAAAAAAGAAAGTGAAAGGTTAAAAATTAAACTTTCTAGTATGGAAGAAAAATTCCGTTCCATCAAAGCTCAATATGATTTATTAGTGAAAGAAGAAGAGATTCGTGAGAAAATGCGACACGATATTCATGAACAAGAACAGTTACTTGAAAAAGTAATGATAATGGAAGAATTAATTCGTAAAAGAGATAGTCGCGAAACAAAGACCAAACAAATTAAACAAACATTGCAGCAATTAAATGGTGAATTGCAAACATTACAACATACGAAAGATTTACAATATCAATTTAACGAGCAATTGAACAAATTAAAAAACAAAAAACAACAAGCAGAATTCAACCATACTAATTTTAACCGAGAGATAAACGTATGCAATGATATTCTTAATGAAGAAGAGGAAAGATCCAAACTTCGAAAAGAATACATGCAAACAAAGAAACTATTAGATGATCACAAAGAACTTGTAAATCGTGCGAATAAAGCATATGAAAAAATAGAGAATAGTTATTTTGATAACCTTGCTTCTGAATTAAGAAGTACACTCACTGCAGGTCAACCATGTCCTGTCTGTGGTTCTATTGAGCATTCCTTAAATAATGTAGAAACACACGAATTAGCGGCAGAATGGAACTTAAAGGAAGAGAAGTTAAAGGTTACAAAGATGGAAAACGAGAATACACAAATGGAACGCAAGTTATACGCTATTCGAGAAAAAGGTGAAGCAAAGAAAGAACTACTAACAAGACTTTACGATGCCTTAACAGAAAAAGAAACGCAATGGAATGTAGATAGTATCTCGTCTCTAAAAAAAGAACTG
Organism: Gracilibacillus marinus; assembly: GCF_042651725.1. NCBI lineage: Bacteria > Bacillati > Bacillota > Bacilli > Caryophanales > Bacillaceae > Gracilibacillus > Gracilibacillus marinus. Next base: position 1,545,009 of record NZ_JBHSDV010000001.1, on the reverse strand, counting down.
ATTGAAAAAGTGAAGAAAGAAAAAGCAGTATTAAATGATACAAACTACAAAATAGAAGAATTAAATAAAAAACTTCAAGATATCCATATAATTGAGAATAAAATGGGAGCAAATAAAGAAAAAATGTCCTTACTAGAGAAAGATTATGAAAGGTATATAGAGGAATTTCAACAGTCAAAAGCAAAAATTGCAACAATTGAAGAACAAATGCCGAAAGAGTTTACTAACTTAGGACAATTTCGTGCTGAACTAAATAAATTGACAGAATCTTACAAAAAGAAAATAGATGAGTGGAATACCATTAAAGAATCAACAGAAAAGCTAAAGGAAGAGAGAAATAAAATAGATACTCAATGGCAACAAAGTATTCATTTTGAAAAGCAATTAGTTGAAAGAGAAAATATGGAGTATGAAGCATTACTCCAAATGTTAAAAAAATATGGGTTTGATTCAATGAAATCTTACCAGCAGTCTCTATTACCTGAAGCTAGAATACAATTATTAGAAAATACGATTAAGGAGTTTGATGAAAAAAAACATGTCGTTTTAGAGACAATAGAAACATTACATCATTATTTAGAGGATAAAACAAAACCTAATCTATCTAGCTTAGACAATGAAATAGAAGTAACAAATGAAGTGTTCACAAGTCTGACTCAAAAAGAACAAGTATTCGTTATCAAAATGGAGCAAATTGAAAAATACAAACAATCGATTAGTCATTTAGAGAAAGAATTGAAAGAAAAAGAAGAGGAGTATTATCATATTGGTGAAATTGCTAAATTAGTAAAAGGGGATAATAGTCAGCGATTATCTTTTGAACGTTTTGTATTGTCAACTTTTTTAGATGAAATACTATTACAAGCAAATATCCGATTAGATAAAATGACAGACCATCGTTTTCAATTAATCAGAAGTACAGAAATTGCAAGAAGAGGAGCTCAAAGCGGATTAGACTTAGAAGTATTAGACCATTATACAGGCAGAAGACGTTCTGTAAAAACTCTTTCTGGTGGAGAAGGATTTAAAGCTGCATTAAGTTTAGCATTGGGTATGGCTGATATCATTCAATCCCATGCAGGTGGGGTGCAATTAGATACTTTATTTATTGATGAAGGTTTTGGGACATTAGATGAAGTTTCTCTTGAACAAGCAATCCAATGTTTAAAAGATTTACAACAAGGACATCGAATTATTGGCGTCATTTCTCATGTTCCTCAATTGAAGGAAGAAATTAAGACTCAATTAATCGTGACAAGTACAAATGAAGGTTCATTCGCATCATTTCATACATTATAATAAGGTGCAGGAAATAAGAGAATTTGTCTAGATTTGCGCTTGCCTGGGAAATATTTTATTGCCTATACAAATACAGGCAGCTTTCATATATTAATAAAGAACTATATGAGAGGATGAGATCATTTGAATATGTTTCGTCAACCGAATCAGTCACCATATCCTATGCATCGCCAATTACCAATGCAACAAAACCAGATGATGAATCATTTTAATAGAGGATTTATGCCAAATCAAGCACCACAAGCTACACGAGGTATACAGGGGATTTTACAAAAAATTATACCTGCGAATACGGCACCATCATCAATAGGAAATGTCGCTGGTGGGGGTTCCAAATTAATGGGAACATTAAACAATGTCCAACAAGTATTAAAAGTAGCACAACAGGCAACTCCTCTTATTAAAGAGTATGGACCAATGATAAAAAACGCTCCTAAATTAATTAACATGATGAAAGCATTTAGTGAACTAAACAATGAGGATACTACAGAATTGGAAAGTGAAAACACTGAGAAAACCACCTCACAAACGGATGAATTATCTATAGAAGTTGAATCTAACAAAAAGAATGCAAATAAAATCAAAAAAAGTGGTCCTAAACTATACATCTGAACAAATCACTTTTAACCACTCAACAAGTAATTTGCTTGTTGAGTGGCTATTTTTTTTGAACACGTTTTAAATCTGTTAAGGTATTTAGAAGCAGTGATAACATTTTTTTCGATTTTTTTAATTAGTAGGTTGAACTATTGATTATGTATCAACTAAATCAGACTACTTGATTTTTATAGAAGAAAAGCGCAAAATAATAGTACATATATAGAAGGAGGCTGAAAAATGGGTACGAATAATTATGAAAGAGCCATCTTTGCTGGGGGTTGTTTCTGGTGTATGGTGGAGCCATTTGATCAACAACCAGGTGTTATTCAAGTAGTGTCAGGTTACACAGGTGGTACGACAGAAAATCCAACTTATGAAGAAGTTTGCACGAATACGACCGGTCACAAAGAAGCTGTTGAAATCACTTATGATCCTTCCATTATGTCCTATGAAAAGTTACTAGAATATTATTGGCAACAAATTGACCCAACAGATGATGGGGGACAATTCCATGACCGTGGAGATTCCTATAAGACAGCTATATATTATACAAATGAAAATCAAAAGGCAATGGCGGAAAAATCTAGAGAGATACTTCAACATAGTAAGAAGTTTAACAATCCTATTGTTACAGAGATTGTACCTGCAAAGACATTTTATCCGGCAGAAGAAAAACATCAAGATTATTATAAAAAACAGAACTTTCACTACCAGATGTACAAGAAAGGATCTGGACGCGCATCATTTATCAAAAAGCATTGGACAAAGCAATATTCTAAGTCTGAGTTAAAAAAGAAATTAACGCCTATTCAGTATCATGTTACACAAGAGAATGGCACCGAACGACCGTTTGATAATGAATATTGGAATCATTTTCAAGATGGCATTTATGTAGATATTGTGAGCGGCAAACCATTGTTCTCTTCAACAGACCAATATGATGCAGGGTGTGGTTGGCCAAGCTTCACTAAACCGATCAATCATCATTCATTAAAAGAAAATCTTGACACATCACATGGTATGAGACGTATTGAAGTCAGAAGTGAAGATGCAGATTCACATTTAGGACATGTATTTGATGATGGTCCATTAGATAAAGGTGGCGTGAGGTATTGTATCAATTCAGCTGCATTACGATTTATTCCTAAAGAAAATTTTAAAAAAGAAGGATTGGAACAATATCTAGTTTTATTTGATGAAAAATAAAGCAATGACGTTTTTAAATGGATATACAATAATATTATTATGTAAACTAAAGATGGCTTGTATAAATTCTAAATCGTGATATGATTGATTCATAGAGAAAGGGGAGTTACAATGATTCATCGAAATTGGGAATCGAATGATACGATAAAAGTAATTGAATGTGTTCATACAAACGCTAAGAAATACAAAGTGAACGATGTGTTAACAGCTGGGAAGGAATACGATGTTAAAAATGAAACAGATGAATTTTATTTCATTATAGATAATACGAATAGAATTGCTGGATTTAGAAAAGAATATTTCGTCGAGTTGTAAAGTGTATGTTTAATTCTCACATAAAATGGGAATATTTAATTAAATAGTAGGAATTTAGCTATGCTACACCTAGGAGCTGATAAATGTGAAAAGATTATTATTCATTCGTCATTGTCATGCAGAAGGTCAACACAAAGATTCGCCGCTATCAAAAAGAGGCAATAAACAAGCATTTGAATTATCGAACACGATAGGCAATTTAAGTTTTACTGTTGATCGAATTATTTCTAGTCCTTATTTACGTGCAAAGGATTCAATAAAACCATTTGCAGACCGCGCAAATTTAAAGATTGAAACAGACACACGTTTAGAAGAAAGAATGTTAAGCAATGAACCAATTGATGATTGGATAGACATACTAGAACAATCTTTTCATAATTATCTATTTAAACTTCCTGGTGGAGAGTCTTCACAGGAAGCATTAAATCGTGCTAATTCTGTGATAAATGAATGTTTAAATGATGCAAATTATCAAAATATAGTTATCGTAACACATGGGAATTTATTAGCATTAATGTTACAAAGATTTCAAGTGGAGTTTGGTTTTCATGAGTGGAAATCACTTACAAATCCAGATATGTATTTAGTTCAAAAAATTGGTGGAGAATTTCTAGTCGAAAGAATTTGGGACAAAAATGTCTAATTCATTTGATTTATAGTCTAAATGAGCTATAATTATAATCGAGCTTTTTTGTTTTATGTGTTAATGTATTAGTAACTATACATGACATGAATAGATTTTATAGAAGGAGGGGACAGTCTTGGCTTTTGTAATAACATCACCTTGTGAACAAGAAAAAGCAGGAGAATGCGTAGAAGTTTGTCCTGTTGACTGTATAGAAGAGGGAAAAGATATGTTCTATATCGATCCAGATATTTGTATTGATTGTGGAGCATGTGAAGCAGTATGCCCTGTAGAGGCGATTTATATGGAAGATGAAGTACCTGATGAAGAACATGAGTACATAGCGTTAAATCGTAAATTTTTTGAAGATAAATAATCTATTACCACTATTTAATGCTAGTAAAGTGAATATCAAAAGAAGAGCTGCTATTATAGTAGCTCTTTTTTTGATATCTATATGACCACTATACATCTTTCAATAAATAATCGAGAAGCTCTTATCTTCAATAGTCTTATCAATGTCAGAAATCTCAACATTAGTAACTTTTGCAAACCAAAAAGGCCCCTTATGAATTTTCTTGATAAATAATGTAATGTCTTCTCCAGTACCTTGTGCGACAATCTCTACATTACCATCTTCTAAATTTTTAACTGTTCCGACTATATTGTACTTACTAGCTGTTTGTTGTGTAAAACTTCTAAAGCCTACTCCTTGCACCTTTCCAGAAACGATTAAATGTTTTGTCTCCATTACAAATCACCTTTTTTCTTTTTAGCTATGTTAAACAATAATTTAGCTATGTTAAACAATAATGTTGATTTTTAATATAAACGAGGGGACTTCAGTATTAAGGAGTTCCCTTATTAGTTCAATAATTTCTTTACATCGTTTGAAATGTAGTTTTTTAAGAATACCAGTTCATCTTTCTCAAAACTATAAGTATCTTTATCATTTGAATAACATTTAACCACTTTTTCAACGGTGTTTTTTATCTCTTTGGGAAGTGTAGATAACCCCCAGTTACCAGCTTCTTGCTTTGAAGAAATAACACCTTCTTTTAGGTACCAATAAACTCTAATCAAATTTAGCGTACAGTAAATTGGGTCTTCTTCGATATTTTCTAAACAATCCGTGAAATCACCCATTATTGATGATAGATAATCTGAGGATGGAACTAAAGAAAAAACTTCATCAATAGATTTACCATATACACAAACCCCTCTTTTATTAGTGATGGTAATATGAGCTGCTAAATCTGCATCGGTATTAACATCACCATTCAAAAATTTGTCTGTTCCACTTAATAAATCATTTGCATATCGTTCTCTCCAAAATTCACTATAATGAAAATCAAATGGGCAAGGATGCTGCCAGACCTTTAATTGTTCAGTATTCAGGAAACTAATTTCAACAGGAAATGGGGAACTAGAATGCATTAATAAGAGCTTTGCTAATTTCCTTTTAGTTTCAACTGTCATCGACTTGTTTGTAACGACCAATACATCAATATCACTACTGTTCGGATTAAATCCTCCCATTGCTAAGGAACCGTGGATATAGATACCAATTAAATCATCTTTGATTATTTCTGAAATCCTTTTTTGCAGGTTGAAAATAAAATCATTTGTATCGAATGAACTTGATTTCAAATTATAAACCATCTATTACTACCCCTTTTTTTCCTATCTCACCTTCGGTACATCGTTTGATTTTCATAATGAAAATTGTGATAAACGCAATTTATCATAGGTGACATCAATTGAAAACAGGCTACTTTCAACAATCATCTTACTAACAGTTGTGTCGTCATTTCGATGTTTGATTTGGTCGAGAAATTGAAACCAACTCAAATAATGGTCGAGGTATTTTGTAGCCACACCATTAAATCGATTTAACCAGCCTTTTAAACGACTGTGATAACTATTTACATTTTGAATATGATAAACACCACGGACCCGTTCCTTACCATCTGATTTAAATCTATAATGTTCAAGTCCTTTTTCTTTTGCGTAGGTCATAAATGCCCGCCAAGCATCAGTACAAAGAACATTGGAAGAGGAAAGTTTAGACCCAATAGCTTCTTCCAAACGAGTTTTTATAATCCGACCCTGACCAACTACTTTCGAGTATGTTACCTTCTGACGGTCTCTTGCAACAAGAACACAGACTTGTTCTTTGCTGATACCCCGTTGAGAAGACGAACCTCCACGTTTTCGAGCTTTTCGTCCTTCCACTTTACGTTTCCCTTTTTCCGAGTAGAGAAAATAAGTCTCGTCCATTTCCACAATACCTTCGAATTGGTCAAAATCCATCTTTTTAATGGCTGAAAGGAGCTTATGCCTCCAATAAAATAAAGTTACATAATGAACTTCTAAAAGCTCTGACGATTTACGCAGTGAATAGCCTTCTATCATACACTGAACGAACTCCAACCATTTGTGAGGAAGATGAGTACGATGAAGAGGCGTATTCGTCACATCAGTAAAAGTCTTTCCACAATCTTTGCAGCGGTATCGTTGTCGTTCCAATGTACGGCTACCCATTTTCACATTATACTTACCGAAACGAACGGAGTTATTGGAATGGCAATGAGAACAAGTAAATCCATCTTTATGCTTCCGCTCTGAAACCTCTTTAAAAACAGGTTCACTTGCGGAATAGGAAGCCAAAGATTTAGTAAAGAACTCTTTTAGTCGGTATTGGTCTCCCGTACTCAACTTTCTAATTTCTTCGATAATGTCCTTCAATGCCATCCTTGCCAACTCCATATCGTTTAATTTTACAAATTCATTATAGAACAAGGGTTCGTTATAATCAAATATCAACAGAGTTATTTAACATAGCTTTCTTTTTAGTATATCAAATGAATCCGATGTGTGAAATGAATCACTGCAAGAAGGATTAAAATCTACTATATTTTGTGGATAGAGATTTTAATTCAGATAGATACACGTGGCTAATAAAAAAACCAAGTAGTTCTAACATGAAGGAGAGTTTGTTTTGTCAATTGAATTAATTGCATATACCCGAAATGTAGAAGAAACATCGTTACTGATTCACGATGTAAATATTGATAGTGTTATTTGTGGTCACAGTATGTTTAGTTTAAGAACATTAGGTGACGTAGATTTAGACGAACTTATTGAAATTAGAAAATTAACAAATCAATACAACAAGAAATTATATGTTTCTGTTAATGCTATTTTTCACGAAGACATGCTAGATGAGTTAACAAGCTATATAAATAAATTAGATGCACTACAAGTTGATGCAATCATTTTTGGAGATCCAGGTGTTATGTCAATAGTGAAAGAACAACACATAAAGACGAAATTATTTTATCACCCAGAAACATTAGCTACTAATTATGAAACATTGCGTTTTTGGCAAGATATTGGTGTTGATAGGGTAGTTTTATCCAATGAATTATCTTTAGATGAGATCATAGAAATACAAAACAATTTAGCTATTCCTGTAGAAGTACAAGTCCAAGGAATGACATGTATTTTTCAATCAAAAAGACCACTTGTATCCAATTATTATCAATACACATCAATGAATAAAGAGGAAAAGAACGCTTATTTCATTAGACAAGCTAAGGAAGATGATACACATTATCCGATATTTGAAGATGTCAATGGAACTCATATTATGTCAACAAATGATATATGTATGTTAAAACACTTGCCACAACTATTTGATAATGGAATATGTAAAATAAGGGTCAACGGCTTTTTGAAAAGTATGGACTATAATGTGGAAATGGCTAAATGTTACAGGGAAGCAATAAATGTATACATGGAAGATTCGGATATATACGCTAGTCAAGTGACTCAATTAATGGAAAAGATCGAAGCAATGCAACCAAAGCAGAGAAAATTAGATACAGGTTTTTATTACAAAAAACAAATTTATTAATAATAAGGTGAGGATAAGAAGTGCAGACAGAATTATTAGCTCCAGCAGGTAATTTAGAAAAATTAAAATTTGCAATTCATTATGGTGCAGATGCAGTATATATTGGTGGGAAACAATTTGGATTACGCGCAAAAGCAGGTAATTTTTCATATGAAGACATGGTAGAAGGGGTTAATTTTGCGAAGAAATATCATGCAAAAGTTTATGTTGCTGCGAACATCATTGCACATAACGATGATTTAAAAGGTGCAGAAGACTTTTTTCGGACATTGTATGAAATAGGTATTCATGCTGTCATTATTGCAGATCCATCATTAATTCAACTATGCAAGAAGGCTGCTCCTAATTTAGAAATACACTTAAGTACACAAGCATCGATTACAAATTGGCGTGCAATTCAATTTTGGAAAGACTTAGGTATTTCTCGAGTTGTACTTGCAAGAGAAGTAAGTGTCGAAGAAATTAAATCAATCAAAGCACATGTTGACATTGAAATTGAGACATTTATTCATGGAGCCATGTGTATATCTTATTCTGGCAGGTGTGTATTAAGTAATCATATGACAGAAAGAGATGCCAATCGTGGTGGATGTGCACAGTCATGTAGATGGAAATATGATTTATTTGAAGAGACAAATGAAAATGAGTCGCAAATCATAACAGATGATGCAGCATTTACAATGAGTTCTAAAGATTTGTCTATGGTAGAACACGTACCAGATTTACTTAATTTAGGTGTAGAGAGCTTAAAAATTGAAGGACGAATGAAAAGTATTCATTATGTCGCAACAGTTGTAAATGTATACCGTAAAATTATTGATGAATATAAACAAAATCCTAATAACTATATACTACAACAAACGTGGATTGATGAAATTTGGAAAGCAGCACAAAGATCACTTACAACAGGTTTTTATTATCATACACCTTCAGACAAAGACCAGCTTTTTGGCAAGCCTGAACGTTTACCAAAGTATGATTTTGCAGGGCTGGTTTTGGATTATGATCCCCAAACGAAACTAGCAACAATCGAACAGCGAAATTATTTTAAAATAGGTGATGATATTGAGTTTTTCGGTCCAAAGATGCATCTTTTTAAACAAACAATAAAAGAAATTTATAGTATAGATGACGAGCCGTTGACTGAAGCGAGACACCCAATGATGAAGGTAAAAGTGAAAGTAGACCAACCTGTAAATACATATTATATGATGCGAAAGAGAAAATAGAGATAAATAATCCTTTCTGTTTTGGTGAATCTTATAAAGTAGCAATTACTATACAGAAAGGTTGTGTGTATCCATGACAAATACTATATGGTACGAAAATGTAGAGATAAAGTCTTTTGACCAGCTGAATAAAAACGAAAAAGCAACTGTTTGTGTTGTTGGGGCAGGTATTACAGGTATAACTACAGCATATTTATTGGCTAAACATGGCGTAAATGTTGTTGTTGTAGAGCGAAATCAAATTGGATCTGCTACAACAGGACATACTACAGCGAAAATCACCGCACAGCATGATTGTATATATCATGAATTGATTTCACATTTCGGTAAAGAACAAGCATTTCAATATTATAAGAGTCAAGAAGAAGCGTTAACGAAGATGGAAGCAATTATAAGTGGACATGAGATGGAATGCCATTTTGAGAAACAAGATGCATATTTATATACGAACGAAGATAAAAATCAAAAAAAATTAGAAAAAGAATTTGAGGCATATCAACAATTAAATATTAATGGCGAGGGACTTCTTGAATTGCCATTAGAACAAATCCCAATAAAGTATGGGTTAAAGATGAGAGAACAAGCACAATTTCATCCAATTCTTTACATAAAGGAACTCGTTGAAGCAATTATTCATCATGGTGGACGAATATATGAAAACACACCTGTTTATGACATTGATCATGCAGATCACCGAGTTGTAAGAGCTGTCAACCAACATACAGTAATTTGTGATTATGTCGTCATTGCAACACAATTTCCTTTTTATGAGGGTGAAGCATTTTATAGTGCTAGATTGCAGCCTAAGAGATCATATGTTACTGCATTTACATCAAATAAATCCTATCCTGGTGGTATGTACCTAGAAATAGATAAACCGAAGCGTTCTCTACGAACAATTCGCATGGATGATAAAGAAATATGGTTATATGGTGGAGAAAGTCATAAAACAGGGCAGTATAAGAATGAGGATTCTCCTTATGAGATTTTAAAGCGTGATGCAAAACAAACATTAAATGTGGATAAATGGATATATCAATGGTCTGCACAAGATTATGAAACACTAGATAAATTACCATATATCGGTCGACTCAATAAAAAGCATCCAGAGGTTTTTGTTGCAAGTGGATACAGAAAATGGGGAATGACAAATAGTATGGTTGCAGCTAGTTTAATTACAGACCTAATTATGGATCATAAGAATCCTTATGAGGAATTGTATCGACCGACAAGATTTCATGCAGATCCTGATATGAAACAATTCATCGCAAACAATTCAAATGTTGCAAAAGAGTTTATTAAAGGTAAGCTTGAAGGTAATTCAAATTCGATAGATCATTTAACAGAAAAAAGCGCAACAAAAATTAAACACAATGGTCAAACGGTCGGTGTGTACAAAGATGCATCAAAAAATGAACATGCAGTTGATACAACATGTACACATTTGGGTTGTGAATTAAATTGGAACAATAGTGAAAAAACTTGGGATTGTCCATGTCATGGATCCAGGTTTAGTTGCGAAGGTAATGTAATTGAAGGACCAGCTATCAAACCATTAAATAAAGTGGATCTAAAAAAATAAACTTCATCTCACTATCTCAAGTATACTTAACATTTGAGATAGTGAGATACTTCTGATTAATCACTTCGCATAATAAATATTATGTTAACTAGAATAAATGATTTAATAGTACAAACAAATTTAACACTAATACACGTATGCTCCCTATCATTGTTCTTACTTGACTCAATCTGTTCATATAATTTGAAATATTACTCTTCATCATAACTTTCTAACTTTCTATTGTTTCAAACGCACATTATTTTTTTGCTCATGTATGAATGTAATCTGTAATCACTCCTTTAAATTAAATTATACGTGTAAACATAAAATCTATTGGCTTATAACAATATATACAACACTATCAATTGTTTATTATGTAATAGATTTATTCTAGCAACTGCTCATTTATTCTCTTACCACTTTAGCTTTGAATCCTTGCAATACCATACAATTGAACTTCTTGAATCCAAAACAAAATAATATGTTGTGAAAGCGGTTTATATTAATTTGTAGTAATAATACTATTCTTCACACATAGGATAATAACAGTTCGTTTTTAATTGAATACTGTCTGATTTTTATTATTAGTGTGAGTCATTACCTCCACTACAGTACTTCAATCGATATTTTTCTATGTATGTGTTTCTATGTATGTGAAGGAGGAAACAATTAATGAAGAAAGAATGTGTAACAATGTTGTTAGCTGGAGGTGTTGGAAAAAGACTTGGTAAGTTAACAAGTAATATAGCCAAACCAGCCGTACCGTTTGGTGGAAAATATAGAATAATTGATTTTGCTTTAAGCAATTGTATGCAGTCGAACATGACTCCAGTAGGTGTTGTTACGCAATACCAAGCACATACAATTCATCAACATATTGGTTCAGGAAATGCTTGGGGCTTCGATCATTCCAAGAATAAGTTAACACTTCTCTCCCCTTTCACAAATGTAAATGGTGGAGAATGGTATGAAGGAACGGCTGATGCAATTACTAAAAATATAGATTATATTGATCAATTTCAACCAGAATATGTACTTATCTTATCAGGTGATCATATTTATCATATGGATTATAACAAATTAATCGCACATCATAAAAATATGCAAGCAGATGTTACCATTTCAGCGATTCATGTACCATGGGAAGACACCAGGAGATTTGGAATTATTCATAGAAATACTCAGTTTGAAATAACGGAATTTGAAGAAAAGCCAATGCATGCAAAAAGTAATTTAGCGTCAATGGGAATTTATGTGTTCAATTGGGATATATTGAAAGAATATTTGAATAAAGATAATGAAAATATCAAATCTAACCATGATTTTGGCAAGGATATTTTACCTAAGATGCTTCAACAAAATAAAAAACTTTATGTATTTCCTTTTCAAGGATACTGGAAAGATGTTGGAACAATAGAAAGTTACTGGGAAGCGCATATGGAATTATTAGACGGTGAATTTACTGAATTCAATCAGGATTCACATTTGTTTACACATACGCATAATCGTGTTTTTCCACCACATCAAATTATGGAAGGTGGCCATGTCATCAAATCGATTGTAAGTAATGGGTGTATGATTGCAGGAATTATCCAGAATTCCGTTTTATTTGAAAATGTACATGTAAATAAATATTCCACAATCTCGCAGTCTGTCATTCATCAAGGAGCGACAATTGGTCGTTATGTTGATTTAGAAAGAGTCATCATTCAAGAAAATGTTACTATTCCAGATTACACCACTATTAAAGTACCGATAACAGAAGAACCGCTTATTTTAACAAATGAATATATCTTAGCAGAACAAAAAGTCGGTGGTTTAAACATATGAGTAAAGTAATGGGGATTATTAATTTAATGACAGATAGAGATGATTTTTCATCGTTAACAAATGATCGATGTGTAGCTGCAATACCATTTGCTTCTAATTACCGTTTTATTGATTTTACATTAAACAATTTTATTCATTCAGAAATAAATGAAATTGCCATATTTACACATACTAAATCTCGCTCTTTACTGAATTACTTAGGCTCAGGTTTAGATTGGGGATTAAATACTTACAAGAAAGGACTATACATCCTCCCTTCTTCTCCTGATATAATACAACAAAGTGATATAGATTATTTTATTAAAAATTGGGATTGTATTGAAAAAAGTAATGCAGAACATCTATTAATTAGTGGTAGTACCTTTATTACTAATACCTCTTATCAATCAATGATGGAACAGCATATTAGCAACAATAATGATATGACGTTTCTTGTGACAAATGATACTCAAAAGCGTTCTAATTCTATCTCCGTTATGAGTGATGTAAATGGAAAAGTGAAAGAAATATCATATCATCATAATGGAGCTTTATTTACTGGAGTATATATGATAAAGAAAGAATGTTTGATTCAATTAATCAAGAAAGCAAAATTAACTAGTTGCAAACAATTAATCAATGTAATCATTACAGAATTTAAGCAATACAATACAGAATCATATGTATATGTAGATGAGTATTATTACATGGATTCATCAACACAGTATTATCATTGTAGCATGTTATTACTAAATAGAAATAATTATCAAAATTTAATGCGAAAATGTAAAATCATAAAGTCAAAAGAAAGCCATTATAGTCCAACGAAGTATGGGAAAAATGCTACAGTTTGCAATTCACTTGTAGGTAGTGGATGTCAGCTTTATGGTTCGATTGATCATAGCATTCTTTTTCAAGGGATCACTATCGAAAAAGGTGCAACAATTAAGAATTCTATTATTTTTGATCACTGTCTCATTAAATCTGGTGCATATATTGAAAATGCAATTGTTGATAAACATTCTTTTATTTCATCAAAAGAAACCATCATCGGTTCAATAAAATCACCAATCTTAATTGCAAAACAGACAAATAAACTGAGTAGTGTCATGTAACTTAACGTTCATATAAAAACAGACCTTTTGATTCAATAGGTCTGTTTTTTGTACTATCTATTCATGATTTGAAGCAAACCATTCAAATAGCATTTTTTCTTCATAAAAATCATCAGGGTATCTGGCAAAACCTAGATTATCTTCTTCATATAATTCACTAACTAATTCATGTAATGCTCCCATATATTGTGAATAAAGAAATTCATAACTAACGGGCTCTTTCGGCATTGTGGATGTGGCACATACAGCGGGATTTGCATAGTTCACATATGTTCTGCAAGGTAATGGTCTAATTTCATATGCTAGACATGAATTCGTAGAAGTATCTAACATTACACATGGAATATTTAATTTTTTGTAATTGTTTTTGAACTGTTCGTTATCTCTATCTAGATTGGATAATTCTACTAATTCATTTTTATATTTCTCTTTATATGAAAGAATATGTGATTTTATTTTGTTTTGTCTGGATTCAGGCATTGCACGAATAGATTCCTCCATACATTTCTTTTCGAGATGATTAATAATGATTGGATAATAGCAACAAAACGCACATCCCATTGCACAACTTGGTCTGACATCCATGAATTGTTCCATTGTGTTGATCTCATCGTTCACTTTATTTAATAATTCTTGATAACTTTTTATTAGTTTTGATTCAACAGAAATATCAGAATCTAATATTATATAAATGATATCAAAAAAATGAGTTTCATCTATTTCATACTCTTCACTTAATTTTTCGCACTTGCTTTTTATTTGTTCATAAGTTAAATAATTTTCCACGACGTATTTCTCCTTTAGTAGCTTCTTCCCTATTCATCTTAATTCAATTCTACACGAAAGACAATAAAAGAAGACAACAGTGTAAGTTGCCTTCTTTACATTAATCATCTTTTTTAATCATTTATACTCGCTAACTCTTTCATTTCATTATCAGTAATTGCCCTGTTAAAAATATGCAATTCATCCATCATTCCTTTAAATGGTGGGTCCCAATAATTCACACCAAGACCGTAACTACTCATTTCATCTAATACTTTAGGAAAATCTTTCCCATTGAAAGCATTCTCTCCATTAAGGTATACACGTATGTCACTATTCTCAACAACTACTCCAATATGTGACCATTCTCCTACCGGAATTGTTTGACCAATTGGTGCATCATACCATGTCGCACTTCCAGACCACACCATTGTTTCCCCATTCGCTGCACCTTGAGGAACTAAACTAATCCAACTATTCTCATTTTTTGCAGCAAAGAAAGTTGGCGTGTGTTGGGTCAATTCTTCAGGATGTAACCATATAGAAATCGAATAAGAATCGGATTGAATTAAACTAGAAGGAAGACGAATACCTGACGCCCCATTGAAATATGCTGCTTTGCCTAGTACCCCTTCTTCATACGTAATCTCACCATTACTATTATTCAAACGATCTCCAGTAATAGATCCTGCATTTGCTTGGTCATTTGTTTCATATAAGTTATCATCAAATGCATACGTATATTGTTCAATCACTTTATCTGACTCGTCTTTTGCTTTCACAATTACTTCAAATTCCTTATTTATCGACTTCTCTCCTTTAGAGATAACTGCAGTAATCTGAATCGTACGATCTTCATTTTGTCTATTAACTTTCCCATTTACGGAGATGATTGATTCATCAGAACTCTTCCATTCAATTTTACTATTATTTACCCCTATTTTAGGTAAGGTGATATCATCTTTCACACTCTCTAATTGACCAATGTTCAAGGCTTTTTCCACTTTTGCTACAACATCTTCATCTGATAATGCGGCAACTTTACTACCCCAAATGGTGACACCTTTGTTTGATAATGCGGTAAATGCCAGAACATATTGATTCGATTTAGGATCCCACTGTTTGACTACAACACCATCATATTCAATATTTTTCGCTGTAATTTTTATACGATAATCATCATAACGTTCCCATGTTCCTTTTATTTCACCACTAACAGTGTGATCTTCATGTAATGTTATGAACGAGGAATGTTTTAGTATGTTGCTATTATCTTTTTCGTGATTGATATATTGATAATCCCCAATAACTTCATCGTCAGATACTTTAGTTAATTTTTCACCAGTATAGCGGTATGGAGCAAATATTGGCCAATCTTCTTCATTGAAGTAGATAGGATGAATCCTTAGTTCAAACATTTCACCCGTGTCTGGGAATCTAGTATGGAATACAACAAATTGTTCATTTGTATCAGAATCAACGAAGACAGAATTATGTCCTGGTGACATGTAACCATATCCGCTACCCATACCTTCTTCTCCTACTTTACGATCAAACAAGAAATGTCCCATCATTTTGTTTCCAAATGGTGCATTATCTGTATTATTTGGTAATACGGCAGGCTTTCCATCCGCATCGACATACGGTCCATTTGGATTCTCAGATCGGAATACTCGCATATTGTATTCACCATCTGCACCTAACCAACCATATGTTACATATAAATAGTAGTACTCTCTCTCCTTGTCATAAACAACATAAGGTCCCTCTCCTGATTTACCATAACCCCCAGAAATATGTGTTCCAAAATATCGATCAATAAAACGGCCGTCTTCTGTTAAACCATCTTCATTTGGATAAATAGGTTGACCAGTTTCTTTATTCATTTCTAATAAGTAAATGCCACCAGACCATGATCCATATACCATCCACAGTTTGTCATTTTCATCGTAGAACAAATTAGCGTCAATCGCATTTGGATATTGCTGATTATTATAAGACCCATCACTATTAAACCAAGCATCACTTTTTCCGCTTACTTTGCCCTCTTCAATTAATTGTGTTAAATGTGTATTTGTCCATTCTTTGTTCACATCACTATTTTCATCATATGCTTCGTTCTCAGTAAAACCAGAATACATAATCGTGTCTTTGTAAGTATAAGGACCTTCAATATTTTTAGATACTGCATAACCTATCGCTGACCTAATATATGTTGAAGAAGCACTGTAATAAATCATATACGCCCCTTGTGTACCATCTTCATTTGCATAATCAGCATTCCAAAAAATATCAGGAGCCCATACACTAAATCCTCCAGCACTATCTGCGTCATCTTCCCCTGCCCATTCAAATGAACCCGCTAAATTTTCTGATAAATTACCATACAATGCATTATCTACAGACTGATAGCCATTCGTGAATGTTTCCCAATTCATTAAATCAGTTGATTTAGCTGCTTCAATATGTGTACCAAAAACATAGTATGTATCTTCATCTTTAATAATGGACGGATCGTGTATGGCTACATTTGAAAAACTTGGTTTCTTCTCACTTGTCAAATCATCCGTCGCATCTGACTGATTCCCATCTGCTACTTTTTCCTCACTATCACGTAATCCAATATATAGAATACCGCTTATTAGTAATAGTGCAATAACGAATAAACTCCATTTTGTTTTATTATCCATAATACCCTCCTATAAAATCGCTTACACCTAAACATATACGAATATGAAAGTGCTATCACTTTAAGAATACAAGAATAAGTTTTAAAAAACAATAGTGTAACAATAAATTGTACGTATAAGATTATAAATATTATTACGGACAAGTTCAACATTTGTTCAATATACATATATTGCTCTATTTCATAACTTCTATTGTGCTTAATAAGTTAGGATGTTTTAATTACATTGTGAACTATTGGCCAATAGTTAAAAAATGCTTTGGAGGGATTGGAATGAAAGTTAAGATACTAATAATGATACTAAGTGTAGTTACACTATCCATTTGCTTCTTTTCTGTTCAACAGCTCGCTGCAAGTTACGATACTAGTAAATCCTATAAAATTATTAATCGTTATAGCGGTAAAGCATTAGAAGTGTACAATTGGTCAACAACTAATAATGGAAATATTGTTCAGTATGATGATCTAGAAGGATACAACCAGCAATGGCGTATTGTAGATATTGGTCAAGGCTATCATAAGATTGTGAATCAAAATAGTATTAAAGCAATGGAAGTGTATAATTGGCAAACAACAGACGGGGCAAATATTGCACAATACGCAGATTGGAATGGGTTGAGTCAACAATGGCAAATTAATGATTTGGGTAATGGGTATGTTAGTATTATCAATCGCTTTAGTGGAAAAGCATTAGAAGTATACGAGTGGTCATTATCAAATGGAGCAAATGTCGTTCAATGGGATTTTCACAACGGATTGAATCAACAGTGGCAAATCGTTGAAGTGGAACCAGAAGAAACGATTACCGTAAATGAGACAATCGTTGTTAAAAGTGGACAAACATTTGATGGTGAAGGAAAACGATATGTAGCAAATCCAGACACTTTAGGTGATGGTGGTCAAGCAGAGAATCAAAAGTCTGTATTTTTAATAGAAGATGGAGCAACAATAAAGAATGTTGTATTAGGTCATCCAGCGGCGGATGGTATACACACATATGGTGATGCAGTTATACAAAATGTGGTATGGGAAGATATTGGCGAGGATGCATTAACTGTAAAGGCAAGTGGAAATGTGATAATACGTGGAGGAATGGCTCAACATGGCTATGACAAAATGTTTCAAATTAATGCGCCATCTAATGTTGAAATATATAATTTTACTGCATTAGACGCTGGTAAAATGGTTCGTCAAGTTGGTGGTAGCACATTTCACGTTTCATTAAAAATTGAAGGTTCTGTGATTAAAGAAATGAATGAAGCAATTTTTAGAACAGATAGCACAACAAGTAGTGTCATCATGACAAATACCCGTTATTCAGATGTAGGTAGCAAGTGGTACAATGTTAAAAATGTAACAGAAAATAATAATGTAGCATATTAAAAATACTTGTTGGTATTCTTTCGCTGTTGGAATGAATACCAACAAGTAAAAAATCAAGCAACAATTCGGTCAATAGGTAGAAATGGATAGAATCTTTGTAAGATGTATGCTGCAAATAATAGTACGATTGTCAAAAAGACAAAATATACATCTCTTTTGCTATATTTAAGGATATAATAGTACGTTCTATTTCTGTTATTCGTAAAATGTTTTGCTTCCATAGCAACTGAAATATGATAGGCACGACGTATACTTAGTGCTAAGATTGGGATAGCATAGTGTTTTATTTGTTGATAAAAACCAGGTATACTCCTTTTAAATATCACACCCCTTACCTTCAATGCTTTGCGTAAAGATAAGAATTCTTGAATTATATTTGGTAATAATCGTATTGCAGCCATAAAACTATATGCGATTTTCGGAGGTAATGATAGTTGTTGCATAAGAGAATAAAAGAAATAAACAGGTTTAGTTGTTAATGCAAAAATCATCCCTAAAAGTCCAAAAATAACACTTCTAAATCCTAAATGAATACCTCTGTATAAACCTTCTTCTGTAATATGAACGAAAGCAAATTGAAAAAGTGTTGTTTCTCCTTTACCAAATAACGCCATAGAAACAAACGATGTGAAAAAAATAATTACCATTGGTAGACTTAACAGAAAAAGCAACTTTATTGGATATCCTAATTGAATATAATAGATTAGTGTAAGCAACACGGTGAAATATATCAAAAAGTGTAAGTGATGAATGAATAGGAAGAAAATAAATAAAAATACGAATAATATAAACTTTAATGTAGGATTAACATAATGTAACCATGTTGGATTTTTATAAAATTCGATGTGCATTTTTAATTGTCCTCCAGTTTGCATCCTCTATACCATTTTCAACTATATCTGTTAAGACACCATTCTGTACATACCATATTTTATTGGCATAATGTGTTGTTATATGATAATCATGTGTCACCATAATAATCGTTGTTGCTTCATTTTGAAGTTGTTTTAAATAATCAAGCATAGTGAAAGTGTAATATGCATCTTGGCCAAATGTAGGTTCATCCAGTAGTAGGATTTTAGGCTTTCGAATTGTTGCTGTCGCTACACTTAATCTCTTCATTTGCCCAATCGATAATTGATATGGATGCGCCTCTTTCCAATTATCTAATTCATAGATAGCTAAATGTTCTTCTATCCTATTCATTCGTTCTTTATGATTATTTATATGAGAAATAGAGAACTCTAATTCTTCACACACGTTGTTAGCGACAAATTGCAACTCCGGGTTTTGAAATACATATCCTACATATTTATAGAAATCACGTTTGTCTTTCAGGAAAGGTAAATGTAATCTTCCTTCATATTTTATTAATTTGGCTAACATTTGTAATAAGGTGCTTTTTCCTGCTCCGTTATGTCCAGAGATTGTTATGAAGTCTCCTTCATTTACTTGTGCATGTTCTATTCGTATTGCTTTTGTTTTTTGATAATAACCTGATGCGTGATTGATTTCCATTACACTCTTCATTGGCTGCGTATCTATGCGGATGGGATGGTCATTCCAAATATTTGGATACCATATACCATACTGTTGAAATAATGACTTTTTATGACGTAGCAGTGTATGTGGATTGCCATCTGCAATAATATTCCCGCAGTCGTCTATCATAATCATTCTGTCTACATAGTCTATTACTCTATCGATTTTATGCTCGACAACAATAAGTGTTTTATTTTGAGAAATATTCCATACTGTATCCCATACTTGATTTGTTCCTTCTTGATCAAGCATAGCAGTTGGTTCGTCTAGAAATAGAACATCTGGTTGAAGAGCTAATACACTAGCAATAGCAAGTCTTTGTTTCATACCACCAGATAAATGATCTATCAATGTATGGTTAGAAGGTAAAGTTAAACCAACTAAATCTAAATATTCACGTATGAGCAATTTCATTTTATCTCGATGGATAAGTTGATTTTCTAACACAAAAGCCATTTCTTCATCTACATATGGCATACAAAATTGATGGTCAGGATTTTGAAAAACATATCCTGGTTGTACAGGTAAGATAGCATTATCATATTTACAAGGTACTTCTACAATCTTTGGGATGATTTTCGCTAATATCTTTAATAATGTGGATTTACCAGATCCTGATGGCCCAACTATTAGTACTTTTTCACCTTTTTGAATTGTAAGAGATAAATCTTTAAACAAAAATGATTGTTTATCTGGAAATTTTACACGAAGATTCTCTATTTGAATTGCAATAGAATGCATCATATCACCTTGCTTCTTCTTCTAGTGATTCATAATGTTTAGAATGAATTGGCCTTACATATTTAGTGACGCCTGTTTTTTCTAATGCTTTTACCAAATAGTAAGCAAATATGCCTGTTATTAATACTGCGCCTACTGTACGAATCGCAATTAATAACGTCAGGTTCCACCAAACTAATTCTGTGATATATCCATAATATATATCCAAAACTAGTGATCCAATTGTCGCCCCAATTGCTGCCAGACACATGACAATTAATGTGTAGCTTTTATAACGAAACATCGCAAAAACTAGCTCGCAACCAATTCCTTGAACAAGACCATAAATTAATAGACTAATACCCCATTGTCCACCAAATAGAAATTCACCTTGTGCTGCTGCTAATTCAGCAAGTAAAGCTACACCTGGTTTTCTTATAATAAGAAATGCAACGGTTGCTGCAATAAACCACATGCCATAAATAAATTGATCTAAATGTATACCAAATACAGATAAAGCAGTATACAATGGCCCCCATAGTTTATAAATCACACTAAATACAACTGCTATGACGATTGTAATTAAAATATCTGATAAGGAAAGTTTCTTATTCATCTTCATCGTGATATAGCTCCTTCTTCACTCCATGCTTCTAAACGATAAGCCATCTCCCAAAATCTCAGTTCATAATGACTACTAATAATAAAATGCTCTTTCATCCGCTTTCTATCTTGATTTGTTACATCTTTTGACAAAGTATCCAAACGATTAATTTGTTCTTCTACTTGCTGTTTGAACCATTCACCCCCATATGTTGCGATCCATTTTTGATAAACAGGATGTTCTGGCTTACAATATTTTAACTTTTCGCCAATTTCGTAGTACAACCAATAACACGGTAAGATAACAGCAATAATATCTCCTAGATGACCTTCATATGCGGCACGATACATGTGCGATGTGTATGCATATGCTGTGGGTGAAGGTTGAAATAATTCCACATCACTTTGTGTAATGTCTAATAATTCTGCAAACGTACGATGTAATGCTAATTCAGCCTCATATGTACCCTGTGCATGTTTCGCCATATTACTTGTTGTTTCCAAATCATTTGCCTTTGCAGCTCCAAGTGCCTGTATTTTCGCGAAATGAGATAAATAATATGCGTCTTGTTGAACATAATATTTAAAATTTTCAATTGGTAATGTCCCATCTCCAATTCCTTTCACAAAAGGATGTTGAAAACTCTCCTCCCATATCGGATCAACTACTTTTCTTAATTCTTCAGAAAATTTCATTAGGATACCCTCCATTTTTTAAATGCAAAAAACCACTTCCTTTTACGCAAAGAAAGTGGCTTAAAAAATATATAAAAACTATATATTATTCATATGACCACTTCCCTACGCTGGTACAAACCAGATCAGGTTCTAAGAGTCTTAAAGTCACCTACTTTAATCTCAGTCTTCAAAAGACACCCCTAGTGGATTTTTACATTATTTAATTATTATTTCGAGTTAACTATATCAAAATATACCAACTTGTCAATAGTTTTTTAAGAATACACAGAAATTTGATTTCCTCCATTCTTTTTGGATTGATACATCGCTTTGTCTGCATGGATGGTCAATGATTCTTCACAAATCGCATCGTTCGGATACAGACTAATGCCTATACTTGTAGAAATGAAAAAGTGTTCAAAAAAAGGCATTTCAATTACTTTTCTAATTTGTTCTGAAAAAGTAATCACATCATCTATTGTATTTATATCAGGCATGATGATGACAAATTCATCTCCACCCAATCTACAAAATACTTCATGATTGACACATAAATCACTCACTCTTACAGCGACTTCTAACAATATTTCGTCACCTTTTGTGTGACCAAACGTGTCATTAATTGATTTGAATTGATCTAAATCAAACATAATTAGTGCTAACTTTTTTTGTTCTTCTTTTATTACTTTTAATAACTTGTTTAATTGCTCATTGAAATATAATCTATTGTGTATTTGTGTTAAAGAATCTTTATAGATTAATTCTTGAATTTGATTCTCTTGTGTTTTCTTTTCACTAATATCCATAATTGACCCTATTACTTTTGTCATTTCCCCAAATAGATTAGATTCAGGTTGACCTGTAATAAACATCCAAAGGTAATGACCTTCTACATGTCTCATGCGACATTCGATATCAAATACATCGCCTGTTTCCAAACCATTCCGATAAGATTGATAAAAAATACCTATGTCATCTTTGTGAATCAAATGGACTAATTTGTAAAAACTAATTTCTGCATCTGTATTTGTATATCCTAAAATTTTATGAATGCCACCTGTACTTGTTACTTTATCTGTTGTAAGATCTAATTCCCATATTCCATCATAAATAATAGTAGAAATTAACTCTAATTTATGAGAATATGCTTTTAAATCTTGATCCATTCTTGCTCTTTTGAGTGCAGAAGCAAAAAAATTACCTAATTGATATGTTGTATTTAGTGGCGTGATCATGCTTGTCTCATCATCCACACCGACAAAACCTAAAGTCCCAATTTCTATTTCATCCAGAATGATTGGTATGATTACCATCGTATTCTCATCTTGGAAAATTTCTTTATTCAAAAGTTGTTCTTTGGTAGGGAATTGTTTTTTTTCAATATTAGCAATCCAATCAAATTCTTCTTTACCGATTTGTTCAACATTAAAATAATACATTTTCCAATTGAAATGATTCTCTTCATTTAATAAAATGAATCCTTTTCTATAAGGTGTATGCAATAGCCACTTCATCTCAATTAAATCTTTATATAAATAAGATTGCATAATATTACCTAAATTAAAATTTCTTGAAACTAAATTCGTCAAATAATCAAACGTATCTGAAGGGTCTTTATCTTCCATTGAGAACTCGTTATACTCACATCCACAGCTATGTCTTAAAACTATTTGAGTTGTAATCATAGCTGGAGAGGACTTTTTTCCTTCCATCTCGTTTAATGTGAGTAATGTCGCTTCTTTTCCTATTACGTTAACAGGTAGATTCACTGTTGTAAGCATTGGTTGGGTAAATCTTGTGGCGTATGAATTATCAAAACCAACAACCGCAATTTGTTCAGGAACACGCACATCTCTTTTTTTCAATTCTCTTATAATATTATAAGCAACGAAATCGTTTACACAAATAAGTGCATCATAATGAATATCACTATGTAATATCTGATCTACAATATAACTAGGGCTATTCGTGATAGAATCGAAAAAATAAGGTTCTTTTAATAAGCCCTTTTGATTTAAATAATGTTGGAAGGCATAATACCTTTTTTTGGCGTCAAAAAAGACATAGTCTCCAATATATGCAAAGTTTGTATAGTGATGCTTGATAAGATGTTCAAGCATTGTCTCTATTGCATCTTCATTATCTACATGTACATAATTATCACACTGTAACATTGTATTTATACCTATCACTGGCTTATTTCTTTTCTTTAGTTTATCTATGTATCGTTGATCTACAGCATCCATTAGTACAATCCAACCATCTACAAAATCAATTCCATAAGGTGTTTGATAATTTTCTGCATTTGTGCCAATTACAAGTAACTTTACATTTTGTTCTTTTGCAGTTTCTCGTATACTCTTTAATATTTGACCAAAGTATGCCCCATCTAGCATCGGTGTGAGAAACCCTATTATTCTTTCTGTCATTGGCCCACCTCCACTCAGAATTATTCATAGGTTAATTTTACTATATTTATCAATCAAATACATCAAAAATTTAGTGTTTTTGATAGAAGAGTTTCGCAAAAATTTCTGTATTCATAAAAGAACACTCATTTTATTCAGAATGAGTGTTCTTTAGGTAGTTATAATTCAAATTTTTGAACTAATTGATGTAGTTCAGTAGAAAGTTCGCTTAATTCTTTAATATTTGTCAACATTTGATTCATAGATTGACTAGTCTCTTCAGAAGTAGCACTTGTTTCTTCAATTCCAGCTGCAGATTCCTCAGCTATAGATGCGATTTCTTGAAGCGATGCATTCATTTCCTGACTACTAGAAGTTATTTCTCCTAAATTTAGTGCAATAGTTTGGATATTGTCTACAACTTGATGTACAGAATGATTAATTTGTTCAAATGTTTGACCTGTTTCTTCGATTTGGGCAGTACCTTCTTTCACTTCTTCATATCCACCTACCAAAGAATCAGATACAATAGTCGTTTCTTCTTGAATACTATTAACAATAGATGTAATATCTTTTACTGAGACACCTACTTGTTCAGCTAATTTCCTCACTTCGTCAGCTACAACAGCGAATCCTTTACCATGTTCTCCTGCTCTTGCTGCTTCAATAGTTGCGTTAAGTGCAAGTAAATTCGTTTGATCTGCAATGTCTTTGATAACAGAAATGAGCTTAGTTATTTCATTTGATTTATTGTCTAGTACTTTCATTTTCTTCACAGCATCTGTAACAATTTGATCGATTCTACCCATTTGCTTTATAGAATGTTGCATTAATGTTTTTCCATCTGATATGAGTGTTGCCGCTTGATCCGAAGAGGATTCAATTGATTCAGCACTTTCATTTGTTTTCGTTACCTTCACACTAAATTTTTGCATTTCTTCTGTTAGATCACTTAAGTAATTTGCTTGATTATCTGAACCAGTAGCTAACTCTTCCATTGTTACGGAAACTTGCTCTGCACCTAAATGTACCTCATTAGCGCTACTTGTCAGAATTTCACTTTGTGTGTTAACAACATTCGAAATCGATACAATGCTCTTAATCATTTCTCTTAAATTTTCACGCATCACATTGATGGATGTAATTAATTTCTTAATTTCATCATTTCCTTTATATTCAATGTTTTCAGCATTTAATTGTCCATTTGCAATTTGATTAGAATATGTAACGACTTTATTTAAATTTGTAGTAATATTTTTGCTAATAAATAAAACAGCAAGCAAACTAATTATGATAGAAATAGTTGCAGATATAGCCATTGTAATATATGTCTGACTTTGTGAATCACTAGCATCTTTAACAGATGTAACTCTATTTTCATTAATAATATCCACTAGTACTTCTAATACAACTACTGTTTCTAATTGCATATTATTTAATGTTTGCGCACTTCTCTTTGCTTCAACAAAGTTATTCGCTTCTACTGCTGGTATGATATCATTAGTAAAAATCGTATGAATAGATTCTGTATTTGTTAATACTTGTGTAAATAATTCTTTCTCTTCCTCTTCTTCAAGGCTCTTATGAATCTTTTCAGATAAACTATCAAACTGTTGCTTTCTATCATTGTATTCATCAACAAAAGACTGTGTAGAATAATGAACATAATTAGCAACTCTTAATCCCATTGATTCCGTTAATGTGCTCAATTCGGAGATTTCTAATGCTAGATCACTTTTTGTTTCTAAATTATCAATGTTTTTGCCAATATTCCCTATTAAAGATAACGTATACACCATTGATAACACAAATACTGCAATAACAACAAAGAATGATAAGGCTATCTTTTTACCTATACTAAATTTGTTGAAAACATCCATTTTAGGAATTTTAAAAGGTGTCCTCTTCTTTCTCCACTTATTTCCTATCTTATTTTTTATTTTCATCACACTATCCCCCACGTATGTATCCTTTAGTCATATTATTTGTAGTTCTAATTTCACTCCTTGTATGGTTTTTATATAGATTATTTGTAATCAACTTAATATGACATAGTATAAAATAACTATATATTACATCATAATACATGTACGAACATATTTCAATATTAAAATAGAAAAGATTGTAATAATTGTATGTGTTTTTTCTCATATTCTCAAATTTGTTCGTACATATAAGTTTATCGAAGAATTTGTTGTATTTCATTGCAATCATAGAATGTTTCTGATATGATGAAAATTAACAAAAATTAAAAATGAATTTTATATTACTTCAATAATTTATTGAAGTGAGTATAGAGGTGCAATGACCATTAGTACATAGTTTGAAGAGATGTGTCTTATGAAAACTATCGAAAGGGGGATTTGCCGAAGTATGAATATACCGCATCATATATTCATACTGGTCCTACATTAAATAAATGTGGGGCTGTCATATAGACAAATCAATCTATATGGAGGGCTATCTCACGCATCTGTCTAAATACTATTTACATGTGATGCCACAATGAGATCTCTCATTGTGGTATTTTTTATTTAAATGAGTAAAGTCCTTTTGACGAAAATGCAAACAACAACATATTTCGAGAGGTGAAAATAATGAATTTTGGACGTCTTATTACAGCGATGGTGACACCATTTAATGAAACAGGTCAAATTGATTATGAAAAAACAGAAAAATTAGTAGAATATTTATTAGCTAATGGTACGGAAGCAATTGTGGTCAATGGAACAACAGGCGAATCTCCTACTCTGACACATGAAGAAAAACTTCAACTTATACAATACGTCGTTAAAGTTGTCAATAAACGTGTTCCAATTATAGCTGGAACGGGTTCTAACAACACATACGCTTCGTTAGAATTAACAAAACAAGTCGAATCATTCGGTGTGGATGCTATTATGTTAGTATGTCCGTATTATAACAAGCCATCTCAAAGAGGGATTTATGAGCATTTCAAAACAATTGCTGAAGCAACTAAGTTACCTATTATGCTCTACAATATTCCGGGCAGAACTGGTGTAAACATGCTTCCCGAAACGATTATTGAATTAGCAAAAATAAACAATATTGTCTGTGTAAAAGAAGCAAGTGGTAATCTAGATGCAATGACTAAGATTATTAGAGAAACTCCAAGTAATTTTTCTCTATATAGTGGAGATGACAGTCTTACATTACCTATATTAGCTATAGGTGGTGCAGGCGTAGTTTCTGTAGCAAGTCATATTATAGGAAAAGAAATGCAACAAATGATATTCCAATTTTTATCTGGAAATGTAGTAGACGCTGCCTATCAACATCAAGACTTACTTCCATTGATGCAATCATTATTTATTGCACCAAATCCTACACCAGTAAAAGCTGCATTAAATTATGTAGGAATAGATACAGGTTCAGTAAGATTACCTTTAGTACCATTAACAGAAACAGAAGAAAAAGTCTTAAAAGAAGAGTTATACAAAGTGAAACAAACATATAATGTCGGGTAAAAATAAAAGTGGAAGTGCCCGTATAGAAACGTAGCGACTGGAATAAACCAACTGAGTTAAAGGAATCACGATGAGCTTGCGAATCGATGATGACTTATACTCACCAGTACAAGTGCGACTAAACCTCATGTATTCACATTCGGTAAGTCTTCTATGCCGTAGGGCGGTTAATGAAGTCGCCTAGTTTCTGGGCACTAAAAAAAGAAGGTTGACATGTTTATATGTCAACCTTCCACTATTTTTATAAGGAATAAACGTTATATTTTTTTCATTTTAAAAACTAATTTTTCTATCACATGCGCAAGTAATAGTGTGCGTGGTATAAAAGAATCTAATTCTAAATATTCATCTTCTCTATGCGCATTACCACCAACAGGACCTAAGCCGTCTACAGTAGGAATACCTAATGCCGCTGGAAAAGAAGCATCTGAACCTCCACCCGTTTCTGTGTCTATAATGGATAGTTGTAAATCGTCTCCTACCTTTTTAATAATGCGTAACAGTCTTTCTGTTTGGTCTGTTTTTTCCATCGGAGGCCTATTTATTTCACCATCAATCACAATTTTTGTACCATCCACTTCTGAGTGTGATGAAATTTGTTTAATTTGCCTTTCAATTACTTTTCCTTGTTCTTGGTTTTTAAACCTTACATCTATTTCTGCTTGTGCATGATCTGAAATCGTATTAACAGATGTGCCACCTTCTATTAACCCTACATTTACATGTATACCTGCTTCTTCATCTGTTAATTCATGTAATTGGATGATTTTGTGTGCTAATTCTTCAATTGCACTTCTTCCACGTTCTGGCTCTATCCCAGAATGTGCAGCTTTTCCAATCACCTCTAAAGTGAAGTGCCCCTTTCCTCTTCGCGCAGAAACGATTGCACCATTTTTGCGTGCTGGCTCCATAACTAACACAAATTTTTTTGTAATTGCAGTTTCTTCAATTATAGCTCTAGAAGTAAGTGAGCCAACTTCTTCATCACTTGTCAGTAAAATTTCAACTTCATGAAATGCATCGCTATTGCATTCTTTTAATGCTTTCATCGCATAATACACAGACACCAAGCTTGATTTCATGTCAATTACACCAGGCCCATAAGCACGTTTCTTATCATCATCGATTCGAAACGGTCTATTTGCTGCTGTACCTTTTTCGAAGACTGTATCCATATGTGCTATAATTAATATACTTGGACTCGCTTTAGCTGTGCGTGAGTGGAATTTTAAGTGGTCTCCATACAATTCATTTTTATATCTATTTATTTGTAGACCTAGTTTAGTAAAATGAGTTGTCATTATGTCTCCAATTTGGTTTACACCATCTCTATCATTGGAGCAACTATCAATATTGACTAATTTTTCTAGTAATTGTAACATATTATTCTTTTGTTGTTTCAAATACTCGTTCATCGCTAGTTCCCTTGCTTTCTATGCATAATAAGAAAATCATACTATATTTTATGTTAGAAAGCTATATAAATTGATAATATGGATGTATTAATTAAGAATAGGAAAGGTGTTTTTTTATGAAGATAATCGTTGATGCAGATGCTTGTCCAGTTGTTGATCATACGATAGCAGTAGCAAAATTATATGAAATAAAAGTTCTATTAGTCAAAAGTTATAGTCATTTCTCACTAGTTGAATATCCAGATCATGTAGAAGTCAGTTATGTAGATCCAGGCCATGATGCTGCTGATTACAAAATTGTAGGTTTGTCTAGCGCAAATGATATCATTGTTACCCAAGATTATGGATTAGCTGCACTAGCATTAGAAAAAGGTTGTCAAGTCATTCATCATGTAGGTTTTATTTATTCGAAAGACAAAATAGACCAAATGTTAGAAGATAGACACTTTAGTGCACAAGCAAGAAAAGCAGGTTTACGCACTAAAGGGCCTAAAAAATTAAAAGCAGAACAAAAAGAACATTTTGCGAAGAATCTACGCAAGTTATGTGAAGCGAGTAAACAAGACTAGTCTTCTTGGACAATCTCAGCAATTTTACTTAATTGCCATCTCTCGGCAGTTTCTTTTGCTATATCATATACTTTTCCTTCTCTTAGTAATTGTCCATTATAAGTTGATTGTACTAACATTTTTACTTTAACCAATTTAGTCACCTCTAATATAAGTATGTAACCATTCCACACATGTATGTTTCCACAAATATGTGTGTGCATGATCTTCTGCCAACCCTAACCCATGCTTACCATCTTGAAATACGTGCAGGTTGCAAGGTATTTGATGTTTATATAAGGCCTCAGCATAATATAAACTATTTAACATAGATACAGAAGCATCATTTGCTGTTGTCCAAATAAATGCGGGAGGGGTTTTTCTAGATACTTGTAACTCCGCGGAATACTTTCTTATTATATTTTCATCTGGATTTCTTCCGATTAAGTTCTCTCTACTTCCTTTATGCGTTATTTCGCCCATAGATATAACTGGGTAGCATAGAATTTGAAAATCGGGCCTTGAGGAGAAATGTAGAATTGGATTATCTGATTTAGAATCTCCTTCATCAAAGATATTGCTAATCATAGCAGCTAAGTGTCCTCCAGCCGAAAACCCTAGTACTCCTATTTTACTTGGAGAAATTCCCCATTCGTTTAAATAGTATCTTACAGTTCTAATCGCTGTTTGTCCATCATTAATCACTTCTTGTTTGTGAATGGGAGCTACTGAGTACCTTAATAGTACTGCGTGATAACCATTATCATTTAACCATTTAGCTACAGGAAGCCCTTCATGATATGCCCGATGATGATAACCGCCGCCTGGAATGACAATTACTAATGGAGCATTTATGTCATCTTTAACCAATAATGGAGTAATACTTGGACACGCTTCATGTAAGGAATCATTTTCCCAATTGATTTCATCCTTTGTCACTATTCTCATACACATCCATTCCTCCATCAAAAAAAAATTACGATAATTGGGTATTTACCCTTACAGATAGGTAACTAGCGCATAGGCTACTATCAGGTAACAGTGAAACATATGCTTGAAAGGAGAATTCAATTGCTACCAAATACTAATCAACAACATTATTATAATCCACCATTTGAAAATCATGATCAACGTTTTTTCGGACCAATTGGACCATTAGGAGCAGGATTGTTAGGGTTTGGGTTAGGATTTTTAGGTGGTGAATTAGTTGATGGACCACCTCGTCCACCGTATCCATACTATGGACCATATCCACCGTATTATGGGCCTTATCCACCGTATTACGGGCCAGGGCCAAAACCATTTTATCCACCTCGCCCACCATTCGGTCCAGGTTTCGGGCCATATTAAAATTATTCCTCTATCTTACTTTGTAGATAACTCAAGATTCCCATATAACTTTTTGTATATGGGAATCTTGTTCTAACTCAGTAGAAACAAACAATTAAAAAAGGTGCATACTTAAGTATCGTTCACCGGTATCTGGAGCAATACAAACCACTTTTTTCCCTTGACCAAGTTTTTTTGCGATTTGTATAGAAGCGAAAACTGCCGCACCTGCTGAAGGTCCAGCAAAAATTCCTTCCTCTTTTGCTAGTTTTTTAAATGTGTCAATTGCTTCATCGTCACTTACTTGGATAATTTCATCATAAATAGATGTATTTAATATTTCAGGAACAAACCCAGGACTTGTGCCAACTAGTTTGTGTTTACCTGGCACACCTCCTGATAAAACAGGTGAGCCTTTAGGTTCTACAACTGCGATGTGTAAATGAGGTAATTTTTCTTTAAGGGTTTCTCCGGTACCTGTAATCGTACCACCAGTGCCAGCTGTTGCGACAAACCCGTCTAATTCACCGTTTGTTTGCTCGATAATTTCTAATGCAGTAGTCGTTCGATGAATATCTGGATTTGCACTATTTTCAAACTGTTGTGGCATATAACTATTCGGTATTTCTTTAACCAATTCTTTCGCTTTTTTAATCGCACCAGGCATTTTTTCATTACTAGGTGTTAGTACTACTTTTGCACCATATGCTTTCAAAATATTAATGCGTTCTTGGGTCATGTTATCAGGCATCACCAATATTGCGTTATACCCTTTTGCGGCTGCATTCATTGCTAAACCAATACCTGTGTTTCCACTAGTTGGTTCAATAATCGTAGCACCTTTTTTCAATATACCGCTCTTCTCCGCTTCTACAATCATATTATATGCAGCTCGATCTTTTACACTTTTTGATGGATTGAACATTTCCAATTTCACATAAACTTCTGCTGCGTTTGCAGGTACGATTTTATTTAATTTAACGAGCGGTGTGTTTCCGATTAATTCCGTCATATTTTGATATACTTTCATTCCATTCACCTTCCTTGCTTCTTTATCATATCAATTAATCTTCTATAAATCCAAGTAAGACGATCAATTTTTTGTAATTATTTTTATTTCCTTTCGTATAAATTACCTTAAAGGAATAAATACGTATGAATCTTACAAAAAATAAAGAAGAAGTAGGAATAAAATCCTTCTTCTTCTCTTTTTAAATCAATAGTTGAAATAATTGTTCATCTTTATTGATTTCAATATATGTGAACCCTTTTTTCTCCATACGGTTAATTAGTTTAGGATAATCTTCGGAATGTTGTAATTCTACACCGACTAGAACAGGGCCTTTATCACGGTTATTTTTTTTTGTATATTCAAACCTAGTGATATCGTCATTCTCACCTAATACTTCATCCATAAATTCTCTAAGTGCTCCTGCACGTTGAGGGAAGTTCACAATAAAATAATGTTTATATCCTTCATATATTAATGATCGCTCTTTAAATTCTTGCATACGATCAATATCATTATTTCCCCCACTGATAATACATACAATATTTTTTCCTTTAATCTGGTCTTTGTAGAAATCCAATGCGGAAATGGACAAAGCACCAGCAGGTTCTGCTACAATTGCATTTTCATTATATAAATCAAGAAGGGTTGTACATAATTTACCTTCAGGCACTGTAACAATATCATCAATAAATTGCTTGGCTATGTCGAAGGAAATATTCCCAACTTGTTTTACACTTGCACCATCAACAAATTTGTCTATTTTATCTAATTTGACTACATTACCTTGTTTGAGTGCTTCTTTCATTGACGCTGCACCTTCAGGCTCTACACCGATAATTTTAGTATCTGGACTAATACTATTAATATAAGAACCTACGCCGGAAATCAATCCGCCTCCACCAACTGCCATAAAGACATGAGAAATTTGTTCTTCCATTGCATCGAGTATTTCTAAGCCAACAGTTCCTTGTCCTGTAATTGTTCGTGTATCATTAAAAGGGTGAATAAATGAAGCATTATGTTCATTGCAATATATCATTGCTTGATCATAGGAATCATCGTATGTATCACCAACTAAACGAATTTCTACAAAAGGTCCACCGAAGAATTCTACTCTGTTCACTTTCTGTCTTGGTGTCGTACTTGGCATAAAAATCACACCTTTTACACCTAATGCTTTACATGAATATGCAACTCCTTGCGCGTGATTACCTGCACTCGCACATACAACGCCATTAGCAAGTTCTTCTTTCGTAAGTCCTTGCATTAAATTATACGCCCCTCTAATTTTAAACGAACGCACAACTTGTAAATCTTCTCTTTTTAAATAGACATTACATTCATACTTTTCAGATAATATTGGATCTAATTGTAACGGTGTTTTCACAACGACATCTTTCAATACTTGATTTGCTATAATAATATCTCTTACTTGGATTGGATTAACTTTTGTACTCATTATAACGAACCCTTCCTACTTCAATTGTTAGATTAATACTAGCATAAACTTATAAATTAGAAAATATTTTTTACTTTGTTTCATTCTAAAATAAGAGAATATCCGAACTACAATGACACGAATAGTAGTTCGGATAAAATATAATTCCTATATTTACCTTTAAAAAGTGGCTTGGAGATTTGGAACAACTTGTTTCTTCCTTGAAACAACACCTTTTAATAAAGCTGTCTTGTTTTCAAGCGTCACATTAAATGCTTGAGCTACTTTCTCTTCTGCTTCACCTATTGCTAATACAACAGAATCATTGTTTAATATGTCAGTAATGACGAACACAAATAATTCTAGTCCTTTGTCTGAAACTGTTTTTTCAATGGCTTTTTCGATATCACTACGTAAAGAAAGTACATCATTTATATCAACAGTATTTACTTGAGCTATCTCTACTTTATATCCATTCATATCAAATTCTTTCGCATCCAGTGTAATTAATTGTTGCGGAGTTTTATCACTTAAGTCTGCTCCTGCTTTTAACATGTTGAGTCCATATTGGTCAACGTCTATCTCTGCAATAGATGCAAGTTCTTTTGCTGCTTGTACATCTTGTTCTGTACATGTTGGTGATTTGAATAATAATGAATCAGAAATAATTGCAGAAACCATCAAACCAGCGATTTCTTTTGTTATTGTTACATTATTTTCTTTAAATAGTTTTAATAGAATCGTTGCAGTACAACCAACTGGTTCCGCTCGATAATAAACAGGGTCTTTAGTTTCGAAATTTGCAATACGGTGATGATCGATTACTTCTAATACTTGTACCAGATCGATATCACTTGCGCTTTGTTGTTTTTCATTGTGATCTACAAGTATAACTTGGTCAACTTCATCAGCTACATTTTCAACCATACGTGGTGCATCAACTTTGAAATAGTCTAAAGCATATTGAGTCTCATTATTTACTTCACCTAAACGAACTGCCTCTGCATCGATACCTAATGCTTTTTTTAACTCAGCATATGCGATAGCAGAACAGATTGTATCTGTATCAGGATTTTTGTGTCCAAAAACTAAAATTTGTCCCATTATGAATTACTCCTTTTTATTTAGTATTTTCTGCTTTATTATACAAGATTTCACTAAAAAGAAAAATAGATTACTTTATTTGTCCGTTTCCAAATAATAAATACTTAGTTGACGTTAATGCTTCTAGTCCCATTGGTCCTCTTGCATGTAATTTTTGAGTACTTATTCCGATTTCAGCACCAAAGCCAAATTCGAAGCCATCTGTAAATCTTGTAGAAGCATTATGATACACAGCAGCAGCATCGACACCATTCATAAATGATAAAACATTCTCATTATTTTCAGAGATAATGGATTCTGAATGATTTGTCCCGTATTTGTTGATATGATCAATTGCTTCATCAACAGAATCTACAATTTTCATAGCGACAATATTGTCTAAGTATTCTGTTTCGTAATCTTTGTCTGTTGCCAAAATAACAGAGTCATCTACAGCTTTTACTATTTCATCCCCATGAATTAAGACATTCGCTTCTTTTAAATTGGTTACTAACTCTCTTAAATGATTAGTAGCCCAATTTTTATTTACTAGAATTGTCTCGATAGCATTACAAACAGATGGTCGTTGCGTTTTTGCATTAATCGCTATTTCAATTGCCATCTCTTTATTTCCTGTTTCATCAATATATAAATGACAATTCCCTGCTCCAGTCTCCAAAACTGGTACGGATGAATTTGCAACTACTGTATCAATTAAATTTTTACCGCCTCTAGGAATAAGCACATCTAGATATGCATTTAACTTAAACATTTCCGCTGCTGTTTGACGACTTGTATCTTCCACTAGTTGAACGGCGTCAGCAGGTAACTCAGATTTATTTAATGCTTGATGAATGACTTCAACAAGAGCTGTATTAGAATGAATAGCAGAAGAACTTCCCCTTAATAAAACGGCGTTACCTGTTTTTAAACATAAGCTTGCTGCATCAATTGTCACATTTGGTCTCGCCTCATAAATCATTCCAACAACACCAATTGGTACTCGTGTTTTTTTAATTTTCAATCCATTTGGTCTTGTCCACTCTTCTAATACATCTCCAATTGGATCATCTAATTTTGTTAATTGTACAAGTGCATCTGCCATATCATCAATTCGTTCACTATTTAAAATTAATCGATCAATTAAAGACTCATGTATTCCATTCTTTCTTGCCTTATCAATGTCTCGTGTATTTTCTTTCATGATAAAATCTTTTTGATGACATAATTCATCTGATAACAATAATAATGCATCATTTTTTTGAGTTGTTGTCTTTGTTGCAAGCAAAGTAGTAGTATTTTTGACTAATTGTGCTTTGTTTAATAAATCACTCATAATTATATGCCTCCTTCATAGATATCACTAATTTATCACGATGGATTACTTCAGGTTTCTTGCTATCTGTTTGTTCCATCAATAATTTACTTGACTCACCTTTTAATTTTGTTAAATCCTCTGAAGAATAATTCACTTGTCCTTTTGCAATTACGCTATTCCCATATACTATTTCTACGACATCTCCACAAACGAAAGTACCTTTAATTTCATCAATTCCTGCTGGTAAAAGGCTTTTCCCTTGATACATTAATGCCTCGAATGCACCTTTATCTACAAAGATTTGTCCTGAAATATTAGAATGAAAGGCAATCCATTGTTTATGCTTATGGAAACTATTTGAATTTTGGTTTCCAATATATGTTCCGTCACCTTTTTCGTGCATAATATCAATTAATTTATTCTCACCGCTACCAGATCCAACAAATACACGTACACCTAGGGAGAGTGCCATGTTTGCTGCTAGTAATTTGGATTTCATTCCACCCGTTCCAAATTTCGAGCCTGATTCATGCTTTGTTTGATTTAATATCTCATCTGTTAAGACATCTAATTTATGATATTTTATTGCTGTCGGATCTTTCTTTGGATTTTTATTATATAATCCATTGATGTCTGTTAACATGATCAGAAAGTCAGCGTGTACCAACCCACTAACTAATGCAGATAGCATATCATTATCTCCAAAAGTTAATTCATCAATTGCAACAGTATCATTCTCATTGATGATAGGAATAATGTCTCTTTTTAATAATTCCGTTAATGTTGCATACACATTGCTATATTGCACTTCATTTGTGAAAACATCTTTTGTAAGTAATAATTGAGCTGCAACCATTCCATATTTTCTAAATGCGTCTGTATATGCTTGAATGAGTAATCCTTGTCCTACAGCTGCTGCTGCTTGTTTTCCTGCGACAGTAACTGGTCTTGACGGATATCCCAAATCGTAAAAACCTGCAGAGACTGCACCTGATGAAATTAAAATCACTTCATAATTCAGTTTTTTTAATGCAGCGATAGCACTAGTATGTTCATTAAGCTTCAATAAATCAAGTCCGCCTTGTTTATTTGTTAATGAACTACTTCCAATTTTCACAACGATTCGCTGTTTTGCCATTCTACCCACGCCTTTACAATATTTCCGTAATAATGAATACATCCAATCTTTTAACTCATCTCATGTAAACATTGCCTATGCTATCTAAATATTCAGATAAGTTCTGCTTTTTGTTACCCCATGGATAAATTACATTTAACATTCTTAAATGAAACGTATGAATAGAAAAAACCCTCTCCATCCTATTAAAAGGACGAAAAGAGTTCCGCGGTACCACCTTGTATTGATAATGCATTCATTATCCACTTTACTCTTTAACGCAGAGTTACGGTTAAGTATTAGTTAACAGCTCATAGAGTAGGTTCATTAATATAGCGGGTGACAAAACCTTTCAGCCTCGGATTTTGCTCTCTAACACCATCTATTAATTACTATTTCTATTCAACGCTT
The DNA here is from genome assembly GCF_042651725.1 of Gracilibacillus marinus. Lineage (NCBI taxonomy): Bacteria > Bacillati > Bacillota > Bacilli > Caryophanales > Bacillaceae > Gracilibacillus > Gracilibacillus marinus. Next base: position 1,507,381 of record NZ_JBHSDV010000001.1, on the reverse strand, counting down.
GGATGTTATTCGATACAGTTATTATACTTGATATTGGTAAGCTACTCAAGCTTTAATTACTTACTTTTACTATCCATCCAAATGGATCTTCTACTTTTCCGTATTGAATTCCAGTTAGGGTATCATATAATTTATGAGATAACTCCCCTGTCTCTCCATTATTGATATAAATCTTTTTCTCGCCCCATGCTAATTCTCCAATAGGAGAAATTACAGCAGCAGTACCTGAACCGAATGCTTCTTCTAACTTACCACTTTCATACGCATTATATATTTCCTGCATTGAAATTTTTCTTTCAACAACTGGAATATCCCAATGTTTTAACATTTCGATGACAGAGTTACGTGTCACACCTTCAAGAATACTTCCATTTAATTGAGGTGTAATGACTTTACCATCAATCTTGAAGAAAACATTCATACTTCCTACTTCTTCAATATATTTCTTTTCTAAGCCATCAAGCCATAACACTTGTGCATAGCCTTCTTTCGCTACTACTTCTTGTGCTTTTAAACTTGAAGCATAATTACCTGCAGTTTTCGCTTCTCCAGTCCCACCTTTTACAGCTCGAACATAGTTGTTTTCAACAGCAATTTTAACTGGATTAATTCCTGATTCATAATATGCACCAACAGGGGACAAAATAACAATAAACTGATATGTAGCGGATGGATTTACACCTAAATAAGGTTCTGTTGCAATAATAAACGGACGGATATATAAGGATGTCCCTTCAGCTGCAGGTATCCAATCGCTATCGATTTTTACTAAATGCTTTATTGCTTTAATAGCAAATTCTTCATCTATAGGAGGTATACATATACGGTCATTCGAACGATTCAATCGTTCCATATTCTTATTAGGACGGAATAACTGAATTTCGTTATCTTTCGTTCGATATGCTTTTAGCCCTTCAAAAACCGTTTGACCATAATGAAATATCATTGCAGCAGGATCTAATGCAACTGGTTGATATGGTATGATTCGAGCATTATGCCAACCTTTCTCCATGTTGTAATCTTGTATGAACATATGATCAGTAAAATATTTACCAAATTTCAGTTCATCTGAAGCTGGTTTAGATTTAGGATTTTCATTTTTAATTACTGTGATTGTATATTCTGACATTATTAAGACTCCTTAACACAAATATGTATACATGAAATATAAAAACTTCTATTTTATATTTTATTACTAATCTTAACTAAAAAACAACCTAAAAAGCTTAAATTTTTAAAACATTTATGAATATAAGAGAAAGGTGTAAAGATTATGAGAAATTCTGAACGTTTTGAAACAACCTTTAATCGAATACATGAATTGTTGTGTCAATATGCAAATGTCGTCAATACACACGTATCCTTTACAGAGGTATTAGATAAAGCAAGTGATTTGCATATTATAATTGACAAACATGCAGATCTTTTAAAGCAATGCAGTAAACTTAGAAACGCAATGATTCACAGAAAAGTGAAACAAAACTTTTATATTGCGGAACCCCATGATGATATTGTGGAAGAATTAGTTGAGATAGCAGAAATTTTGGCTAATCCACCGTTAGCAATTCAATATGCGTCTAAACCTGTCGAATATTTTGAAACGACAACAACTGTCATGCATGTACTTAAGGTAATAAACAGTAAGTCATTCTCCCAATTTCCAATTTACGATAGCAATAACTGTATTGGGTTAATAACAGATGGTGGAATGCTGAGATGGTTTGCGGAAAAATCGGCAGATGTCCTTTCTTATGACTTCCAACAAGCGCAAATTCAAGAGGTAGTTGCTTTTGAAAAAGAATCAAATGTAGCCTTTATAAGTAAACAAGCAACCATTTTTGATGCACAATCTGTTTTTCAACAGTACATGGAAAACAAAAAGAAGCTTGAAGCGATCATTATAACAGACAACGGGAAACCCAACAGTCTACCAATCGGATTAATCAGTTCATGGGATTTAATTAAATTAAAACTACGTACCTTCCCATTACTAAATCATACGTGAGCAAAAGCATAAACGTGCGTTAAGAAACGTAGTGACTGGAGTAGACCAAACGAAATAAAGGAATCACGGTGAGCTTGCGAATCGATGATGACTTATTAAAGTTTGGTATACGAAGTCACCAAGTTTCTGGACGTTTAAGCTAGATGAAGCAAAAGCATAAACGTGCGTTAAGAAACGTAGTGACTGGAGTAGACCAAACGAAATAAAGGAATCACGGTGAGCTTGCGAATCGATGATGACTTATTAAAGTTTGGTATACGAAGTCACCAAGTTTCTGGACGTTTAAGCTAGATGAAGCAAAAGCATAAACGTGCGTTAAGAAACGTTACTGCTAGACGATCCAACAATATGTAACAAGCCGCACACTATAAAGAAAATAGAGACGGCTTGTTCTTTTACATATTAACAACAGATGGTAACATTGAATCGCCCATTAAGTGTTGATCAACTTGGTGTGCGACTTCCCTACCTTCATTGATTGCCCAGACGATAAGACTCTGACCTCTTCTTGCATCACCTGCAGCAAAAACAGATGGGACATTTGTTCTAAAATCACCATATTTCGCTGCAACTTTATTTCTGTCAGCTTTCACGCCAAATGCATCTAAAATTTGACGTTCAGGGCCTTCAAAGCCAATTGCGATTAATACTAATTGTGCAGGCCAGACTTTTTCCGTTCCTTTTATTTCTTCAAAAACAAAGATGCCATTTTCATCTCTTTTCTTCTCCATTTGAATGGTGTGTAATTCTTTCACTTTGCCTGTTTCATCTTTTACAAATTTAGTTGTTAACAATGAATATTCGCGTATATCTATACCGAATTTCTCTTTAGCTTCTTTATGTGCATATTCTAAACTAAACACATTAGGAAATTGAGGCCATAAATTATTATTTTCTCTTTTGATTGGTAATTGAGGGTGCTTACCAAATTGAATAATACTTCTAGCGCCATGGCGTAAAGCTGTTGCGATACAGTCTGCACCAGTATCTCCCCCTCCAATTACGATTACATCTTTTCCTTTAGCATGTAAATATGGATTGAGTTGAAAATCATTATTCAGCAAATCTTTGGTAGCATCTGTTAAATAGTCCATTGCATAGTGAATGCCAAGCGCATCACTACCTTCTAAAGGTAATTTTCTTGCTTTTTGTGCACCAGTACAAATAATTACAGAATCGTACATTTTTTTTATTTCAGCTGATAATATATCAACACCAACCTCTGTATTGAGATGGATTGTGATGCCTTCTTCTATTAATAGATTAACTCTACGCTCAACGACAGCTTTATCTAGTTTCATATTTGGAATTCCATACGTTAGTAAGCCGCCAGCGCGATCTGCCTTTTCGTAAATAACAACAGTATGTCCCGCTTGATTCAGTTGATCTGCTGCAGCGAGACCGGCTGGACCTGATCCGATAATCGCCACCTTTTTACCAGTTCGTTCTTTTGGAATTCTAGGTGTGATCCATCCTTCTTCAAAACCTTTATCGATGATTTTTTGTTCAATATTTTTAATCGTTACTGCAGGATCATGAATAGACAATGTACATGATCCCTCGCAAGGAGCGGGACATACTCTTCCAGTAAATTCAGGGAAATTGTTCGTTAATAATAATCTATCTAATGCTTCTTTCCATTTTCCTTTATAAACTAAATCGTTCCATTCAGGTATTAAATTATAGACAGGACAACCAGAAGTTGTATGTTCGATGTCCATTCCGATATGACAAAAAGGTGTGCCACAATCCATACAGCGCGATGCTTGAGTTTTTGCTACTTCATCTGAAAAAGGAACAGAATATTCATTCCAATCATTTACTCTCTCTGTAGGATTTCGTTCTATTGCAGTTTCTCTTTTGTATTCCATAAAGCCTGTAGCTTTTCCCATTATATGATAACTCCTTTCTAATTCGTGTACACTTCTTCTTGCATATTAGTTACAGTCATTCTATTCTCTTTTTTTGACTGAAAAGCCTCGTTTCTCGCTTCATCTAGTGAGTATCCTTTTTCAATAAAATAGTTTATTTGTTTTAGCATTAATTTGTAGTCTGTTGGAATTACTTTGATAAATTTCTTTACTTCATCTTCCCAGTGTTGCAGTGTAATTGCTGCTTTATCACTTTTCGTGTAGTAAAAATGATTGGTAATTAATTGTTTAAGCTCCATTTCTTCTTCTCTTGTTAGTGAATCCAATTGTATCAACTCATGATTAATCAATCGTTTTGTTGCATCGATATCGTCAGGTTTAATATAAGCAACCCCACCAGACATTCCAGCAGCGAAATTTTTGCCTACATTTCCTAGGATAACAACACGACCTCCAGTCATATATTCACATCCATGATCCCCAACACCTTCTACAACGATTGTTGCACCAGAATTTCTAACTGCAAATCTCTCTCCTGCATATCCTTGAATATATGCACTTCCACTAGTAGCTCCATAAAAAGATACATTTCCTGATATTACATTATTTCCAGGATCAATGGTTGTTTTTTCAGATGCGCGAACAATAATTTTACCGCCTGATAATCCTTTACCAACATAATCATTTGCGTCTCCAATAACCGTTAATGTCAGCCCTTTAGGGATAAATGCGCCAAAGCTCTGACCGGCTGACCCTGTAAATGTTAAAGAAATTGTATCTTCGTCTAATCCTTTTTCACCATATTTTTTAGAAATTTCACTACCTATGATTGTGCCAACAACACGATCTGTGTTTTTTATTGGGAAAGTAGCCTCTATCTTCATTTTCGTATCAATTGCTTCTTGCACTTTTGGTAATATTTCTCTTAAGTCTAATGACTGTTCAATGTGATGATTCTGCTGGTTTTTATTCGTTCTAGGTCCTTTTATTTGATATAAAAGTGTAGATAAATCTAAATATTTAGCTTTCCAATGGGAGTCTTTTCTAGGTGATGTTGTTAGCACATCTGTACGTCCAACCATCTCATCTATTGTTTTGAATCCTAGTTCTGCCATAATTTCTCTAACTTCTCTAGCTAAAAACATCATATAATTTACTACATGATCAGGGTCACCTGTGAATTTCTTTCTTAGTTCTGGGTTTTGTGTTGCTACACCCACAGGACATGTATCCATATGACAAACTCTCATCATGACACATCCGATGACAACTAAAGGTGCGGTTGCAAAACCGAATTCTTCTGCACCAAGTAATGCAGCCATCACGACATCTTTACCTGTCAACAATTTACCATCTGTTTCTAGTACCACTCGATCTCTAAGTCCATTTAACATTAATGTTTGATGAGCTTCTGCTAGACCAAGTTCCCATGGTAAGCCAGCATGCTTAATACTTGTTTTTGGACTTGCTCCTGTCCCTCCATCGTAACCTACAACTGATATTACATCTGCATTACCTTTTGCCACACCCGCAGCAATAGTACCGACACCTGATTTTGCTACAAGCTTCACACTTATTCGAGCATGACGATTGGCATTTTTTAAATCATGAATCAATTGAGCTAAGTCTTCAATTGAATAGATATCATGATGTGGAGGTGGTGAAATTAGGTCTACTCCTGGTGTGGATCCTCTTACGTCAGCGATCCATGGATACACTTTATCAGATGGTAACTGGCCGCCCTCACCTGGTTTTGCACCTTGAGCCATTTTAATTTGTAACTCGGTCGCATTAACTAAATAATGACTCTTTACACCAAATCTGCCTGATGCAACTTGCTTGATTGCACTAGATCGTAAATCGCCATTTTCATCTATTTGATATCTCATTGCATCTTCGCCACCCTCACCACTATTGCTCTTACCACCAATTCTATTCATTGCAATAGCTAATGCCTCGTGAGCTTCCTGGCTAATCGAACCATATGACATCGCGCCAGTTTTAAAACGTTTTACAATAGATTCTTCTGTTTCCACCTGATCAATAGGGATGGATTTCGTTGTTTTGAAATCAAATAAATTACGTAAGAATCCAATTCTTTCTTCATTGGCCGCGTTAGAAAACTTTTTAAATAAATCATAATCTCCTCTTCGACATGCCCATTGTAATGTGTGAATGGTTGTCGGATTATACGCATGAAATTCACCAGTTTTGCGCCATTGGAAGTCACTCCCAGAATCTAAAGAGGGATGAGTTGTTGCTTTAAATCCATTCTGATGTCTCTTCTCATTTTCTAATTGGATGATAGATAAATCGATTCCGTCTATTTGTGATGCTGTACCAGTGAAATACTTATTTATCACACTTTTACTTATCCCTACAGCTTCAAAAATTTGAGCACCTCGATAACTTTGAATGGTAGAAATTCCGATTTTAGACATTACTTTTATAATTCCTTCAGTTATTGCATCAATATAACGTACTTGAGCATCCGAAAATGACATTACTAAATCATTCGAATCAATAAGAGAATATAATGTTTGATAAACTAAATATGGATGTATGGCATCGACACCATAGCCTAATAATGCGGCAAATTGATGAACCTCTCTCACTTCACCTGATTGTGCGATTATGCTAACTTTTGTACGTAGTCCTTCACGGATTAAATACTGGTGTAAACCACTAACAACAAGAAGAATAGGAAGTGCAGGATTAGATTTTTTTATATTTTTATCTGAAAGTATCAGTATGTTTGCTCCATCTTCAATAGCTACTTTTGCTTGATTAAAAATCCTTTCGAGTGCTGCTTCTATGTTTCCTTGATAGGTTGTATCAATTGTTGTTGAGATTATTTCTTTGTTATTCATATCAACCAAATACTTCATTTGTATGTTTGATAATATTGGTGTTTCTAATTTTATTCGTAAATTTTTTGTTTTCTCTGGATGAAGGATGTCTCCTTCTCCACATAGCCACGTGATCATTGAAGTAACAATTTTTTCGCGATAAGCGTCAATCGGCGGATTTGTTACTTGTGCAAACAGTTGTTTAAAATAATTGAACAAGCTTTGAGGACGCTCTGATAGAACTGCTAATGGTGTGTCTGTACCCATCGCACCAATTGGATCTTTACCACCTGTTACTAAAGGTAAAATGTATTTTTCTATATCTTCTGTTGTATAGCCAAATGCTTTCTGTTTTTGTGTTATATTTGTATCTTTATCTACTTCGTTATCTGCCTCAACTGCCAATGAGACGATTTGTTCTTTTAACCAATCTTGATATGGATGCGCATTTGCAATTTTGTCTTTTATTTCATTATCTGAAATAATCCTACCTTGCTCGAGATCAATAAGTAACATCTTACCTGGGCTTAATCTTTCTTTTAACAGGATATTCTCTTCTTCATAGTCGATGACACCAACTTCTGAAGAGTATATGATGTAATCATCTTTTGTCACATAATATCTCGCAGGTCTAAGTCCATTGCGATCTAAAATCGCTCCAATTTGCTTTCCGTTTGTGAAAGTGATGGAAGTTGGTCCATCCCACGGTTCCATCATCATGCTATGATATTGATAAAAAGCTCTCTTCTTCTCATTCATATGTGGATTCTTTTCCCAAGGTTCGGGTATAAGCATCATTGCAGCATGCGCAGGTTCTCTCCCTGCTAAAGTAAAGAATTCTAAAGCATTATCTAAAGTAGCAGAGTCACTGCCACCACCATTGATTATTGGTAAAATTTTGTTTAAGTCATCACCAAATGCATCTGATACAAATTGTTTTTCTCGAGCGCGCATCCAATTGATATTTCCAAGAATTGTATTAATTTCTCCGTTATGAATTAAATAGCGATTCGGGTGTGCTCTTTCCCATGAAGGAAATGTGTTCGTGCTGAATCTTGAGTGAACAAGAGCAAATGCCGAGATGAATGTCTCATCTTGTAAATCTAAATAAAATTGGTATACTTGACCTGAAGTAAGTAAACCTTTATAAACAATCGTATTTGCAGATAAGCTAGGAAAGTAGAATCGCATACCTTCTTTATTTGCCCAATTTTCTGCTTGTTTCCGAATAATATATAATTTTCGCTCAAAAGATAAATCATCCATCGATTGATCTTTTTTTCCGATAAATACTTGACGAATGACAGGTAGCGTCTCTTTGGCACCATTACCAATAACTTCAGCATTGATAGGCACTTCTCGCCATCCGATTAATTGTTGCCCTTCTAATGCGATGTATTCATTCACTTTATTTATCGCTGCTTGTTGTTCATGTTCATCTTGTGATAAAAAAAGCATTCCTACACCGTAGTCACCGACATTTGGTATGTTAAAATCGATACATTCTTTTCTAAAATATTGATCAGGAATCTGAACCATTAATCCAGAACCATCACCTGTGTTCGGATCACTACCTTGACCACCACGGTGTTCTAATTTACATAACATATCTAATGCTTTTGTAACAATTTCGTGTGTTTGTTTTCCTTTTATATTTGCGTACAAGCCAATTCCACAAGCGTCATGTTCGAAGCTTGGGTCATATAATCCTTGCGGTTTAGGTAAATCAACATACGTCATTTTGCGTTGTCCCCCATTCATTCATTACAAGTTTAAGGTGTGTACTATTATTGTAGTTTTTTTAATCAATCTAAACAATATATAGTTTATATTAATATAATCTATTTTTGATATAAATAAGGAGTTGGATATATGGAATTGCGTCAATTACGTTACTTTGTTGAAGTTGCTGAAAGGGAACACGTCTCTGAAGCGGCCGCAGAACTACACGTTGCTCAATCTGCTATTAGTCGGCAGATAGCAAACTTAGAATCAGAATTAGGTGTTGAATTGTTTGAAAGAGAAGGAAGAAATGTCCGTCTTACACACATAGGAAAGGTTTTTTTGACACATACAAAATCAGCATTAAAGGCAATTGATCACGCAAAGAAACAGATAGATGAATATATTGATCCAGAACGTGGTTCTATTAAAATAGGTTTTCCGACAAGCTTGGCAAGTAATTTACTTCCAACGGTTGTATCAGAGTTCAAAAAAAAACATCCAAAAATCGCATTTCAATTAAGGCAAGGTTCTTATAATTTCTTAATTGAGTCTGTAGAAAACAGAGAAATTGATGTAGCATTTTTAGGACCTGTACCATCAGATCATCCCGATATTATTGGAGATATTTTATTTTCGGAAAATTTTTATGCACTTGTACCTAACACACACACATTAGCTGAACAAAGTCATGTTAATTTGAGAGATTTGCATGATGAGGATTTTGTTTTATTTCCTGAAGGGTATGTATTACATCAATTAGTTATTGATGGTTGTAAGCAAGCGGGATTTACACCTAAAGTATCGTCACAAGGAGAAGACTTAGATGCAATCAAAGGGTTAGTTGCTGCAGGAATAGGAATAACATTATTGCCTGAAAGTGCTTTTAATGATATAAACCCACATTATTGCGCAAAAGTCGCCATTCAGAGTCCAGAATTGAAACGAACTGTAGGGATTATCATACCTAAAAATAGAAAACTTGCACCTTCTGAACAAGTTTTCTATGAATTTATTAAAAACTTTTTTTCTGTCTTACAAAAATATCAATAATCGAATGATACATACAACAACGTATGTTCCATTATTGTTGTTGTATGTCATTTTTTAATTTTTTTAACCATCGATCTGTGTTTGAAAATTCTAGTTCATCCTTAAGAAAAGAGAGTATAGAAGTATGATCGTTTTTCCATTCTGCCATACTCAAATCTAGCTCTATCTCCATATTTGTTAATATTGTTGCTAGTTTTTTAGAAATGTGTAAGTCATCTTCATACTCAGTAATCTTTTTATGCATTGTTTTAGTCAAGGAATCTCGTTCTTTCAATAAATTTGCGACAGAATCAAATTGTTGTAATAATTTTAATGCCGTTTTCTCGCCGACACCCTTTACTCCAGGATAATTATCCGCCGTGTCTCCCATTAATGCTTTCATGTCAATAATTTGTTCAGGACGCAATTGCAGTTTTTCAAAAAAGTTCTCGCTTGTATAGACTTCATAATTACCTGTACCTTTTTTCATTATTGCTACTTGTATATTTGTGCCTACTATTTGTAGTAAATCTTTATCTCCTGACACAATTGTAATTTCAAATTCATTATGATAACGTTTAGCAATACTTCCTATACAGTCATCTGCCTCATAACCGACTATTCCGATATTTGGTATTTGAAATGCAGTTACAACATCTTTACATAAATCGAATTGTGGAATTAATTGCTCTGGTGGTGCTTGTCGATTGGATTTATATTCTGTAAACAACTCATTTCTAAATGTTTTACTTCCCATATCCCAACAACATAAAATATGGGTTGGTTCAAATGTATGAATGGCATCAGTAAAATAATTCATAAATCCGAATAGACCATTTCTAGGTATCCCTTTGCTATTTAACATAAAATTGCCTGTAAATGATGTTGCATAAAATCCTCGAAACAGCAATGCCATTCCGTCAATAATTAATAGTTTTTTTCTAGTCATCTAATCACCTTTCTTTCTATCTATTTTACATCTTACCATAATCGATGTATAGTTAAGCAGTAATAGATACGAAAGAGGGATGTAATTCATGGCAAACATAGAAAAAGCAACATTTGCAGGCGGATGTTTTTGGTGTATGGTAAAACCTTTTGATCAATGGGATGGAGTAAAAAGTGTGATTTCAGGATATACTGGCGGTCATTTGCAAAATCCTACTTATGAACAAGTAAAAACTGGCACAACAGGTCATTATGAAGCTGTACAGATTACTTATGATGCAGATACTATTTCGTACCAAACGATTTTAGACCTTTATTGGCCTCAAATTGACCCGACAGATGACGGCGGGCAATTTCATGATCGAGGGCCACAATATCGAACAGCTATTTTTTATCATACAGAAACCCAGAAAACTCTAGCAATCGATTCAAAAGAGGCATTAATTCAATCAAAACGATTTAAAAAAGAGATCGTTACAGAAATTTTACCTGCAACTACATTTTATAGTGCAGAAGATTATCATCAAGAATTCTATAAGAAAAATGAAGAAGAATATAAAGTTGATCGTGAAAAATCAGGTAGAGATGATTTTATCAAAGATAATTGGAGATAGGGTATCTTTTCTGTAAGGGTATGTAAAAAACCCCGTAAGCATATGTTTATTGCTTACGGGGTTTTTTCTTTATACAATTACCAATTATGAATTTCTTTACGATCGCCTTTGCTATTTCCTTTTTGCATAAAGCGATTAGACAATTCTTTTTTTACTTCTGTTAAGGAAACATCTTGATTCGCAAGCATGACTAGAGTGTGATATAACAAATCACTTACTTCATTGACAAGCTCTTCTTTATCGTTATTTTTAGCAGCAATCACTACTTCTCCTGCTTCTTCAATTACTTTTTTCCCTATTTTATCTACGCCTTTATCCAATAGATAATTAGTATAAGAGTTCTCCGCTTTCTCTTCTTTTCTTAACTCAATCTCGTCCATTACTTGCTCAATAATATCTGGATTGAATACTTGTTTTTTCTCTGCTACGCGATGAAAGAAGCATGTTTCTTCTCCAGTGTGACAAGCAGGCCCTGCTGGAATCACTTGAATTAATAACGTATCTTTATCACAATCTAAATCAATAGACTGCACTTCTTGAGTATTACCTGACGTAGCTCCTTTATTCCATAGTTCGTCACGTGATCTTGAATAAAACCATGTTTGTTTCGTCTCTAATGTTTTCTCATATGCTTCTTCATTCATATATGCTAACATTAACACATCTTTTGTTTCGTAATTTGTGACTATTGCTGGTACTAATCCTTTTGAAAAATCAGGTTTCACGAATGTTCACTCCTTGTTGTTTACACACATCTTTCACTTCTTTAATTGTAAATGTGTTTTCATGGAAAATAGACGCAGCTAATCCTGCTGATACATTTGTCGCTTGAAATACCTCAGGGAAATGTTCGGGTCTTCCGACACCACCAGATGCAATAACAGGAATTCTTACAGCATCAACAACTGTTTTTGTTAAGTCCATATCAAATCCATCTTTCACGCCATCTGTGTCTACACTAGTGAGCAAAATTTCACCTGCTCCCCTTTTCTCCACTTCTATCGCCCATTCGATAGCATCAATACCTGTGTCTTTACTACCACCATGAGTCATCACATGCCATTTATCTCCGACTCTTTTAGCATCGATTGCGACAACAGTACATTGTGCACCAAATCGATTGGATGATTCCGTAATTAACGATGGATTCGCAACAGCTGCAGAGTTCATACCAACTTTGTCTGCACCAGCTTGTAATAATCGATTAACATCTTCTATAGTTCTCACACCGCCACCTACTGTAAAAGGTACGAATACTTGCTCTGCAGTACGACGCACAATATCAATCATTGTTTGTCTTCCTTCATTCGTTGCAGAAATATCTAAAAATACGATTTCGTCTGCACCTTGTTTTGAATAGGACGATGCCATTTCTACTGGATCACCTAGCTCTCTTAGACCAACAAAATTTGTACCTTTTACAACTTTTCCTTCTTTCACATCGAGACATGGGATGATACGTTTTGCTATCATGATTCTACCCCTTCCGTCGTACTTGTTTGTTGTAAAAATGCTTGTAACAACTTGACGCCAATCTCTCCACTTTTTTCTGGATGAAATTGCATACCAAATATATGGCCATTTCGTACAATTGCAGGTACCTCTGTTCCGTAATTAGCAGTAGCAACTACATACTTTTTCTCTGTTAATGCTTGAAATGAATGAACAAAGTAGACATGTTTATTTTGAAACATATCAAATACAGTATGGTTATGTTCTATGTTTAATTCGTTCCACCCGATATGTGGGAGAATATACTCTGTCTTAATCACATTTACTTCTCCAGGTATTAAACCTAGTCCATTCGCAATGCCATTTTCAAACCCTTTATCAAATAGCAACTGCATACCAAGACAGATACCTAAAAAAGGCTTTTCTTTTGCTAATTTTTGTAAATCTTCTTTTAAGTGACGTGTGTTTATCTCTTCCACCGCAGCATGAAATGATCCAACACCAGGTAAGATAATATGAGTTGCTGCAGATAATGTATCGATATCATCTGTTACAACTACTTCATACCCTAACTTTTCAAAAGCTGTTTTCACACTTGCTATGTTCCCCATCCCGTAATCCACTATCGCGATCATTCAATTAACCCCTTTGTGGAATTAACCCCTTTAATATTCGGATTAATTGTAATTGCTTGTGATAAAGATCTTCCTAGTGCTTTAAAGATCGCTTCAACCTTATGGTGCGTATTCTCTCCATAAAGTACTTTCACATGTAACGTAATTCCAGCTTGAAAAGCAAATGCTTGTAAAAATTCTCGAACTAATTCTGTATCAAAATCTCCTAATTTCGGATTATCAAATGTGGCATCAAACACTAAAAATGGACGCCCACTAATATCTAATGCAACAAAACCTAAAGATTCATCCATTGGTACATATGCACTACCATAGCGATTGATTGATTGTTTGTCACCAAGGGCCTCTTTAATTAACTGTCCTAAAACAATTCCTACATCCTCTACTGTATGATGACTATCAATATGCAAGTCGCCGTCTGCTTCAACCCGAAGACCAATTCTACCGTGTCTTGCAAACAACTCTAACATATGGTCAAAGAACCCTACACCAGTTTTAATAGATACATCTTTGTCATCATCTAAATTTACAGACACATTTATCTTTGTTTCAAACGTCTCTCTATTTTTACTTGCTACTCTCATTCTTTTATCCCCCTATGCGTTTTAGTACTGCTTTCCCATGACCTTCTAATTCTTCTTCGTTTGCAATGTTCACCACATGTTCACTTGCTTCACGTAATGCTTGCTCAGAATAATATAAATACGTTGTTTTTTTAACAAAATCATCTACAGATAAACCAGATGAGAACTTTGCTGTACCTGATGTTGGTAATACATGATTAGGACCAGCAAAATAGTCTCCTAATGCCTCTGGTGTATAATGTCCTAAAAAGACAGAACCTGCATGTTTGATTTTTGGTAAATAGCTTAATGGGTCATTTAATTGAACTTCTAAATGTTCTGGAGCTAGTTGATTCGCAATATAGAATGCTTCCTCGATTGAATCAACAAGAACAGATGCGCCTTTATCTCGTAAAGACTTTGTTGCAATATCTTGTCTAGGTAATTCCTCACATTGTTTACGTAATTCTTCGTTTACTTTTGTAATTAATTGTTCTGATGTTGTGATTAAAAATGCCCGTGCATTTACATCGTGCTCTGCTTGGGCGATTAAATCTGCGGCTACAAATATTGGATTTGCACTATCATCAGCAATAATTGCCACTTCACTTGGCCCTGCAATCATATCTATTCCAACATCTCCATATACTAATTGTTTAGCGGCAGCTACATATGCATTGCCAGGTCCTACGATTTTGTCTACTTTTGCTATCGTTTCTGTACCATATGCTAATGCAGCAATTGCTTGCACACCTCCAACACGATAAATTTTTGTAACTCCAGCGATATCTGCAGCAACTGCTAATATTGGTGATATTTCTTCTCCATTTTTCACAGGTGTAACCATAACAATCTCTTGAACTCCTGCGATCACTGCAGGAATTGCATTCATTAATACAGAAGATGGATAACAAGCAGTTCCACCAGGTACATAAATACCCACTTTTTCAATTGGACGGTATAATTGACCTGAGATAATATCTTCATCTACTTCCATCATTCTAGAAGTGTTTTTTTGTTTTTCATGAAAAGATTGAATGTTTTTAGCAGCCTTTTGTAACGATTCGACAAGACTCTTATCTAATTTGCTCCATGCTTCTTCACGCTCTTCTTTACTTACTTCAAAATAAGTTGGTGCATCTCCGTCAAACTTCGCTATATACTTTCGGACTGCTTTATCCCCAAATTGTTTCACTTCTGAAATAATCTCTTTCGCATCTTTTAAATAAGATTCTTTCGCAGTATTATCAGAGTTATTCCTTATCACACTATCAATGAATTGATTTTTTTGTATACTTGGAATCATTCTTCATTCACACCTTTCTTAAAACGTTCAATAACAGGAACTAATTGTTGTCTTTTCACTTTTAATGTCGAACGATTTGCTATTAATCTAGCACTAAAATGCAAAAACTCATCCGCAATGACAAGTCCATTTTCTTTTAGTGTCGTACCTGTCTCCACAATATCTACTATTGCATCAGCTAAGCCTAATATTGGAGCTAATTCTACTGATCCTTCTAGTTTGATAATGTCTACAGATTCACCTTTTTCTTTAAAATATGCATTTGTAATATTGGTAAATGTACTTGCTATTCGCTTTTTTTGATTTGGCCACTCGTAATTTGCTTTTGTTGCTAAAGCCATTCTACAATGGCCAAAAGGTAATGGAAATAAATCATATACATCTGGTTTATGTTCAATTAAGATGTCCCCACCAACAACGCCAAGATCTGCTATCCCGTTCTCTACATATGTTGTCACATCTACACCTTTTGCAAAAAAGAAAGAAAACTCACTTGTTTCAATTCGAAGCTTTCTTCCTTTATCTAACAATGGTTCTACGTCAAAATCTAATGATTCAAAATAAGCTAGAAATTGTTTTTCTAAACGACCTTTCGTCAAAGCTATTACTGGCTTCATTTTCTGACCACCTTAAGTTGTTTGTTTTCCTCGATTACTTGGTAAACTACATCATATTTGCTCACATTTGTGGAGTCATATTGGATATCTATAATATCTTCTTCTAATTCTTTTCGTTGCTTCTCTGCGAATAGATGCGTCTCAGGTGTTGCTATAATACATGCAATGGACTTCGTCTTCGATGCTTTCATATGTTGTGATAAAATATCTACATCAAATGCAAGGCCTACTGCAGATGTGTCCATTTCAAATTGTTTATATAATTTGTCATATCTCCCACCTGAAAAACACGTGGATCCATCTGATGTTAAAAAACCTCTAAACATGATTCCATCGTAATATGGCAAATTCTTCACTCTACCCAAGTCAACTATTACTTCTGCTACACCGACAGACTCAAGTAGTTGTATTAATTTGTCCATATGGTTTAACAATTTAGATAGTTCTACATCATTTACCCATATATCTTTAAATTTTTTGATTATTTCATTCCCACCATATGCATCAATTAATTGTATTAACGTTTCTTTTACAGAATTATCGAATGGTGCCATTAATTGCTGTACTAAATCTCTATTTTTGTTATGCATCGCATTTCTTAACTCTTCTTCGATTTCGACTGTTAAAGAAAGTGGATGTATGACATATTCAAATATATTTGTATGACCAAGTTCGATAATATAATTTGTTGTTTCTATTTTATCTAAAAAATGAATGGCAGTAAGGAGACATTCACTTTCACCTAGAAAAGGTTCTGCATGCACAATCTCTATACCTGCTTGTCGACTTTCTGTTCCGTCTTTATCCATTCTAAATACAGATCCTTGATAGGACCATTTTTGACAAGAAATATGTTGTTTAGCAATAGCGCGAGCAACAGCAGCTGTCCAATCGGGTCTTAGAACTTCGATTTCACCCTCACCGTTAAACCACTTCAACATACTATGTAAATCCATGCCGGCAATTTTATTCGTAAATGTATGTGCATATTCCACTACTGGTGTCGATATTAATTGGTAGTTCCGTTCTTCTGTTACTTTACGAAAAATTTCATAAGCTTTTAATCTGTTCGCGATTTGAGTGCCTGTTTCATCTTGACTTCCTGCAGGTAAAAACATGTAGTCACATCCTATTTCACTTTATTAATTTACCACTCTACTGTGATAAAGCGTTTGTTATAATAATACAATACATAATTTTTTTGTATCTGTCAATCTTTCCTGCTTGTTTTTATTATCCTTTTTTATGATAAAATGAAATAAAAAAGGAGATTACTATATGACTGTGATTGGAGATTATCATATACATACAAATTTTTGCCCTCATGGGTCGAATGATTTAATGGAACAATATATTAAGAAGGCACTATCATTAAATTTAAAAGAAATCACTTTTACAGAACATGCACCATTACCTGTAGGCTTTGTTGATCCTACACCGAATCATGATAGTGCTATGAGCTGGAACGATCTTGAGGAATACATACAGACAATCAATCATTTAAAACAATTATATCAAAAAAAACTGAAAATTAATTTAGGATTTGAAGTCGATTATATTGAAGGATATGAGAAGCAAACTAAGGCATTCTTAGATCAATATGGTGAACATATAGATGATGCCATTTTATCTGTACATATGTTACAAACTCCGAATAAAGAATATGTATGTATTGATTATAGTCGCGAAATGTTTGGTAATATCATTGATACTTTTGGTTCTGTTGATTCAATCTATGAGAAGTACTATCAAACAATAGAAAAAGCAATACAGTGTAATTTAGGTAAATATAAGCCTAAAAGATTAGGACATCTAACGCTTATTGAAAAATTTCATTTAATTTATCCTGCAAAAAATAATTATAACGAAAAGATGGATGAAATCTTAATGCAAATAGAAGCAAAACATATGGAGCTAGATTTAAATAGTGCAGGCCTTTTCAAAGAGGATTGTCGTGAAATCTATCCAAATATTTCTATAATAAATAAAGCAATTAAAAGAAATATTCCGCTCGTTCCAGGCTCTGATAGTCATGCATCAAATGGGCTTACGAAAGGGTTCGATCAGTTCCCGAATACTATACCATTAAGTGAACCGACATATTTGGACTAATGCTTCTTAAAAATGCTGCGGTTAATCGTTCACCGCAGCATGATTTATTTAGTGTAAAATCTCTTCTACAGACTTTTGTGCTTCTTTTAATTTGCTGACATCTTCTATTGTGTGGAATGAGGTATGCAATACATTATCATAATAATCATCTATTTCTTTTTGGAAACGTGATCGAAGTTGATTCGTTTCTTCTTGCCAACGTTCCGTAAAATGATAGAGATAAGTACCTTTAATTTCATTTAATTTTTTATTCCATATTGTTTCATAATTATCTTTTACTTCTTCCTCCACTTTATCTCTCCCACCACGTGCGAAGAAGGTAGCGGTGTCTTTATATTCTTTGATTACTTTTTGAAATAGTTTATCTGCACGTGTTAGTTGAATATCTATTTTAGGTACAGTTAGTTTATGTGATTCTAACTCTTCTAAAGTAAAGTCAGGGTGTATTTCTTGCAATGATTCTTGTAATTGTAATTTTAGATTTTGTGTTTCTTGATTCCATTTTGTTTCTAATCTGATATTAACTGCTTCTAATTCAACATACAAATGATCAATAAATTTTCGGTGTAACGCATTTAAAGATTTTTTTAGAGACTCTTTCCCTTCTCTTCCGTTATTTTGAATCGCACCAGGATTTACAATGGACCTAAACATATCAGAAAATTGAATATGAAAACGGTGGCCAATATAATAATATTGTTTTTCAATTAATTGTTTAATCGAATCAAATGATAAATGGAACTGTGTTACAACCTCTTGCATTTCACTTTTTTGGTTGGTTAGTTTATTAGTAAATTGTTTTCTTTCTGTTTCCGTGCTTTCTGCAATATGAATCCAATTATTTAAAAGCGAATAGATACGATTGATATCTGTATAAATTGCTTTCATATTCAGCTGAGCAAGCTCTTCATGAATAAATGAATAGAAAGAGTTTTCTAACTGTTGAAAAAATGAATTTACAGGTACTTGATTATTGGTTTTCTCTTCCAATGTATTCTTACTTGATATCGGGAATAACCTAGGTGCTGTAATCTCGAATTGTACCAATTGTTGTTTTACATAATCCAAAACTAATCGCATTTCTGCATCATCCTGTGCAAGGTCAATTGCGTTTACAACAAAAAACATCTTATCTAATTCAAATGCATCTTTTACTTTTCCTAATTTCTCTAAGAAATCTTTGTCAGGCTTTGAAAATGGGTGATTATAATACGTAACAAACAATATAGCATCCGCATTTTTTATATAAGAGAAAGAAAGTTCTGTATGTCTAGCATTAACTGAATCAGCACCTGGGGTATCGACTAATGTAACATGCTGCTTCGTTAATTCACAATCGTAAAATAGTTCCATTTCTTTTATATAACATGCAATCGATTCTTCTTTAACATATGTTTCGAACTCGGTCATCCTAATTGTAAAAGTAGAATGAATATGCTTATTCATTTCTGTATAGCCGATTGCTAACGCTTGTAAAAATGACTTATGTTGGTCTGGTATCGATAGTTTCTCTATATTCTTTTTCTTTAACCATGTTATTACGTGTTCTAAATCAGAAAAAGAGTGTGTATCCATTATCGCATGTACATCATCTAATATTTCTTGTTCTGTTTTTGTGATTACTTTTACTTCCTTATGTGCATATTCAGCAGTTGGTGGACTAATTTTGTTTATTGCTGCTGTCGTTGGATTTGGAGAAACGGGTAATACTTTCTCGCCTATAAGCGCATTAGCAAAAGATGATTTTCCTGCACTAAATGCACCGAATAACGCAACAGTAAAATGTCTATTTTCTAAACGATCTCTTTTCTGCTTGATTGAATCGATTAGACTTGTTAAGGATGAAAAGGGTTGCGATGCCTCTATCGTTTGATTGACAGCTTGGATTGTTTTTTCTAAACTATATTTTTCTTCACTTTCTACTGATAATGTTTCATTTTTATTTGTTTTATTCGTTTCCGCTGTATAAATGGGAAGTGAGCCAACTTCTATTAACTGATGTTTTTCATTTTTTTGTTGTATAAGATACTTCATTTCATTTGAAATGATTGGGGAATGATATAACAATTCCTCTAATTTTTTTGCATATGCAGTCATGTGTAATTCTTCTTGATCTATTTGCATTTTTATAGATTGACATGTCTTTAAATTAGCGAGGGTTACTTTTAACTCCTCTATCTCTTTATTGAACTTAGATTCTAACTCATCCTTTAATTGATTCCACATAGATTTATAATACAATCGGTAAGTCTTCTTAATATGACTTGCAACTAAATCTGTGTAAACAAGAACATATTCATTCGTTACGAGAACTGTATCAGTCATTAAACTTAGCCAAGTAGAATGTTCAAAATTTTTATCGAATACTTGTTCATTTATAGAACGATTCATATATTTTTGCGTATATTCAGATAATTTATCTCGCAAAACCCACTCTAGTTTGGTTTGAGTTTCATTTCTTATTGCGTCATGAAATTGGATGATTCTTTTATTTCTTTCTTCATTCGTTTTTTGTTTAGAATGAAATATCCCCACTTTGAATTTTGCTTCATGCGCTTCTAGCATCTGTTGAGCTAATTCTCTAAGCTCGAACGGAGTAATCCGAGCATTCTTAACTGTTTGATCAATGATTTGTTGATACTCTGATTCCATTTCTTGTTTGGTAGAAGTTAAACTCTCTATTTTCTTTTTTAATACGTCTATATCAGGTGTATTTTCATCTATTGACAATGTATGTAATTCATTCTCAAGTTCGGTAATCACATTAGATGTAGACTCTTTTTTACTATTCATTGTATTTTGTATCAGGGCTTCTATCGAATTGAGTATTGTCTCATCGATTTCTTCTTCTTTCACTAAACGTAATTGGGATTGAATCATCGATTGTAATGCATACCAATCGTTAGATGTAGCATGCAGATTTCTCATTGAAGTAAAATATACTGCTTTCGGATGGATATCCCATTGCTTCAAAACATTGGATAAACTATTCTTGAATTCAGCGATTGGTATTTCATCTTCATTGTGTTTATCCATTTGATTCACTATAACTGAGAATGTTTTATTCATTTTTTTCAATTGTTTTAGAAATGTTGCATTTACTTCTGACTGTACATGGTTATAATCCATTACATAATATACTTCATCTACAACATGTAATGCTGATTCTGTCATGATTCGATCTGCATCATCTGCTGCATCGATTCCAGGAGTATCCATTAATGTTACCGTTGAAGGCAGTTTAGATGTATCTAAATATATCTCTACTTTTTTTACTTCCTCGCCATTACGACAAAAATGATGTACCTCATCTAATGAAGCATGATCCGGTAATTTAATCTTCTTTCCATTTGTTAAATGTATAATACATGCATTTGCACCATTCTTTATTTCTACAATATTTGCACTTGTAGGTATCGGACTTTGTGGTAGAAGTGGTTCGTCTAGTAAGCGATTTAATATTGTAGATTTTCCTGCCGAGAAATGGCCACAAAAACAGATATGTTGAAGAGTTTCTTTTTTCTTTTGATAGAGATCATACACTTTTGACTCTGCTATACGATCACCTTGATTATGATAAAAATGACATAATGCAATTAATTGTTCTGTTGTGATTGCGCTTTTTTTCGTATTCACTGTCATACATTAATCTCCCTTGTTCATTATCTAATTGTATATTATAACATTATATATACGAAAAAAAATACCAAGTAAATATATAACTTGGTATTTTTGTCGTTATTCTTCTATTTGATTAAATGGTTTGAGTAATGTACCTGAAGGCCAAATCGATGTAATTTCACCATCTATGTCTGTATCCAAAATAAACGATCCATTACTATATCGTTCACTCATCGGGACATCATGCATGAAGATAGGTTGTGTTTTGTCATATTTTGTTCTAATTATTATACAATCATTTTCTGTGACTAATTCAAATCCAACAATATAGTGTGGTTTAGATTTTAAATCTCTTAACATTACTAAGCCTTTTTTTGCACGGGATGTTTTATCGAATTGATCAATCGTCATCCGTTTACATGCACCTCTTTGCGTCATCACAAATAATTGTTGTTTAGTTTTATTTTTATCTACAACTACACCATTCACTACATACTCATTCTCTTTTAACTGAATTGCTTTTACACCTGCTGCTCGCTGGCCAATCGGTGAAACTTCGTCTTCACTATACCATAGTCCATATCCTTTGTTTGTCGTAATAAAGATATCGTTTTGTCCATTTGTTAATTGTACATTTAATAATGTATCTTCCTTTTTTAAATTTAAAGCAATTAAAGGTCTAGAAAAGCGTTGTGAAGCATACAATTCTAGAGAACTCTTCTTTATGAAACCATTTTTTGTAAAAAAGACAAGGTAGTGATTTGGATTGAAATTCCGAACTGGAATAGCATTGATTATTACTTCGTCTTTGTCAGTTGAAGCAATATTAGTGATGTGCTGACCCAAATCTTTCCATCGAATATCTGGTAGTTGATGGACTGGTATTGGCATATATCGCCCTTTTGATGTAAACAGTAATATGTGATCTGTTGTATTTAGTTCATATAATCCTATTACATGATCTTCATCTTTTATCATAAAATCGTCTTCAGACGAAGCAGAATATGATCGGACACTCGTTCTTTTTACATAACCTAGATTGGTAACAGACACAATGACATCTTCGCTTGCAATCATTACTTCGACGTTAATTTTGAGTTCTTCAATCTCATCTTCTACTTTTGTTTTTCTTGGTTCTTCGTATTTCTTTTTCATTTGACGCAAGTCTTTTTTTATAACTTGTAGTAATTTTTTTTGATCATTTAATATAGATTGGTATTCGTCAATTGCACTAGCTAATTGAGCAGCTTCTTTTTGTAATGACGTAATATCTGTATTTGTTAATCTATATAATTGTA
This sequence comes from Gracilibacillus marinus, assembly GCF_042651725.1. Taxonomy (NCBI): domain Bacteria; kingdom Bacillati; phylum Bacillota; class Bacilli; order Caryophanales; family Bacillaceae; genus Gracilibacillus; species Gracilibacillus marinus. The sequence continues at coordinate 1,484,736 of NZ_JBHSDV010000001.1, read as the reverse complement.
ATGTTACTATTGCCTCTGCTTGGGGTTCAGTAAAGTCATATTTCTCTTGTATTCTTACCTTTGCATCTTGCTTATCTTTTGATGCACGAATTGTTGCAATTAACTCATCTAAAATGGATACAGCCTTTATTAAACCTTCCACAATATGTGCACGTTTTTCAGCTTTTTGTAAATCATAACGTGTTTGGCGAATAACAACTTCTTTCTGATGTGATGTATACGCATCAATCATATCTGTTAAACTAAGTAATCGTGGTGTTTTGTCTTTAATTGCCACCATATTAAAGTTATATGTTATTTGTAAATCAGTATTTTTGTACAAATAATTCAGTACACCTTGACTATCTGCTTCTTTTTTTAATTCGACTACAATTCTAAGTCCAGTTCTATCTGTTTCATCTCTTACTTCAGCAATACCTTCTACTTTTCGATCAATACGTAATTCATCCATACGTTTTACGAGTGTAGCTTTATTCACTTCATATGGAATTTCATCAATGACAATTTGTTCTTTGCCTGCTTTTAATGGTTCAATTACCGCTCTTCCACGAACAACCACTTTTCCTTTACCTGTTTGATATGCTTTTTTTAAACCTTCTTTCCCTTGTAATATACCACCTGTTGGGAAATCAGGACCTTTGATATATGTAAGTAAATCTTCGACAGTTGCATCAGGCTTGTCTAATTTATGGATAATTGCATCAATTACTTCACCTAAATTATGTGGAGGTATTTCTGTTGCATATCCTGCTGAAATACCTGTCGATCCATTCATTAATAAATTAGGTATTCTTGCTGGTAATACGACAGGTTCATAAATAGTATCATCAAAGTTAGGAATATAATCTACCGTTTCTTTATCAATATCACGTATCAACTCTTCCGCTATAGCAGAAAGTCTTGCTTCTGTATAACGCATCGCAGCAGGTGGATCCCCATCAACACTCCCGTTATTACCATGCATTTCTACAAGTACATTTCGTACTTTCCATGTTTGACTTAATCGAACCATTGCTTCATATACGGAGGAATCACCATGAGGATGGTAATTACCAATTACTGTTCCTACCGTTTTCGCAGACTTACGAAAAGGTTTATCATGTGTATTCTTCTCTTCATGCATTGCAAATAAAATTCGACGTTGTACTGGCTTTAATCCATCTCTAGCATCTGGTAATGCACGATCTTGAATAATATATTTACTATATCTACCAAATCGATCTCCCATCACTTCTTCTAAAGGGAGATCGAGAAATTTTTCGTCCATGATCAAAAATGATTCCTCCTATAATTGTATATTTTCATTGTCCATAATATTTTCGTCTTCATCAAGCGTAAATTGAACGTGTGATTCAATCCATTTACGTCTTGGTTCTACTTTATCTCCCATTAACGTTGTGACACGTTTTTCAGCACGAGCTAAATCATCAATCGTAACTCGAATTAATGTTCTTGTTTCAGGATTCATTGTCGTCTCCCAAAGTTGATCTGCGTTCATTTCACCGAGACCTTTATATCGTTGTAATTGATAGCTAGTTTTATATTTTTTAGTAATGTGTTTCATATCATCTTCATTCCATGCATACTCTACTTCTTTTTTAGCGCCTTTTCCTTTTGTAATTTGATAAAGTGGAGGTAATGCTATAAATACTTTACCAGCTTCAATTAATGGTCGCATGTATCGATAGAAAAATGTTAGTAATAATACTTGAATATGTGCACCATCCGTGTCGGCATCTGTCATGATAACAATTTTATTATATTGCACATCTTCTACATTAAATTCCGTACCTACACCTGCACCAATTGTATGAATAATAGTTGAAATTTCTTCATTTTTCAAAATATCTACAAGTTTCGCTTTTTCAGTATTAATAACTTTCCCTCGCAGTGGTAGGACTGCTTGGAATTTACGATCTCTTCCTTGTTTTGCAGAGCCACCAGCAGAATCACCCTCAACTAAGTACAATTCATTCTTATCGGGGTTCTTCGACTGAGCAGGTGTTAATTTCCCACTTAATAAGGCATCTTTTCTTTTTTTCTTTTTGCCGCTTCTCGCTTCTTCTCTCGCTTTTCGTGCAGCTAATCTTGCTTCTTTTGCTCTTATTGCTTTTTTTATAAGCATGGAGGAGATATCTGGATTTTCTTCTAAGAAATATAGCAAATGTTCCGCTACTATTGCATCTACTGCTGAGCGTGCTTCGGCTGTGCCTAATTTCCCTTTTGTTTGTCCTTCAAACTGAAGCTTTTCTTCGGGAATTCTCACTGAAATTACAGCAGTAAAGCCTTCTCTGATATCATTTCCTTCTAAGTTTTTGTCTTTATCTTTAAGTAGGGTCATTTTTCTGGCATAATCATTAAAAACTCGCGTTATCGCTGTTTTTGCTCCAGCTTCGTGCGTTCCACCATCTTTTGTACGAACATTATTTACAAACGATAAAATACTTTCGGTGTACCCATCATTAAATTGAAAAGCAAAATCAAGCTCAATACCTAATTGCTCTCCTTCAAATGAAACAACAGAATGAAGCACATCTTTATCTTCGTTTAAATATTCTACAAATTCTTTTAATCCGTCTGGGTACGTATAGGATTCATTTGTTTCTGTTCTTTCATCGATTAAATCAATTGTAATCCCTTTTAATAAAAATGCTGCTTCTCTAAGTCTCTCTGCTAATATTTCAAATTGGTACACATCTGTTGAAAAGATAGAGCGATCTGGTTTAAATGTGATGGTTGTACCTGTTTCCTTTGTTTTCCCTTTCTTTTCTAAAGTAGTGACAGGTTTTCCACCATTTTCAAATCGTTGAGTGAATAAATAACCATCTCTAGCAATTTCAACTTCTAACCATTCCGATAATGCATTAACTACAGATGCCCCTACACCATGTAATCCACCGCTTGTTTTGTAGCCTCCTTGGCCGAATTTCCCTCCGGCATGTAAGACTGTCAAAATGATTTCAGGTGTTGGTTTACCCATCTGATGCATCCCTGTAGGCATACCACGCCCTTTATCTTTTACTGAAATACTTTGATCTGCATGTATGATTACTTGAATATGGTCTCCATATCCTGATAATGCTTCATCAACAGAATTATCTACAATTTCAAAAACCAAATGATGTAATCCACGAGCATCTGTACTGCCGATATACATACCAGGTCTTTTTCGAACAGCTTCAAGTCCTTCTAAAACTTGAATTGACTCATCCGAATACACTGTGTTATTAACCATCTTTCATTGAACTCCTTCCATTACTCCAACAAAACGCAAATTATTTATTTATGTGAAAAGTTTTAATAAAATACTATCCGTCTACTCTTAATATAGAACGAATGTTCCTTTTTGTAAAGTGGATAAAGCTCATAATAACAAACTATGCGCAACTTTAATACACTGATTCATAATAACATATTTTTTTCGTTCTTCTAGAAAAGATTTTGCATTTTCATTAAAAAGACCTTGTTGAAACCAAACAAAAGGAGCATTTGTTTGAACAATATCTGCAGCAATTTCTTCTAAATATATCGGTTTACGAAAAACATTGACTAGTTCAAACGTCTCGTCCACATCTAAAATAGAAGGATATGACTTCTCACCTAAAACAGTTGTTGCATTAGGGTTTACTGGGATAATTCGATAGCCACTTGCTTGCATAGCTTTTGCTATTTGATAAGAAGTTCTGTTAGGATTATCCGATAACCCAATGACTGCAATTGTTTTTGTATGTTGTAACATATATTTCATCAAATCTTTTTCTGTCTTAAAGTTCATTAAAACACCTCATTTTTTTAAATTCTGTTGTTCTTCATTCATCAAATTACATATCTCTTTAAAAATATAAACATGGATTATATTCATTTTGGAAATTACGTGCTAAAATAAATGTATCATGAAAAGTAAGGGGTTTGTAAATGGAATATATTATTTTTTGTATTATTGCATATTTACTCGGTTCCATTCCAACTGGATTAATTGTTGGTAAAATTGGTTATAAGACAGATATTCGAGAACATGGAAGTGGCAATCTTGGAGCTACTAATACATTTCGTGTGCTCGGAATGAAGGCAGGAATTATCGTAACTATTGGCGATATTCTAAAAGGAACCATTGCTGTAGTATTACCAATATTGTTTCAAGCAGAAACTGTCTATCCTCTTATTGTAGGGATATTTGCAGTAATTGGACATGTCTATCCAATTTTCGCTAAATTTAAAGGAGGCAAAGCTGTTGCGACGTCATCTGGTGTCATCCTAGGTGTGAATCCTTTATTATTTATTATTATGATCATTAGCTTCCTTGTTATTTTGTATATTACAAAATATGTATCTTTATCATCCATGTTAACAGGTATTATAACAGTCATTGTAACAATTATACAAAAAGAAATGGGATTATTGATTGTGACAAGCTTATTAACCATATTCGTTATTTATCGACACAAGTCGAATATTAAAAGAATTGTAGATAAGACAGAACCTAAAATCACTTGGATGTAAATATAATTTGACATTGTATGTATTATTACAATCATTCGTTTGATTATATATAAATGAATGTAAGTTTGATTGAGCAAAAAAATGATTTAAAAAAGAGATCATACAAGGTCTCTTTTTTAAACGTCAAAAGTTAAAATACACGAAAGGATATATGATTACAAATGAAAAAAATATTTATACTAATCATTCGTTTCTATCAAAAGTACATAAGCCCCATGTTCTTGCCAACATGTCGTTTTCAACCAACATGTTCTCAATATTCTTTAGAATGTTTCCAACAATTTCACTTCTTTAAAGCAATGTATTTAAGCATCAAACGAATTTTAAAGTGTCATCCTTTTCATCCTGGAGGATTTGATCCTGTTCCAACGAAGCAGAAGAATCAATAAGGTACTAGTTTTATTCTGCTTCTAGACGCTTTAGTTGATCTAGTTGGAATTCATTCTTTAATATAGCGCGCTGTGTTTCCCCAAATAAATCAAAATGTGGAAATTGGTCGTCCATATGGATCCATTCTTTCTGTAAATGATACTTTTTTCCCCACTCACTTAATTTCTCTAAATTGGAACAGCCTACTTTTGTGACAGTATTGCAATTAGGAAATCGATCATCAATCCAATAATGTGTCAGGAATGCTATTTCTTCGTTTCTTACTTTCTGTTTCCATTGACTTAGAATTTCTCGAGTAATACCAAAAGCCATTTGTTACTCCACTCCGCTTTCTAATGCTTTTAAATAGGCTTGATGCCAGTCAGGAAATTTTCTCTTAAGTGATAACGGTCGAAATGTATCTTTTTGCACAATGACATGATCTGTTGTACCTTTTACCGCTTCAGTGTCATCTGCTTTCTTTATACTATAACCATATGTTGTACGAATACCATTATAGCTTTCTAACCATGTATCCACAAAAACCTCTTCACCATAACGTACAGGTTTGATAAAATGTACATCTGCATGAATGACTGGCGAAACCACACCATCTTTCTCCATTTGTTGATATTCAAAACCTAGTTCTTCAATAAAGCTTGTTCTTCCTATTTCAAACCATACTAAATAATTAGCATGATAAACAACACTCATTTGATCTGTTTCTTGATATCGGACCTTTATTGGAGTTCTCACTTTCATTCATTTTTCCCCCTTGTTGCATTCCACGCTAACTGAAAATCTTCTTTCGTAAGAGTGGTAAATTGTTCATTCGTTGCATTTAGTTGAAGTCTTAATGCTTGGTATTGTATTGCCTCATTAATAAGATTGACAATAAAACGACCATTTCCATTTATTTGATTAGCACGAAATTGATTTTTTAAATATGCTGCTGCTTCGTCTAATATCGTGTATTCATATTTTTTGACATGATATTGAACCATTTCCATTAACTCATCCTTTGAATAATCATCAAAATGAAAGTACTTTTTAAATCGAGATTCAAGACCTGGATTACTATTGATAAATTGTTCCATCTCTGTTTTATAACCAGCTAATATCACAACAATATTTTCGTTATGTTTTGTCATTTCATCAACTAGTGTATCAATCGCTTCCTTACCAAAATCTTTATCTCCTCGATTCAATGAATAGGCTTCATCAATAAATAAAACCCCACCAAGCGCTTCTCTTATTTTATTTTTTGTTTTAATAGCCGTTTGTCCAGTATATCCTGCGACTAAGTCACTTCTTGATGCAACTACTAAATGCCCTCTTTTTAATAATCCACAGTCTTTTAAAATCCTAGCAAAAATCTTTGCAACAGTTGTTTTACCAGTGCCTGGATTTCCAGAAAAAACGGAATGTACTTGAATTGGGATAACTGGTAAATTTAATGATTTTCTTTGTTGTTGCACTTGAACAAAAGCGGATAGCTTTTTCACTTCATCTTTAAGATTATTTAAACCAATTAATTGATCAAGCTCTTCTAGAGGATGCTCATTACTCTTCACATCATCTAATCTTTCGATATCTTCCTCACTTATTCTCATATGACTAATCCAGTCATCATTTTCATGTATTGTTCGATTTGCACCCATATGAAAAATAACTTTTAAAACTAAGTCTTTAATCGTTCGAGCATTCCCAAAAGTTGCATCCACTTTTGATTTATCTATTAATGATTCAAAAGACAATAATGCTTTCTCCGTGAAAAAATAATCATTTTGTAATGCCGTATTTTCTGCGATTTTGAGCAATTCACTCATAGAAAAATCAGGAAGCTCAATGAAATTACCATCAGGAAACCTACTACGTAAACCTGGATTTGACCACAGAAAATGGTTCATCTCTTCAGGATATCCAGCGATGATCACAGCAAACTTATTTCCATACTTACTACCAGTCATGCTAGCAACTAGTGTGTCGATAACAGTTTGTCCATAATCATTCCCTGTCTGGTCTTCACGCTTTAAGTTATACGCTTCGTCAATAAATAAAACGCCGCCTAATGCCTTTTTAACATAATTCAATGTATTTTCTTCACTTTGCCCCATAAATGATCCAACTAATTGTGAGCGATTTACTTCTACCACTTTATCGGTTTCTAATAATCCTAACCTATGGTAAATCATAGCTAATAATCGCGCAATAGTTGTTTTACCAGTACCTGGATTACCTGTAATAACCATATGTAAGCCTTGTTCATCAACCATATTAAAGCCAACTTCTTTACGCTTTTTTTGATACTTCAAATAATGATAGTATTGATTAATATATGATTTTACATCTGTAAGACCGATCATTTGATTCAACTCTTCTAGCGGATCATTCCAATTCTCTTCTTGCATAAAACTCGGTAAATGTTCTTTAAAGAGAATAATCGATTTTTCTAACCGCTCAATCTTTTCATTGTATAATGAGATGATTTGCACTGTTTTTCTTTGTTCTAAAGCATATATAATCTCATTAGTCATATCAGACAATTCAGTCATATTGTCAAAGATAAGTGAAAAAGCCTTCTTTAAGGACGATTGTAGATTGGATGTACGATCGTATAATTTCTCTAATTCTGTAATTTCTTTCGATAGCGCTTTTGCTTTCTTCAACTTGACAGGATCAAAATCCGTTTCTCTCATTATGTACTGATTAAAATCTGTCTCTTGAAATTGTTGAGAACAAAACAAAAAGTATTTTAATGCAATAATTTCTTGAACCATTGGATGGTTTTTAAAATTAGATTGTTCTAATACTTTGTTCATGTAATCGTCTGTAACTTGTCTTTTTAAACGGTAATAGACTAACATCGCATACAAGATTGTTTCTGTTTCTTTATCTTTTTCTAGTTCCCCTTCATAACAATCTATCATACGTAATAATTCAATTTCCGTGTATGGTGGTACATCATCTATATGTTTCCATTGATTGATTTTATTTTTTAACAAATCAAAATTATCCATTGCATATACTCTCCCAACTGTTCATGATAAAAATCCTCTCAGAATTTCTAAGAGGATTTATTTTCATTAAAAATACCTTCTAAATGGTCTTCCATTTGATCGTATGTCATCATACCATTTACACGTTTTACAATAGTATAATCACTTTTTCGAATGAAAAATGTAGATGGTACATTAATTACTGAATATTGTTCATATGTTTGACCATCAGTATCTAATAAAACGTCCATGGTAAAGTTGCCATCCTTAATAAATTTCTTTATATTTTCTACTTTACTTTCCATACTCGTTATATTCAATGCAATGACATCTACCTTGCTCTCGTAAGTTTCTTTTAACTTTTGTAAATCAGGCATTTCTTCCGTACAAGGTTTACACCATGTAGCCCAAAAGTTTAATACGATGTATTCTTTAGAAAAACTGCTTAAGGACACTAATTCATCTGAATGTAAAGAAGGTAAAGAAAAATCTGGTGCTTGCATGCCTTCTTTTAACATTTCTTTATTTGGTGCGACAATATATTCACCATTAATCGAAGTATCTCCTGTTACATCAAACATATTAGGCTCATTACTTACTTCATTACTGAATAATGAGGGGAAATTATTATAAATAACTAAAATAACTAAAACACTAAGCAAAATAATTGCAACAATCTTTTTCCACATCTTCTTCATCCCTGTTCTTTCTTTATAGTATATCTATTATACGTGATATAGAAATACAAGTCTAATATCTATATTTAGTATTATCGTCATATAAAAAATCCCAACAATTAAAATAAACATTCGAATTGTTGGGATTACTATTTAAATTTTATTTTGCTAATTTGTTACGTAATACCATTTGAAGAATACCACCATGACGATAGTAGTCAATTTCTACATCACTATCAAAACGAGCAATTGCTTCAAATTCTGTTACTTTTCCACTCTCATCTGTTGCTGTAACCTTAACAATGTCTCTAGGTTTTACTGTTTCATCAATTTCTACAGCAAAAGTCTCACGACCAGTTAATCCAAGAGAATCTGCGCCTTCACCATCTTTAAATTGAAGTGGTAAAACACCCATCATGACTAAGTTAGAGCGGTGAATACGCTCAAAGCTTTGAGCAATAACAGTTTTGATTCCTAATAAATTCGTACCTTTAGCTGCCCAGTCACGTGAACTACCCATTCCGTAGTCATTTCCAGCTAAAACAACTAAACCTGTTCCATCTTCTTGATACTTCATAGCTGCATCATATATAGGCATCACATCTTCTGATGGCCAATATGTTGTGAAGCCACCTTCTGTACCAGGTGCTAATTGGTTTTTAATACGAATATTTGCAAAAGTACCTCTCATCATTACTTCGTGATTACCACGACGAGATCCATAAGAGTTAAAATTACGTGGTGATACATCTTTATCTTGTAAATACTTACCTGCAGGCATATCTTTTGCAATCGCACCAGCTGGGGATATATGATCTGTTGTTACGGAATCTCCAAATTTACCAATTGCTCTCATACCAACTAAAGGCGTAACTTTTCCTGCTTCTTTAGACAGCCCCTCAAAGAATGGAGGATTTTGAATGTAAGTAGAATCTGTATTCCACGCATACAATGGCTCGTCTGTTGTTTCAATTGCATTCCATTTTTCGTTTGATGCAAATACATTTTCATATTCTTTACGGAAAATCTCTGGTGTAACCACTTTTTCAACTTGCTCACGCACTTCATCCATAGATGGCCAGATATCATCAAAGAATACGTCATTTCCATCTTTATCTTTTCCTAGTGGCTCTGTTTTAAGATCAATATCAACAGTTCCAGCTAATGCATATGCAACAACAATTGGTGGTGAAGCCAAATAGTTAGCTTTTACTAATGGATGAATACGACCTTCAAAGTTACGATTTCCTGAAAGAACAGATGCTACTGTTAGATCATTGTCCGCAATGGCAAGCTCTATTTCTTCACGTAATGGTCCTGAGTTTCCAATACATGTTGTACATCCATATCCAACTAGATTGAATCCAAGTTGATCTAGGTATGGCATCAAGCCTGAATTTTCTAAATAACTTGTTACAACTTTTGAACCAGGTGCTAAAGATGTCTTCACATATGCTGGTACTTGTAAACCTTTTTCAACAGCTTTTTTAGCAAGTAAGCCTGCACCTAACATTACGTATGGATTAGATGTATTCGTACATGATGTAATTGCTGCAATAGCAACAGCACCAGTTTTCATCGTAGAAGTTTTTCCGTTTGGATGTTTTACTTCTACTTCTTTATTGAATTCATCTTTATCAAGACCAAAACCTTGATTACCTGCAGGTGCAGTAATTGCTTCATTAAATGCGTCTTTCATATTAGATAATGGGATTAGATCTTGCGGACGCTTTGGACCTGATAGGTTTGGTTCTAACTCAGATAAATTGATTTCAACTAAGGCTGTAAATTCTGGATCTGGCTGATCTGGAGAATACCATAAATGATTCTCTTTACAATATTTTTCAACAAGAGCGATGTGATCTTCACTGCGTCCTGTTAGGCGTAAATAATTTAATGCTTCTTCGTCAACAGGGAAGAAACCACATGTTGCACCATACTCTGGAGCCATATTTGAAATCGTAGCACGATCTGCTAAAGGCATGTCTTTAAGACCTGGACCGAAGTACTCTACAAATTTACCAACAACTTTTTTCTCACGTAGTACTTGTGTTACTTTTAATGCGAGGTCAGTAGCTGTAGTTCCATTTGGAAAACTTCCTGTAAACTTCACACCAATTACTTCAGGTGCAGGGAAATAAGAAGGTTGCCCTAACATACCTGCTTCTGCTTCAATACCACCAACACCCCAGCCTAGTACACCTAGACCATTAATCATTGTAGTATGGGAGTCTGTACCGAATAAAGTATCAGGAAATGCGTCGTACTCACCATTTGAATTTTCAATTGCGTGTACAACATTTGCTAAGTATTCTAAGTTTACTTGGTGTACGATACCTGTCGCAGGTGGTACAGCACGATAATTATCAAATGCTTTTTGTGCCCAATTTAAAAATTCATAGCGCTCAGCATTACGTTCAAACTCTAGTTCCATGTTTGCTTGTAACGCATTTTTTGTACCATATTCATCCACTTGTACTGAGTGATCAATAACTAAATCAACAGGTACTTCAGGATTAATAGAGTCAGGAGAGCCACCCATATCAACCATTGCTTTTCTTAATGAAGCTAAATCTACAACTGCAGGTACTCCAGTGAAATCTTGTAAAATAACACGAGATGGCTTAAATGGCACATCTTCCACTTCACCTTTACCCCAGTTGGCAAGACTAGTCACATGCTCGTCTTTAATAACATGTCCATCATGTTGACGTACCAATGACTCTAGTAATACTCGAATAGAGAATGGTAAACGTTCAATATTACCTACTCCATCTTTTTCTAATGCTTTTAAATGATAATAGTTATATTTTTTACCATTTAATTCAAATTGTTTCTTTGCTTGAAAAACGTTCTCGTTTGACATTGTAATTAAGTTACCCCCTTCGTAAATGTTAGACCTTTTTGCTGCCCAATCATATCTACAGATACTAAACTAATAGTATGTACTCTACTATTTTAAATGAAATCGGTTTATAAGTAAAATGTTTCAACAAAAAAACTATGATTTATAAGGAATTATATAGAATGATGTAAGATCGTGGGTGAATTTTTAGTTTAGTGGTATATATATACTGAATGTACTTCCGATATTTTTTTCGGATTTAATTTCTAAGTATCCGTGGTGATTCTCGATGATTTGATTAGAAATCATTAAACCTAAACCAGTCCCGTTTTTTTTCGTTGTAAAGAATGGTTCTTTTAATTTGTGAATAAGATGTTTAGGAATTCCAGGACCTTGATCAATAATGGAAATGACACAACAATTGTTTTGTCTTTCAACTATTGTTTGAATAATTCCTCCATCACTCATTTCTTCTATTGCGTTTTTAATCAAATTAATAAATACTTGTTTTAGCTGCGAACGGTCACAATGGATATGCATGTCTTCTCTTATCTGTAATTGTAATTCAATCTTAAATAAACTAGCGTGGGTACTTAATAAAATGATGACATCATTCAACATTTCTGATACTTTCTCGTCTGTTTTTTCATCCGTCATTGGTTTAGAGATAAACAATAATTCTGATGTAATCGTATTAATCTTCTCAATTTCATCCATCATTATTTTATAATACTCTTGCTTATTTTCTAACCCTGCTTGTAGAAGTTGAATAAATCCTCTTAAAGAAGTTAGAGGATTTCTTATTTCATGTGCAATGCCTGCAGCTAGTTGTCCAGCTATTGACATCTTTTCAGAACGAATAATCATTTCTTCTGCTTGCTTTTTATCTGAAATATCTTTAGAAACAGATAATATTTGTGTTTTGTTACTATCCTTGTTAATTATAATTGCATTTGTTTCAAAAATAATAAATTTGCCTGAGTTATGTCTAATATGTAAATAAAATTTTTGGTTTGCTAAAGCATTTTTGTCAAAATTATCTTGAATATACTTTTTATCATCTTGCATCATATAACGATATATAGATTTTCCTAGCAGTTCTTTTGTTGTATAACCAAGTACTCTTTCAACAGAGTCAGACACGAATGTGATAGCACCAGAAAAATCACTAAGTGTGATTAAATCATAATTTATGGAATCAATTGTTTGAATGATATCCTTCGGTAAATCAGCCAAATGGCATTCCTGAATGTCACTAGTCTTTTTTGTGGAGTATTTAATATGATTCATCTCTATATACCTCCTCTCTCATGTAGTAATATATTTATTACATCATATGTATGATTTATGTAACTAATTCTTTCTTTTCATACGAAATTCTTGCTATAATTAAGAAGCATTACTAAAATTTTATGAGAAAAATGTAAGAAGATGCCTAATTAGTATGTTTTATTGTTATATTACTACAAAATATACCATCAAAACAATATGTTCTTAGATTAAATTAAAAGAAATGAGTGTGAACGAGATGTCATTTGGATTCTCCATGTTTATTGTAACCTGGACTTTCATTCTTGCTGGATTTATGGCAATAGGTGGATATTTTATGTTTCGAAAATTCTTGAAGAGTCTCCCAAAACAAGATGGTAAATCAGATCTTGATTGGGAAGAATACTACGTTAAAAAAACGAAAGATATGTGGTCTCAAGAACAAAAAGATCTATTAGAGGAGTTAGTATCTCCTGTTCCTGAATTATTTCGTGATGTGGCAAGACAAAAAATTGCTGCTAAAATTGGTGAATTGGCACTTACTCGAGATAAAAAACATATTACGGAAGAACTACTTATTGAAGGCTATATTTTAGCAACACCAAAAAGAGATCATAAATTTTTAAATAAAAAACTAAAAGAAAAAAATATAGATGTCACGCCATATTTAGATTTGTTTCAATATTCACCAGATAACTACTCCAATAAAAAATACGCAACGAAAGCGAGAAATCACTCATGAAATTCTGCGCTGTCGTTGCGTTTTTTTCATGTAGGTAACACCTACTTAATTATTGATCTTCTGAAATAGTGAGTACGATTGTTAATGCTACTCCAATTACAGTAAAGTAAACACCAATATCAAATAGTGTAGCAGTAGCTAATTCCACTTCACCAAAAATAGGAAAATGAAAATAATCAAATGTATGGCTCAAAAATGGTTGACCAAACATGAAAGAACCGATTGCAGTTGCTATAGCAAATAATAAACCTATTCCGATTAAGTATCTATAGTTAATTGGCAGAATTTTATTCACAGCTTCATACCCATAAGCCATATACATAAGGATAATTCCAGCTGATGTCATTAAACCACCGATGAATCCTCCTCCAGGCGCATTATGCCCTGATAAGAATATGTACACAGAAAAACCAAATAAAATAAATGCAATAAGAACTGTCATTGTTCTTAAAATTAAGTCATTTGTTCTTACCATATCAACTCACTCCTCTCTATCCCTATTATCATATCATTAATTACAATCCTTTAAAACCAAAAACACTAGCTAAAAATGATGTTAATTTTGTCATTAAGTCAAAGAATAAGAAAAACCCCATAAAAATCATGATGTATCCACCAATTTTCACTAGTTTCTGCGAATTACGTTTAATCCAAGTCATTTTGCCAATAAAGAACGCTAATATAAAAAATGGAAGAGAGAAACCTAGAGAATATGCACTCATTAATATGATTCCTACTTCTGTATCTATTGCAGCTAATGACATGACTGCCATTAATATAGGACCTGTGCACGGTGTCCAACCTAAGGAAAAGGCCATACCGATAATCAAAGAACCTAAATATCCAGCAGGTCGATTTTTAAAATGTACTTTCTTTTCTTTCATTAAAAATGAAAAATTTAAGATTCCAACAATCACTAATCCGAAAAATATAATTAATATTGCTCCAATCTGTCGTATTAAATCATCCCATCGAAATAAAAATTCACCAATAAAACTAGTTGCAAATCCAAGTAAAATAAAAATACTTGAAAATCCGATTAGAAAAAATAATGTATGTAGGATACTTCGATAATTAAACATGCCTTGTTCTTCTTTAATTTCATTCACACTCATACCAGTTATATAAGACAAGAATGCTGGATAAAGAGGTAAAACACAAGGTGATATAAATGATAAAAAACCAGCTCCAAATGCAATAAATATATTTAAATCAGACACGAATAAGCCACCTCAATATATTTTTTTAGCAAAATATGCTTATAAATAGCATAAAACCCTTGCTACTTATAAGCAAGGATTCTATTCTGACAATTATGTGAAATTATTTCTTTTTATCCATTTGACCATTCATTGCACGCATCATTTGAGCAATTTTCTTTTGAGAAGGTTTTTGTCCCATTTGCATCATTAAAGTGCGTAACATTTGTTCATTAATCGGTGGATTCTTCTTTAAATAATTCATCATGTACTTTCTTGCAATAAAAAAGCCTAGCGCTACTCCGATAAGCAATGCTACAATCGCAATAAGTACAACCCAAACTGTACCCATTTATTCTGTTCCTCCTTCAAATACTCTCCATAACAGTATAGTAAATGTCATAAAATAATACAAGCATAGTTTTGAAAAGGATAGAAATCCTTAGCACTAATGCTAAGGATTTCTATTTCAATCATCAATTAAAATAAGTCATTTACATGTTTTACAACATTCTCTACTGTAAAACCGTACTCTTCAATCAATTTATCACCATTTGCAGAAGCTCCAAATGTATCGATTGCGATAATAGATCCTTCTAGACCTACATAACGTTCCCAACCTAATGATGATGCCATTTCAATACCTACGCGTTTTGTAACAGCTTTTGGTAATACAGATTCTTTGTAAGCTTGGTCTTGTTTATCAAAACGATCCCAAGAAGGAATGCTTACAACACTTACATCTTTACCTTCTTCTTTCAGTTGTGCTTGAGCTCTCACAGCTAATTGTACTTCTGAACCTGTAGCAATTAAAATTGCATCAGGCGTTTCTTTTGTAGAAGGACTGATTACGTAACCACCACGTTTCACACCTTCGTATGCAGTTTCTTGCGTACCATCAATTACTGGAAGATCTTGACGAGTTAAAACTAATAAACTTGGTGTAGAGTCTGATTCAATTGCTAGTCTCCATGCAGCTTGTACTTCATTTCCATCTGCAGGACGCAATACGGAAACATTAGGCATTGCACGGAAAGCTGCTAATTGTTCAATTGGCTCATGTGTCGGTCCATCTTCCCCAACAGCAATAGAATCATGTGTTAATACATATGTTACTGGTAAGTTTTGGATTGCTGACAAACGAACAGCTGGACGTAAGTAATCACTGAATACGAAGAATGTACCTCCGAATACTTTTAGACCACCATGTAATGCCATACCATTTAATGCTGCAGCCATTGCAAATTCACGTACACCGAACCAAATATTACGTTTGTCTGGTTCATTAGCTGAAAAATCACCAGCATCTTTTAAGTTTGTTTTATTTGATCCAGCTAAATCTGCACTTCCTCCAAATAATGAAGGTACTGTCTTAGCAATTGCATTTAATACTTCACCAGAAGTTGCACGTGTTGCTGCTTTAGAACCATTTTCATACACTGGTAATTCTTTATCCCAGCCTTCAGGTAATTTGTTTTGAATAGCATCTTCTAATTCTTTTGCTAATTCAGGATATGCATTTTTATAGCCTTCAAATAGTTCGTTCCATGCTTTTTCTGTTTCTTGACCACGATCTACAATTTTCGTACGGAAATCCGCATATACTTCTTCTGGTACGTGGAATGGTTCATGGCCCCATTTATACGCTTCTTTAGTTAAAGTAACTTCATCCGCTCCAAGTGGTGCACCGTGAGATGCGGAAGAACCAGCTTTGTTTGGAGAACCAAATCCGATAACTGTTTTAATTTCGATTAACGTTGGTTGATCAACATTTTCTTTCGCTTTCGCAATAGCATTTGAGATTTCATTCGTATCATTACCGTCTTCTACACGGATTACTTCCCATCCATATGCTTTAAATCGATCTTCTACATTTTCAGAGAAAGATTTGTTTAATTCACCGTCTAATGAAATATCATTTGAGTCATATAATGCAATTAATTTACCTAATTTCAAATGACCTGCAAGTGATGCAGCTTCGTGAGAAATACCTTCCATTAAATCACCATCACTTACGATTGCAAATGTATGATGATCCACTACATTATAGTTATCTTTATTGAATTTTGCTGCTAAGTGTTTTTCAGCCATTGCCATACCTACACTCATTGCAATACCTTGTCCTAATGGTCCAGTAGTAGCTTCTACTCCATCAGTATGATGAACTTCTGGGTGTCCTGGTGTTTTAGAACCCCATTGACGAAAGCTTTTAAGTTCTTCTATTGGTAAATCGTAACCAGCTAAATGTAATAGACTATAAAGTAACATAGAACCATGACCAGCTGATAATACAAAACGGTCACGATTAAACCATTTAGAGTTTGTTGGGTTTTGATTCATATGCTCTGTCCATAATGTATAAGCCATTGGAGCAGCACCCATTGGTAAACCTGGATGTCCTGAGTTCGCTTTTTCAATTGCATCGATTGACAAAGTACGAATCGCATTAATAGACTGTTGTTCGATTTGATTTGACATAATTAATCCCCTTTCAAAATTAAAAACGAAATATGTACGCACATCTATAATCCTATAACGAAAATGTTAATTAGACAAGTATATATACTAAAAAAAGCTAACTTTTTATTAATGATGCGCATTAATTACATTAAAACGAAGAAATAATGTACATTATTTCTTCGTTTTCAGTTGTTTCACTTTATCTGGGGTGACATCATTTCCATTCGGATCAATGACAGTCATTCCTTTCATATGATTTTTAAAAGATTTTCTAACATTTTTTAAATATGCTTGTCTTAACTGTTGTTGTTCCTCTTTTTCTTCAGCTGTTAATTCTGAAGTTTTAGCTTTATTTGCTAATTCGTTAATACGATTAATTTTGTCTTTAGATAACATAGAAATCTCCTTATATTAATTATTATATAGTATAAAACAATCTTAATAACAAATGTATCTTACATGAAATAACTTTCATTGTATTACAAAAGAGAGGATAGTCACTTTATCCTCTCTTTATTGTAAATCAGTTGAATTGTTCTTTTCAAGCATTTCGTACTCTTTATAGCGCCTATGCACGGTCGCTTTAGAAATATTATATCCCATTCCACGTAATATAGATGCAATTTCTTCAAATGTTAAATTATTTCCTCTTAATCTAACGACTTCTTTAATAGGAAATTTTTTTCGTTCCCTTCCTT
Source organism: Gracilibacillus marinus (assembly GCF_042651725.1). Taxonomy (NCBI): domain Bacteria; kingdom Bacillati; phylum Bacillota; class Bacilli; order Caryophanales; family Bacillaceae; genus Gracilibacillus; species Gracilibacillus marinus. The sequence goes on along the minus strand of NZ_JBHSDV010000001.1, from coordinate 1,466,978 downwards.
GAGCTAAATGTTGGTTTGATAAATTTCTTTCAGGTTTGTATCCATTATCTAAAGCTTTCCTCATACCTCGCCTGATTTTTGCATTGTGAAGTTTTCTTTGATATTCCTCTACAATACCTACAATTTGTAATACCATAGAATCTCCTTCAGATAATTCTAATTTTCCATTATGTGAAACAGAGTAAATTTCAACATTTAACTTTACTAATTGATGCAATAATGCTATTTTCGCATTTCCTCGTCCTAGCCTTGTTTCGTCTTGAATAAGCAGAACATTCGCTCGATGTTGTTGGAAATCTTCTAACATCTCAAATACCCCATCACGTTCAATATCATAGCCGCTTTCTTTTTCTTGAATCACTTTGATGATAGTCATTCCAGATGATGTAGCAAATTGTGTCAATTCTTCTTTTTGCCTTTCTAATGATGTTTGTTGTACATCTTTATCTGTACTTACTCGGCAGTATAATATTGCTTCCAAAAAATCAATCCCTTAAAGTTCAATTATATATTTAATATAAATGAACTATAAAAAAATACAAGTCCACCTATAAATGCTAAGAAATAAAATAAATCTAAAAATGAAATTCTTTTTAACATATTAATCCCTCCATAGAACTTTTGTTCGTACCTTTATTATATACGAACAAAAGTTCCTGTCAAGTATTTTTCGAACGAATGTTTGTTATTGCTACGAACGTATGTTATAATCATGTTAATCAAACATATGTTAAAGGAGATTACGTTATGACAAATCTTTCGAAAAGACAGGAAGAAATTCTAGCATATATAAAAGAACAAGTAGATTTGAAAGGATATCCACCATCCGTTAGAGAAATCGGACAGGCTGTTGGCCTTGCATCAAGTTCTACTGTGCACGGTCACCTCGCTAGATTAGAGAAAAAAGGGTATATAAGACGAGATCCTACTAAACCTAGAGCAATTGAAGTATTAACACAAGAAGACGAAGCGTTAATTCCTAAAACAGCAGCAACATTTGCACCTGTAATTGGTAAGGTTACTGCAGGACTACCAATTACAGCTGTTGAAAATATTGAAGAGTATATTCCAATCCCTAGTACAGATGTGCATAGTGGTGATCAATTATTTGTTTTAGTAATTGAAGGAGATAGTATGATCGAAGCAGGCATTTTAAATGGAGACAAAGTTATTGTGAAACAACAAAATGTTGCGGTTAATGGTGATATTGTAGTTGCGATGACAGAGGAAAGTGAAGCGACTGTAAAAAGATTTTATAAAGAAAAAGATTATATTAGACTTCAACCTGAGAATGCGACAATGGAGCCACTTATATATGATAATGTAAGTATTTTAGGTAAAGTTGTAGGTTTATATCGAAATATCTAAACTAAGAGAAGCATGGCAAGTATTTTACTATATTTATTTAACTTCTAATCTATAAATAATTTGTTGTGATTAAAGACTTAATTACTAAATTAAGCCCATTTTAATAATCATAAACTAAAAACCACCAATTTTGTGTACTGGTGGTTTTTTGATTAGACCAACGTGCTTTTTTAGCGTATTTTTTTCCAATACCCCAGTAGTATATAGTTCAACACTATATACTTCTTTATTTATCTGATAGCATGAAGGAGGTTTTGATTCGTTTTAGATTAAGTTATCTGCACATACATAAACCCCTTTAACACCATAAGTGCCAAGGGGTTCTGTTTATTAATACATTTGAATATATTGTTCTCTTTCCCATGGGTGGACTTGAGTACGGATTACAATTTAATAGGAAGAAACTCGATAAAATTCTTCCAAATGATTGATACATCAATGTTTTAGATTTTACGCAAAATCAAACTATTTCAAGTTTATTCAAAAAAGTGGGGCGTTGGTGGGGCATAAAGTGGGGCAATAATATCGTAGTATTAGTTCGGTAGATGGCCTGCTTCATTAGATATTGAGAATAAATAAAACCCACCATTTTCACATGATGGGTTGAGCATATGAGCAGAGGTTTTATACTCTGCTCTATTAGTTTGTGCAAAAATTATTTTTTTATATTTTTTTTGCAGGAATTTGATTATTTATTTAGAAATTAATTAATATAGGGAACTTATTTATTTGAGTCAATTGCGAACACATTTTGTTATAAGATATAAAACTTTTAAGCATCTACTCTATTAATGGTAGGTGCTTTTTGTATTTGCTCATCAAAAAATGCTGTTTATGGAGTCTTACTCTCCAACCATCCCATCACCATCTCTATCGTCCATATATTTATACAGCCAATGGTCATCATGTATCGGCATGCTGAAACCTGCATCTTTTGCTTCTTGTATGGTTACTCGACCATTACCGTTAGTGTCCACACTGGCAACATCACCTTCATTGTCAGAACTGATAGAACCAGATTCTTCCGAAGGATCTTCTTCCTCGCTACTTGTTATACCTAAAGATTCGTTAACTTCATCAGGATTCACATTGTCAAATTCATCAACAATTTTGTTACCCATTAATGTATAAGTATATTGATAATTTGATGGTATTTGCGTTTCTGTATCAGGGTAAGTAATAATTGCTTCAAAATTCGTGGCTCCACCAGCACTACGAATTGATTCTTCCATATATGCTTGGTCACCATGTCGATTGAGTGTACTTTCTTGAGGCGTGATATTATATGCGTTCGACACGCCACCCAGCGAATCTGCAATCACATGTCCTTCATCGAGTACATCACTTTCGACACCTGGCACTTTCGCTTCATCTGAAAAGTATCTGCCAGATGAGAGGACTGGTTCTGTACTATCATCTTGTATAATAATTTCTTCTGCAATCACACGTATTAATTGGCCATATTCATTAGTAAACGCCCAATATTCCCGGTCTCCAAATCCAATGTCCACAACCACATTAGGTTCACGAAATCCTGATAAATCACCACCGTCCACCTCTATTAGTTCATATCCAGAAAACAGGGCATCCTTTGTTTCGGTTGGTGTTTCTTCTACTGTTGGTTCATCATCAACCGCAGTACTTTCTTCTTCTTCTTCAGCATCACTTGTATTCGTTTTGTCTTCTTCTTGGGTATCCGTTTCTTCTTCTGATGCAGTCTCTTCATTTGATTGATCGGTTGTTACTTCTTGAGGATCTTTTTCTTCTCCTGCAATGGATGCATTATCTGCGTTTGTACAGCCAAACATAAATATTAATAATAAAAACAATATGTATTTCTTCAAACTAATCTCTCCCCTTTCTTCCATTAGTATACTATGGATAGAGAAGAAAAAACACCTACAAATTGGTAGGTGTTGCTAATTACACTAAGCCAAAGCCAGCTCCTGAACCTGTTGAAGAACCGACAACAAATAATAATAATTTGAAATACGATACATCGGGACCAGATTGAGATTGTGGAGATTTAAATAAACAAGCAGAAGCCCAATCTTTTATAGAAGCATCGGGACCTGGAGACCCACGTAGACTTGATGGAAATGATAATGATGGATTAGCATGTGAGAGTTTACCGTAAACGAAGTTAATACAACTAGGGCATCTAATTAAAATTTAGGTGCTCTTTTTTGTGTGGACTTAAAATTTCTTACTTCATAATAGCCTTTCTCAATAGCATCCCACTTCGTAAATATAAATCCATTCAACTCTCCTAAATTATCATCATCACCGATTTTGAAAATCTGTTGGCCAATCAATAGATAGTTTATATCCCAAAGCCTATCATAAACTCTGATAATTAACTGACTAGTGTATCTTGTTTGCATAATGAATCTGCTCATAGTATACCTCCTTTCTAATTTATTCTTTTATTAATTTCGACAAAAACACTTATTTACCCGCTTAAAAATTGTAAATTATTTGTTATTGATTTTTTACGTTGAATTAATATAAAATAGGAACAAACGTTCTCGAAAAGGTGGTATATTATGAATAAGTTATCGATAGGCTCAAATTTATTATGGGAATCCAGTAGAATGATGTTACCCGAACACGTAGAAGTTTTAATGGAACATGATAGACGACGTGATGAAGTAGAAAAGCCAATTGTCGCTGAAGATAAATGGACTGAAATACAATATACGATACAAGAAGCATTACAATTTAATAAGGAAGTAACAGTTACTTTTTATGCGAATAGAAGAATTAAACATGCATCAGGAACTATACTGAAAATAAACAATGATAGATTAGATTTAGATGTGGCCGATGGTATTGATTGGATTAAGATGGAGGATTTATTGGATGTGGAATAAAAAAGAGGAGCACTTTTCCACGGTGCTCCCCAAGTAATCAATATATAGATTACAATTATTCACTTAAAAACTTACAAACGTTTGTTAACCTCTGCTCTTACTTTATTGTACTCTGCTTGGCTAATACCTAGCGATTTACGACGGTTATCATGGCCATTACCATGGTTCCCTTGAATCACTTCTGTTGCCATTTGACTGATTGATTTCTTTGGCTTACTACCACCTAGCAGGATTTCATTCACACGTTTTTGTACAGCTTCATATTGGCTACCTAATGCCTTTTTGCGCGCGTTACCTGTGCCATGTTTACCTGCAATCACTTCTTGTGCTAATTGCTCGATACTTTTGCTTGCAGATGGCTTAGATACAGATTTCTTTTTTAATCCAAAAATCTTAACAATGCCATTAACATGCCCTTGTGCAATTTTATTAATAAAAGCATCAGACTTTAGCTTGTCTGCATCTGACCTATTATCAATAAAACCATTTTCGGTCAAAATTGCTGGCATTGTGGACTCTCGCACCATGTGAAAGTTTGCTTGCTTTTTACCACGATTACTAAATCCTGTCGCTTTAACTACCTCATCGTTAATAATGTTTTGATAAGCTGTTGTACGCTCTTTACCCTTGTATTGTCCATTATACGTAAAGTCCTCGTAACCTTGTCCGCCTCCTGCGTTAATATGGACAGACACAAGTAAGTCCGCTCCCCATGCGTTGGCATCATCTGTACGTTGATTAAGTGATAATGTCTTATCAGATGTGCGTGACAATTTTACTTGCGTATTGTCATAATCATTTAATAAGTCCTTGATTTTTTTAGAGATTGCTAGAGTTAAATCTTTTTCTCGTAATCCATTGCCTACTGCTCCCGGGTCAGTTCCACCATGCCCTGCATCAATATATATTTTAGTCATAATCATTTTTCCTCCCTATCGCTAAATTCTTCTTTAATTTCTTTCGTCACTGAATTACCTGATTCAATATTCTTTAACTTCTCTGCTAAATTAGGTGGTACCAATACATCTACTTCTGCAAGGTTTTCCATTATACTTAGACCTTCGTTGGCAATATAAAAAAGCACAGTCGCATAGGTGACTGCACCTTGTAATCCAAGTATTTGATCGATAACATTTGCTACCACAATAACTACTAATACAAGTAACTTTCTCGCATAACCAAACAATGATTTTCTGGACCAAAGATTTTGATTTTTCCAAGCTTTAAAAATGCCTGTTATAATGTCTAAGGCCATGAGTAACAATAACAAGTGTAAAAACTTTACTCCACCAAATAAATAAAAATGTGCTGCTTCTAGATAGCTCAAATTAACATCTCCCATCTGCTCCACTCCTTATTTTTCATAATTGTAAGACCCCCTCTGTTTATTTTTGGGTAATAAAAAAGAGACCACATACAGTGATCTTTTTTCATTACTATCTAAATCCTTTTCTATTTTTAATTAATTTTGATAAACCATCTAAATCCGGATATACTGTAAAATCATCAATCCCATTCATGTGCAGGAACGATCCGACATCATAATAAATATCTTCAGTTAATTCAATTTTATCTAAAATGTCTGTGTAATGTGTTTTCTTAAGCGCCAATTCTTTTTCTAAATCGTTTATAGTGTTTCCTTGTAATGTAAACTGACCTTGTTGTGCGATTAGTCTATTCGAATTATAATTTGGTGCTATTGCTCTAGATGGCAGGTTTTCTCTTTCAACATATTTATTGAAATTATAATTTGATGGCACTTCCAGAAAAGTTGTATCAATTAATGTTTCGTTTAACTTTGCGGGATCCAAAAACCATATAGTAGGTGTATTCTTTTTCGGATTCCAATTTCTTGTAGCAAAATAGATAGCGACTGATAATGATGTTGTCCAATCTAAAAGCCTAGTAGGAGTTCCATGATGCTGCATGATGTAAAGTAAATCCCATTCATCTTTTGTTTGATGAAGACTATACCCTTTGGTCATAAACTCATAGATGTAATTAATTTCTAACTGTCTAATGTACTCTAAATCCTGACTACGTCTAAACAGCGTGGAACTAAGCTTATAGTCTTCGTGTTCACCGTTTTCCCCTATATTACTATGTCCTCTAAACCATATATTTCCTTCACTATGCGTCATAAATTGATTTATTAAACTTAAAACACGCTTGAAGTTTTGACTAATATTTGTCATACATTTTCTCCCTCCTTACCACCTATATCGGATGTTAAGAAGCAAGTATTTAGTAAAAAAGCACCTCACTATGAGATGCTTTCAACTGTTTTTAATCGTAAACAGTAGTTGGCCATCCTTTGACCAATACTGTGTTACTTCTTTTATAGGATCATTTTGAGTTAACCCTGAACCAATGGTAGCTATTACTTTTATTACTTCTTCTATTTCTGCCTTTATTAAGGTGTTATTTGACATAACCACCCCTCCTTTATTTACGGCATTTCTTCTAAATAAGTTCTAGAAGATATATCCATAGAAATAAAATAGACTGTAACTTCGATGAGTCTTTTCAAATCATTGACATCTTTATCTTCCCACTTTCTAATATAGTGAGCTTCATCATTCCCTATCCATGTTGCACGTTTGGATATTTCTTTAATATTATTATTATCAATAGATTGAATACACTGACCTAAAGGCTTTCTTAGAATATTATTTTCATCATCTGGATTTAAATGAATCAAATAATCTTTCACTAAAAATTCCAGTGCTTTCCGATAGCCAATTCCCGATATTAACTTCAAATCACTTTGCTCCGCAAAATATGCTTGGTTATAAATTTCAATGAAGTTTGGTGAGACTTCTTCAATCTCTTTATTAAAATCCTTGTTCACCGGACTAATTGGTGCGTGATCTTGAAGGCACATTTTATCATTAATACGAATATAGTAACCAATAATTAATGAATTACATGCTTGGTTAGTACATTGAAATGCTGCTTCTAAAAAACTACTTTTACTATCTCCTTTAACGAACGCTCCATCAAGAAAAGTTGGATCTACATTTTTATGACACCTTCCACATTCTGAAGGAAAATGATCCACATACACAGTATGCGTTGTGCTTATATACTTTACATCAACTGGTCTTGGCAAAAAATCTCCCCCTTTTTATATCATTATACGACATAAAAGAGGAAATTCCTGCATAAAAAATAACGCTTATGCAGCGTTTGTATCTTGTACTATTTTATTCGCTACTTCTTGTCTTACAATTGCTTGTAAAGCTGTAACCGATTCATTACCTGCATACTGTTCTGCAGTAAGTGGGATGTACCCATTAATATTAATCGTACGGTCATCATTATGGCCATTAAAATGCACTTGTACAGATTCTATTTCACCTTCAGCATAACGCATGCTTACATTTGTGATTTGTATATTCATTCTTGTTCACCTCCCTCAAATGCTTCATATAAGTACGCATAGTCATAGGCTTGTTGACCACTCCATGCTACTTGTGATTCTTCTAATGCTTTTTTCACTGATTTTAAATACGTTGGATTGTCACCACTATCAATCACTACTTTTTCCTTATAAAATGCTTCTAAATCTTGTACTACTTTTTCTTGATCGCCATCTTCAAATTGATATTTTCCATCGACAATAATTGTTTCACCGGCATCATCTTTCTTCGCATAGCTTTCTTTTAACTTCTTTTCTTCCTCTGCCACTTGCTTCAATTTTTCTAATAATTGAGTGCTTAATCGTGTACGATGGACAGATGGTAATCCTACTAATACTAATTTATCTAACACACTAATTGCTCCTGATAATTTAATGTTTTCGATTGTTAGTTTCATTTAATCAAATCCTCTCTTCCTTCTGCGATTAAAATAGCATCTACGTCAGATTTTAATTCTGTCGGAACATTTTCATATGACCATTTTCCTCTGATAACATAAGTCGCAAATAACATTGCCAACATCTACCCACCTCCTCCATATACTATTTGGGCTAATTCCATAATGGCTATTGCGTTCATTTCTGATTCAGACGTGGTTTCTTGATGTTCTATTATTTGATTTTCAAATTTATTTACTTCTTCTTCTGTCAAACCTTCAATCCATATTTCGTTTTTAAAGTCCCATTTTGGCATAAACAAGCGTTGATTAATCCAATTTTTTGTTATAATAATTCGACCGTTTGCTCTCGCATTATAAATATCTTTATCACTCAAAAATAAATATTCCACTATTTCACCATTTGAATTTATTTCAAAACAAGCATTCATCAAACCACCTCTAATTTTCTGCTTTAAAACTTATATTGGATAAAGCTATAAAGGCACTACTCCCTCCTCTTTGCACTCGTACTTCACCATTAGCAAGAACATCAACTCGACAATAGGCATTATTAGAAGTAGTTGTATAAATTTCCGTGCCAGCTGGTCGATAACCTACAGGTAAAATAGAAATTAAAGTACCATTCGATGCATTTCCGCCATCAATAGTTCCATGCAATCGAACAACACCCATGCTATCTTTCCAATAGCTTGGTGTTAAGAAAGGATTTCCAATATGTTTCCATCCGTTATACAAAGGTAAGGGTTGTCTAGTTGGTTGCTCTAGTTCACTTAATCCTGATACAGTTAATCCCCCTCGAATATCTACGCCATAAATTGAACCACTTATAGCTGTTGCATCTAACGAAATACCAAGATCTCCACTTTCTAAAACTAATCCTCTATTAGTTCTTATTGTGGCGTCCGTATAATACTGAAAAATCTCCATGGCTCTTGTTCCGTTACCATCTCTAAAAACTAATGAAGCAATATCACCATGAAATCCAGATGTAGTCTCCACATTCATTTCAATACTAGAATTAATTCCTTCAAATATTAGGCCATTATTTCCTAAAGTAATGGTTCCATTCGTACCGTTTTGATTAAAAATAGAACCATTAATAGTCGCTCCATTAATCACACCTGCATTAATCGTACCTAAGTTACCAGTGATATCTGATAAAACTGTAACCGCACCAACAAGATTGATTTTGGATGCTTGTATTTTAATAGCTTCTGCCGTTTGATTAATAGAGGAAATCACGCCATTCTTATCTACTTTTAAATTAATCTGATTGCTATGTTGTGTGATAGTAGACTCAGCTGTATCAACTCGCCCTTCTAATGCGTTGAATGTTGTTTGTTCTACTTTTGATGTAATGGCACCTTCCAAGCCGTTTATATCTATCTCGGCGCTTGATAAACGAGTATTGATACTATTAACGGTGGATGAATCGGCTTTTAAACTGATTTGTCCTGCTAATTGATTGATTTCGGATTCGGCATAATTGAAAACAAAATCAATTTCAGATTGCACATCTTCAGGTGCTGGTGTCCAGTCTGTGGCTTTGTTGCCTTTTTCAACCTTAACTTCAACTTCTTCCTTAGTTCTTCCATCTAAAAAGTTATTTCTAAAAACAATTCGCATAAAAGCGATTCTTTCATCATTAGGAATTTGAATTGTTGTACCACCTGTCATATTACTGTAATCACTAATATGCACTTTATTAATATCATAATAAAAGAGTTGGTCAGTTCTCACAGGCGACACATAGTAAGTGGCATTCAACTCAACTGGCATAAAACCACTTGTTAATGCTCCCGTCGAAGGTGACGGATTACCAGATGCCCACGCAAGTAATGTATCCTCAAGTGCGTCTTTAATAACAAAATAGTTCCTTCCACCAATTGCTATATCACTTATCGCACCTGTCACATACGTTGCATCTACCTTACTAGCAATTTGTCCTGCTTGCACGGTTAACTGACCGTTCAAACTAGATATATCCGTTGTATGACCATTTACTGTTGATTCAAGACTACTCACATCTGCAGTAATGCCGTTTACACTTACTTGTAAGCTACTTACTTGATTACTTACGCTAGTAACATCATCTTCTAAATTCTCTAATGCACTTTGGCTTGCTTTTAACTCTACTTGTCCAGCTAATACATTTAACTCGCCACTTAAAGTGGATACATTACCACTTACTGTATCTAATTCACTTTGATTGGCTTTTAAGTTAATTGCACTCGTATTTGCATTGATTTGTGTGCCTTGACTACTCACGGTACCTTCTAAATTACTTAAATCAGTAATAGCAACAGACAATTGCCCTTCAACCGTATTTAAATCTGTTTCAACGGTTGTAATTCTACCGCCTTGCGCACTTAATGCATCTGCGTTATCAATAACAGCTTGCTGTAAATTACTAGTGGTAGTTTCTAAGTCACTTACCGTGTTATTTATGCTATTGACTAATGCACTATCAGCTTTCAATGCAAGTTGCCCATTAACATATTCTAATCCTGCTTTATTTAACAACTCTGCATCCACTTGCGCTTTTAATTGATTCGCATGTTGTTTAGCAGCTGTTTCTGCATCATTCGCCACACTATCGGCATGTTGTTTTGCATTGGTTTCTGCTTGATTCGCTTTGTTGCTTGCATCTGTTGCTGCATTACTTTGTACTACATTATCTTTGCTATCAATCTCGGTTTTGGTGTAGGTTGCTTCCGTTAATTCCGTCATGCTTATTTTATTTGCTATTTGTTGTTGCAAGGTTTTCCAAATTGCATTGACCTGTTCTTCTGTGTATTCGATATAGTCTCCAAGCTCCACAGTCTTTTTGCCTTTGCGCTTGATAGACCTATCTTGCGTGTGTATTCTTGCTTCAAGGTACAAAGGTGGATTAAACTTCGTATCTTTTATTTTGATTATGTCGGCAAAACGTATTTTTTCATGATCTAATCCAATTACCTTTTCTAAATCGATAATATCTGCTTTATATTGCACGGTACTGTTAATACGCTTTTCTAATTCATTTTCCGTCAACTCTATTAATCTCGCTTCGGTCATATCTAAATCAGTAGATTGTGGTTCGTAAGGCGCAATGATATGTTGTCCATTTCTACCCCACCGTTGTAAGGCTTCTTCGTTTTCAACTACTACTTCTAACCTTGTGCCATCTTCCCTAATTGGTCCTAACCCTACTAAAGCTGTAACAATATTAGAAAAATCTTCTTTTCGTTCAATTCCTTCTAAATCTTTACCGAGTTCTACTTCTCTTCCTTGCCAAGTCCCTACACGTTCGACTAAATCCGCGTATCTCTTAATTATTTTCGTGCCATCTGATTCCAAGCGGAAATGCAATTCCAAGTCAAATTCACTTGCAATCTTCTTTAAATACTTATATGGATTCGTGTGTTCTTCAAATGTGAATGTTCGTACACCTTTAAATGCAACAGTACCTACTTCATATTCGGTACCTGCTAATGCGTTAATAGCATGTGTTTCTGCGCTATCTGCACCTGTGACATGAGGTTGAATAACTTTTGCAGTTTGCAACGTAACATAATGTGCAGATGTGTAAACGTCACATTTCAAGGCGCCATTTGCGCGATATTTCCTTGTGTTGGTAATAACAAATTCTATCAATTGCCCATCTTCATCAGGTATAATGATTCGATTACGCCTAGACAAAAACTCCGAAAATGATTTATCGGCAAACGTAACAAAATTAAATGTTTCTTGCATATTTACAAGCGATTTAAAATGATTGTCTTGCCAAAATTCATCTTCCGTAATGTCGTCTAAGATTATGTCTGTCTGGTGGTCTGCAATGTGTATCAATCGTCATCACCCCCTTACTTGTATGCTTCTCTGTATTTCACTTTCGTGTGAAAGCTATCACTTGGCATCACTACTAATTGATTGTCACCTGGTTGCAAATCAAAATAAGTAGCACCAAATTGCTTGATGTCTTTTCTTGGCTCTCCATTAATTAAAATAGATTTATCCCTATGATCAAAAGTAATTAAATCTCCAACTTGCACGATATAAGGTACGGCATTAGTGGTGTCATTGATTTGTAATACTTGTATATTATCAACTGCCATAAATGGCCTTGTGTTTTCTCCATATGCCCCAAAATGTAATTGCACTTGCGCAATAGGTGTTTGATGTTGATTTAGATAGTCAATAAATTTCCCTTCAATTGTGTCGATAAATTTACCATTTCTATATTGTTGTATCTTCGCGACAATTTCTTGTCCTTTTCGTTGTAAAGTTAATCGTCCAACAAAAGTATTACTCCAATTCTCGTTACGATCTGATACTAATAATTGATTACCAATTTCGGCGCGGCCAACCTTATCAAAGTATTTTGGATAGGTATCAAAAAACGACAACATACCAATCACATTATTATTAACATCTAGTAATGATATTTGTAATCGTCCTGTATTGTCAGCTATGTTTTCGTTAAAGTTAATCATCACTTGTATATTAAAATCTTGTACTGGTTCGGATAAACTTTTTTTGACCACTGGGCCATGCCAAGCAGGTCCAGTGCCATAATCTAATGCTCTAATTTTCCCATCATTTGATTGTATGCTTCCTGTTTTTATACCGTCTACTAAATCATTTCCTTCTGTCCAACCTACAGTACTAGAACAAGTGTCTTGTAATATTGTCGTATATGGTTCCACAATATTGTCATCTAGAGAGGATGGTCTACCAATCATCATATACTGTCCTAATTGATTCTGTATCATAGCAAAGGTTGTAAGGTTTAATACTTCTAACTCAAAAACTGGTTTTGTTGGTGCAGTTCCATTAACCGTGACATTCGTTACATCACTTGAAAATATTGCTTCTAATTCTGGTCCGTATTTATGTGGATCTGGACAGATGAATTGAATAGAACCACTTCTTAAAGTAGCTATCTTTTCAAAGTCATCCAGTGTATTTTGGACCACCGCATAATAAATACGACCTGGTTCATCATCAAATTCTAATGGTACAGGTTCATCTGTAATAAGCCAGTTCGCTAGTTCATCTGCTCTACTTAGTGCTTCTTCATCACTTGTCACTTTAAATCCAATGGGTTGTATAATGGATAAGGGTTCAATGTCTGTTGATTCTAGATATCCTCCTGGATAACCTGATACAGATATTATATTTCTTCTTCTTGGAGCAAATGGAGCCTTTCTTCGCCCACGTTCAATATACAACCAATCTTTTTTTATTCCATTAAATTTAAACGAAATATAATTAGGCAAAAGAATCCCTCACTTTTTTGTTCATTTCTTGCATTTCAGTTATAGGTGCTTCCAACGTTCTGGCCAACTCATAGGAATCGATATAAGTATTATGATCTTTAGCAAGTAACTGACTTAAAATTTGATTCTGCTCCAACGTTGCACTGAGTAAATCTTTGATGTAGCTAGTAACATAATTCGATTCTGTAGTTCTTGTAGTCTCTGCACTCTCTTTTCCTAATATAGCTAGAAGTTTGTTGAAAGAATTATTTCTTAACATGTTCACAATTCTATCTGCTTCACCACTAGGACTTACTCCAGTTGCTAGTTTAGGAATATCTAATAAAGATGTCATAATCGAATTTGTTTCATCATTGGTAAATACTTGTGCACCTCGTGGCACACTATACAACCCAAAATCAGCCATGGCCCATTTATTACCGTGTCGAACTAATTCGGGACCTTCTTCTCCTAACCAAGATAAACCACTAGGATGATTGAAATAGCTTGTTCCATCTGCGTTATTAGCAGGATTACCAAAAGGATTATTTGCATTTTGAAAAACTTGTTCTACAGTTACTCTCCTGGTCACTGGTGATCTCAAATCTTCATTTAAACTCGAAATACTAGGACTCGGATTAATAGTTACACTCTTACTTATGTCCTTGCCTAACAAACTATTTATATCCGTGGCATTAGATTTAACTTTATCAAGGCTTTTGTTCTGCGCTTGAATATCAGAATTTCTTTCCTTAAACACATTCGTATCAGCTATGGTATTAATATTTTGTAACTCTTTCTTTGCTTCACGTAATTTATCAATTTCATCTTGCGCTTCTTGAACGCGCTTGTTGTATTCAGCTGTGGTTAACTCGCCAACGTCTTTTTGCTCATTTAGCCCATTTCTTATTTCTAATTGCTTGGCTATTTCTTGATCTAATGCTTCTAAACCATTTCCTCTTTCTGCATTCAATCCAACTTGATTCAAGATTAATGCTTCATATTCTCCTAAGAGCATTTCGAAAGATTCAATCTCTTGTTTAGTAGTGTCTAATGATTCGTTCTTTTTAGATATTTTGGTGTCTAATTTTTCGATTTCGCGGTTGTGTTTGTCTCGAATAGAATCTAACAACAATCGTTCATCTTCTAGTGATACTAATTTTTCACTAAGTTTAATAGCTTCATCATTATTAGCTCTATTTATTTGGTCTTTAATAGCTGCAATTTCTAAGTCTTTTTCTTGAATTTGAGTATTGTAGTCTAAAACACTCATTAAAGAACTTGATCTTTCACTTTCTAAGTCCTTTATTTCTCGTTGTATTTCTCGTTGCTCTTCTAAGCTTTGTTTGTGTTCGTCTAAGCCTTCCTTGATTGATTCATACGTATCATCAATCAATCTATTTTTTTCAACTTCATTCAATTCTTTGACTTTATCTATAACACCTGCATAGGCGTTTCCTTGTTCAGAAATGGCTTGAACTGAGGTAGGAGTCTTATCTACAATTTCACCATTTAGTCTTAAGAACTCTTCCATTTCTTTATTTGTGAGAGTTGATTTTTCTAGTAACTTCTCCTGCTCTTTTTTTAGAGCAACAATAGCTTCCTCAGTCTTAGCTTCTTTTAATTCACTAGCTATATCCATGTATCTCAATACTTCATCTGTAGATAATTTATTTTTAGATTGTAATTCTTCATACTGTGTGATTAGACCATCTAATGTATCGATTTCTTGTTTTCGCGCTTCAATGGATTGTAATGTTTCCTCTGTCGATTGTTTAGAATTTTGACTTAATGTATAAATTACTGCAGATAATAACCCAACTCCACCTATAGCTAAACCAACAGGACCACCAGTTACACCCAATAAACCAATACGTCCAAGTAAACCTGCACCGCCAGATACTCCTAATAACTTGGATAATCCACCAGTAACTTTCATTAATCCACCAATTCCAGAACTGATACCACCAACTACAGATAAAACAGGACCTGCAGCTGCTGCAATTCCACCAAACATAAGAATGTTTCTTTTACCTTCTTCATCCAATTCAGAAAACCACTCTGTTACATCTTCAATGCCGTCTTTTACATCTGGCAAAACTTCTCTTGTAAACTCAAGTAATGTTTCACCAACTGGTAATAAAACTTCTTTCGCTTCTCTCCAGGTAGCTTTCCATTCGCGTGATATAGAACGTTCGGCATTCTTTGTCATTTCATCCATAGTACCCTCGACATCTTCTAAACCATCACCAATGCCACCTAAAGAGTACATAGCTTCTGACTCAAGATCTTCGAATTTAGTACCAAAAAGTTCTACACCAACTTGGTTAGCAACCACTTGGTCATCCATGCCTTCTAATTCTTTTAAAACTGCATTAGACACATCTTTGACTGTTTTATCGCCCTTTAGAAACTCTTTCCATACTCCTTGTGTTTCTTTAGACAATAGCTCCATGGCATCTGATGTGGTATCAGAACCATCCTTCACACGAATTTGAAATTCCTTCATTACATCATTGATATAATCTAAGTTGTAAATACCTGCATCTGTACCTTTTTGTAACAATTCAAAATACTCTTCTGCAGAAAATCCCATACTTGCAAATAGAGTAGAGTACTCACTTAGGTTGTCGAACATCTCATTCGAGAAATTCAATCCATTTTGCGCACCTTTAGCCATCAAATCAAAGGCTTCATCTGCTTCTATACCAAAACCCTTCATCACATTATTTCCTGCTCTAGTGACTTCATTTAGGTCTGATTCAAACGTTTCTGCTAGTAGAAATGCTTTCTCGGTAATTCGTTCTAAATCCTCACTATTTAAATCACGTATGTTCTGTTTCACTTGCAACAAAGCATGATCGATTTCTGCTGCACTTTCTCCAAAACCATTTTTATAAATATTTCGAGAAATATCCGTTAATTCCTTAGCTTCTTCTGCAGTTAGACCCAAGGAATTTTGAATTCTTACTGCAGAATCCTCATAGTTAGATGCAATTAGTCCTGCAGCTGTGCCAACACCAAGTACTGCTGGTGTAACAGTAGTAGTCATTTTGTTACCTACATCTGTTACTTTGTCGCCGAATACTTTCATTTTATTGCCTGCTTTGTCTAAATGGTCACCCATCTTTGTCCAATTAGAGTTGGCAATGCGTTGGTCTTCTCTTAGTTGTTCTAAGTCTTTTTCTACTCGACTAATATAACGACTCAAATTATTCATGGAAGCAACTTGATTGTTGTATTCTTTTGCAGCTTTTTGTGCTTCTTTTGAACCTTCTCCAAATTCCGCTACCATCTTTTCATAGGTCTTTCTAGAACTATCAACAACAGCTTTTTGTACTTCATATTTTTTCGTTAATCCTTGCAAGCGAGTTTCATATTTTGCGATAGATTTATCACTACGATCAAAAGCAGACATATTAGCTTTCATTTCGCTATTAACAACCGTCAATTGTGATTTTAAATCTTTTAATCCTGAATTAATTTTCATTGTTTCCAAATCAAGTTCTATGGAAAGACCTTCTATTTTTTCAGGCATGTGGTTCCCTCCTTTCTTATCCACCAAAAGCTTTGATAAGTGATTTTTCTTCTCTTGGTTTATTTTTGTCTTGCATTAATTGGATAACATAATGAATAGGCATTTCTAAAATCTCGTTGATGTCTTTACCATTCTTCATCAACTTGAGGATGAGTTTATCTAAGTACTCTGCTTGTTTAGCGATAGAAAAGTCCTCATCCTTTAACTTTTCTTCGCCAGGAAGTTTTTTGTTTCATCTGATTGTTGTCCTTGTGCTACAAAGATAAGTTGTTGTTTTAATACATCTTGTCCTCCTGGAGCATGTAGTCGATTATAAATATCATCTGTTGTAATCTTTCCAGCAAATACTTCATTGGCCACAAAATCAGCAATTTTATCAAACTTATCTCCTTCGGACATTGTTTCGTCTGACTCTATTTGATACCAAACTTCAACAGCATTTCTAGCCACTTTTAACGGAATAAATGCAGGTGTCCATACTTTTTCGATTTCTGGTTCGTCACCATTCAATACTCCTTCTGGATTTTTTACGAGTTCTAACATATTTCTTTTTAAGTTTGCCATGTGTATTACCCCTCTACTTTTTTAATCAACGGTCTATTTGCTTGGTTTTTATTAGTTGATAATGCTTCAATTCTTTCCTTACTGATCTTCTTATTTGCAGGTCTAGGAAATGGTTTATCTTTTTCATAGATTTTGTCGTCTTCTAAATCGCGAAATGTTTCAAGTGCTATATATTTGACCATGTTCGTTACCTCCTTTATCGCTAACACGTATTCATAGGATGCTTTTTCTGGATTCACATGTGACAAATCGTCATAAAATGGAGACTTATTCACGTATTGACCTTTGAAAAATAAGTCTTTATCATGTGTAGTTACACCCGCATTATGGAATAATTTTTTCTCATAATAAGACGTTCTATCATGATTCGGCCATGAAAAATCTAGTTCACTAGGTACTTTCACGTTTATTCCAAAATGATACACATTCCACAACTGCGCCCACATTTCAGCTGTCCACTTTTGTATAGGCATGTAATCTTTATCGTTATTTTGAATATATTCTGCTTCAATATCAGATAAATAGCGATAGAGCTTAAGAGAATCTTCATATACTTTTTTCCAGTACTCAAAGGTAGGTTGTTTTATTACCCATTGCGCACCACCAATAGGATTACTTTTTCTGATTAAGTCATAATCAATTCCTATCTTATTGCACATATCTTCAAGCAAGGTGTCACCTTTGCTATCGATATAGTCATTAGAAATGTAACTCGTGCAATCAGATGCATACCATGTTTTTTTAGTAGGTCTTACTTTTGGTATTTCTCTTAGTAAGACATCACTATCTAAATAAAAATAACTTTCTTCTTCACGAGAACGATCTTCTTCTAAATACTTCATCCATAAGAATGGTTTAACAGATGGAATATAAGTCTTATCTCTTTCACGGTCATCATAGACATGAACTTCTACTTCATACATTTCTGAAAAGTACAGAGGAATAGAATTGTCCTCCTGCGCAAACAAGAGGACAATGTCATCAATACCTAATTTCTTCAGTCTGGTTATGCACACTTCTAATTCCCACTTAAACCGATTAATGGCTGGTTGACAAAGTATGAACTTCATTTTCTATGCTCCAGTTGTAGTTGTGGTAGTTGTTGTCGTTGGATAGGTTTGCCCGAATATTTTTTGAAATAATAAATCACGTTGGGTAGTTGAGCCTGATGGGTCCTCAGCAAAAATTACAGAGTGATCTTTTTCAAATCCATCAACATTACGATCCATAAATTGAGCTACAATTTGTTCTGTAGAAAAAGTTGTACTTTCTCCTTTGGTTGCTCCAGTTATATTTGGTCTAGTAAATATGCCCTTCGGAAGCCCAACATACTCTTTATGGCCATCCTCATACGTTTTTGCAAACACACAAGCAACATACGGTGGATTATCGTTAGATCCGGTACCTGTTAATCCATCTGCTGACTTTTCCCAACCTAGCAATTTTTGTTTATCTTCAATAGGAATTTTATGAAAATCGGATGTCACAGAAACGTTTCCGCTTGATACTGCCATTTCTGCTGTTGTATTATCTCCATAAGCTCTTACGATTTCCTGTGGCATTTCTACGTTAATATTTTGCAAAAACTTCACGCGTTCAATTGCATCTGCTACCAATCCATCACCAATAATTCCATAGTGAAACTCGTCTACACCAGTGGATGCACGATAATTTTTTTCTTCTGTCATGTCTATCACTCCTAAATTGTATTAAAATCTTTTCTATACAAAGAACCGCGATACCTTCTAGCATCACGGTAAACACCTTGGTCATATTCTTTTGGTCCTGCACGTTGATTAAAACCAAATGTATGCCATATCACATTACGAATCTTATCTGCTAATGTGTCTGTTAATTCCCTATTTCTACTCCACACGTCAATTTGTAATAAAAAATCTAACTTTGTCCATTGGTCATCCGCATATTGGCTAGGTGTTGGTGTATCTATTGGATCAATCACAATATGAGGATTCAGCACATCACCTGTTTCTGGGTATTCATAAAACTTAATCCTATAATCGTTAATGGAATCATCATACGTTTGTTCTGCAATATAAGTGTCTGCAATAAGTGCTTCGTAAATCATGTTTAATATATCCACTTCACAGACCACCTCTCAAAGCTTTTTTGACTGCATTAGAATAGGCACTTTCACTATTCTTTAACGCCCTCGCAATCGCCCCTTTACCAGGAGGATTTGGATTGTTGATTGTTCCCCATTCATTAAGGTGAATAATTCGATAACGGTCATGTGGACCTTTCCAGTGTACTTTGACAATTCGAACACCTTTTTCCCAAATAGGCCCCGTTATCGTTATCTCCTCAATACTTGCTCCTGTATCTTTAAAACTTTCAAATTCTTGTTTTAAAACCTTAACAAATTCATTAGCTGCTTCAAGTAATGCCTTGTCACTTATTTTTTGCATTGCTTGTTGACCCAACCTATGTTCAAGCTCTGCTAACAGTTTTGGTAATCCTTTAATTTTTACACTCATTTTACTTGCCTCGCCATGATATTAATAAATCTGTTGTTTTGTGGATCCGGTTGAACATGCTTCACGTTGTATCTGTTATTCCTATAATGAGGATGGTCAATAGCAATATAATGTTTGTCAGTTGGAATATAATCATCTAATGGATCTCTAATGGTAATAGTAATATCAGATAATGTTCCATTTGATTTTGCTAACTCGACATCTTTCATCCATACTTGGTCAATTTTCGCCATACATTCATATAAAATATCTTCCTCTTGTTCTCCTGGTTCTGGACCTGGTTTAGGAATATATTTATAGAACATAACAGGCGTTCTTAATTCCCCGGAATGCACACGAGGTGGTTTATATTGAAATGTCCTCAACTTATCCACCTCCTAATGTGGTAGTGGTAGTTGTTTCTTCATCCATTCGTCTCATTTCAATATCTAAAGATAATCCTGTAATCTCACCAAGAAAGTTATCTTCAAAATACTCAACCGCATCATTATAGGCGTATCGAGTACGTTCAAAAACCAATTCTTTTGCCATGTTGTCTATATCAGTAGTTCCGTAAATGTCAAACTCTCCGCAACTACTTTTAATAGCAGATATAGAAAAGGACAACAATCTTTTTAAATTGTCATCCTCATCATGAGATAGATGCATACGATCTTTAAATTCTTGAATTAATTCTGGTGTGATGTTCAATCACATCACCTCCCATTACGCTCCAGTTGTAGTTGTTGTCGTTGAACTTGTTGTAGTGGTTGTTGTGCTAACATTCATGTCGATATTTAAATCGTACACTAACGCTGTTTTATTATCTTTTGGCTTACCATTCGCAAACTGCTTCATTGTATATAAACGCGCATCTTCAATTGCTAATGTTTCATCAAACTTATTGATTTTATATCCACCCGCAATAGCAGCCAAGTATGCACCTTTCACAAAAAATAGTGCTTTACCTTCCGGAATTTCTTCTGATTCCATTGGAGAAATGTTATAAGGTAGTGTTGTCACCCATTGTCCGTTTGGTGTTTGGATCGTGTTACCAATTTGAACTTTAATAGCATCAACTGGATTTACCAGCATAACAATTTTGTTAGCAACTTTACGCGCTTTATCTTTCGCATCTTTTGATAATGAAACTACAACTCCACCTAACTCTTTCGCAACCACTTCGCCTTTTTCAGATGGCGCAAAAGTTAATGAACCAGATGATACTTTATCTGTTACCGCACCTTCTTCACTAACATCTTTCATTAATCCAATTGGTTCACTTTGTACGGGTCCACGACCATTCACAAGGCCATATTCTAATCCTACAGAATAAGATTCAACTAAAACAGTACGTACATAGCGCTCCACATATTCTGGACCAAGTTCTAACATATCTTTAGGAATAACCGCGAATGCTGTGAGTTTTAACTGTTCAATTTTTTCTTCTCTAAATGCTGCAGAAATTTGACCTTTGATTTCTCCAAACAGCGCTCCCCAAGCATAAGCTTTATTCGCATCAGAATAGATATATCTAGTAATCGCACCAAGATCTTTTAATCCAATTGCTTCTAATAATGGATGCTCTGTTTTTAAATCTTCGAATACACGTTCTTGAGTTGTGACTGGTAGAATCGTATCTTCATCAAATCCACCACTCGCAATTACTTCATTGAAGAATTTACGTTCTTTAGTAGTTAACACGTTTTGACCACGCGCAGCTAAAACTTGAGCGTCATGCACTTCGTTACGAGCTTCATTTGTGATTTTTTCTGTCAAATCATTTTGCAATGCTGCAAACATTTCATTAAAAGCTGTTTCACGCTGTTCTGTTGTTGTATCTTCATTTTTGATTGCGCTCATATACTCTTCTTTCTTTACTTCAAAATTCGTCATATTGCCTTTTAATTTGATTGTCATTTGTATATTCCTCCTGTTTTTTGAATTAAAAAATGAACCCTTTTTGTTTCACCTGTATTTGTTCAGGTAAATTAGGTTCATTGTTTTGATTATTTGAATTTAGAATACTTTTTAATTCATTGATGATTTCAAGCTTTTGAGTTTCATTTAACATAGTAGATGTCATGTTACTTGCATTGCTTGGCTCGTTGTTTTCTTCTTTTGTAGTTTCATTTGCAAAACCAATCTCAACAGCTTTTTTCGCACTAAACCAAGTTTCCGCATTTACTTTTTCTCGAATTTCTTCTCGAGTAACATTTGCTTTAGTCATGTAAATGTCGATAATTCCTTCTTCTAATTCATCAAGCACATCTGCTTGTTTTCTCATATCGGTTTTTGTACCCCATACAATATTACTAGCTTCATGAATCATCAACATAGAACCAAGGCCCATATATAATTCATCTGCTGCCATTGCAATGACAGATGCTGCAGAACACGCCCAACCGTCAACATGAATAGTTACTTTTCCTTCATGTCGTTTTAAACGATTGAAAATGGATATACCATCAAATGCATCTCCACCTGGACTATTCAAATTGATAATAATGTCATTCGTACCTGCTTCCTTTATAGCTGCATCAATATCACTTGCTGAAAAACTATCATTCCACCATGATGTTCCTATTACACCGTAAATCGTAATTTCGGTAGTGCTACTTTCTTCATCATGTTCCACTTTGAAATTTTGTGGAATTTTCTTTAATTGTTCTACATAATTTTGATTCTTAAAAATTCTATAGAAGTCCATTTCATTCACTGATTCTCACCTCCTTCAAGTTCATCTAAAGTTTGATAATTTTTCGTAATAACATACTCATCCATTCGCGGATCATCAACGCGCTCATCTCCAAATTTTTCTCTAACATCATTCCTGCTCCACGCTCCACTGGCAACCATTTTGTCAGCATTGTTAGCATTATCAATTGCACTTTTTTCAGTAACACCTCTCACTTCTATTCTATCCCCTTTTAGATAATCATTTTTATCAATTAATTTTGCATTCAATTCATCAGTTATTTTCTTTATTAATGGAGCAATACAAAATTTTACGTAGGCTTTCATACTTGTTTCATATTCAGATAATTCACCGTGAATTAAGGCGTTAGGTATACCAAGAATATTAGCAACATCATCAATTAAGGATCTTTTTAATTTAGTTACCTCTTCAATTGACTGTCCTTTGTTGTCACCGTGTGCGACTTCGTTGTAATCAAAACCTTTTAACTTTGGCACAAGTGCAACTGTGTTTTTCCTAAAAGAATAGAATAGTTTATCGATGAAATTTTGTAATTTCGATTGTTGTTCAGGATCTAATTTCCCACTTGCTTCTATTCCTACAGTTCCTCTAATCTGATGATTTCTCATACTAATTTCTATCATCCTACTAAATAAATCACCATAATCCTTAAACATTCCATCCATAAACTTTGCTAGTTTTTTATTGTTATATGTGAGGTGTATTACTTCATCCATTCGAAAGCTACGTTTAAAAGTATAATCTTTCACCGTAACGTTTTGAAATACATCTGAATAAACAGCATATTCTATCCTGTCAAAATCATCCGCAATTAGTAAATCATTATTGTCAGTTAGAATAACCAGGACTTCATTTTCATCAATTAATTTATAAATAAAATCTTGCCAAAAGTCTGCAGCTGTTTGATCAGTATTTGGTCTGACATTCAAAAGATAGTGCCAATCATTTATTTGACGTTTCCCATCATTCATTATTCTGAAATCTGATTGACTTATTGTCCTACCAATAAAATTAATATTCGTTTCTAATGCCATTTGTTTTAAATAGGCTCTGTGATGTGTTTCATTGATGAGGTCTAAATCAAACAAAGATTCTAATTCACTGTTACGCTTTAATACATCATTCAACCATCCCACTTTTTATCCTCACCTCCTTAAAAATTTAACGCATCTAATGTATCGAGTGAATCATCTATGTCTACCTCATCTTCTAGATAATTGTCCGCTTGCCATAATGCATAAACAAAAGCTATAAAACCATCTGTTTTTCTTCTTACTTCATCTTTCTTTATGAAATCTTTATTTCCATCACTTTTCACTTTAACTGCAATATTGTTTGTATTCCATCTCATTAAGGGATTATCACCAAAAATAATCTTGTGTTGAGCGAATAGCATTTCTACTCTTGGTGCTAGCTTCGCGTATATAGCGCGTGGATTTCTGATATACAAAACTGTAAATCCCTCTGCCTCTAAAGCCGTTTTTACAATGTCTAGTCTAAATGTATCTCCTACAATAATGTTCAATCCATATTTCTCACGCATCTCGCAGAAATAGTTCACCATATGTTTAATATCTATTGCAGGTCCATCTAACAAAGTTAGTAGTCCTTGTTCTTCCCATTCTTCTATAGGTGGTTTTAGGTTAGCTTCCTTCACAAAATCTCGTCTTGCATATTGATGGCTATCCCAGATATAATTATCTCCATCTTTAAACAGTACCCCGCATGCCGTGAAATCTTTAATGAATGAAAAATCAATAGCTCCAATACATGTTTGATGTTGCAACTTATCATAAGGAATTGGTTTGTTTGTAGCCATGATGTCATCCCAAGATGCAATTCTTGTTGCACTATCTTCTTGTGGTAAGTTCATTCTTTTTGCCATTAACTCTGGACGCCCTGAAGGATCGTCTTCTAAATCTAAATATTCATCCATAACGGTATCGAACAATTCTTCAGCATAGGGGCTTCTTGGTTTACTGAACATAGGGTTTGCTTTTTCCCATAATTCAGGATTATCGACTTCATTTTTATCATCCATTTTACAAATAAAAACAAAGCGATTTTTACGTTTGCTTCCACCTTTTAAAACTTCTAAACATTGCTCTATGAATTTATCAAAAAAACCACCACGGACATGACCGTTGGTGGAAATAAAAATACGTCGTCTATGCTTTACCTTTCCTAGACCAGAACTTAACGTACTGATTAATTTCATGTCTTCATATATGTGCCATTCATCAACAATAATACAACCAGGACGACCACCATCTTTAGTATTTGCATTAGATGTTTTAAAAGCGAACTCAGATAGTGTCTTCTTTCCGGTAATCTTTGTTTTAGTCCATGAGAAGAAGTTCTTCATAAAGTTTTTATTTTTCTCCTTCATGTTGAACACTTCTTTAACAGATGTTTCAGCTTGGTCTTCACTGTTCGCTACAACATCTACATTGTACCCTTCAATTCCATGACCTGGACTGATAAAATAATCTGCAAGTCCCGATATTAAACCATTCTTACCATTACCACGTGCAATGACAATCACAATATCTTTAAAGAATAATTTGTCACGCTCGATATATTTTAAAAAGATAAATGCAATAATAAATTTTTGAAATAATTCTAATTTAAAATACCATTTCTCAATATAATTAATACATTTATTAATTTGGTCTTCATCAAAATATATATCATCACGAACTAAAACTTCTGCTTCAAGTTGTTTGACTAAATCAATTCTTTCTTGATTAAAAATAATCTTACCTGTTCTCCAAGCTTGAATATACTCATTAACATATCTTTGGTGAATCAATACAAATCACTGACTTCTGGTTGGTCATTATCCTTATCTTCCTCTTTTAGTTCAGGGGCGTTAATCATCTCAAATTTTATTGATTTTTCGAGAGAAATTAATGTTTTTGTGAGACTATTTAAATCTTTTATTGCTGGGTTTGCTTTCATAAATTCTTGACTACCATTTACTGTTTTGGTAAGTACACCATGCTTGTTTATCTCTGTTTGAAGTTTTCTAATTTGCTTTACAATAGCAACATACCGCTTTATTTTATCCACTTCAACCAAATCATTTGTATCTATACGTAGTAATAATTGCTTTTCTAAATCGTTAACTTTTACAACTCTACTCACAAAAAACACCCCCCTTACTTTTTATCCCCCCTAATGTGAGTGTGGATTTTTGAAATATTTTTGGACAGCAGACTCCCCCCTTACCGGTGCCCCCGATAGGAAAAATACCGAAACCTTTTAGGTGGGGGTATCTACCACCATTCATCATTCCACTTAGGTTTCCTTCTCCACAATGAATAATCAATGTATCTGCCATGCTTCTTGTTATGACAGTTAACGCATTTAGTTTCAAGATTATCTTCATCTAGTGCAAGTTCTGGATAGTCTTCTATTTCTTTAATATGATCGACAACCAACATGATTTTCTTACGCTTAGCAGACTCACTATATTCATTTGTATCAATAGTTAATCGTCCTTGTCGCTTACACTCTTGGCATTCGTGGTTGTCACGCTGCTTAATATTCTCACGTAATATCTTCCAGTGTTTGCTGTCATAGAACTTACGCTTTTGTTCTTTTGTTTTGTATTCAGCAATCAATATCACCTCACAATAAAAAGACACCTCGTCATGAGATGTCTAATTAAATAAATTCAAAACTCTTTCATATAATAATATTATAATAAATAAAACTATAGGATAAATTGCTATCAAGACGTTGACAATAATTTCTTTTATTCTGTAATTCAAAATTTCCTTTATATGTAATATTTTTCTTTTTTCGCTTGAATTGTAATAATCAATATTAAGATGGTTTTCTTTCCCTATAATCATTTTTTCATATTCTCTATGATATTGTTTTAACATATCTACATTTATTTTATTATTTATTTTGTCTCTATCCATCTTATTTAAGAGTACATCGAGTTGTTGAAAGTTACTTTCAAAATTTCCTGCTCTTTCTTTATAATTCTTTATGTTTAAAAACATAGTAAAGAATGTTAAAGATAAAGATAGTATCAACAACATTTTCGTAGAAGTTTCTTCTAATCCACCATCTTGATTTAAATACCACACTGACAATATCAATAGTATTAGCGAATAGAAATAACTAACTTTTTCAAGATAATTATGTTTTTTTCTTAGTCTTTTTGATGCCTCAATTCTTGACCCCCTTACCTTTTTAATTCTTTTAATCAGGAAAACAAATTGCTCATCTAACTCAGATTTTTTCTGTTCGTTATTGTTGTCGATTTTTTCTTGATGTTCTACTGACTCACTCACACAATCCTCTCCTTAATCATGAGATGTCTTATCTTATCTATTCAACTTGATATAATTCAACTGGCATTGCTACTTCCAGTTCATCGCCATTAATACTTTCAAACACATAGTCACTAGGATAACCATCGGAATCACTCAGTATGACATTAACGTAACTACTTCCATCACGTCTTACGAATACATTACCGCCTCTAGGGTGTTGAGATTTAATTAAGTATCTGCCTGGTTCAAGATCTTCACCAAAATAAAAATAACCTGCACCTACTTTAATAGGTTCATCTTTTAAAGTTATGATTTCTTTTTTTAATGAAGCTAAGGTTTCTTGCGCTTCTTTAACATCACTTTCTAACTGTTCACGATTGCTAGCAAGTTCTTCTAATTCTGCAAATTCTGCTTCCTCTTCTTCCATCTGCGCTATGACTCTACCAAGATCTGCCTTAGTATCAAATAATTCTTGTTTCTTAGTTTTTAATTCTGATTCTACACTTGCTAATTCTGTTTTGAATTCCTCATATTTTAAAGTCTCGCCTTCTATATCAATTGTTTCTTCATCTCCACAAGCAACTAAAAATAAAAGACTTACTAAAACAATTAGAAGTTTGTTCATTTGTCTTCCCCCTATGTACATTTACATAGGATTTTACCATATGTTGGTTGCGATTACTATATAAAAAGACACCTCTTTATGAGATGTCTTATCGCAGTTCTCGCAATGTCACATGTAAATGCTTTTCATTTGGTCGGTACATATTAAATTCACTTTTCTCAATCTTTGCAAACTTAACTGAGTTTGAACCACCAAAATCGACAGGATAACTAATTTCGTCTGATTGAAATAAAGCATAAACTTCAGCATCGGACAATTCAATTTCTTGATTGTTTATTGTAGACACAGTTTCATACTTATCCTTGAATTCGAATTTTACTAGCAATATTATTCCCTCCTTTCTGTCTACTTATTCGACAAAAAGAGAGAATTTCCTGCCTTAATTTTTAAAAACTACATATATCCATGAAATGGTACTCACTAATGAATTTTAAAGTGATAATTAAAGCTTTCTATAAAGAATAACCTAATTTAATTATATTTATTGTTTTAAATGCTAGACTTTTTTTCGATTGCTTCATCAATTAAGATCTTATACATTAATAGTTTTTTAGCTTTTCTGGTATTTCCATAATCTATATACCAAACTCCCAAAGTTATTAATACAAAACAAATTAATATTAAGACAGCAGCGATAGTCATAAATGAAGGTAAATCTAGCAAATTCATTAACTCACTTAATTTTTCTTGCGTAATCTTTTCTTCATTCAATTTTATAGTTTGATTAAAATAACTTGTCAATAAATTAGAAGTTACAGTCACTGTGCTTATAGCTAATGTTGATATTGCGGCAAAAAAAGCTAACATCATAGGAAGAAAAATAGTTGCAACATAATTTGTATCTTTGTTTATTTCAACGATTACTTTAACTCGATTGCTAATTAACTGAAGTTCTTCAGATGAATGATGATTACATATATCATTTACAATACTTAAATCGTCCTCGATAGTGTGTTTCTTGATTGGACCATATCTTTCCTCTAAATATCTTACAACATCTTTGGACTGTCTAAAATTTCTCAATATATCACCCTTTTTTAATATCGGATGAAATATTGAAATTATAAGGAAATTTGCTAATATTTTCTTTAATTATTTTCTGTAGCAAAATCCCTCTTTATGAATAAACTCGTTAAGTTGCGTAATATTAGACTACACTAAAAATTATCTGCTAATTAGAGTGCAGACAAATATTCATCCGTAAATTCATAACATAAACCGACCAAGCGATTGTTGGAACGGTTTATCAGTTTTCTATGTTATTACTATAATCCATTTTTTCAATAGATTCTATCGCACAAACTTAAGTTAAGTTAACATGAAGTGCAAAATCAATAGTTTTCATTATTTGAGCATGTTTGTTATAGATATGTCCTGGTGTATATCCTAACTCATATGCAATAAGTGTTAATGTCTTTCCTTCAACATATTTTAAATACAATATTTTATTGTCTAATCCTTTGAATCTACTAATTAATTTCTTTGCATCATATAAATCATTCATTTTATGTGCTAATTCATGTTCGACTATCTTAATCTTTTCTTCTAAATGAGCAGCCTTTGATTTTTCATTTATTTTTACATCTTGAAGATCTCCTTGAATCCATCTACTCAATTCTTTTTTGTATCTTTCTAGCTCGAATTCTAAGTAAATTATTTCTTCTTCAATTTTTTGATAATCCTTTAACCATTCATACATTATACACACCTGCCTTAGTTATGCTGTAAAAGAGCCCCACGTAAGGCAGGGCAATTAAAGTTAGTTCAATAATTCATTGTCATCAAAATTCACATCATCTGGTTCACCAGTAGGGATATCTTCTGTACTCAATTGACCTTCTACGGTTGCTGTACCATCAGGATTTACACTATATCCTACTCCTTCGTGAATCTCTTCAAATTCCTCAATGGTCATTTGTGATTGTTCTAGGAATAACACAACACTTCTTCCAGCGAATTCATAAAGCTTTAATACTTTGCCATCGCTATCGCCTTTGACATTAAATTTAAGTACTGTTTTCTTGCTATCACGTTGAATGGATTTGAATTCAGCAGGAAAGTTTTCCACTCCACTTTCTTTTACTCCTAAAGTAACAATATCGCCTGCCATGTTTACTAGTTCGTCTGAATGATCTAGCTCATCCCCTTGTACATGAAATTCTAATACTTCTTTTTTGTCGTCCTTTTGAATCTTCTTAAACAATACGTTTAATTCTACTTTTGACATAATAGTCAAACCTCCTCGAATTTATAGTTAAATTTAATCGTTGTGACGTTTTTATAACTAGGTTAGTGCTTTATAAGCACCAGTCTAAAAACCTCTCATAATGGCTTATTTTAAAGAATTTGATTATGCGATTTTTATTTTAGTTAATACTTCTAATTGATATGGATAGTTAGCTATATTTTGGTTAAGTGATCTAGCTATTTGAGCCATGATATATGCGTCTATCACGTTATCGCTTGGATGCGTAAATTCATAATGTTCTTGCACCGCATCCATAACTGCTCTTTTCTTAGCTGCACCTTTTAATCTTTTCTTATTACCTGGTTCACCTTCCCAACCAGTTACGTTTACGAATTTCTTTACAGCGTTTGGTGCGACTTCGTAATATTTAAAACCATATTTGAACAGTTCATTTCTAATCCCGTGATGAATTCCCCCAGCAAACATTGCCTTTTGAGTTGCAAATGGAAAACCTTCAATGCAAATAATGTCTTCTTTATTCATATGCAGCATAAGGTCATGTATCAAGCTAGTCATTCTTTTCGGGTCCTTATCACCAATTCCTGTAATTTCTTTCGCTTTTAACACTTGTCCATGTTCATCTAGTGCAACAAATCCTGTTTTTGTACTTGGGTCTATTCCTACATAACGCATTCTCTCACCTCAATACTTTTTATTGCCATGCTTGTACGATCTAGATTTATTCCGTTCCATCTTGGTTTCAATCGCATCTTCTAAATCAATGTTTCTACTTCCGCATAAATCGAAAATTCTAATGCAGACATCGGCTAATTCTTCTTCAAAATTTTCTTGATCACCTTTTCTATCTGCTTCGAGTGCTTCCGATACTTCACTATGAATCAATGCTAGTAATGTTCCTGTTTCTCTTGGTTCATCATGCCAACCACTTGTTTTGGCAGTTTCATATGCTTCTTTACATAGTTGATTAATAGATTTGCTCATTATGTTCACCTTCCGTTTTAATACATTTAATACGTGCTTATTTAGTCCAATTCCTCAAACTTCTGTTTCCACCCTCTGAATAAGAGTTTGAAATCATTAATACCGATGTCACGACCTTTAGCAATAAACTGTTGCACTACTTTTCCTTGTGGATGTGTGTCGTTTGGATCATGCCATAAAAATTCAACAACATCTGCATCCTGTTCAATGGACGAGGATTCTTTTAAATGCGCTAATGTCGGTTTTTTAAAGTTCTCACTATCTCGAGTCATTTGTGACAACATCATAAAACAACACTTCATTTCACGCGCAATTTGTTTTGCTGCTCCAGTAACGTTTCCGATTGCTTGCGCTCTTGTTTCGTTTTTCCCTTGTGGTATTCGCATAATCTGCAAATAATCGACAGCAATCATTGCTAAGTCACCATATTGACGTTTAAATCTTTTGGCTGTTGCTCTCACTTCATCAATCGTCACACCTGAACTATCCTGGATAAAGATAGGTAGTTCTTGCAACAAGTTATACGCTTCTTCTACTTCTGCGTATTGATTTGGATTTAGTTCCTTTTTCTTAATTCTGTTATATGGAATCCCTGTATAACCAGAAATCATACGATCTTTCACTTGATGCTCGTCCATTTCTTGTGAATAGATTAATACTGGACCTGTTAAAGCCACACCCATTGCTCGCTGTAATAACATGGCCGTTTTCCCTACACTTGGTCTACCTGCAGAAACAAATAACCAACCTCTCCAAACACCATTCGCCCATGCATCAAACTTTGGGAAATGAGTTGGAATGTACTCCACATTCTTAGTCACAAGGTGGTTAAAATATTGGTATCGTGTCTCTTTAAAACTTTTCATTTGGCCATTTTCTTTTGGACGAAGATTTGCAATCTTAGATTCTACTGCAGCATAATAATCCTCGTCCGTTTCAAAATCTTCTCTAGATATTTTTGAAATTTCTTGCCCAATATTATCTCCACGTCTACGAATAGCCTTAGAACGAACAATATTTGCATGATGTGTTACATTTTCAGTAGTTGGACACGCTTCTGATAACTGTAGTAAATATGAAACACTCAATTGATTCTGCTTTTTATGTTGCACATATAACTCTGTAACGGTCACAATGTCTATTGGCTTGTTATGTCTTTCTAGGTATCTCATCACTCTGTAAATTTCTTGATGTACAGGATTGACAAAATCTCTATCCTCTAAAAAAGAGATGTCATCTAGAACACTTGGATCTAGAAATACGGCTCCTAGCACAGATTGTTCTGCTGATGCATTTTCAATTACTCCAGTTGAAGTCATTCGGATCCCCACCATCTGTTATAAATTTCTGGAATGCTATTTCTTTATCTCTTGGGTCACTAGATTGATTCACTTTCTTGACAGGTTTTTCATTCAAATAATTTTCAAAGTTCTTTTGTGCAAATAATGTGGCTGGTCTGATATATGCTTGCATTTTATCGTCATTCAACCATTGCTCTACTTTAACGTCTATTACATTTTTGAAATCTTCTAGTGTTCTATCTTCTGCTAATCTGCCATTAATTAATTTTCTATTGGCTTGTGATTTAGGTGAAAATCGCTTACCAGTTTTTTTGTTGAGATAATCTATTATCTCGACATATATATTATTTATATCTTTTATATCCTTTATATCTTTATTAGATGTGCCATTTTTGGCACTTCTCTTGGACAAATGTGGCACTTCTCTTGACATATTTGGCACTTCTCCTTCTTTTTCAGATGTGCCATTTTTGGCACTTCTCTTTTTGGTGAATTTCTTTGAATTTCTTACTTTATAAACTTCACCATAAGGTGTTCTTGTAGTAAGGATGTATTCATACTCTTTCAATCTAGATACATTCCTTTTAACAGTGCGTTCACTTCTTCCTAGTTCATTCGCTACATCCTTTAATTTTACTGGCTTTCCACCGAGAACAATACCGATAGTTTCATTATTCTCGGTGACTTCTTTTGTTGTTTTGGATACCAACCAAAGGAATTCCCATAATGCAGGACCTATTCTTTCAATGTGGTATGGTGTTAATATCCCACTGAACACCGGAAAAAAGAAACTATCGGACATGTTTGACACCTACTTCTTTTGCAATTCTTTTTTTATAAAATCCACCATTTTTATTGAAAAAGCTTGCCGATCAATTTCTTCATTACCAACGATTTCTGTATCTAACCAATTTTTAAGCATATAATCCACTTTCTTTTCTAAAGAACAACATGCTAGTAAATTATTGATTTCGTCCTTTAAAAGCTGTACTTCTTCTTGTAATCTTTTATTTTCATGATTTAATTGAATGTTCACTTCTTTTTGTTTATTTAATTGAGCTTGCAAAGTTGTAATCGGCTGGTATGGTTGATGTCTATAACTATTTAGACTTTTCATGTAATCACCTCTAATGTGTAATGTTGACCTGACTTCCATCCTTTTTTAGCTAACATTCTCATAGTTGTCATTTCGGCTAATGCTGGCATATTATTCTTATGAGATAAGTGTGTTAGATAAATATGTTCGCCATTGCCTTTGATTAGTTTGCATAATGCATTAGCTGTTTGTTCGTTGCTAAGGTGACCAAGATCTGATAAAACTCTAGCTTTAACAATATTCGGATAATCAGACGCTTCAACCATTGCTGGAGCATGGTTACTTTCTATGATGTAAATGTTCGAATCTTGCATAGCATCCGATATTTTTTTAGTGAGTTTGCCTGTATCTAAACAAATAGAAACTTTAAAATCGCCATGTGTAACGGCATAACCTACAGGATTTTCACTGTCATGAAACGTATCAAAAGTTTGTAACTTGAAATTACCAATTCCGATTGCTCTTCCAGATTTGAAATGGAATCTATTTTCTATGTCCACATTTTTTATCAATTGCCATTCATTTTCTGCAGCAAAGACAGGTATTTTATATTTATTGGATAATGGTAAACCTTGTACATGGTCATTATGTGCATGCGTAATAAAAATAGCTTGTATGGTATTCGGTGTAATTCCGACATCCAGTAATCTTTTTTCAATCTTAGTTTTCGCAATACCTGCATCCACTAAAATGGTTTTATTACCTGCAGTAAGTGCTATGCAATTTCCTTTAGATCCCGATGCTAAAATATCCACTTTCATTTCTTCACCTTCAATTCACTGTGGCATTTCACACATATCCTCAAATGCCGATAATAATATTCTGTGTGAGGATTTAATTCATCCCCACACATTTTGCAATCTTCTAATCTTGTATAAACAATCACTTTTGGTAATTTATACGAGTAGTTCGTCATCATCTGACGTATCTTCCGTTTGCATATTAGCCATATCTAAACTCATATCTAACAAATCAATCAATCCGATTAATTGTGCTTCTGTTGCTGGATTGCTTAATTTCACATTGTTTTTCTGAATGTACTCATTAATTCCTTTATTATCCTTGATGCCTAATTCAACAAACTTTTGTTTCATTTGTTTTTTTAGCTCTGCTAATTTATCATCTTGGTTTTTGTTAGGTGATTCTTGTGATTCCGCTTTGTTTTCCACATCGTTAGGTGTGATGTCTTTACGCTCTTTTTTATAATCTGGAATTGACTCTTTTTGAGTTTCTTCTTCGGTATACATAGCACCTAGTGTATTTGGAAATGCTTCACGTAAAGCATTCACGATAGCGACTTTTCGTATCATATTCATAGGCATGTCTTTCCAAGTAGCTTGGTTTTTGCTAAATTCTTCGTAACTAACTTTAATCTCAATCGGTTTTTCTCGATCATTACGATAGACTTTGCACCAGCCACCTAATAATTGTGCTCTTTTCGGCATAATAGCACCTGTCACTTCTTTAATTTCATCATCTATTTCATACACAATACCTGCTTCAAATCCTCCGAAATCTTCATGGGATTCTGCTCGTTTCATAAATGCTTCTTTAGATACAATGATTTGAGCAGGTTGTTGACCGAATTTGATTAGATATGCTTCATTGACGAATGGATTAAGTTGTTGATATTGGCATAAATTCATAAACATAACTACTTCTTGATCTGTAACATTCCCATTACCTCTAACTAAGTAATTACGTACTGTTTCTGGTTGCAAATCAATGGATTGACCTGCAATTTCGTATGATACATTCATTAATTGATTGTTTGTCATTATTCGTTACCTCCTAGATTAATAGTTTTGGTATTACCAGTTTCCTTATGAACAACCTCTAATCGATCATCAAGATTTTTAACGATTAACCAGTTATTCGGTTTAAGGTTTTTAGCTGCTAAGATTTCTTTATGTCTGCGCGTTGGACGTTTACCATGTTTCATAATTCTTCACCCTTAAAAGTAACTAGTTTATCTATTTCAACATTAATTTCATCTAATGTTTCTTTCATTTCGGCTAAGATTAGATACTTAATTTTATTGAAGAAACGTTCTTTATTTATCCACTGGTCGTGGTAACCAAAAATCACATAATTATCACGGTACCTAGGGTCTGTTGCCTTTAAACTATAAATATCTTTTATAGTCCCATCTTCAATCCGTTTTATGTTTTCTTGTACCTTTTCTTTCGCTTCCAGTAATTTGCTAACTGTTCTTAACACCTTCTTTTGATCCATTACTTATCACCCTCAATCTTTAGTTCTTGTCCAGCAACCACCTTAGCCATAATCAATTGACCGCTTGGTTCTTTAAACTTGGTAATAGATTCACTATTATCAACAAATACTGGTGCAATAATCTTGCTTTGTTCTGACAACACTTCTCTTAATTCAAGACCTGCTCTAATAGATTCAGAGAGTGACAACTTGCTATAATCCTTGCCGTCCATTTGGATTTCAAATGTTGGTTTAATATCTCCATTCTTTTGTTCTTTAAATAATCGAACGGATAATGTTTCGAACAAAGATTGTACTTTGTCTGCTTGTAATTCTGCTTGTTTGGCATGATAATCTTTAATACTGTCCACAATAAAAATGGCTTCGTTCAATTCTTCTAATAACTCTTTCTCTTTCAATTCAGCTTCTTCAATACGTTTTTCTAGTTGTTCCACCTGCACATGTTTGTTTATTTCCATATCAATATCATTGATTTTATTTTGGATTTCCCGAACTTCCGCACGTAGATTATCATCTACTTCAACAAACGTTGTTTTTGCTAGTTTTTCTCGTAGTTCTTTGCGCTGTTGAATTAGTGGATTCACTTGCGTAGCTACTTCCTTTACTTCATCATCTAATGCGTTTTGTGCTTTATTTTTCGCTTCATCCGTTAGTTCTTGTCCACATGAGAAGCAAGTGGTTTCAATCTCACGCTCTTTCAATCTCTTATACGTCTCTTTTCCTCTATCGATTTGAGAAGTTAAGCTATCAATCTGCATGGTGATCTTTCTAATTTCATGGTTTTCATCTGCAGCATTATCTATTATTTTTTCTTTTTCATTTCGTTTCTTTTCTAATTGATTCTTTTCTGTTCGTAAAGAAGGTAGTGGAACTAACTGCTTGTATTGTTCCATTTCTTCTTTTAGAGTTTTCACTCGCTCTTGCATTCTTATATAGTCTTTATCCTTGGTGGTTTTACTATCACGATAAAGTTTATTTAGATCGTCTAAATTATGTTTTTTCATTAAGGCTGCTAACTTTTCAGATTGTGCACCTGGTAATGCTGCAAGAATCTGTTTACTACCTGGTTCAGGCACATAACTTAATAGCATTTCACGTTGTTTTTCCCAATGTTGAGTGAAAAAGTATTTTGGATTATATAGAGATAAGAAAAACTCTTTACTTTCAAATAAGTGTTTGACTACCTCATCATATTCTCCAGCCTTACCTGGCACTTCGTTAATAAAATATTTTGTTCGCCCTTTTTTCAGTTCACGGCTCAACAAAACTTCCTTTTCTGGTAACTCAATCAGTAAATCTACCTTCGTTCCATCTGATTCATATGTCACTGGTTCAGGATCTAACTTGCTTCCAAAGGTGTCTATGCCATATAATAGCCATGAAATAGCTTCGCCAATGGAGCTCTTTCCTTGATGATTGTCACCAACTATAACCGTGCGCTCGCCAAAGTTTACGGTTATCTCTTGGTGACTTTTAAAACTCTTTAGGTTCAGTTCTTTAAATTTAATTTGCAATGTAGTTCCTCCTTCAAAATTCCGATTTGGCAATTACTTTTGTTGCTCCGAAAAATTCTAGCAATTCTTTTTCGTCTGTAGAAAGTGTTTCTACAAGCCAAAATTCATCTTCATAAATGTAGATTTCATCATCGACAAATACTTCATTGCCTTTATGATCAGTACCATATAATTTAGACTCTTTAATCGGATTTCCGAATTTACGAGTATGATAAACTGCAGGATGTTCCATTTACTCCACTCTCCTTATTAACAATGGTTCAGGATAAACATAACCATCATAGTTATTCTCGTTATCTCGCCTTGTTGAGTATTTATATTGCTTGTCCAAATATCTAAACACTTCTTTACGATTATTACCTTTTGCATAAAGCTTCCCTGTGTCTTTACCAATTGCTATAATCAACCTTCTCACCTTCTTTCAAAGTGCATCTAAAAAGCTATAAATCAACCAAACTAGCAAAACAAAATACAATCCGCCATACCAAATTTTAAGCAGCATCAAAACCAATCCTTTCTTGCTAATACCTGCTTATTAGTCAAATCACGATTAGCGTTATCAACTGTCTCTTTCTCACGTTGCATACGATTTAACTCTCTTTTCAAATCAAGAAAATGTTCAAAATAAATCTCTGATTCTTTAAATTCTCCGTTTTCCAGGCAACCCATAAACAAGCGATAATATTTATGCATTTCTGCTTTATGGTGCAGTGCAATTTGTTTATCTTTTGCTGTGTAAGCATCAGTGAATGCCATTTAATCACCATCCTTAAGTACAAATCCAACGACACATTTATGAGGATTTTTCCTTGTCGCCAATCGTCTTTTAGCTGTTGGTGTATTTAACCATCTAATATAGCTGGGTAGTACATTTAACTGTTTCGCACATTCTTTTGATGTTCCAATTGCAAGCAACTCTTCACCTTTGTAGACGGCATATTCTCGCATATTACTCACGCTCCATTTCCTGCGCTTTAAATCGATAATGCAAACCAAGTGTTAAATTAAAACTAATTGCTAATACTGTAAGGACAAACCATATTTCAAATAGCATTTAGTGCTGTCTCTCTTTCTTCTAAAATAGATTGGTAATATTCGTACAAAAACGAGTTATTCTTTTGAAATTCCTTCATTGCATACGGATCACCAACAGGAATCTCACAGGCTTCTTCCACATCCGATACTAATCGGTTTAGAGATTCTAGCTTTTCTGCGTTGTTGTAACTGTAATGTTTGATGTTGTTAAATCGGTGAATAATGTCTACCATGTAGCCTATTCGCATTTTCTTCACCTCCTTAAGACGGAAATTCAATTTCCCAAATTCGATTTAAAGTTTCTTTCAAAAACTTTATTTCCAAAACTGTTTCGTTATAAATTTCAGGAACATATTCATCCCCGCTTCGAATATCATCAATATCTTCTTGCAGCATTCTTTGCCTTTCTCTTAATTCATCTTTAAGGATTGATAATTTACTTTTTGCCATTGCTTTCACCCCCAAGTCCCATTTGCATAGTACTTAAACCACTCGCCGTTTTGGTAATACACTTCTATACATCTTTCATCAGCATTAACTTTTAATTTTTTCACTTGATTTAACTGATAGTTCTTTCGTTCTTCTGTTCCGACAGCATTGATATGCTTCACATGTGTTTTTTCGAACACTCGTTGAGCTGTTGGATGTAACCTTTCATAGATATGCATTAAATTAACCCTCCAATCTTTCAAGATAACTAAGTAAAAATTGAGTTGTTTTTGCTGCAGGAAAGTACCATTTACCACCTAGCTTCACCTTAGGAAAATCAGACATGTAAAAGAATGTTCTTTGAATGTTAGACCAGCTCATACAAGTCCTTCGTACCAGTTCGTTTTTATCCCACATGACCATATCAAATTCGGCTCTATCTAACCGTTTTTGAATTTCTTCACGACATATCTCCTCTACTAGAGATTGATCGATTTTGACTTCAATCACCTAACTAACCTCCATTTCTAAATCCCTAAAATTTTACGAATATGCTTTACATGTTCCTGTGCTTTTGGACCAGTACGCTTACCATTCAAAATATCTGATAGGTACGGTTGAGATATTCCAAGCATTTCTGCTAATTCCGCATGTTTCATTTTCTTCTTGTATAGTTCATTACGAACCCTGATACTTAAATCTTGTGGCATTTTTCTCACTCCATTCTACTAAAATGTTTAATTTTGCTATTTAATTAGCTAAAACTATTGACAATAATTAAAGAAAATTATAGAATACAGACATAGCTAAATAAGACTTTAAAAAGCCTGTAATTATGCATTTATCCGTTCCCCAACGTCAAAATTCGCATTTAGATAGGTCGTATTTTTTATTGTCTTTTTCGCTAATTAAATAGCTTACCTAGAGTATATTAAAGATTTTTATAGATGTCAACATTAAATTAAAGAAATCTTTAAATAAACTGGTGTAAGTGGCTAGGATGGTTGATATGAGTGCATTTGATATAGTAAAAAAATTGTGTGAAGAACAGAAAATTTCCGTTGTAGAACTAGAAGAACGATTAAGCTTTAGTAGAAATTCATTGTATTCTTGGAAAAAGAATAAGCCTTCTTCTGATAAATTAGAAAAAGTAGCAGACTACTTCGATGTATCTACTGACTACCTACTTGGTCGTACAGATAAAAAGCGTTACTACGATTTAACAGAGAAAGACGAAAAAGATATTCAAAACGAATTGAAGAAAATTATTAATGGAGAAGAGGTGGATAGTGCATTTGCAGCATTTGACGGGAAAGTATTAGAAGAACTAAGCGAAGAAGATCGTGAGCTTTTAATAGCTTCATGGGAAAATACGTTACGCTTAACAAAAAGAATAGCTAAAGAGAAATTTACTCCGAAAAAATACAGAGATTAAAGCGCGGTGATTCCTTTATGTTTATCAGAAAAAAAGTGGAGCAATTAGTTAAGAAATACAATACCAATGACCCTTTTGAATTAGCAGATAAGTTACATATTAATATTGTCTTTGAACCATTAGGAAGCATACAGGGTTATTACAGCAGGTCTCACCGTACAAAAGTAATTCACATCAATGATACCTTGTCACCTAAGAAGCGACTATTTACTTGTTCACACGAAATGGGACATGCCATATTACATCCAAATGAGAATACATCTTTTTTAAAGTCACAAACTCTATTCTCTACAGATAAGTTAGAACAAGAAGCGAACTTATTTGCATTGGAACTCTTATTATCGAGAGAAGTTTTTCAGCCTATTACCGTTGCGGAAGCAAAAGAAGAATACGGAATACCTGAACAACTTCTCCATAAAAATTTTTACCCTTGAAGCAGAACGTATATTCTCATTTTAAGGAGGTGATGGACTTTTTTATTGCTATGTATCTACTAATTATTGAAGGGAGAAATTTAAATGGGAATCAGCTATAGAAAACGAAACGGTAAGTGGGAATATCGTATACGCTATTTAGATCCATTCACAAACGAAAAAAAAGAGAAATCCAAAATGGGATTTACAACAAAACCCGAAGCAAGATTCGAAGCACAGAAGATGGAAGAACAACTACTCAATAATTTTGATTTAGCAAGTAGCAATATATTATTAGAAGAGTATCTTTATAACTGGCTAGAAGAATATAAAAATGGTGTGGTAAGAAAAAATACTTACATATCACACAAAAGAAATATCGAGAAACAAATCTTACCCTATTTCAAAAATATTGAATTAAAAGCGATTAAACCCACGATGTATCAGAAGTTCTTAAACTCATTGTATAAGAAGAAATACAGTAAAAGAACGATTGAAATTATTCATAGCACTATGCACAATGCAATGGAAAAAGCAATACATTTAGATTTGATTAATCGCAATCCAACTATTGGTTCTGTAATCAAGGGTGTAGAAAAGGATCGTGAAGTAAAATTTATTGATTCTACAGAAATCCCTGCATTCTTAACAGCAGCCTATCGATATGGTTATATCTACTGGCTATTCTTTAGCTTTATGATTGATACGGGAATGCGTAAAGGAGAAGTGGCTGCACTTCAATGGTCTGATATCAACTTCAAAGAAAAGACTGTTCGAATAAACAAAACATTAGATTTCCAAGCTAAATCTGATGAAGAATTAATGGGAGATCCGAAAACTTTTCGCTCTAAGAGAACTATAACTTTAACAAATAATACTATCCAGCAATTAAAAGATCATTTAAAGTGGCAAAATATAAACAAACAAAATTTAAATGATATTTATCGTCATGATTTAAATTTAGTATTTTGTCGAGAGGACGGAGATATCATGCCAAAATCTAGTTTGTTTAATGCTTTTCGCCGCATATTAAAACAGGCTGATATATCAAATTTACCTATTCACTCTTTACGACATACTCACGCAGTATTACTTTTAGAATCAGGAAATGATATGAAGTTCATTCAGGAGAGATTAGGACATGGAAGTTATCAAATTACAGCTGATGTATATTCTCATATTTCTAAACGTTTAGACGAGAAATCAATGGCACGATATGAAGATTATTTTAATGAAATTAAAAAGGAAAATCCAAAAAAAGTGGGGCAAAAGTGGGGCACACAAAGAAATCATCCCTAAACTAAAAAAATAAAAAACCCTCAACACCAATAGTGTCAAGGGTTTTCGCTTATTAATACATTTGAATATATTGTTCTCTTTCCCATGGGTGGACTTGAGTACGGAACATATCCCACTCAATTTCTTTAGATTCAACAAAATGTTCAAATAAGTGTTCTCCAAGTGATTCAATGATCACTTCGTCTTTTTTCAATTCTTCTAACGCATCAGCTAAAGTAGCAGGTAAATCAACAATTCCATTTGCTTCTCTTTCTTCTTTGTCCATAATATAAATGTTGCGATCAATTGCTTTAGGTGCTTCTAATTTATTTTTAATGCCATCTAAACCTGCTGCCAATAATACAGATAATGCTAAATAAGGATTTGCTGCAGGGTCTACACTACGTACTTCTACACGTGTACTCAATCCACGAGAAGCAGGTACACGAATTAATGGACTACGATTCGAACCAGACCATGCCACATAACAAGGTGCTTCATATCCTGGTACAAGACGTTTATATGAGTTAACTGTTGGATTTGTCACAGCAGTAAATGATAATGCATGTTTGATAATACCTGCAATAAATTGATATGCTGTTTCACTTAATTGCATTGGTCCATTCTCATCTAAGAAAGTATTTGTTTTCTCTTTAAATAAAGACATATTACAGTGCATACCTGAACCGTTCACTCCAAATAGTGGCTTCGGCATAAATGTTGCATGTAAACCATGTTTACGCGCAATTGTTTTAACAACTAATTTAAATGTTTGAATATCATCCGCATGTTTAACAGCATCTGAATATTTGAAATCAATTTCATGTTGACCAGGTGCTACTTCGTGGTGTGAAGCTTCAATTTCAAAGCCCATTTCCTCTAGCTCTAAAACGATATCACGACGACAATTTTCACCTAAATCTGTTGGTGCAAGGTCAAAGTATCCACCTTTATCATTTAATTCTAAAGTCGGTTCACCTTGCTCATCTAATTTAAATAAGAAAAATTCTGGTTCTGTACCAATATTAAATGCAGTAAATCCTAGT
The DNA here is from genome assembly GCF_042651725.1 of Gracilibacillus marinus. NCBI lineage: Bacteria > Bacillati > Bacillota > Bacilli > Caryophanales > Bacillaceae > Gracilibacillus > Gracilibacillus marinus. Next base: position 1,424,491 of record NZ_JBHSDV010000001.1, on the reverse strand, counting down.
TCTTCTGCTTTTTTCAAATTTCTTTTTAAGTTAAAACGTGGGCAACCTTCAAAAGGAGTACCATCTACATTATAAATATCACAGATAAATCGAGCTACTCTTCCTTTTTCAGATGTCCAAGGGAATACAACGAATGTGCTTAAATCAGGGTGTAATTTCATATCAGATTCTTCAATACGCACAAAACCTTCGATTGAAGAGCCATCAAATACCATTTGATTGTCTAATGCTTTATTAATTTGACTTACAGGTATTTCCACATTTTTAATTGTTCCTAATAAGTCTGTAAACTGTAATCGAATAAATTTAACATTTTCTTCAGCAATCTTCTTTTTGATTTCTTCTTTAGAAATTCCCATTTAATAAAACTCTCCTTTATTATTTAATGGAAGAATCGTGATAATTCTCCCTGTCTTAACGAAGTTTTCCCTAATCTTCCTGCATCAAACAATTCTTTTTGAAGCATTCGACGTAACTCTTTTTCAGTTAATTCTGGTGTTTCCTCTGATTCGACAGTTTTAGGCATCTCTTTCATTTGAAAGACTTGCTTAATTCCAGCTAGGTTAATTCCTTTTTCAATCAATTCCTTAACCTCTAATAATCTGTCCACATCATTAAATGAAAATAGGCGCTGATTCCCCTCAGTTCTGGAAGGATGTATCAATTGATGCTGTTCATAATAACGGATTTGTCTAGCTGTTAAACCTGTTAACTGCTTTACAATACCAATGGAAAATAAGGGCATCGAACGTCTATCCAATCCGCTCACATCTTCACCTCTTTCAAATAGAAATATGTATCAATACATACATTATAACGGCATCGCAACAAATGTGTCAAGATGTGTTAGGAAAACTAACATCATTTTTATCTTAACTTTTTATTCAACTTTTGGACTGCTTGTATAATGGCTATTTTTACATGAGCATAGGTTAATCCACCTTGAACAAATGCAGTATAAGGCGCTCGTATCGGACCATCAGCTGTTAATTCAAGACTTCCTCCCTGCATAAATGTCCCTGCGGCCATAATTACATCATCATCATAACCTGGCATTGGCGCAGGATATGGTGTTACATGTGCATTGATAGGTGAAGAAGCTTGAATCACTTGGCAAAATGCAATCATCTCCTCACGATTGTTAAATGTAACTGATTGTATTAAATCCGTACGAATCTCATTATAATTTGGTGTTGTTTGAAATCCGATGGAGTTTAAGTAATAAGATGTAAAAACAGCTCCTCTCACAGCTTCACTTACGACATGTGGAGCTAAAAATAGCCCTTGGTACATTTCTTGTAACATTCCTAAGCTTGCTCCGATTTCTTTCCCGACTCCGGGTGCTGTGAGTCGATTTGCAGCTTGTTTAATAAGTTGGGCTTTCCCTACAACATAGCCCCCTGTTCGCACAATACCACCACCAGGATTTTTTATTAGAGATCCTGCTATAATGTCTGCACCAATTTCGATTGGCTCTTTTCTTTCTACAAATTCTCCATAACAATTATCAACAAAAATAACGATATTAGGATATATTTGCTTTATTTCTGTAATTACCTGTTCCATATTATTTATTGTGATAGAAGGTCTATTATCATAACCTTTCGAACGTTGAATCGCAATCATCTTCGTCTTAGAAGTAATTTGTTCATAGACCTTTTTCATATCAATGGTGTTATTGTTCAATTCTACAAATTTAGACCGAATGCCAAAATCATGTAGTGAGCCATTATTATCATTGTTTGAAAAAATAACACTATGTAATGTATCATATGGTTTCCCAGTTATATAAAGTAGTTCATCACCTGGACGCAAAACCCCAAATAAGGCAAGGCTAATTGCATGTGTACCTGACGAAATTTGAGGGCGTACTAATGCATCTTCTGCTTTAAATATGGTTGCATAAACTGCTTCTAATTTATCTCTTCCAAAATCATCATATCCATAGCCTGTCGTAGGATTGAAATCACTATCACTTACTTGATGCTTTCTAAATGCCTCTAATACCTTATGTTGGTTGAATAATTCTATATTATCTATCGCTTTTATTTGATGCTTTATTTTACTTTCTACTTGCTCGACAATTTGTTCAAACTCCACGGTGTACTTACTCCTTTATTTCTTTCATTATTGGATGATTTTTGTTTACGAAACCTTGTACTTTGTAACTAAATGCTTCTTCCACATATTCTTCTTTTGTCACCAATGTGACGTTTTGTAATCTAGATAATAAATTTCCGTTATTTTCTTCCACGAAAATAGAATAAGGAAGCCAAATGTCTTGAATTCGTTCTTCAATACTTACTTTTATTTTATCTAAATCCTTTTCCTCAAATGCACTAACTAATAAACTTGGTTGGGAATTAGCAACAAAGTTTTCTTCGTTGATTAAATCTTTTTTGTTATAAATGGTAATTAACGGAATTTCATTAGCATCTAATTCTTCTAATAATTGTAGTACAGTCTTCTCATGATCTTCCTTATCCGGTGCATTTACATCTATTACATGTAGAATTAAATCTGCTTCTTTTACTTCTTCTAATGTAGATCGAAATGCTGCAATTAATGCTGTAGGTAAATCTTGAATAAATCCAACTGTATCTGTGATTGCAACATTTAACCCACTTTTTAGTCGCATCTTTCTAGTTAATGGATCTAGAGTTGCGAACAATTTATCTTCTTGTAAAGAATCACTACTTGTTAATTTGTTAAAAAGTGTGGACTTCCCTGCATTTGTATATCCGACAATTGCAATTTGGAATAGTTTATTTCTTTTTCGATTCAGCCGATATTGTTCTCTTTGATTCACCACAACATCTAGTCTTGCTTTTAATTCATCCATTCGTTTTTGAATATGTCGTCTATCTGTTTCTAATTTTGTTTCCCCAGGACCACGAGTACCTATCCCACCACCTAATCTAGACAAATTAGCACCTTGGCCATGTAATCTTGGTAACATATATGCATATTGAGCTAATTCTACTTGTAGCTTACCTTCTTTTGTTCTTGCTCTACTTGCAAATATATCAAGAATCAATTGACTACGATCAATAACTTTCACATCTAGAATTTCTGTTATATTTCTAATTTGACTACCTGAAAGTTCATCATTAATGATGACAACATCGATTTCATCTGTTTCACATAGTTCTTTAATTTCTTCTAATTTTCCTTCACCTACATATGTAGCACGATGTGGACTTTTTCGATTTTGGGTAATGAGATGCATTACTTCACCATCTGCTGTTTTAGTTAATGATTTTAATTCTTCTACTGAATAAACAAACCGTTCACTCATTGTTTGCTCTGTATTTACAGCAATGATTATTACTTTTTCGATATCAATCACCTTCTTTTTTTCTCATAGTATTTACTTAATCTGTTTACATATTTCATTTGTTTCCTAATAAAAATTAGCGCTATTAGATGATAATAGCGCTAACTTTCTATTCTTTATCTAAATTTACATTTTTAGCTGGAACAAATGTCGAAATGGCATGTTTGAATATTAATTGTTGTTTTCCTTCTACTTCTAGTAAAACAGTAAAATTATCAAACGCTTTTACAATTCCTCGTAATTGAAAACCATTCGTTAAAAAGATAGTTACTGGAACTCGTTCTTTTCGTAATTGATTTAAGTATTGATCTTGAATATTTACAGATTGTGACATCCTATTTCCTCCTCATTTTTTCTCTATGTTACTTATTCTATTTTTTTCTTAAGAATCCTTCTAAATCAAGTAAAATATTTTGAAAAACTTTGTCTTTTGTTTCTAAGGTAATAGCATACCATTCCACATTCATTTTATTTCTAAACCAAGTATACTGTCTTTTTGCAAAACGTCTGGAATTTCTTTTTAAAAGTTCTATCGATGTTTCTAACTTTTCTTCACCTTGTACATATGGAATCAATTCTTTGTAACCAATCCCTTTCATACTTTGACAATCTAAATAGTCTTTTTCTACCATATATTGTACTTCATTTAGTAAACCTTTAGCAATCATTTCATCTACTCTTTTGTTAATTCTATTATATAGTACAGATCTCTCCATGTCTAAACCAATTATTTTAGAGTCATATATCGAATTGGTTGACTGTATACTTTGCTCTGTCATCGTTACGCCGGTTCGGTCATATACTTCTAATGCTCTTATTACTCTTCTTTCATTATTTGGATGTATTTTTTTTGCTTGCTCTGGATCGATTTGTTGTAAGCGACCGTAAACATAATCGATTCCATGTGTATTAATATCATCAATAATTTTTTGTTCATATTGATTGTCTCTTGCTTCATTCGAAAATTGATAGTTGTATAGAACAGATTGTATATATAGACCGGTACCTCCAGCAATGATTACATTTTTGCCTCGACTATGAATATCTTCAATGCATTTTCTAACTCTACTTTGAAAATCTGCAACGGAAAAAGATTCATATGGTTCAAGGATATCTATCATATGATGCGTAATTCCATTCATCTCTTCTTTCGTTACTTTTGCAGTTCCAATATCTAATTTCTTGTATACTTGCATCGAATCTCCACTTATCACTTCACCATTAAACTTTTTCGCTATTTCAATACTTAAAGCTGTCTTTCCGACTGCTGTTGGCCCTACTATCACGATTATCTTTGGTTTCATTCTACATTCCTTTCAAGCAACATTGCGCTTTGTTGCTACATTACCCGTTTAAACATTTTTTCCATCTCGTATTTCGTAAACTTGATAATAATTGGTCTGCCGTGAGGACAAGTAAATGGTTCTTCACATGTACGTAAATCATCAAGTAAACGTTGCATGTCTTGTGTTGTTAAATAATGATTTGCTTTAATAGATTTTTTACATGACATTAAAATAGCTGTTTCTTCTCTCAACTTATGAATATTTATCTGCTGTTCTTTAATTAGTTGGTCTACAATATCTCTAATAACCTCAGATTCGCAACCTTTAGGAAACCATGTCGGATGTGCTCTGACGATATACGTATTCTGGCCAAAATTCTCAAAAAATAGACCTACAGCTTTTAAATCGCGCTGATGTTGTTCAATATATAATGATTCTTGATGAGTAAATTCAAATGTTAAAGGCACTAATAGGTTTTGTAATTCACTCTCTACGTCTCCTATTTTATCCTTATAAAATTCGTATTTAATACGTTCTTGAGCAGCATGCTGATCAACAATAAACAATCCTTCTTCATTCTGCGCAATAATATATGTGCCATGATGCTGACCAATTGGATACATTATCGGTACTCTTTCCTTAGTATCCACAATCGCATCTTCCATTGACGTTGTCTCATGTTGAAGGGCGTTTATGTTCTCTTCATTTTCAAGTGGATCATCGACTTTTTTATCATTCAAAATTTTTTCATTCTGTTCATAAGAATTTTTATCCATTTTCAACTCATTAAAAGAATTATTGGAATATTGTTCGTTTGGTTCTTCTCGGATTGGCACTTCTTCATCATTAATAATATTAAAATCCATTGTGTGTTGAACAGATTGTTCTTTTTCTTTAAAAGAAGGTTTACCAGATGGAATGAGTGTCAATTTGTGTAAACTATCTTTAATCATTTGCTCAATTGCTGTAAACAACTCTTTTTCTTTACTAAAGCGAACTTCTAATTTCGTTGGATGTACATTGACATCAATTAGAATGGGATCCATTTCAATATTTAAAATCACAATCGGTTGTTTACCAATCGGTAAGAAAGTATGGTAGCCATTTGTTATTGCCCTAGCTAATCCAACACTTCTAATTACTCTACCATTCACCACTGTTGTCATGTAATTTCTTGAAGACCGATACACTTCAGGTTTTGCAATGTATCCATGTATATTGTAATCCATCGTTTTTGTTTTTACTGAAATGAATTGTTTGGCAACAGACATACCATAGATATTCGCTGCTATTTGACGTAAATCCCCTTGTCCTGTTGTTCGAAAAATCATTTTTGAATTATGCATTAATTCAAATCGAATGTGTGGGTGAGACAATGCCATTCTATTTAATATATCTGTAATATGGCCTAATTCTGTATGAATGGTTTTTAAATATTTCAATCTAGCTGGTGTGTTAAAAAATAAATCAGATACGACAATCTCTGTTCCTTTTCTTGCATCACTTTTCTCTTCATTAATTACATTGCCGCCTTCAATGTGCAATACTGTACTTGCTTCATTCCCTGTGGATGTTTTTATTTTCAACCTACTGACAGCAGCAATACTCGCTAATGCTTCTCCTCTGAATCCTAATGTTCTCACATGGAATAAGTCATTTTCATTCTTTATTTTACTCGTAGCGTGTCGCAAAAATGCTCGCTTGATGTCATCTCGTTGTATTCCATTCCCATCATCTGTTACTTTTATCGTTTGTAAGCCCGCTTCCTCTACTTCTACTTTAATCCATGTACTATTTGCATCAACACAATTTTCTACTAATTCCTTCACAACAGATGCAGGTCTTTCTACAACCTCTCCTGCTGCAATTTTATTAGCTAAATAATCAGGTAATTGAATAATTTGCATTTAGGAACGCCCTTTCAGTCCTTTTGCTTTTTTTTGCAATGTGTAGAGATGATTCATCGCTTCCATTGGTGTCATATCTAACACATTCATGGAATATAATAACTCCACTAATTCATTTAACTGCTTTGGTGTCTGTTTGTTTTTCGGTTCTATTTCTTCACTAAAGAAGCTAATTTGTTCTTCTTTACAATTACTTGGTAATTCGTTTGTGTTGGATACTTCTTTTGATTTTAATTCAAATTCATCTAAAATGATTTTTGCTCTACTTATTAAATGACTAGGAAGTCCAGCTAATTGCGCTACATGAATACCATAACTTTCATCCGCAGCACCTTCACGTATTTGGTGTAAAAAGACGACTTTACCATCCACTTCTTCTGCTTTCACATGAATATTCTTCATGCCATGCAGTTCTTGATCTAATGTTGTTAATTCATGATAATGTGTAGAAAATAATGTTTTTGCATGAATCTGATGATGAATATATTCCATAATTGCTTGAGCTAATGCCATTCCATCATACGTACTTGTTCCACGTCCGATTTCATCTAATAAAATTAAACTATTAGAAGTAGCGTTTTGTAATGCATTATTTGCTTCTAACATTTCTACCATGAATGTACTTTGACCTGAAACAAGGTCATCAGCTGCACCAATTCGTGTAAATATTTGGTCAAATATCGCTAAAGTTGCTTCTTTTGCAGGTACAAAACACCCTACTTGTGCCATGACAATAGTTAATGCAAGCTGCCGCATATACGTACTCTTACCTGACATATTTGGTCCTGTAATTAGTAACATAAATTGTTGATTATCTAGAGCTACATCATTAGGCACAAATGTATCACCTGACATCACTTTTTCAATGACAGGGTGTCTACTTTCTTTCAGTACAGTCTGACCGTCACTAGAAAAATTTGGTCTCACATAATTATTTTCTTCACTTACAGTAGCAAAGCTTTGCAATACATCTATTTCACTTAAAATATCAGCTAAATTTTGTAACTGTGGAATGAAATTTTTGATTTCTTCTCTTAATGCGACAAAAAGTTCATATTCCAATCCAACACTCTTTTCTTCTGCTTCTAGGATTAATTCCTCTTTTTCTTTTAATTCGTTTGTAATATATCTTTCTGCATTTGCTAATGTTTGCTTTCTTTCGTATCTGTCTGTTGGAATAAGATGTAAGTTTGCTCGTGTCACTTCAATATAATATCCAAATACTTTATTAAATCCTATTTTTAATGATTTAATCCCAGTTTGTTCTTTTTCTTTTTGTTCGAGTTCTGCAATCCAACTCTTCCCATTCCTAGATATGTGCCTGTATTGATCTAAGCTTTGATTATATCCATCTTTTAGTAAGTTTCCCTCATTGATAGAGATTGGCGGATTTTCTGCAATACTACTTTCTAGTAGCTCTAATAAATCTGGTATGACGATTACTCTTTGTGCTAATTGATGAATTGCAGTATTGTCGAATATCTCAAGTCCTTCTTTAATTTGAGGAATTTGTTGTAATGATTTCTTTAATTGTAACAAATCTCTACCGTTCACATTTCCGAAAGACACTCGTCCACATAATCTCTCTAGATCATAAACTAATCTTAATGATTCTCGAATATTCTCTCTTTCCATAAACTGATTATAGAATCCTGTTACAATTTCTAATCTGTTCTCTATATGATCTCGTCTGAGTAGTGGCCTTTCTAACCATTTTTTCATTTTTCTTGCGCCCATTGCTGTAATGGTTTTATCCAATACCCACAATAAACTACCGAATTTCTCATTTCGCATCATAGAATGTGTAATTTCTAAGTTTCTTTTAGAATACATATCTAAATTCATGTATTGTTTTAATTGAATGACTTGTACTTTTTTCAAATGATTAAATGCACGTTTTTGTGTGTGGAATAAGTACATTAATAATTGTTGGCAAATAGGCAAAAGATGTGACTGATTTACATTGTCTAATAAATGATTCATATCTTCAGGGAACTTGGAATATTCCGCTGGAAGAGAAACAGTTAACTGCATGCGAATTTTTAAATCATTTATTTCAGAATCACTCAAGTTCTCATCAATAACAATTTCTCGTATTGGCCGGTTATAGACTTCACTTAATACAGCTTGCCAACTATTTTCAATCTCCATAGCGAAAATTTCACCCGTTGACATATCTGCGTATGAAAAACCATATAGACTATCTTCTAGAAGAGTAACTGCCGCAAGATAATTATTCTCTTGTTCTTTCAACATTGCACCTTCAATTACTGTGCCTGGAGTAATGACTTGTACAACTTCTCGTTTGACCACACCTTTAGCTGTTTTAGGATCTTCTACTTGCTCACATATCGCAACTTTGTATCCTTTTTCTATTAAAACTTTTATATAATTTTCAGCTGAATGATGAGGTACACCACACATTGGTATTTTCTCATCTTTTCCTGCATTCTTTTTCGTTAATGTAATTTCTAATTCTTGTGCTGCTTTTACTGCATCTTCAAAGAACATTTCATAAAAATCGCCTAAGCGAAAAAATAAAAAGCTATCTTTATATTCTGCTTTTATTTTTAAATATTGTTCAATCATTGGCGTATAACCCATTATTTATCCCCCAAAATCCTAAACTTGTCTCAAAATATTATAACATAGAACGAAATACGTGTGAAAAAGGAAAGATACATGTAATTCATTATTGATCACAAAAAAATACAGTGTGGAGATACCACACTGCTTGATTTATTCTTCATCATCATGACTGAAGAAATCAGGATCAATGGATTCTAATTCATCATCTGAAATCGAGTAGTCACAATCATCATCGTCACATACTCTACCTTTTGGATCTACTTTCACACAGATTTTTGTTTCACCAATTACTTCTACAACAAATTCTCTTTCGACATCTACTTTAATTTTGTTGCCTCTTGTCTCGATTGTGCATTCTAGGCAATTTGGCTGTTGAATCGCTTTTGCAATTACTTCACAAGCATCTCCTAAATGATGTTTGTCGCGAATGGACAATGGTATTTTGTCACAATATTCTACACGTTCTGAGACTACTTCTGTTTTTGTGTTGTCATTATAAGAATACCAAATGTTCACATCATAACTTCCATGGATTTCCACAACATCTTTCTTCACTAATTTTGCATGATAGTTATGATTAATGATCCAACAACCTAAAATACTTGTTGGACGATGAGTTGGTGTAATGATATCAGTATCTTGTGTGAATTTTCGTCCTTTTCCAATAACGGCTTTTGTAATAATTTCTCTGTATTGTTGGTCTAGAAAAGACATGGTATGTTTACCTCCCTTTCATTTCAATCCATCATATGCGAGATATTCACCTATAGTGCCTAATTCTTATATAAAAATTACTGACCATAGATTCTAATTTATCCTATGCAATCGCCTAACAATTCGTAACAATAATTATCAAAGTTACATAGATGAAAGAATCAATAGCAAGAAAACAATCATCGTTATAGAAATTAAAAAAAGGTTGATGCATACATATTGATTTTCACACAGAGACGAACTCTGTCATATGTATCGTTTCGCAACAAAAGAATGATAAGATACGAAACTACACTAATTAATAAGTATTATGTGCAAATAAGCCAGAGCGGTTGCAAAGCACATGTGAAATTTCAAAAATATATCTAGTTTCCTTCTAAATACGCAAAAAATCCAAACGATTCGAAAGTTATTGATCGAATCATTTGGATTTTTGAAATTAAAATATTCTATTATTCTTAACAAGTATGTCCTTTTACTGAACCTGTTGAACCAGACAGAATATCTCCACCTGTGGAACGAATGATTTCATTTGTAATCTCTCTAGCTAAAGTATTAGATACAAGCTGTAATAAATCATTAATTACAACTTGTGATTCTTTAAATTCTTGAACTACTGGAATTTCATCGATTTCTGCTTGCAATCGATCAATTTCTTTTTCCACTTTTCTCAAAGCTTCTTCTTTCCCGTACGCTTGGAAATTTACTGCTTGTTTCTGTAATGCTTTAATTTTTTTGATTGTAGCTTGTACTTTTGTATTTTCATTAATTTTTTCTTCTAGTTGTTTGAAACGTTCGATTTCATCGATTTCTGACATCATTTTTGCTAAATGATGTGCTTCTTCTATAATTTCAGTTCTAGTATATTTCGCCATTTACTTCACCTCAATAGCTTCCTCTATTAATTCTCCATCAAGTGTCCATGTTTTTGCATTAGTAACTTTGACTTCAACTATGTTTCCAATAATTGATTTTGGACCTTTGAAATTCACCAATTTATTTCTCTCTGTATAGCCTGACAATACATCAGGATCTTTTTTACTTTCACCTTCAACTAATACTTTTACAATTTTACCTTCATATTTTTTCATCGCTTCTCTTGATTGTTTATTAACTAACTCATTTAATCGTTGTAGTCTAGCTTTTTTTACTTCCATAGGAATATTATCTTCCCATTTTGCAGCAGGTGTGCCTTCTCTAGGTGAATAAATAAATGTGTACGCACTTTCAAATCCTACTTCTTCCATTAATGTCATCGTTTCTTCAAATTGTTCGTCCGTTTCATTAGGGAATCCAACAATAATATCTGTTGTTAATGTTGCATTTGGCATAGCTTGACGAATTTTCTTCACTAGATCTAAGTAGTCTTCTCTTGTATAACGTCTTGCCATAACTCTTAGAATGTCAGAACTACCAGATTGAACAGGTAAATGAATATGATCTAATAAATTGCCACCTTGTGCCAGCACTTCAATTAATCTATCATCGAAATCTCTAGGATGTGAAGTAGTAAAACGTATTCTAGGAATATCTATTTTACTTATTTCATTCATTAAATCACCTAAACCGTAATCTATATCTAGGTCTTTACCATATGCATTTACATTTTGACCTAGCAACGTAACTTCTTTGTAGCCTTGTGCAGCTAAATGACGAACTTCTTGAATAATATCTTCAGGTCGTCTACTTCTTTCTTTTCCTCTAGTATATGGTACGATACAGTACGTACAAAACTTATCGCAACCATACATAATATTTACCCATGCTTTAATCTTTCCATTTCTAACTTTAGGTAAATTTTCAATAATGTCTCCTTCTTTAGACCAAACTTCCACAACCATTTCTTTCCCAAACATTGCTTCATTTATCAACGTAGGTAAGCGATGAATATTATGAGTACCGAAAATTAAGTCGACAAAAGGATGCTTTTTTAAAATACGATTCACAACGGATTCTTCTTGTGACATACACCCACATACACCAATAATCAAATCAGGTTTTTCTAACTTCAATGGTTTTAAATGACCGATTTCTCCAAAAACTTTATTTTCAGCGTTTTCGCGAATGGCACATGTATTTAATAAAATGATATCCGCATCATTGGTATCTTCTGTCGATTGATAACCCATATTTGTTAGTATACCTGCCATTATTTCTGTATCATGTTCATTCATTTGACATCCATATGTACGGATTAAGAACTTCTTCCCTTTTCCAACTGCTTTCATTTCTAACGGAATATCAAAATCATAATGGATATCTACATCTTTCTTTCTTCTACTTCTTGCTTTTTTCAAATTTGGTGGTTCATATGTTGTTTGAAAATACTTTGATATTAATTCATCACTTGATAGTTTCTTTAAACGATCTAAGTTATCATTCGTATCGGATTTTACGTCCGTCGAATTTTCTCTGTTAATTTGTTGACTTTCTAATCTTTGCTTTTCATTCATTTATGAAACTCCTTTCTTACCCCTAATCAATAACAAACTACCCCATCTATTATATGGGATAATCCTACTAAATACAAAACTAAATCTTATGAACTTGGAAATTTCTCAAGAAAGTTTTGGCTGTATATTTTTTTTGTCATATTTTCTGGGTAATGTTGATTTAATTTTTTCTTTAAATTAGAAATATGATGAATCGAAGTAAGGTCTTGCACAAAGTAATCTGCCCCATCGAAATCTGAACCAATCACGATATTATTCATCGCACCTAAGTTGATGAGATGTTGTATATGCGCAATCAAATCATCTATTGTAGCTGTCTCTTTATCTATAACAAACTCTTTTACAAATGTAATACCAATTAAGCCTTTTTTGTATATAATTCGCTTGATTTGTTCGTTTGTTAGATTTCTTATGTTATTACAAATCTGTCGTGCGTTGGCGTGGGATACAATTGGATAGTCTACTAAATCAATTGCTTCTTCAAAACCATTAGTAGAACAGTGCGCTAAATCAATCCATATGTGATGCTTATTCGCAAGTTTGATCACTTCTTTTCCTAGATTTGTTAATCCTGCACCCCTATTTTCTTTGATGCCATCTACCATTAGATTTGCGTTATTCCAAGATAGTCCAATCATTCTTACTCCTAATTGAATAAGAATACGTAATTTAAAAAGGTCATTTCCAATACAATCTAACCCTTCAAGTGTTAACATTGCACCTTTTTCATTGTCTTTTAAATTCTCAATATCTGTTTTTGTTTGAATCCATTTTATATTCTGATATGGTTTGATAATTTGTTCAAAAAATATATCTACCATTTGTATTGCTACAGCAAATTTAGATTCTACTGGAACAGTAGCTGGAATAAATATTGCAAAACATTGTACATTCACATCACTTTTCATCCATTTGCAATAATTCACATCTAATAAAGGATGGTTATAAAAATCATATTGTTTTTCCCATATTTTCCATAGAGCATCACAATGGCAATCAATCATGATTTCCCCTACTTTCTATAAAATAAAAACCTGTTTGTCCAAAACAAACAGGAAGGAGTCACTATTTACTTTTATCTTGGTTCAACAATAAGCTTTATTGCTGTTCGTTCTTCATTATCAATCATAATATCCGTAAAAGCTGGAATACAAATGAGGTCATCTCCACTAGGTGCTACAAATCCACGTGCAATCGCCACTGCTTTTACAGCTTGGTTCAATGCTCCTGCACCAATTGCCTGAACTTCGGCGGAACCACGTTCACGTACTACATTTGCAAGTGCGCCTGCTACTTTATTAGGGTTTGATTTCGCTGAAACTTTTAATATATCCATCCCTGCTACCTCCTTCAATTCCTATTGTTATCCCACTTTTACTATATTCGATTCGATTGAAGATATTCCTTTTTATTCAGGTAGATTTAAATTTTAATTGATGAATAATTCGTATGAAACACCATCAGTTAAAGAAAGGGTGATCATCGTTGATTTGAATTCTTTCTATACTATTTGCTCTTCCAGTTGTTGCATCGATATCGATGATGACACCACTTAGTTGAGTCGGCCCTTCTTTAGGAACTTCAAACCTTACAGGGAGACCCGTTAAGAATTTTTTTATTACTGCTTCTCTTTCCATCCCTAAAATTCCATTGTAAGGTCCTGTCATACCAACATCGCTAATATACGCTGTCTTATTCGGAAGGATTCTTTCATCTGCTGTTTGAACATGTGTGTGTGTACCCACAACTGCACTTACTTTTCCATCAATATACCATCCAAATGCCTGTTTTTCGCTAGTAGCTTCCGCATGAAAATCTACAAAAATCATATTTGTTCTTTTTTTGGCTTGTTCAATTAACTCATCTATTTTGCGGAAAGGATCATCTACAGGTTGCATAAATGTTCTACCTAATATATTAATTACTGCTATTTCTTTTCCGTTTGATTTGATAAATACGATATCATTCCCTGGCGTACCAGGAGGTAAATTCCCTGGTCGTACTAGATACGTTGCGTTATCGATAAATTGAAATATGTCTTTTTTATCCCACGTATGGTTCCCCATCGTTACGGCATTCGTACCCCATTCTAAAAAGTTTTTGTAAATCTTCTCTGTTAATCCTTTACCACTTGCTGCATTTTCTCCGTTCACAATTGTAACATGTGGATTATATTTTCCTTTTAATTTTGGCAAATACTGTTGTACCATATCTCTTCCAGGTGAACCCACAATATCTCCGATGAATAATATTTTCATTGATTAATTCCTTTCTTCACTTCTGTAAAATTGTAAAGTTAATAAATAAAGTGACCATAATGGTCACTTTATTTAGCATATTCTACAGTTCTAGTTTCGCGAATAACCGTAACTTTAATATGTCCAGGATAATCTAGTTCACTCTCAATTCGTTTACGGATATCACGTGCAACTTTTGATGCTTCTAAATCGTCAATCTCGTCAGGTTTAACGATAATTCTAATCTCTCTACCTGCTTGAATTGCAAATGACTTTTCTACTCCATCATACGACTCAGAAATTTCTTCTAATTTTTCAAGTCTCTTAATGTAATTTTCCAATGTTTCACTTCGAGCTCCAGGTCGAGCAGCAGATAAAGCATCAGCTGCTGCAACAATAACAGAAATTACGGAAGTTGGTTCTTCATCCCCATGGTGTGAAGCTATTGCATTCACCACTACTTCATTCTCTTTATACTTGCTAGCAAGCTCTTTACCTATTTCCACATGACTTCCTTCTACTTCATGATCAATTGCTTTTCCAATATCATGAAGTAATCCAGCTCTTTTAGCCAATGTTTGATCTTCTCCGAGCTCAGCAGCTAGTAATCCAGATAAATAAGCTACTTCAGTAGAATGCTTTAATACATTTTGTCCATAACTTGTTCTGTATTTCAAACGCCCGAGAATTTTAACTAAATCTGGGTGAAGACCGTGTACTCCCACTTCAAAAGTGGTTTGCTCACCGTAATCGCGTATATATTCATCCACTTCTCGTCTTGATTTATCGACCATTTCCTCTATTCTAGCTGGGTGAATACGACCGTCTTGCACTAATTTTTCTAATGCAATTCTTGCAATTTCTCGACGGATTGGGTCGAATCCAGAAAGAATAACTGCTTCAGGTGTATCATCAATAATTAAATCAATTCCGGTTAATGTTTCAAGTGTTCGAATATTTCTACCCTCTCGACCGATAATGCGACCTTTCATCTCATCATTAGGAAGATTAACAACAGATACCGTTGTTTCAGCTACATGGTCAGCAGCACAACGTTGAAGCGCAAGTGAAAGAATATTTTTAGCCTTTTTATCTGCTTCTTCTTTTGCTCTGTTTTCAGCTTCTTTAATTATTAGTGCTGTTTCATGCGTAACTTCTTCTTCCACACGTTGTAAAATTACTTGTTTTGCTTGTTCTGTTGTATAACCAGAGATACGCTCTAGTTCTGTTTGTTGCTCGCTTAACATTTCTCCAACTTTGCTTTCCATTTCTTCAATTTGTTGTTGTTTTTCAGTTAGCGAACTTTCTTTTTTCTCTAACATTAACTCACGCTTGTCCAACGTTTGATCTTTACGATTCAAATTTTCTTCTTTCTGCATGAGACGACTTTCAAGCTTCTGAATTTCTACTCTACGTTCGCGAAGCTCTTGTTCAGCTTGTTGTCGAATTCTGTGATTTTCATCCCTTGCCTCTAGTAATGCTTCTTTTTTCGCTACTTCAGCATTTTTGTGGGCTTCTTCAACAATTTGTTTCGCCAAATCTTCTGCACTCGAAATCTTCTTCTCCGCAATTCTTTTTCGAATCGAATAACCAACAACAATACCGACAAATGCAAGCAAAATGGAGATGAGTACAACATAAATTAAGTCCATAATTTCACCTCCTCTTGCTATAAACTTGTACAAAATTTTTAAAGTCGGCATGTACAATGAATACTTTTTTTTAATGTAATGTATAACAATTTAAAAATTATACATTTTAATTTTAATCTTCCATTTACTTGATGTCAAGGATTGGAGAATCTTTCGATAGAAATCCTTAAAAAATCTGTATATATAACTAAAAAAACAGTCCAAATTTCTTTAAAATGGACTGTCTTTTTATTAAACTTATTCTTCGTCTAATTGTAATTGTTCTTCTGCTTGATTTTCTGCATTTACTTCATCTAGTCCATAATGATCTCGAATTGCTAGATGAATTTCTGAAGCGATTTCTGGATGTTCTTTCAAAAATTGTTTTGCATTCTCTCTACCTTGACCTAAGCGTTCTTCATTATATGAATACCATGCACCACTTTTTAGTACAATATCTAAATCGGCACCAATATCTAATATCTCACCTTCATGTGAAATACCTTCACCATACATAATATCAACTTCAGCTTGTTTGAAAGGTGGTGCAACTTTATTTTTTACTACTTTAATACGTGTTCTATTTCCGACCATATCATTTCCAATTTTTAATGTTTCTGCACGTCTTACCTCAAGTCGAACAGAAGAATAGAATTTAAGCGCACGACCACCTGGCGTTGTTTCAGGATTCCCAAACATAACCCCAACTTTTTCACGAATTTGGTTAATAAAGATTGCTGTTGTTTTTGATTTATTAATTGCACCAGATAATTTACGTAAGGCTTGAGACATTAATCGTGCTTGTAACCCGACATGAGAATCTCCCATTTCACCTTCAATTTCTGCTTTAGGTACTAATGCTGCTACAGAGTCAATGACAACCATATCAACAGCACCACTTCTAACAAGGGCTTCTGCGATTTCTAATGCTTGCTCCCCAGTATCTGGTTGAGATAATAGAAGTTCGTCTACATCTACGCCTAATTTTCTTGCATAAACTGGATCAAGTGCGTGTTCAGCATCAATAAATGCTGCTTGCCCACCTGCTTTTTGCGCTTCTGCAATTGCATGTAGTGATACTGTTGTTTTACCAGAAGATTCAGGACCATATATTTCAATAACACGTCCACGTGGGTATCCGCCAACTCCTAAAGCAATATCTAATGTAATAGAACCACTAGGTACAGTAGATACTCGTTGTTCTGCTTGCTCTCCTAGTTTCATTATAGAACCTTTACCGAATTGCTTTTCTATTTGTTTTAACGCCTGGTCTAAGGCTTGTTTACGATCACTCATTAATAATTCCTCCTTTAAATTCCCTAAGTAATATCTTATATTGTTTCAGAGAATTTATCAAGCAAAAAACGAATAAATGTTCCCTTTTTTTATTGCATTTATGAACAAAACTAGTAGATTATTATAAAATAAGCACATTTTCTTAAAAGATTCTAAAGAAAATGTGCTTGAAATGATTATTTTATTAATTGATATAACCTTTCCAATCCCTTTTTCACCGCTCTAGTACGAATTGTGAATCGATTTCCATTAAAAAGATGTTTAACAGTATGACAATTATCGTATTGATCACATATAGAAATAAAAACAGTTCCTACATCTTTTCCTTCAGACATCGTAGGACCTGCTACACCAGTAAAACTAATGCCGATATCTGATTGATACAATTTCTTCACTTGTTTCGCCATTAATTCAGCACATTCTGAGCTGACAGTACCATGCTTTGATATAATTAGTTCAGGAATATCCAGCACATGTTCTTTTGCCGTTGGACTATACACTGTTGCTGCACCATTTAATACATGAGATGCCTCAGGGATATCTACAATTGTACTTGAAAATAACCCCCCTGTTAAACTTTCTGCACTCGCTATTGTCAGTTGGTTTTCTTTTAATCGTTCTACAACTTTTTGAGCAATTGTTTCATCATCATATCCATATAAGTAATTCCCTACAATACTTAAAATTTCTTTTTCTGTCGTGTTAATTAATTGAGTAGCATCTTCTTTATTATCAGCAAATGCAGATAAACGAAGTGTTACTTCCCCTTCTTTTGCTAGTGGTGCTATGGTTGGATTAGTTTGATTGGAAATTAGAGTTTGAAGTTCATGCTCTAATTGCGATTCTCCAATCCCAATAAAACGTAATACTTTCGAATGAATGATGTGGTTCAAATGATATTTTTGCACAAGATGAGGAATTACAAATTCACTCATAATTGCTTTCATTTCACTTGGCACTCCTGGTGTAAATATGTATGTAGTATCATTATAATCAATCGCAATACCTGGTGCGATACCTACAGAATTTTCAAATACGATAGATCCTTCAAAAATATTTGCTTGTTTTCGATTGTTTGGTGTCATCTGTCGATTGGTTCTCTTAAAATATTCTTCAATAGATTGAATAGTCGGCTCATGCTCTATAATTGAAAGACCTGTTGTTTGTTGAAAAGCTTCTCTTGTTAAATCATCTTCAGTTGGACCTAATCCACCTGTAACAATAACAACATCTGAACGCTTTGAATTTTCGAATACTTGTGCAAGTCTCGCTAAATTGTCCCCAACTACTGTATGATAGTAAACAGAAATTCCACTATTAGCTAAATGTTTTGAAATCCATTGTGCATTTGTATTTGCAATCTGTCCTAATAATAATTCTGTTCCTACAGATATTAACTCTGCTCTAATTTGTTGACTCACTTGGAATCCTCCATCACGTGCCAATTTTTAGAAAAATACTCTATTCCAGATATTACAGTTAATAAGAGTGCTAAATACAGAAAGACTTCACCTAACGAAAATGGTAAAAATTGAAACGGGAAATCATTCAATAATAAAATAATAATAGCGAGAATTTGTAACACTGTTTTTAACTTTCCTGATTTACCTGCAGCAAGTACAATACCTTCCCCAGCTGCTACTAATCTTAATCCTGTCACAGCAAACTCTCGACTAATTATAATAATAACAATCCAAGCAGGAGCTAAATCCAAAGTAATTAATAAGATAAAAGCAGCTGATACTAGTAGTTTATCTGCCATTGGATCTAAAAATTTCCCCAAGTTGGTAACTAAGTTATACTTTCTCGCATAATAACCATCTAACCAATCTGTTGCAGACGCAATAGCAAATATAAGTACTGCAATAAATTGAGCTGTGTTTATCTCCACTTCAAGTAATGAAACAGTCCCCCAATCAAATGGATAACTTAACAATAAAATAAAGAATGGGATAAGCATAATACGTGATAATGTAATTTTATTAGGTATGTTCATTCTATTCACCTCTGTTTAATTGATAGAAACACCCCCTTTAAAGTACATGAAGGGGGCAAACATCTATTGTTTTTCTATGTTAATATACATATTTTGCGGGGTTGTTGTATTACCAATTTCTTCAGATAACTCTATTTTCTCACCATTTATAAAGAAAGTCACTGTACTTGGATTTCCAAAACGAATAAATAATTCTTCAGTTGAACTAATGTTGATTTCAGCAGGTGACTCCTCATTTGTAAATGTCTTGTACATAAATTGTTCTCCATTTACATCTTCCACTTGCATCCAATTCTGATCTGTTGTTTCAATTGTAAGAATAACTTCCGCTTCACTTGTACTTAACTGATAAGTGGATTCATTGTTTGCATATTGTTCTAATTGTATGGTTGTATTAGATTCATTTGTTGTATCTTCGTCTGACGTATCTTGTGTGTCATCTGATGCACTCTCTTGATTTTCCTCATCATTAGAAGGTTGGTCAGAATTCACTGGTGGTATTGTTACTTCGTCAGCAGAACCTTCACCACTTTCAATTGTGTTATCATTAGCGTTTGAATCATCTGGTTTATCATTATTTTGAAGGGCCCAGTAAATAACAAGAATACCAATGATTAATACAATGACAATAATAGTAGGTAAAAATGAAAAGAAACTAGGTGTTTTTGAAATTGGTTTATTCTTCTTGCTACTGCTAACTCTTGATAAAGCTACTTTCTCTTCTTTATCAAATGGTAAATCACGTTCATATTCACTCATCAAATCTTCTGCATTCAATTGCAATGCCGTTGCATATTCTTTAATAAATGCTCGAACATAAAAAGAACCTGGCATTATTTCAAATCTTTCTTCCTCAATTGCGTGTAAATAACGCGTTTGAATCTTCGTTTGTTTTTGAATATCTTGTAATGACAAATTTTTCGCTTCACGCTCTTGTTTTAATCTTTCTCCTATTCCCATATATAACACCATCCATCATCAATCTTTAAAAAATACATATATTACACGATTATATTGAAATAATTAGTAGTAATTGTAGAAATTATATTTAAAGATACTTTTTATTGCCTTAAATTAAATCACAAATGCTTGTTCTCGCGACTCTTCTACAAAATTTTAGTATAAATTATTATATATTTCAATCATATCTTAAAAATGTAGTGAAGAAAAGTGAAAACCTCTTTTCTCCATTCCTATTCCAAATGAAGAATGAAAAACGTGAACAAAAATAGTATAACATGTAAAAAACCTTAATCCACTATTAATTTAGTTGAATTAAGGTTTATTTTAAAGACAATTACAAAACAGAATTTACATCTGTCAAATGCAAAATCATACCCGCATTATTTTGATCCTTCATTTTGTACTAGTTTTACCATTATATTTGCAATCGCATGTTGCTCTTTTTCATCTGCTGCGTTCCATAAATCTCTAAGAATCTGTTCATGGTCATTCTTTGCTTGAACTTCTGTTGATAAATAATTTCCTATATCAAATGCAAGTTCAGATATCGCTTTGTTACTCATACCATTTCCTTGAGCTTCATGTAATCGGTCACCTAAGAAGTCTTTCCATGATTCGAAGTTATCTAATACAGACATAATTTAACCTCCTTTATAATAGATGCAAATATATTTTTCGTAATAAACAAAAAAATATACATCTAAATAAGGAAAATTAAATTATGACCAACCTCCATTCACACGAATAGATTCCCCTGTTATATATCGCGCTTTTTCACTTAACAAAAACATAACCGAATGAGCAATATCTTCTGTTAATCCGGGTCCTTGTAATGGTATCTCTTGTACTAATACTTCTTTTTCTTCTTGTGATAAATGATGGTTCATCTTTGTTTCAATATAACCTGGAGCAACTGCATTTACTCTAATACCACTAGGTCCAAGTTCTTTTGCTAAACTTTTTACAAATAACTCTTGGCTACCTTTTACAGACGAATATGCTACTTCACAACTTGCACCTACTTCTCCCCAAATAGATGTAACTAGAATAAGTTGGCCATTCTTCTTATGAATCATGTATGGTATCACATGCTTTGAAATTTTCCATACTGCATGCACATGTAAATGAATCATTGCATCCATTTGATGATGTGACATTTCCTGAAATAAACCGATAAATGATTTACCATTAGCAAAAATAACACGATCTATTTCTTTTGGCAATTGCTCTAATAATGTCTCGAGCCCATCATTATTACTTAAATCAGCTTTTAATAATACAATGGACTGTTCCCCATCTTTATCCATATCTAATTGGGGTTTATTTTGAAAATAATGAAGATAAAGATTATCTCCCTCTTTCATTAAGTGTTTCGTTATTTCTAGTCCTATATCTCCGCTAGCTCCAACAACTAATGTATTTCTCCTCAATGTATTCACCTTTACTATTACTTATTGTTTACATAACAAACAGATAGTTGTTTTTCATTAATCCAGTTAGACAGAAATTCTTGCATTTCTTGATATGTTAATTGTTCAAACCACTCGATACTTTCGAACAAATCAATA
The DNA here is from genome assembly GCF_042651725.1 of Gracilibacillus marinus. Taxonomy (NCBI): domain Bacteria; kingdom Bacillati; phylum Bacillota; class Bacilli; order Caryophanales; family Bacillaceae; genus Gracilibacillus; species Gracilibacillus marinus. Next base: position 1,402,514 of record NZ_JBHSDV010000001.1, on the reverse strand, counting down.
CCAATTAATTGATAATGAGAGTATTGATTAGCTATAAATTCTAGAGAGTTAAGAGAACGTATCAAATGGCCAAGCTTTTTACGTTTTATTCTGTCAAATGTTTCTTCATCTAGTGATGCCTTATTAACAGATAGTAATATATGTTTAATCGCATTAGCTAATTCCACAGGTTTCTTTGAATTTCCACCAATAATGGAGAATCCAAATTCTTTTTCAAGATGCGTTTCACAACCGAAAGACTGATCAATTAATCCTTCCTCATACAACTGTTCGTATGCGTACCCACTTCGAGAAAAAATAGCATCCATTGCAATGTCCATTAAGTATTCCTTCTTCATGAATGCTTTAGGATCTGTTGGTATATCTACTTCCTTTACACCAACTAATGCTTTCGGCACATTTACAGGCATCATAATTTCCAATTCTTTTTCTGCTACTTCCGCTTGTTCCACCGGGAATTTTCTTGTGATTGGTTCTGGTGGTGCAAATTCTTTAGCTAATTGATTTGTTTCAATTAGTTTTATTGTTTCATCTACGTCAATATTTCCAGCAACAAACAATACCATATTACTCGGATGATAAAATGTATTGTAGCAAGTGTACAAGTCATCTTTTGTTATTTTATTAATAGAATCAACTGTACCTGCTATATCTATTTGAACTGGATGTGATTTGTACATACTTTTTATCGTTCCAAAAAAAGCTCTCCAGTCTGCTTGATCATCATACATTTTGATTTCTTGTGCGATAATTCCCTTTTCCTTCTCAACAGATTGCTCAGAAAAGTATGGCATTTGTACAAAATCGATTAAAACCTTTAAATTTTCCATTATTTTAGACGTGGCAGAAAACAAATAAGCTGTTTTTGTAAAAGATGTGAATGCATTGGCAGAAGCACCTAATTTCGAAAAATCATGAAACACGTCTCTGTCTTCTTTTTCGAATAATTTGTGTTCCAAAAAATGCGCGATCCCATCAGGAACTGTAATTAGTTTCTCTTCATTTAAAGGGACAAATGATTGATCAATTGAGCCATAATTAGTTGTAAAAATAGCATATGTTTTGGCCATTTCCTTTTTCGGTAACAAAAATACTCTTAATCCATTAGGTAATGTTTTGTTGTAGATTGTCTCATCAATTTGGTTGTAATATAGTTTCTCCATCTTATCCCTCCTCACTTGTAAGTAAATAAGTCATATTAAGGACTATCTTTTTACTTACATCTAACACATCTTGCTTCGTCACTCGCTTTACATCTGCAATTAAATCTTCTGGAGATTTGTCAGAATTAGCTAAAACACTCTGATAATGTAATTCAATCATTCCTTGTGGATTGTCCAACGTTTCTTTCAGTTGATTTATTGTCATTTCTTTCGTTTCTTCTACTTGCTCTTCTGTAAATTGTCCGCTTCTCATTTGCTCCATTTGTTCCAATATAATTTCTTTCGCTTTTTCGTATTGGTTAGGAGCAATACCGCTAAATACAAATAATAAACCTTTATGACTCTCTATTCTCGATGCAGCATAGTATGCTAAACTATGTTTTTCGCGTACATTCATAAATAACTTAGAACTTGGAAATCCTCCAAAAAGTCCGTTAAATACATGAAGTGCTGCATAATCTTGATCATTAAATGTTATATTTGTGCGAAATCCAAAATGCAATTTAGCTTGTTGTATTTGATCATGTTCAACTAAGACTTTATCTACGCTATGATGAGAGTTCGATTTTTTTGTAGCTATACTTGCTTGTTTTTTTCTGTTAATTGTCTCATCAATTAATTTTTCGATCGGCGTATTTTCAATATCACCAACAACATAGACATCTAATCGATCACTTGTAAGTAACTCTTCGTAATAATTGTATAAACTTTCTGATGTGATTGTATCTAAATCTTCCTCATAACCATGTACCCGTAGATGATACGGTTCGTCTGCACACATTTCTTCAATCATTCTTGTATTCGCCAAACTCATTTTATCTTCGTTTAACGATTCCATTTTGTTTTTAAGTGTTTGCTTTTCTCTCTCGAGTATTTTGTTATCAAATCCATTATTTTCTAACTTCGGGTTGTAAATTACATCTTTTAATAATTGAAGTGCTTCTTCAATTAAAGAACTTTTATCTTGTAAAAATTGATCATTAATGATTTCAAGGCGAAATGTTAATATGCTGTTTTCTCCTTTTTTGCTACTGTCAATATGTAAAATGGCACCATACAATTCATCTAATTTTTGACGTAGTTTTGTTGCTGTTGGATATGTAGCAGTTGCTTGTTGTAATAAATAAGGTAATAAAGCTCTATTCGTTACTACCTCTCGACATAATTCTGTCGTAAATTTAAGTGATAAATGAATGGTTTTGAACTTTTTAGTCTGTAATAAATGTAAATCATACCCATCTTTATTCATTATTTTCTCCATTTGATTACTCCTTTTTGTTTAGTGTTCGATATTAAATGAATCTTTCATCCTTTTCATACTTCATAGACTTATTTTCTATTGTATCAAATTATCATACTTATTATGCTTATAGAAAGTATTTTTAAAGATGAACTGTGCTACTTAGGTTTAAAGAAAAAAGACCCGGTTTATGCCAGATCTTCAAAAATTCAATATCCTATCATTTGTGTAATTTTTTACATTCTTTTTCTTAGTACATAAAAACTAAATACATCTGATCGAAAGAAATTAGCTGAATATAAAACAGGCTCATTATCTTTTGTATAATGCATTTGTCTTAATAAGAGTAATGCTTGATCTGGTTCACAATTAAGCATTGGTGAAATACGCTCATGATAACCAATTGGTTCAATATATGCAACTGCATAGTCTATTTCTTTTTTTGCATAAGATTTTAGTGCTTGAAAAATAGACTCTTGAGAATGTATTAATTCTAACGGCATTAATCGGTGATCAATCCGATCAATACAGTACACGACCGGATCTCCATCTGCTGTTCGAATTCTTTCCAATTGAGCAAAAGTGTCTATCTCCATAGGCTCAAATCGTTTTTTGTCTTCATCTGTCGGGGTGGTTAATTCAACAGAAATATATTGTACTCCAGGTTTTTTACCTGATTGTCTTATCATTTCTGTAACGCTACCTAACTGTTCGATCCCAGATGAAAAAATTGGTTTCACATGCACAAAAATCCCGACACCTGGACGTCTAATAATGTATCTCTCTTGTTCTAATATATAGATAGCTTCTTGAACTTCTCTTTTCGTGACACCAAACTGTTGCGCAAGCTCATATTCAGTTGGTAATTTTTCTTTTTCTTTATAATGACCGTCTTCTATTAATGACTTTATTTGTTTTAATACCGGAGTTGTTGATCCATTATTCATACCAGATAACATATTTTCCCCCAACCAATCTTATCCCATAAAAGATTATTATTAAAAATAAATATACCATTTTTAGTTATAATAATAAAGAAGTATTTATTAAATTCACTACTAATGTTCTATTTCTAATGTAGCATTTCATTTTATTCTATTGTGGATTCTTCATTCACCAAACTTTTTAGCACAGTACGTGGTTTTGATCCTTCATAAGGGCCTACTATACCTCTTTCTTCCATTGCATCAATTAATCGAGCAGCACGAGTATAACCGACTCTAAATTTCCGTTGCAACATGGAAACACTAGCACTTTGCATTTCTAACACTAATGCTACCGCATCATCGAAAAGTTCGTCATCCACTTCTTCTTTCACTTCACTCTCTTCTTCAGGTATCATTTCCTCTTGATATTGGGCCTTTTGTTGCTCGATACAGTGATCAACAACTCTTTCTACTTCTTCATCAGATAAAAAGGCACCTTGTATTCTAATTGGCTTTGACATGCCTACAGGGATAAATAACATATCCCCACGTCCAAGTAATTTTTCAGCTCCACCAGAATCTAGAATCGTGCGTGAATCTGTTTGAGACGAAACACTAAAGGCGATTCGAGAAGGAATATTAGCTTTAATCACACCTGTGATGACATCAACGGATGGTCTTTGCGTAGCGATAACTAAGTGAATACCTGCAGCACGGGCCATTTGCGCTAATCGTGTGATCGCGTCCTCCACATCATTCGATGCGACCATCATCAAATCTGCTAATTCATCTACAATCACAACAATGTATGGTAATAAAGGTTGTGGATTCTCCTTTTCTGCATTCATTTTTGTGACGTATTCATTATATCCTTCCATATTACGAGTACCAGTCTCAGAAAATAAATCATACCTACGTTCCATTTCCGCAACAATCTTTTTTAGTGCCCTTGATGCTTTTTTTGGATCTGTTACAACAGGTGATAGTAAATGAGGGATACCATTGTATACATTTAATTCTACCTTTTTCGGGTCAATCATCATCATTTTTACTTCATGCGGTTTTGCATACATAAGAATACTAGTAATAATTCCATTTATGCACACACTTTTCCCGCTACCTGTTGCTCCTGCTACTAACAAGTGAGGCATTTTGTTTAATTCTGCAACAACAGATTCTCCTGATATATCTTTACCTAATGCAAAGGATAGTTTGTTCTTCGATAATTGCTTTTTCGCCTCTAATACTTCACGTAGAGAAACCATCGCCGTTTCTTCATTTGGCACTTCAATTCCTACAGCTGATTTACCTGGAATTGGTGCTTCAATTCGAATATCCTTTGCAGCTAGTGCTAGAGCTAAATCATCATGCAAACTTACAATTTTACTAACTTTAACGCCTGCTTCAGGATAGACTTCATATTTTGTCACAGATGGTCCGACATGAACTTTCGTAACGCGTGCTTTCACTCCAAAACTATGAAATGTTTTTTCTAATTTTTTTACAACGTTTTGTATCGTCGATTTTTCTTGTTGCTTCCCTTTATGTAAAGGTGCTTCTAATATTTGAATTGGAGGTAATTGATAATCCTCATTTTCATAAGAGGTTACAGACAATTGTTGTACATCATTTTCTTGATCTTCCTCAATATCCACACTAGATAATTGGTTCTCAGATGAACTACTTGATACAATAGATGGTTCCATTGTTTTTTCCACAACATTTGGTGTACTATCAAGATGCCCTTTAACTTCGACCTCTGTTCCATATTCAATAGATGGTTCCATTGCTTCCTCTTCATTCGGAAGCTTGTCTTTCTTAGGAGATTTTTTCACTCTCTGTTTTGACTTCCCTTTTCTATTCGAAAGTAGTTGTTGAAAAATTTGCTTTGATTTAATCCCAAGTTTTTTTAATACATCACCAATTGAAATATTAAAAAATAACACAATACCAATTAAAATGATGAAAAATGCCACAATTTTTGCACCAATATCTGAGAAAAGAAAATACGATACGGCAAATAATATACTTCCAATTATTCCTCCGCCTAAATCATCTATCTTATTACTTCCTTTTATAAAATCTATATAATTAGAGAAGCTTTCTTTTACAATCGATGAGTCATTTTTTAATGCAATCGATGTTTCAAATAATTGAATATGTGACATTAATAAAACGCCTGCTAGAATAATATATGTACTTATCCATTTACGTGAGACCATATCAGGCTGTGTTCTCTTTATCATTAAATATATACCTAGGTACATTAGAATGACTGGTATAACAAAATACCAATTCCCTAGAAAGAAGCGAAAAATATTGGACAATAATAAGGAGACAGCTCCTGCCTGAATGATGGAGGCACCACTCCCAAAAATGGCTAAAAATATTAATAATAAACCTAGAAGTTCAAATCGTATATGTGTCGCTAAATTTCTCTTTTTCTTTTTTGTTTTTGTTTTTTTTCTAGCCATAATCTCACTCCTGTTACTAGCTTAATAGAATAATAATGCGTGAATCGAATTACCCCTGCCGTATTTTTGGCAAGGGTAATTATACACGTCAAATATGTTTATACTTCTATTATAACATACTTTTTTATGAGAAGAGAAGTTCGTACAGATAGTCAAAAACAACCAATCAGTTTACATAATATTATTATTGTTAATTATTGTCCCAGGATGAAAAGCGTGTTCTAAGTAATCATATGGATTTGTTGATAATAACTGGTACATTTGAAAAGAACCATCGTCTAAACGTTGCACATAGCATTGTCGATTTTTATATACAATCATTTGAAATTGTTGAAAGTCATTCGCGTTAATTGGATAAACATCGTTATAGCATAATGGCGTATATAACATGATTACATCAATTCCTTCGATTGTTTGTTCTTATCTATCATTTGATTCAATTTTTCTAAAGCACCACTGATACCGCCTACTTCATTTATTAGACCGTATTCAACTGCATCTTGGCCAATTACATTTGTTCCAATATCTCTTGTTAGATTTCCCTTTTCAAACATTAGTTCTTTAAACTTTTCTTCTTTTATATTGGAGTGACTTGTGACAAATTGAATCACTCGTTCTTGCATTTTATCAATATACTCAAATGTTTGTGGTACTCCAATAACAAGCCCTGTCAGCCTTACAGGATGTATTGTCATTGTTGCAGAAGGCGCTATAAAGGAATAATCTGTAGACACTGCAATTGGGACACCAATAGAATGACCTCCACCTAAAACAATAGACACAGTGGGCTTTGATAATGACGCAATCATTTCTGATAATGCTAACCCTGCTTCCACATCGCCACCAACAGTATTTAAAACAACTACTAATCCTTCAATTTTCGGATTTTGTTCAATTGCTACAATTTGAGGGATTAAATGTTCATACTTTGTTGTTTTATTCTGTGGTGGTAACTGAACATGCCCTTCAATTTGGCCAATTATTGACAAGACATGAATATTAGAATCCGGCGCCTGTGGTACATTTGTCTGCCCTAATTGCTGTATCTTTTCCATTAATGATGAACTTGGTGATTCTTTCTCTTCTTTATCTTGTTTATTATTTGTTTCCATTATAAAAACCCCTTTCACCTCACTATTACTAGTATGGTCAAGGGGATTTTTTTCATGCATGATTATTACAGACGGTCCATAATCTTAATTAAATATTCTTTTTCAAATGGAGTTAATGGAACCAATGGTAACCTAACATTACCAACAGCTACCCCTTTTTGGTTGAGTGCAGCTTTGACTGGGGCAGGAGAAGGTGCCATGAACAATGCTTTCATAACAGGGAGTAGCTTTCGGTGAATAGTAGCAGCTTTTTTCCATTCTCCTTGTTCAAATAAAAGCAACATCTCTTTCATTTCTTTTCCAATAATATGTGAAGAGACAGAAACAACACCATTACCACCAATTGCTTTAATAGGTAATGTTAAACTATCGTCTCCGCTATAAACAGTGAAATCTTTATCTGTCTGCTCAATAATAGAAGACACTGCATCTAAATCTCCTGAAGAGTCTTTTAATGAAACAATATTTTCTATTTGTGATAGCGCAATAATTGTATCTACACTCAAACTCACAACAGAACGAGACGGGATATTATATAGCATTATCGGTAACGATGTCTCACTAGCGATTGTTTGAAAGTGATTGAATAACCCTTCTTGATTTGGTTTATTGTAATATGGTGTCACAATAAGCACGCCATCTACACCAATTTGTTCCGCTTCCTTTGTTAGCTCAATGGAGGCTTTTGTGTTATTACTACCTGTGCCAGCAATAACTGGAATTCGTTTGTTAACCACTTTTACTACATGTTTGAATAAGTCTATTTTCTCTTTGTGAGATAGTGTTGCTGATTCACCTGTCGTTCCTGCAATTATAAGCCCATCCGAACCATTTTGAATTAAGTATTCTATTAATTCCGATGTCTTGTTTACATCTAATTGATTATTTTGATCAAATGGAGTGACCATAGCTGTTAGAATATGTCCAAAAAACATAGTATGCCAACTCCTTTCTCCATACAAGGTAATCTAAATAAGACTTTCGTTATGCATCACTATCTAATTGAAATGCAACATGTAAAGCATTAATTGCTGTTTGTAAATGCTCACTTTTCACTAATACCCAAATTGTTCGATGACTGTCTGCAGATTGAAAAATAGGTATATGTTGTTGTGATAATGTCTGCACTATTTTGGAAGTGACACCAGGTAATCCAGACATACCTGCACCTACAAGCGATATTTTAGCACAATGTTGATTTAAGATCGGTATAATATTCAAATCTTTCAGCACATGAACTGCTTTTTCTTCATATTTATTTAAAATGGTATATACGACGCTACTAGGTGAAATATTAATAAAATCAACAGAAATACCTGCTTCTGCCATTGCTTTAAATACTTCTACATGTAGATTGCTATTTTCTGATTGATCTTCTACTCTTATTTGTGTTAAATGATCCACATAAGCAATTCCTGTCACATATCTATCATTTACGCTTTCATTAGCATCTGCATGATCTTCTGTTGTAATCAATGTTCCTTCGTCAAGTTCCATTGTTGATCTAACACGTATTGGTATGTTCGCTTGCATTGCAATTTCCACTGCTCTTGGATGAATGACTTTCGCTCCTTGGTAAGCTAAATTGCATATTTCAGTATAACTAATTTTATCCAATTTTCGTGCTTTTGAAACTAAACGTGGATCTGCTGTCATAATTCCATGAACATCTGTGAAAATATCTACATATTCTGCATTCATCGCAACACCTAATGCAGTAGCAGAGGTGTCACTACCACCCCTGCCTATTGTTGTTACTTCATAGTCTTCATTTCTTCCTTGAAATCCTGTGACAACCACTACATCATGCTGATATAACAAAGACGTCATATGTTGGTTTTGTATTTGTTTAATTTGTGCATTACCAAATTCACTAGATGTAATAATTCCAGCTTGTGCTCCTGTAATAGCAATTGATTCAATATTTTGGCTCAATAGCTCATTAGAAAACACTACCGCGGATATCGTTTCACCACATGATAATAATAAATCTTTTTCTTTAGATGAGAGTCTTGTTGTATTTTCTCCGATTAATTGTAATAACGAATCAGTCGCATACGGATCAGGATATCTTCCCATTGCAGAGACAACTACAATCACTTTGTAACCATTATCAATCGCGTTTTTGACATGTTTGATTGCATGTTGACGGACATGTGTATCCCTAACAGACGTCCCACCAAATTTTTGAATCAATACTTTCATAAGGTCACCTCTATTTTTGTAACCAATTGTTCTTGATTAAAGATTCTGCAATTTGTACAGAGTTCCATGCTGCACCTTTTAGCAAATTATCTGATACAACCCATAAATGGAATCCTCTACTATTATCTAGATCTTTTCTCACTCTACCAACAAATACTTCACTTTTTCCAGATGCTGATTGTGGTGTTGGATATACTTGATTTGTAATGTCATCTTCTAAAACAATTCCGTCTGCATTACTTAATGCTTCATGAATTTGTTCAACAGATATATTATCTTCTGTTATTTCGATATACACACTTTCGGCATGTGATGTAAAGAATGGTAATCTAACACATGTTGCTGCTACATTAATATGCTCATCATGCATAATTTTTTTCGTTTCATTAATCATTTTCATTTCTTCAAATGTATAGCCATTATCTTGAAATACATCTATTTGAGGTAACGCATTAAATGCTATTGGATAATGATTTTTTTCGCCGCTTACTGGCAAAATATTTGCTTCCATTTCTTCCCCACGTAGATACGCTTCTGCTTGTGTTTGCAATTCATTTACAGCTTTTGCACCTGCACCTGATACTGCTTGATATGTTGAAACAATAACTCGAGATAATCCAAATTTAGCTTGAATTGGTTTTAATGCTGCGACCATTTGAATTGTTGAGCAGTTTGGATTTGCAATAATTCCATTATGTTTTGCAATATCCTCTTCATTCACTTCTGGTACAACTAGAGGAACATCTTTATCCATTCGGAATGCACTCGTATTATCTACTACTACAGCTCCTCTTTTTACTGCTTCATGAGCTAAAGCTTTTGAAACAGAACCTCCAGCAGAGAATAATGCAATATCAATACCCTCAAAGCTTTCAGGAGTAGCTTCTTTTACAATATGTGTTTCCCCATTAAATTCGATCTCTTTACCTGCTGATCGTTTGGATGATAAAAGATGTAATTCATTTATTGGAAAATTCTTTTTAGATAATGTTTCCAACATTTTTTCCCCTACAGCTCCAGTAGCACCAACTACTGCTACATTATAACCTTGTACTGTCATTATTTTTGTCCCCTTCCGCTATTCTATCCATTAGTGTATTTGATTATCTCTTCTATTTTATCATAGATTAATCATTACTTTAATTATTTCACCATATTTATCGTTATCTTGCAACAAGAACTGGTTGAATTTGTTTGTGTAATAGTGCATTTTCTAGTGTCTCTGGTATTAATGTCATATCAGCAACTAAAGAATTGGGTTTTTTTATTGGATCGTCTTGACCAAACGGAACAAAGTACATTAATTTTGTTGCCATTAACCGCATTAGATTCACGCCATTTAATCCAAGCCCATCATTTGTTGATACTGCAATAACTACTGGTTTCCCATTACGAATAGTTGCTTTAGAAGCCATTAGTACTGCTGAATCTGTAATGGCATTTGCTAGTCTACTCATCGAATTGCCTGTCAATGGCGCAAGTATCATACAATCTAATGGTTCTTTAGGCCCCAGTGGTTCTGCATCTACAATCGTTGCAATTGGCTCTCTTCCCGTTAGAACTCTTAAACGTTCCATATGATCATCTGCTTTTCCGAATTTTGTATCAGTATTCATAAACGTATAGGACACAACTGGAACAACTTCTGCTCCTAATTCAATTAATTTTTCGATCTGTGGAAAGACACTCGCATACGTACAATGAGAACCCGTTAAACCAAAACCTATCTTTTTTCCTTTAAAGTCCATTTTTAATAAACCTCCCATGTATTTCAGTCAATATTCTGTGCTAATGCCCAGTATATGTTTTTGAATAATGGATGTGACTGATAGGATGGGATGTTCCTAAAAATGAAAAAATGTTTTTTTAGTATGTGTAACAATATAGGAATGATATTTTTGTACCAATTAATCCATCTGAAGTCAAAAAAGATCATTTTATTCTGATGAAGAGATACAATGAACGATTGTTTTTGCTAAGATTTCCCCAGCTGTTTTTGGTGCAACAAGTCCTGGTAATCCTAAAGCATGAATTACTTCAATACCACGTTTTTTTGCATAATCAAAGTCTATTCCTCCAGGTTTTGAGGCTAAATCAATAATTAATCTGTTACTAGGTAGTTTTTCTAATACTGCTGCTGTTACCACAACTGCTGGAACTGTATTTATCAATATTTCACAATGACATATATGATCAGAAATTTTGTCTAAGTGAATCGTTTGAAAACCTTGTTCGAATGCCCTAGCAAGATCTGTTTCACTTTTAGATACGATTGTAACTTTTGCGCCTAACCCAGAAAATTTATTTGCAGTAGTTTGACCAACACGACCGAATCCGAATACAAATATGTTTGAATCATGTATCGTTATATCCGTATGTTGAATTGCTAACATTATTGCGCCTTCAGCTGTCGGAATGGAGTTATATATGGCAATATCATCTCTCTCCATTAACTCGATTAATGTTAAATCATTTTCCTTTATCCAATGATCTAACTGATCACTTGTAATACCAGTAAAAATCAAACATTTTTTTGATAAGCGCTTAAACCAATCACTTGTTAAAACCCACTCTTTATCAGAAAATACTGCTTCTACTTTCCCACCATTTTGTATTCCAGTAATAGGTAAAACGATTGCATCTAATTGCTCTGATTGCAATTCTTTTATCGAGCATTGCTTAACAGCAGTATAACTTTGTTCCACTTTATCAAATCCAACGATAACTACCTCGATCCATTCTTCATAATGAAGAGCGTGAATGAGACGTAAGTACCTTGCATCCCCACCTATAATGGCAATTTTCTTTTTAAGCATTCTTTCACCTCACATATAGCATTAAATATGTTATCTAAACTATCATATGATGTCGAATACGTTAAGTGATTGACTTATCATACTTTAGGCTTATGTTCCATAATACTTGAAATTGTTGAAAAGAGATTGAGACCAAAGAATTCATTCATTACAAAAATCCAAACGATTCGAAAGCTATTTTCCGAATCGTTTGGATTTTGTGCTTATTAGAAAGCTAACTTCTTTTGTTAATTTTTAAAATTCATTATCTGCTTTGCAACTGCACCGAGGTATTCGCACATAATTTATTTCTTAATTACAAATTAAATTGTGTCGTACCGTACTTTTATCTGAAATTATCTGTCTCAACAATAATCATATCATCACCAATTTTTTTTATTTGTCGCCAATCAATGCGTGAATATGTTTCTGTTTTTTTCAAACCAAACATTCGATATTGAGGAATAGTAAAACTTATAATCTGCCCTGTTTTTTCATCAATCTCTAAATCTGTTTGACCTAACAACCCAAGGCGTGTTCCTGTTGATAAATCTATTAATTCCTTGTTGCTTAAATCATGAAACCGCAATGGATACACCTCCATCTCATTAATTAGGTGAAGTAATAATTGCTGTTGCTATATCATCAATCGAAATTTGCTTCGTTACACCATTTAATTCTTGTAATGTAATCTGATCAATTTTTGCAATCGTATCTTCTAAAGTTGGATGATCATGTAAAATCATTTCATTTCTAGCATTACGACTCATTCGGCTATTTGTACTTTCTAAACCCAATAAATAAAACCCTTTTAACTGTTCTTTGCTTACGTGAAGTTGTGCCTCTTGAAATCCTTTTTTACTTACATCTTTTAATATCGTATAGATAGATTGAATCACATGATCTATTTCTTTAGGCGAAGTTGCTGCATATATTGTCCATAAACCTGTATCTATAAATGCATTATTATAAGAGAAAATGGTATACGCTAATCCTTTTTCTTCTCTTATTTTTTGAAAAAGCATGGAACTCATACTCCCGCCAATTAAGTTATTCATTAACATAAATGGATATTGTCGCTCATCTTTTATACCGACACCAGGTAAAGCAATACTTATGTGCGCCTGTTCAATTTCTTTATGTTTCACTAATTTATTTATAGAATAGTTAGGTTCTTTTCTAACAGAACTTGAGCATTCTCTAGATGGGATGACTTCCAATTTCTCATGAATCGAATAGAGTTGTTCTATTTCTATACTTCCAGCAATAGATACGACCATATTCGTTGCACTATAATGTTTACGATAGTAATCTAAAATGGATTCTCTAGTCAAATTTTTCACTGTCTGTTTTGTACCTAATATAGGATATGCTAAAGGGTTATCTTTATAGACTAATTCCATTAAATAATCATGAATAATATCATCTGGAGTGTCCTCCGTCATATTGATTTCTTCTAATACTACCTTTTTCTCTCTTTCGATTTCAACTGTATCAAAGCTTGATGCTACAATCATATCTATCATGATATCTAGAGCAAAATGAATATGTTGATCTAACACTTTCGCATATAAACAAGTATATTCTCTTGAAGTAAATGCATTAATTTCTCCACCAATTGAATCGAACGCTTCTGCGATGGCTTTTGGACTATATTTAGATGTACCCTTAAACAGCATATGTTCGATAAAATGAGATATTCCATTATTGGTTTTTGTTTCATCACGCGAACCTGTTTTAATCCAAATTCCTACAGTAACGGACTTTACCGTATCGATTGGTTCTACTACCACTGTTAGACCGTTCGCTAATTTTTCTTTGTGTATCAAGTAATTTCCTCCTAAAAATAAATAAAACTGATTCTATTCTTCATATTAAAGTATTTAAAAAAGAAACTGGATATCCAGCTTCTTTTTCTACTCATATTTACAATCACTCAATTTAAGCATGAAATCAATTATTGACACATTATGCTTTATCTTTTTGTTCTTGTAAGACAGCTTTTCTAGAAAGGTTGACACGTCCTTGACGATCTATTTCCTTAACTTTAACCATTATTTGATCACCAATAGATACAACATCTTCTACTTTGTTAATTCGTTCTTCTGCTAACTCAGAAATGTGTACAAGTCCTTCTTTACCTTTGAAAAGTTCTACAAATGCACCAAATTTCTCAACACGTTTGACTGTTCCTAAATACATTTGACCAACTTCTACTTCACGTACAATATCTTCAATTATTTTTTGTGCTTTTTTGTTCATTTCTGTATCTGTAGATGAAATAAAAACATTTCCATCTTGTTCAATATCTATTTTTACACCTGTTTCTTCAATAATTTTATTGATTTGTTTCCCACTTGGTCCAATTACATCACGAATCTTATCTGGATTAATTGTCATCGTAAGTATTTTAGGTGCATAATTAGATAATTCATGCTTAGGTTCATTAATTGTTTCTAGCATATGAGATAAAATATGCATACGTCCTTTTTTAGCATGTTGTAATGCTTCTTCTAAAATTTCGCGAGATAAACCATCAATTTTGATATCCATTTGTAATGCAGTTACCCCGTTTGCTGTTCCTGCAACTTTGAAATCCATATCTCCAAGAAAGTCTTCCATTCCTTGAATATCTGTTAAAATAGTATAATCTTCTCCTGATTTTACTAATCCCATTGCAATCCCTGCCACAGGAGCTTTAATTGGAACTCCCGCATCCATCATCGCTAAAGTACTTGCACAAATACTTGCTTGTGAAGTAGAACCATTTGATTCCAATACTTCAGATACTAAACGAATCGTATATGGAAATACTTTTTCATCAGGAATGACTACTTCTAATGCTCGCTCACCTAATGCACCATGTCCAATTTCGCGACGACCAGGTCCACGTATAGGTCCTGTTTCCCCAACACTAAATGAAGGAAAATTGTAATGATGCATAAAACGTTTGGACTCTTCTGCATCTAAACCATCTAAAATTTGAACGTCACCTAATGCGCCGAGTGTACAAATACTTAACGCTTGTGTCTGTCCTCTTGTAAACAAGCCAGAACCATGTGTTCTTGGTAAAACTCCAATTCTTGATGATAATGGTCGAACCTCATCAATTTGGCGTCCATCAGGTCTAATTTTTTCTTTTGTAATTAGTCGACGAACTTCTTCTTTCACAATTTTATCTAAAACATTTACTACTTGTTTCATAATGCTTGCATCTGCTTCTTGCTCTTCATACTCAGCAATAACTTTTTCTTTCACTTCATTAATTGCATCTTCACGAGCATGTTTTTCTTGTACTTGAATTGCTTCAATTAATTGCGCTTTTGCTTTACCTTCTACTTCATCAATTATGGTAGCATCTAATTCAAATAATTTAACATCCATTTTCTCTACTTCTAATGCATCTATAATTTCTTCTTGGAATGCTACTAATCGCTTGATTTCTTCATGACCGAACATAATTGCTTCTAACATTACTTCTTCAGGTACTTCGTCTGCTCCTGCTTCCACCATATTAATTGCATCTTTTGTACCAGCGACAGTTAAATCAATATCGCTTTTTTCACGCTCTTCCAGTGTCGGATTCACGATAAACTTACCATCTACTCTACCAATAACGACACCTGCTATCGGTCCACTAAATGGGATGTTGGATATACTTAGTGCAATAGAAGAGCCGATCATTGCAGCTATTTCAGATGGTAGATTTTGATCTACACTCATTACAGTACTGATTACTTGTACTTCATTTCTAAAACCATCTGGGAAAAGTGGACGGATAGGTCTATCAATTAAACGCGAAGTTAATATTGCTTTTTCACTTGGACGTCCTTCTCTTTTAATAAATCCACCTGGAATTTTACCAACAGCGTACAATCTTTCTTCGTAGTTAACTGTTAATGGGAAAAAGGGTAGGTCTTTAGGTTCTTTTGAGGCTGTTGCAGTTGCAAGTACAGCGGTATCACCATAATGTACCATACATGCTCCATTTGCTTGTTTTGCTAATTCACCAATTTCTACACGGAAAGGTTGTCCTGCAATTTCCGTAGTAAACACTTTTTTTTCAACTGTCATTCCATACTTACTCCTCTCAAAAAGCAATCATGCTTTTCTTAAACTATTCCTATTTTACCATGTCATACATGTATATGTAACTAATTCTATCATTTTATATTTAGTATAAACCAAATACAGGTTTTTATATGCATTTTTACATACAGAAAAAGCGGGAATATTCCCGCTTTTTAAGTAGTTTATCGACGTAAACCAAGTTTTTGAATTAATTCACGATAACGTTGTACGTCTTTATTACGTAGGTAGTTTAACAAGTTACGACGTTTACCTACCATTTTTAAAAGACCACGACGTGAATGATGATCTTTCTTGTGGATACGTAAGTGATTATTCAAATTGTTGATTTCCTCAGTAAGGACAGCGATTTGAACTTCTGGTGAACCCGTATCACTTTCGTGTGTTTTGAATTCATTAATAATTTCATTCTTACGTTCTTGTGTGATTGCCATCCTGCTCACCTCCTATTATACTAATTGAACACCGATCCCCTAGCAATCGTCGGAGTACTCGAATTGCCAAGCTGACGGTTCCATAGTATAGATTACATCTTTTTTTAATAAATTGCAAGTAGTTCCGTACTATAATTGAAAAAAGTTACGAATTTCTTTCTCATCTTGTTGAAGTTGTCCGACAAGCTCATCGATACCTTGAAATTTCTTCTCAGAACGAATGTATTTCTTCCAGGAAATCGTAATAAATTGACCATATATATCCTCATTAAAATCCAATATATGTACTTCAATTTTTGGTTCCAAGCGTTGATCAGAGAATGTTGGTTTATAGCCCAAATTTGCCATACCATAATATTTCTCACCATCTATTTCGACGTCCACAGCATATACACCTATCTTAGGTAAAAAATATGATTCGTGTAGTTCAATATTTGCAGTAGGATAACCAATTGTACGACCTCTTTTATCGCCATGAATCACTTCACCTTTAATTGATACATCACGAGACAATAGTCTTTCCGCTTCTTCTATGTCCCCATCTTTTAAAGCTTTTCTAATTCTAGTTGAACTGACTTTTTCTTCATGATCAGTAATTTCGCCAATCTTTGTTGTAAGTAATTTTTTGTCCGTATGTTGTAAAATATTATCCATATTACCCGAACCTTTATAACCAAATGTAAAATCAAATCCTGCAACAAGATGTGTAATATTTAGACCATGAATAAAATGATCAATAAAAGAACTTGGCGTTAATTGTGCTAACTTTGTATTAAACTTCACAACATATAACCGATCAACATCATAACCACTAATTAATTGAATTTTTTCATCTAACGGTGTCAGATATTGAATGTCCGTATTATTTTTGTTCAAAACAACGGACGGATGTGGATCAAATGTAATAACTGCAACTTGCTGATTGCTTGATTTTGCGATATCCACTGCTTCCTTAATTACTTTCTGATGTCCTTTATGTAAGCCATCAAAAAAACCAATTGCAGCAACAGTAGGAAGAATAGCTGAATCTGATAACTGATGTGGATATGACAATGAAAATACATCCATTGTGTGCACCTACTTTCTAGCGTGAATTAAGATTAAATACTCTTGCTGGTTTTATTTCTTTGTTATTATCATGAACATGATAAATTGCCAAAAGTTCCCCGTCACATTCGATACGAAAGTATTCCGTTTCAGGTAATGTTACTGGTAGAGGTAGCTTTTGGCCATTTAATACTTTAGTTCTTGTTGTTTCAGAGACATCTAACTTGTCTAAATGTGAAATACCTTTTTTAATTGGTAGTAAAAGTGTCTCTGTTGGTTGTGACATCATATCATCAAATCGTACACACTGATCAGCTATTATACCACCAGTTGCCGTGCGTTCTAAACCTGACATATGGGCAGGAAAATCTAACTTTTCGCCAAGATCTTTACACAATGTACGAATGTACGTTCCTTTAGAACACTTCACTTCAAACGTTACATGTTGTAACTTCTTATCATGATCGAAAGTTGTGTCAATAAACTCGATTCCATAAATTTCTATCATTCGTGAAGGTCTTTCTACTTCTATACCTTCTCGCGCATACTCATATAGTTTTTTTCCATCTACTTTAATTGCAGAATATAATGGTACTGTTTGAACAATTTTTCCATTAAACGTATTTAATATTTCCATTAAAGTTTTTTCTGGAATCGGAGTAGGTAGTGATTTTTGATATACAACTTCTCCAGTATGGTCTTCCGTATCTGTGCTATAACCTAAAGTCATTGTTGCAACATATGTCTTTTGCGTATCTGTAAGAAACGGGACAATTTTTGTTGCTTCTCCAATGCAAAGAGGCAAAACACCTTCTACTTCTGGATCCAATGTTCCAGTATGACCAATTTTTTTTGTTTTTAAAAGTTTACGAGCTTTCAACACACAATCGTGAGACGTCATGCCTTTTGGTTTCCATAATGGTAGTATTCCGTTCATTTTTACCTCCAAAATTTGTAGTATGTATAAGTATAAATCTTTTTAATCAAATAATCGACAGAAAACCCTTGTATGATATAACAAGGGTTTTCTGCCAAAGATCTATTACAATTCATCATCTTGATTGTTTATTTGTCGTAACAAATCTTCAATACGATTTCCACGTTCTATCGCATCATCTAAATCAAATGATAATTCTGGGGTTTTACGTAATCTTATTCTTTTTCCTATTTCGCTTCTAATAAAACCTTTTGCTTTAGCGAGTCCAATTAACGTGTCTTGACGTTTTTTATCGTCTCCTAACACAGAAATATAAATTTTCGCTTGTTGTAAATCACCAGTAACTTCTACATCTGTGATTGTCACAAACCCAACTCTTGGATCCTTTATTCTTCTTGAAATTATGTCGCCAAGCTCTTTTTTCATTTGTTCTGCTACTCTATTTGCTCTTAACTGATTCATCTACAATGTGCACCTCTTTCATCGATATAAAGGCAACAACTTTTATGATTTTTACAGAAAACTGCGATTACGATATACATTTCATCATTCAGATTGTCATCGTTCTTCTATGTGTGTAATGGTACGTTCTACTTCAACAAATGAATCGATTATAGATAAAGCTTGTTGAATGACTTTTTCATTTAATTGCTTATTATCAGAAATAGTAACGATTCCCAAACAAGTCAGTTGCCATTTATTTTGATATTCTAGCTCAGCAATAGCTATATTCAATTCTTTCTGAATACGACGTTTTAGCTTTAACAACACAGATCTTTTGTCTTTTAACGAAAAACAATCATGTATACGTAATTCTATTTCTGCATAAAGAATCATTACATTTCGACTTCTTCCATAATGAATGCCTCAATAACATCGCCTTCTTTAATGTCATTGTAATTTTTTATTGTAATACCACATTCATAATTTTGTGCTACTTCTTTTACATCATCTTTAAAACGCTTCAGTGCGTCAATTTCACCTTCATAAATGACTACACCATCTCGAATTAAGCGTACACCTGCATCTCTTGATATTTTACCATCCGTAACATAACAGCCAGCAATTGTACCAATTTTGGACACTTTAAACGTTTCACGTACTTCTACTTGTCCGATTACTTTTTCCTCAAATTCAGGATCAAGCATACCTTTCATTGCTGCCTCTACTTCTTCAATAGCTTTGTAAATAATACGGTGTAATCTTATTTCAACATTTTCAGATTCCGCAGCTTGTTTCGCATTATTGTCTGGACGTACATTAAACCCTATAACAATTGCATTAGATGCAGATGCAAGAATAATATCAGATTCTTTAATTGCACCAACTCCAGTGTGGATAATATTTACTTTTACACCTTCAACATCAATTTTCTGTAAGGAAGCTGCTAAAGCTTCTACAGACCCATGAACATCCGCTTTTAAGATTACATTGATATCCTTAATTTCGCCTTGTTTGATTCGTTCGAATAAATCCTCTAAACTAACTTTCGCTTTATCTCCACGTTTTACTTCAAGTTCTTTTTGTTGACGCATCTCACCAATTTGTCGAGCTGTTTTTTCGTCTTTAAATACAACAAATCGATCTCCAGCAAGTGGTACATCATTTAAACCTGTAATCTCTACAGGTGTGGATGGTCCAACTGATTTCACACGTTTTCCTAAATCATTTACCATTGCTCTTACACGACCAAAAGTGTTTCCAACAACAATAGGATCCCCTACTTTTAATGTTCCGTTCTGTACAAGTAAGGAAGCAACAGATCCACGACCTTTATCTAATTGCGCATCAATCACTGTACCGTTAGCTAAACGATTTGGATTTGCTTTCAATTCTTCCACTTCAGCAACTAGAAGGATCATTTCTAACAAATCATCAATACCTTCTCCTTTTAATGCAGACAATTGTACAAAGATTGTCTCTCCTCCCCAGTCCTCAGGAATCAACTCATGTTCAGTTAATTCTTGCATTACTCTGTCTGGGTTAGCTCCTTCTTTGTCAATTTTATTTACTGCAACAATGATAGGAACTTCTGCTGCTTTCGCGTGATTGATCGCTTCAATCGTTTGTGGCATTACTCCATCATCTGCTGCTACAACAAGAATAGCAATGTCTGTTACTTGAGCACCACGTGAACGCATGCTAGTAAAAGCAGCGTGTCCTGGCGTATCTAAGAAGGTAACTTTTTTACCATTTGCTTCTACTTGGTATGCACCGATATGTTGTGTAATTCCACCCGCTTCTCCTTCCGTAACTTTTGTGTTACGAATGGAATCAAGTAGAGTTGTTTTTCCGTGGTCAACGTGTCCCATTATTGTTACAACTGGTGGACGTTCTTTTAGTTTCTTTTGATCATCTTCCTCAATGTATGTGGCTAAATCTGTTTTATCTATCTCAATTTCCTGCTCTACTTCTACACCATATTCTCCACAAATTAATTCAATCGCATCTGTGTCAAGATCTTGATTCTTTGTAGCCATTACACCTAGAAACATCAATTTCTTGATTATTTCATTAGTTTCTTTGTTTAATTTTTCTGCAAGTTCACCAACATTAATTGAACCTGAATAAGTTATTTTAGTAACTTCTTTAGGCTCTTCTTTTTTTACGGGTTTATCCGCATTAAAGTTGTTAGTTTGTTTACTATTTTTATTACCTTTATTTGTTTGATTAGATGGTTTAGTATTTTGTTTTTTGGGTTCATTCTTTTTGTTGGTAGTCGTAAAAGTCGCATCTAATTTAGAAATAACATCATTAGATATTGTAGACATATGATTAGAAACAGGTTGATTTAATTCTTTCAATTTTTCAATGATGTCTTTACTTGATTTATTCACTTTTTTTGCATATTCGTACACACGTATTTTAGACATACGTTCACCCCCGATAATTGTTGGTTAGCAATTCCATTATTTTTTTTGCAAATCCACTATCATTAATGGAAACTGCCACCCTTCCGATCTTTCCTACTGCTTGTGATAATGTATCACGATCATCAATAAATATAAATGGTATATTGTAAAATGTGCATTTATCTGTTAGTTTCTTTTTCGTCTGTATACCTATATCTGAAGCAATTAATACCACTTTTGCTTTTCTAGATTGAATCTCTTTTATAATTTGTTCTTCACCAAATGTACATTTTCTTGCTCTTGTCGCAATACCTAATATATTTAAATAGTTATTAGTAGCTTTCATATCTCAGCCTTCAATTAATTGCTTTAATTCCTCATAAATTTCCTGTGGAATTTGCGTTTCTAAATGTTTATCAAGTGCATGTGTTTTTTCTGCTTTATGAATCGCGTCAATACTTTTTGAAATATATGCTCCGCGACCGTTTTTCTTACCTGTTGGATCAACGAAGATTTGACCTTCTTTCGTCTTCACAATTCTAATTAATGCTTGTTTAGGAAACATTTCTTGTGTTGCTACACATTTACGCAATGGTACTTTTCTTTGTTTAGACAAATGAATTCCTCCTTATTTAAATAAATCTTCATCCATTTCATCAAGGGAAACTTCATAGTCATTAGAATCATTATATTCTAGCGTGTCTAGTTCTTCTTCCTTGTCATCTGTCAACAAACCTTCTTCACGTGCTTCTGATTCACTTTTTATATCGATTTTCCAACCTGTTAGCTTCGCTGCAAGCCTTGCGTTTTGTCCACGTTTTCCAATAGCTAATGAAAGTTGATAATCAGGTACAATGACAGTTGTTGATTTATTCTCTTCATCAACAAGTACTTTTACAACTTTAGAAGGGCTTAATGCATTTGACACATACACAATTGGATCTTCTGACCACTCAACAATATCTATTTTTTCACCATGCAATTCATCTACAATTGTTTGAACACGTTGACCTTTTTGCCCTACACATGAGCCTACTGGATCAATTTCTTCGTCTTGTGCATATACAGAGATTTTAGATCTATCTCCAGCCTCACGAGCAACAGACTTCACTTCAACTGTACCATCATAAATCTCAGGTACTTCCATTTCAAATAATCTTTTTAATAAGCCAGGATGTGTTCTAGAAACAAATATATTAGGACCTTTACTTGAATTTTCTACTTTTGTTACATACACTTTAATACGATCATGTATATTATAATTTTCCTGTGCGATGCATTCAGATTCAGGTAATTTTGCTTCTATTTTTCCTAAATTTACATAAATGAATCTGCCATCCATACGCTGAATTGTTCCGTTCATAATATCATCTTCACGGTCAATATATTCGTTATAAATAATTCCTCTTTCTGCCTCTCTAACACGTTGCGTAACAACTTGTTTTGCAGCTTGAGCAGCGATTCTTCCAAAGTCTCTTGGTGTTACTTCAATTTCTACAATATCTCCGACATCATACATTGGACTAATTTGTTGTGCTTCATCAACAGAGATTTGTGTTTGTATATCTTCTACTTCTTCTACAATTTCTTTTTGTGCAAAAACGGCCATTTTGCCTGCTTCTTCATTTAAATCGACACGAACATTTGTTGCAGATTTAAAATTCTTCTTGTATGCGGAGATTAATGCAGCTTCTAATGCTTCAATAAGAATATCTTTATTAATTCCTTTTTCTTTTTCTAAAAAATTAATCGCATCGAACAATTCTTTGTTCACAATTCTTCCCCCTCGTATATTAAAACATTACAGCTAAATGTGCTTTAGCGATTTTCTCGTAAGGTATTTCAACTTTTTTTGTTTTTGTTTTATCTCGATATGCGATAGTAACGATTTGATTTTCTATTCCAATTAATTCGCCAGTAAATTCTTTATCACCAGCAATTGGCTCATACAATTTGACATATACATTCTTACCTACATTTTTCTCAAAATCCAATTCTTTTTTTAGCGGTCTCTCGACACCAGGTGAGGAGACTTCCAAGAAATAAGCTCCTTCAATTGGGTCTTTCTCATCTAACACCTCACTTAAGCGTTCAGAAACAATGCCACATTCTTCAATATCTACACCATTTTCTTTATCAATATATACTCGCAAAAACCAATTTGGACCTTCTTTTTCATATACGACATCGACTAATTCTAAAGAAAGTTCCTCTACAATTGGCTTGACAATTTCTTCTGTTTGTTTAGCGATATTTTGACTCATACATTCGACCTCCTTTAACAATCAAATAGTTTCATTTTTCATTTATTTATTATATTTCCCTTAAAAATTCATCCATACACATTTGTTATATACTTAGGGAATGATAAATCCCTTGCCTATATTGGCAAGGGATAGCAATAGCCCTATAAGTTAACAATGTGGCTATGAAGAAAGAGTGGGATAACCCACTCTTTTAGCACATCAAATAAAATCTTAATAAAATATAACACGTTTGGATAAAGTTTGCAAGGTTTTTGCTTTATACAATATTGGAATTTAAAATAATGATAGTTGATTTTTTTCTTCCATTCCTTCTAAACAACCATGTTGATCCAAATATTCTAATACTGTTTTAGATATTCTACTTCTTTCACGCAAATCTTCTTTAGATAAAAATTCTCCATCTTCGCGAACTTTTGCAATATTAATTGCAGCATTCGTACCAAGGCCATCTACTGCATTAAATGGTGGAATTAACGTGTCACCTTCTACCAAAAATTCAGTTGCTGAAGAACGATACAAATCTACTTTTTGAAAACGAAAACCACGTTCGTTCATTTCTAAAGACAGTTCTAGAACTGTTAGTAAATTTTTTTCTTTTGGTGTTGCATCATTTCCTTTAGCTATGATTTCTTTAATACGAGTCCTAATTGCTTCTGAACCTTTAATCATCGTATCAAGCTCAAAATCATCTGCTCTTACAGTGAAGTACGCAGCATAAAAGTATAGTGGATAATGCACTTTAAAATAAGCTATTCGTATAGCCATCAATACATATGCAGCAGCGTGTGCTTTTGGAAACATATATTTAATCTTTTTACATGAATCTATATACCATTCAGGTACATTGTTTTTAAGCATTTCTTCTATCCACTCATCTTGCAATCCTTTTCCTTTACGAACAGATTCCATAATTTTGAATGCTAATGATGCATCTAGTCCTTTGTGCATCAAATAAACCATAATATCATCACGACACCCTATTACATCGGGTAATCCACATATACCATCATTGATTAATTCTTGTGCATTTCCTAACCATACATCTGTACCATGACTTAATCCAGAAATAATAACTAATTCAGCAAACGTTTTTGGCTTCGTATCCTCTAACATTTGACGTACAAATCTTGTTCCAAATTCGGGAACTCCTAATGTTCCTGTTTTACACATGATTTGATCAGCGGTCACACCTAATACTTCAGGTCCAGAGAATATTTTCATCGTTTCTTGATCATCTGTCGGAATTGTTTGAGGGTCGATTCCACTAAGATCTTGTAACATACGGATAACGGTCGGATCATCGTGCCCTAATATATCTAATTTCAACAAATTATCATGTATGGAATGAAAATCAAAATGTGTTGTACGCCATTCCGAATTACGGTCATCTGCGGGATACTGGATTGGAGTAAAATCATATATTTCCATATAATCTGGTACTACAATAATACCACCTGGGTGTTGACCTGTTGTACGTTTGGCTCCAGTACACCCTTTAACTAATCGGTCCACCTCAGCATTTTTAATAATCATACCATTATCATTTGCATATCCTTTGACATAACCATATGCTGTCTTTTCAGCAACTGTTCCAATTGTTCCTGCACGAAAAACATTATCTTCACCAAATAATACTTTTGTATAATTATGTGCCCTTG
Source organism: Gracilibacillus marinus (assembly GCF_042651725.1). Classification (NCBI taxonomy): domain Bacteria; kingdom Bacillati; phylum Bacillota; class Bacilli; order Caryophanales; family Bacillaceae; genus Gracilibacillus; species Gracilibacillus marinus. The sequence goes on along the minus strand of NZ_JBHSDV010000001.1, from coordinate 1,377,315 downwards.
GTTGATACTCTCCAGAGAAGTTCAAATCAATATCTGGTACTTTATCACCTTTAAAGCCTAAGAATGTTTCAAATGGTATATCTTGCCCATCTTTTTTATACATTGTTTGACAGTCTGGACATTCTTTGTCTGGTAAATCAAAACCACTCCCATATGAACCATCATTAAAGAATTCACTTTTTTTACAATTTGGACAAACATAATGTGGTGGTAATGGGTTCACTTCTGTAATCTCAGTAAATGTCGCAATAAGTGAAGATCCAACGGAACCCCTAGATCCTACTAAATAACCATCATTTAATGATTTTTTTACGAGTTTATGTGAAATTAAATAAATAACCGCAAATCCATGTCCAATTATACTTTTTAATTCTTTCTCGATACGTTGCTCAACTATTTCTGGTAATTGCTCACCGTAAATCGATTTAGCAAATGTATAGCTAAGTTCTCTAATTTCTTTATCTGCACCATCTATATTTGGTGTATACAAATCATCTTTAATTGGCTTCACTTCATCAATTTGATCTACTAGTTTATTAGGATTTGTAACAACAATTTCTTTTGCTTTTTCTGCACCAAGAAACTGAAATTCATCTATCATTTCATTAGTCGTTCTAAAATAGGTATTTGGGAGTTTCTGTCTATTCAATGGGTTCCCACTTTGAGACGCTATTAAAATTTTGCGGTATATCTGATCATTTTTCTCTAAATGATGCACATTCCCTGTTGCGACACATAATTTCCCCATTCTGTCTGCCATTTCTACTAATTTACGTAAAATATCATATAATTGTGCTTCATTCTGTACTAATTCTTTATCTAATAAATGAATATAGTTAGCAGGAGGTTGGACTTCAATATAATCATAAAATTGTGCGATTTTTTCTGCTTGCTCTTCAGATTTTTGCATCATTGTTTCAAAAACTTCACCTTTATCACATGCTGTACCAACCAATATACCCTCACGTAATTGGTGTAATTTTGATCTTGGAATACGAGGGACACGATAAAAATAATCAATATGTGCATGTGACACAAGTTTAAATAAATTTTTTAAACCAACCTCATTAACAGCGAGTAGTGTCGCGTGAAAAGGTCGTGCGCGTTGATAACTATTTCCTTCTCCCATATGTTGATTAAATTGATTGTGATTAATGATACCTTTTTCGTCAGCTAATTTAATTAATTTCCACAACAAATAACTCGTCGCTTCTGTATCATAAATCGCTCTATGATGTTGTGTTAATTCAATATCTAATTTCTTACACATTGTGTTTAGACGATGATTCTTCATATCTGGGAATAAGTATCTTGCTAGTTCCAACGTGTCAATTACTGGATTTGTCGCTTCTTCCATACCAAATTTTTTAAACCCTGTGTTAATAAACCCCATATCAAAATCAGCATTATGTGCAACAAGCGTATGGTCACCCATCCAGTCATGGAATTTTGCTAATACTTCTTCCACTTCTGGTGCGTCTTGTAACATATCATCCGTTATATGCGTCAAATTAATAATAGTTTCAGATAAAGGTTGGTGCGGGTTAGCAAATGATTCAAATTTATCTATAATTTCTCCATTTTTAATTTTTACTGCAGCTAGTTCAATTATCGTATCATAAACTGCAGATAATCCAGTTGTTTCCACATCAAATACGACATATGTTTCATCAAGTAATACTCGATCATCACTATTATAAGCAATAGGCACTCCGTCATCTACAACATTTGCTTCTACTCCATAGATAATTTTCACTCCATGCTTTTTGCCTGCTCCATATGCCTCAGGAAAAGCTTGTGCACCGGCATGGTCAGTAATTGCAATAGCTTTATGCCCCCATTTTGCCGCCTGTTCTATTAGTTTTGAAGCAGATACAACAGAATCAATTTGACTCATCAATGTATGTGCATGTAATTCTACACGTTTTTCACCATCGACACCATAATCTTCACGCATTTTTGCAGGAATTTCTTGGATATCTCTAGCCATCATCGTCAATTCATTAGAAAATGTGTCTGTTTGTATCATTCCTTTTGCTTTTAACCACATACCAGGTTTAAATTGTTTAAATTTATCTGCGTCTTGATCGCCCTTGGAGAACATTTTTATTTGAAACGAATCGGAATAATCTGTCATTTTTAATATTAATAATTGTCTTCCACTGCGGAGTTCTCTAATCTCAACATCAAACAAATACCCTTGAAAAATGACATTTTTTTCTTCTTCTATAATTTCCTTCATCTGAATTGGCTCTTCTTTAATCGGATAACCAATTTGAATAGGTCCTTCAGGTTTGTCTTGATTATTATCTTTTGCTCTCTGTTCTTGTTGCTTAAATGCTTCTAACACTTTAATCCTGTCTTCTTCTTGTTTTTGTTTCCTGAATTTAACAATTTCATCATGCTCTTCCACAACTTGTATTTCAATTTTCCGCTTATTGAAACCTATTTTGTTACAAAAATGATCAAATAATGATTGCATTTCTTGTAACAAAGCAGCTCGTTCTACTTCATTGCTTGTAGTTAACATAATCTTATTATTGTTTATTTGAGGAACTTGATTATTCAATGTACGATATTTAGGTGATTCCGCACATAATTCACTTACAAATATATGCCAATATGCAATCAACTCTTGATCTGAAATTGTCGTTTTATTTGAGTGAAATTTCCAACTCACTTTTGCAATTGATGAAAAAGCTTCAGTAAGTTTCAAAACAAATAATTGATATACTTCTGCTGGCATACATTCTTCAATTACAAAAGAAAAATGCCATGTTTGAGTTTTTCGATATACTTCTAACTTCTCTATTTTGGCATTTTGGAAGTACTTATTTTTCATGTCATCTGGTATTCCAATTTGTTGCGTTAATAAATTAAATCTTTCTTCACTCGTACTTTGCAATATGTTCACCCCTCAAGCTAAGACAAAGGATTTGTACTCAATTTAATATAAATGGTAAATCCCCTGTCGTTACATTTGGACAAGGGATTATCTTTCACATTTAATTTTCTGAAAAGAATTTCTTAATCGATGGAACAATTTCTGAAACATGTAAGTCAAATTGTTCTCCATCTTCTCTCACTTTGCATTCCACGTATCCTTCACTTGCGCGTTTTCCAACTGTTATTCGAATTGGTAGTCCAATTAAGTCACTATCAGCAAATTTTACTCCTGCTCTTTCTTTTCGATCATCAAATAACACGTCAAAATGGTTTTGTTGTAATTCTTTATAAATGCTTTCACTTAAATGCAATTGTTCTTCATCCTTCGTATTCACTGTAACTAAGTGAATATCGTATGGAGAAACTGATTTTGGCCAAATAATTCCTTTTTCATCATGAAATTGCTCTACAATAGCAGCAACTGTGCGAGATACGCCAATTCCATAGCATCCCATTGTCATTACTTCTTGCTTACCTTGCTCATTCAGATATTGTGCACCTAATTTTTCAGCATATCTTTTTCCTAATTTAAACACATGCCCTACTTCAATACCTTTAGCAAATTGTATCGTTCCTTTTCCATCTGGAGAAGGATCTCCTTCTTTAATAAATCTTAAATCTTCATATTTATCTACAGTAAAGTCCTTATTTGGATTCACATTAATGTAATGTTTACCTGTTTCATTTGCTCCACAATACCCATTCACAATACTTGTGATTGCGTTATCTGCAATGATAGGAATCTCTTTCACATTCACTGGACCTAATGAACCAATGTCAGCGCCTAATAAAGCTTTAGCTTCTTCTTCTGAGGCTAGTTCAACATGAGTAGCACCTAAACAATTTTTTAATTTAATATCGTTAATCTCATGGTCTCCGCGTGCTAAAACAAGAGCAAATTTATCTTCATCTATTTTAAATAATAATGATTTGATACCTTTATCAATGGATACATTTAAAAAGTTAGAAACTTCTTCCATCGTTTTAGCGGAAGGTGTATCCACAATTGTTCGTTCTTGTTCTTGCTCTGTGTTACGTGTGTACTCTACATTTACTGGAGCCATTTCGATATTTGCAGCAAAATCAGATGTATCAGAATATGCAATGGTATCTTCGCCGATCTCAGATAAAACCATAAATTCATGTGTATCCTTGCCGCCCATTGCACCTGAATCTGCAATGACCGCTCTAAAATTCAATCCACAACGCTTAAATATATTGGAATAAGCTAGATACATTTTATCGTATACGTCATCTAGGCTTTCATCAGTATCATGAAAAGAATACGCATCTTTCATGACAAATTCTCTACCACGCAACAAGCCAAATCTTGGTCTTTTTTCATCTCTATACTTTGTTTGAATTTGATACAATGTTAATGGTAATTTTTTATAACTTTTTACTTCGTCTCTAATGATACTTGTAATCACTTCTTCATGAGTTGCACCTAAAACAAACTCTCTGTCATGACGATCATGGAGTCTCATTAGCTCAGGACCAAAATTATACCATCTACCTGTTTCTTTCCATAAATCAGCAGGTTGTAATGCTGGCATTAACATCTCTACTGCTCCAGCTAATTCCATTTCTTCTCTGACAATTTGTTCCACCTTTTTTAATACTTTATTTCCTAACGGTAAGAAAGAATACACTCCAGACGCTGTTTGTCTAACATACCCAGCTCTCACTAATAATTTGTGGCTTGCTATTTCTGCATCTGTTGGCACTTCTTTTAATGTAGGAATTAGTGTTTGACTATGCTTCATTATTATTTCCACCTCGAAATTTCTAATTAAATATTGTATTTCATTTTATAGGAAAAGTCTCTGAATGTCATTCCATGTTACAACAATCATTAATAACATAAGTAATGCAAATCCAACAAAATGCACAATTCCTTCTTTTTGAGGATCTATTGGCTTTCCTCTTAATGCCTCAATACCAATGAACAACAACCTACCGCCATCTAATGCTGGCAATGGAACCAAGTTAACAATACCCAAATTCACACTTAATATTGCTGTCCACATCATAAAATTCAAAAATCCAGTTTGTACTACTTGATCTGTTGCGTCATATATACCTACAGGTCCTGATAGCATATCAATAGAGAATTGACCAGTTACTAACTTACCTAAATTAGTAATAATTAATGTTGACCATTTATATGTTTCTTCAAGACTATAAGGTATTGTTCGAATAAATGATTTTTCTAACGCTAACGTTACTCCAACTTGACCAAATGTTCCTTCTTCTGTTTCTACTGCTTGAGGTGTGACATCTAATTTCAGTTCTTCATTATCACGTAGAACTGTCATTTCAACAGTAGTATCTGGACTTTTCTCTACAATAGATCGAAAATCTTCCCAATCATCTATCTTACTTCCATCAATTGCAATTACTGTGTCATTAGGTTCAAAACCTGCTTCAGCAGCAGGACTATTATCTACTACTTGTCCTACTCTCACATCATCTGCTGGTACACCTTGAATAAAACCTAATATCATAAAAATAACAATAGATAATAAAAAGTTCATCATCGGTCCTGCGAATAATTGCATCGCTCTTTGTCTTTTTGTCTTTGATGCGAATTGTCTATTATATGGAGCAATCTGTGTAGCTTTTTCGTCCATGATAAAGTGCGCTTTTTCATCAACTTGAAAGGAGTGTAACATCTCTTGATCCACTTCGTATCCTTTTATTGACAAAGCATGATCTAAGTCAATATGTTCTACTTCCACTACTAAGCAATCTGGATGTTTATCTTTATTATTTACGATAATTTGATTGACTTTTCCATGTGAATCAAAAGTCAAACCAATTAGTTGTCCTGGTTTTATTTCTATAATCTCAGGATCTTCACCAGCAACTCTTACATATCCTCCCATTGGCAACAATCTTATCGTATATAATGTTTCATTTTTAATTGTCGAAAATATTTTTGGTCCGAATCCTATCGCAAATTCTCGAACTAACATTCCTGCTCTTTTAGCAAATATGTAATGACCAAATTCATGAATAAACACAAGTAAGCCAAACATCAAAATAAACGCAATGATTGTATTCAATTCAACACACCCCTTTCAAAAAACATAATTTATTATAGTACTTCAAGCACTTTCTTTCTTGTTTCTAAATCAACAGATTGAATTGTTTCTAAATCTGGGTTTGCAATGTTCTGATGATTGGATAGCATTTTCTCTACAATATCTTCTATTTGTAAAAAAGAAATTTTTTCATTTAAAAATAAATCGACTGCTATTTCATTTGCAGCGTTTAGTACTGTTGGTAATGTTCCACCAGCCTTGCCTGCTTCAAACGCTAACTTTAAACCTGGGAATCGATTATAATCCATTTGTTGAAAATGTAGTTTTCCGATTGAAACTAGATCTAACTTGTTTGCAGTAGGTAAAGATTCTCTGTTTGGATATGTTAGTGCATATTGAATTGGCACTCTCATATCAGGTGTGCCTAATTGAGCTATAATACTTGAATCAACAAATTCAACCATAGAATGTATAATACTTTCTTTATGTTGAACCACTTCAATTTGATCAAAAGAGATATTAAATAACCAATGCGCTTCAATAACTTCTAATCCTTTATTCATCATTGTTGCAGAATCAATTGTTATTTTTGCACCCATACTCCAATTGGGATGTTTAAGTGCGTCTTGTACTGTTACATTTTCTAATTCTTTTCTTGTTTTATCTCTAAAACTACCGCCAGAAGCTGTAAGAATAATCTTATTAACTTGCTTTTTTTCTTCCCCATTTAATGCTTGAAATATTGCAGAATGTTCACTATCAATTGGTAATAAGTCTACATTGTACTTTTTCGCTTCAGCCATTACTAAATGTCCTGCGGTTACTAATGTTTCTTTATTTGCTATTGCAATTTGTTTTTTATTTCTAATTGCATTCAACGTTGCGCTTAATCCAACACTACCCATTACCGCATTTACAACAATATCTACTCCATCATGCTCACAAATCGTATCTAAACTATCTGTACCATATAGAATTTGTCCATCTATTTTAGTTGCGGCATTAATTAATTTTTCTTTAGCTTCTTTGTTTTTAACAACGATCCATAATGGTTGGAATTCTTCTATTATTGGTAGTGCACGCTGTATATTCTCACCAAAAGAGATAGCAAACAATTTAAATTTGTCAGGATGTTGTTTGATCACATCAATCGTTTGTATCCCAATTGAACCTGTTGCACCTAGCAACGTTATATTTTTCATGAATCATCCGCTCCAGTTTATATAGTCTATGAAATAAAATGAATAAAATGTAATAATGGAAAGACAAATAACCAACTATCAAATCTGTCTAATATCCCGCCATGACCAGGTAATAATTTTCCTGAGTCCTTTACATTATAATGTCTTTTTATTGCAGATTCTACTAAATCGCCTATTTGTCCAAAAATAGAGGCAATGATTGTTACAACGATTACTAAAACTAATGAATCATGTACTGGAAAAAATTGATGATATATTGCAGTAACAACACATGCAATTAATATCCCACCAACAGCCCCTTCTATTGTCTTATTCGGACTAATCTGAGGCCATAATTTCTTTTTCCCAAATGCCCTACCAAAAAAGTATGCACCGGTATCAGTTGCAAGTACAACTAATATTGCATAAAACACAAATGTTAGACCATTAGTATGATCACGTGTTTCGATAAAATAATAAAATCCTAACCCTACATACATGGTTGATAAAATTAAAAATCCTGCATCTTCAAAAGTAAACTTATTTTTAACAAGAACAGTATATGCTAATAATAATATAACAAAGAACATAATTAGTTCTAATCGTTTGGCAAAAAACACACTTTCTCCTGGATATAACAATCCCCATAACAATATAACTGTTAAAATTGTTGGAATAGGATAAGATGTTGTTTTTCTCATATGTAATAGTTCTAACAAACCTATTGTTGCAATTATATACATGATAATATAAAAAGGCATATCACCTATAAAGACAAGTGGGAAAAACACTAATATTGCTACAATCGCTGTAATAATTCTAATCATCAATTTAAATCACACCTTAAATTCCGCCGTATCGACGTTTTCGTTTTTGATAGTCTTTAATTGCTGTAACAAGTTCTTCTTCATCAAAATCTGGCCAAAAAGTATCTGTAAACCATAATTCAGAATAAGCGGATTGCCATAACAAGAAGTTACTTAATCTTTGCTCTCCACTAGTGCGAATAACTAAATCAGGATCAGGTAACGTTGCAGTATATAAATGTCTTTTAAAAGAATTTTCGTCTATCTCTTCCATAGTATATACACCATCTATTACTTCTTTACAAATCCCTTTAACTGATTGAACAAGTTCATAACGACCACCATAGTTCATCGCTATATTTAATATAAGTCCACTATTAGTTGAAGTTTTGTCGATTGCATTATTAATCGCTACTTGCGTTCTTTTAGGTAAATCTTCAATCTCACCTATTGTTTGTACATTGACGTTTTGTTCGATTAATTCTGGTAAATAATATTGTAAAAAGTCAATAGGTAAATTCATCAAATAGTCTATCTCACTAGATGGTCTCTTCCAATTTTCTGTTGAGAATGCATACAATGTTAATATTTTAACATCAAAGGCATTTGCCGCTTTCACAATTCTTTTTACATTATCCATCCCTTGTTTATGTCCAGCAAATCGAGGTAATCCTTTTTTCTCAGCCCATCTTCCATTTCCGTCCATAATTATTGCAATATGCTTTGGAATATTATGATTACTTACAGTAAATCCTCTTTTTTCTTGCTTATTTTTAAAAGGAAGCTTAAACAAAGTCATTTCATATCCTCCATCACTTGTCGTACAGTCTATTTTAATCGACAAATAAGGTAAAATACCACTGCATAGCCTGCAGAATAAATATTTGCCATACAATCTTTGACAACAAAAGTGGAAAAACCCTCTTTTTAAAGAGGGTCTTATCATTTAATTACATTTTACCTTTAATTTAATCATACTTCCATTATTTCTTGTTCTTTTTCTTTAGTTAATTGATCAATTTTCTTTGTATATTCATCAGTAAGTGATTGCACATCATCTTGGTGACCTCTTAATTCATCTTCAGTAATCTCACCATTTTTTTCGTTTTTCTTTAATTGGTCATTTGCGTCACGACGAATATTTCTGATTTGTACCTTGGATTCTTCAGCATATTTGCCTACGACTTTCACTAAATCTTTTCTTCTTTCTTCAGTTAATGGCGGAATATTCAAACGAATCACATTTCCATCACTAGAAGGAGACAAACCTAAATCAGCTTTCTGAATCGCTTTTTCAATGTCACCTATTACTGTTTTGTCAAAAGGCGTAATCAAAAGTAATCTTGCTTCAGGCACTGTTATCGAAGATAGTTGATTTAATGGAGTTAATGCTCCATAGTACTCTACTTGGATACTATCCAATAAAGCTGGGTTTGCTCTACCTGCACGAACAGTAGCTAGATTTTTTGAGTATGCTTTCGTCGCTTGTAACATTTTTTCTTTCGTTTCATTTAATAATTCTTTAGACATAATTAATTCCCCCTTATAATTGTACCAATATTTTCACCAGAAACAGCTTTTTTAATATTACCTTCTTCACCTATTGAGAAAACTAATAATGGTATATTGTTATCCATACAAAGTGAGGAGGCAGTAGCGTCCATCACTCCTAATCCTTCATTTAGGATTTCTAAATACGATAATTGATCGTATTTCGTTGCATTCTTATCTAATTTAGGATCTGCAGTATACACACCGTCTACATTATTCTTTGCCATTAAAATAACATCTGCTTCTATCTCTGCGGCTCTAAGCGCAGCAGTTGTGTCTGTTGAAAAATACGGATTACCCGTACCTGCAGCAAAGATAACCACTCGCTTCTTCTCTAAATGTCTAATTGCTTTTCTACGTATATAAGGTTCTGCTACTTGTCTCATCTCAATTGATGTTTGTACTCGAGTTGGAATACCTAAATTCTCCAAACTGTCTTGAAGAGCTAGTGAGTTCATAACCGTTGCTAACATTCCCATGTAATCTGCATTGGCACGATCCATTCCCATTTCACTACCAACTTTACCACGCCAAATGTTACCACCACCAACAACAACTGCAACTTCCACACCTAATTCTACTACATCTTTCACTTGTTTTGCTACAGATTGTATAATTGCAGGCTCAATTCCAAAACCTTGCTCTCCACTTAATGCTTCACCACTTAGTTTTAAAACAATTCTTCTATAATTAGCAGTAGCCATAATAACCTCCATATATGTATATATTATAATAAAAATTAGCATTTCCTGTCTATCAAAAACTTATGGATATCTTTAATGAATGGATGTCCATATCTTCGAGCAAAGAAGTCCAATAATACGTATCTCAAACTTTCACATTTTTATTTTTGGATTTTTTCAAAGAAAAGGGACACAATGTGTCCCCTTTTCTTTGAAAATTCAATCAAAATGTTATTTTTTGTTTACTTGACTCATTACTTCTTCAGCGAAGTTATCTTCACGTTTTTCGATACCTTCTCCAACTTCATAACGAGCAAATGTTTTTACAGTTGCATTATGATTTTTCACGATTTGTTTTACTTTTTGATCTGGATCTTTTACAAAACTTTGCTCAAGTAAGCAAATTTCTTCAAAGAATTTGTTTAAACGACCTTCCACCATTTTTTCTACGATATTTGCTGGTTTTCCTTCATTTAATGCCTGAGTTTTTAATACTTCACGTTCTTTATCGATGTCTTCAGCAGAAACAGCATCACGTGATAAATATTTAGGATTAACTGCAGCGATGTGCATAGCAATATCTTTTGCGATTTGTTCTTCATTTGTACCTTCTAAAACAGTTACTACACCAATGCTTCCACCCATGTGAATGTATGCACCAAATACGTCTGCATCTGTTTTAGTGAATGTTTCAAAACGACGTAAAGATAATTTTTCGCCGATTTTTGCAATATTACTATTAATATACTCCTCTACACTTTCACCATTACCATTTAACGGTTGTTGCAGAGCTTCTTCAACTGTTGCTGGTTTTTGTGTAAGGATATGTTTTGCAAGTTGTTGCATTAGCGTTTTAAATTGATCATTTTTTGTTACGAAGTCTGTTTCACAGTTCACTTCAATTAAAACAGCAGTATTACCTTCTACTTCAACGAATGCAGATCCTTCGGCAGCAATACGATCAGCTTTTTTAGCTGCTTTCGCAATACCTTTTTCACGTAAATAATCAATTGCTTGATCGATATTCCCATCTGTTTCTTGAAGTGCTTTTTTACAATCCATCATTCCAGCACCAGTTTTTTCACGTAATTCTTTAACTAATTGAGCAGTAATAGCCATAATTATTTCCTCCTTATTATATATTGCTTAAAAAAAGGTGATAAAAGGTCCCCCTCTTATCACCAAAACCTTCTTACTCTTCTACCGTTTCCACTTCTGCAACTGTTTCTTCTGCTACTTCTGTTTCTTCCCCTTGTTTAACTTCAAGGATAGCATCTGCCATTTTAGCAGTAAGAAGTTTTACAGCACGAATCGCATCGTCATTCGCTGGAATAACATAATCGATTTCATCTGGATCACAGTTAGTATCAACAATTCCAACGATTGGAATGTGTAATTTATGAGCTTCTGCAACAGCAATACGCTCTTTTCTCGGATCGATAATAAATAAAGCATCTGGAATTTTATTCATTTCTTTAATTCCACCTAAGAATTTAACTAGTCTTTCCTTTTCTTTCAAAAGACCTACCACTTCTTTTTTAGGTAGAACTTCAAAAGTTCCATCTTCTTCCATTTTCTCGATAGCTTTCAAACGATTGATACGTTTACGGATCGTTTCAAAGTTTGTCAACGTACCTCCTAACCAACGTTGGTTAACGAAGTACATTCCTGAACGAATTGCCTCTTCTTTTACAGATTCTTGCGCTTGTTTTTTAGTACCTACAAATAAAACAGTTCCACCATTTTCAGCAACTCCTTTAATGAAGTTGTAAGCTTCTTCTACCTTTTTCACTGTTTTTTGAAGGTCGATAATGTAAATGCCGTTACGTTCTGTAAAGATGTATTTTTTCATCTTAGGGTTCCAACGACGTGTTTGGTGTCCGAAATGTACACCAGCTTCAAGTAATTGTTTCATTGAAATAACTGCCATGTTTGTTTCCTCCTAAATTGGTTTTTTTATCCTCCATTTACATCATTAGATAAAAGGACTTTATAAGCACCACTCTTATCTTTAGTAAACGTGTGTATTTAACACCATGAACAAATATATCATATTGCTAGTATCCAATCAAGCAATTTTAGTTATTTTTTTGTCGGAATTTCAATATTAGTTCGATTTCTGTCTTTCCTTTATTTAATTGTTTGGCAATTTCTTCACTTGTCAAACCTTTTTCGAATAAATATAACACTTTCGATTCTAGAGATGACTCTACTTTCTCACTATCTTTTATGTTAGACATCGGATTATACATAGTATAGCTGTCTTCTGTATTTAGTTTATTTGTTTCTACTTTTTTAGATGTAGAGGTTTCTTTAATAGTATGGTTTTGTACTTTCTCTAACTCTTCTGTGAAGCGCTCATTCTCTTCACGTAGTTCAACTAAGTATAATGCCAAAGAATTTTCCATTTGTTCAACTTGTGTGGTCATTTTCTCTTCTATATCAATTAAGTCTTTTTGCTTGTTTTTTAAATGTCGAATAAAAATAAATGTAATTATATGCAATAAAAAACTTAGTAAAAATAATATTTCAATCATTATACTTCCTTCTTCTATTTAGAATAATCAATCTGATTCCCTAAGTATGGATGATTGATTGTTTGATTTTTAGCTTTCTTTTTTTCTGTATCATTATTATTTGGGATTAAATTTTTACTATTTTCTCTGTTGTTCTTCAATTTTTCGCTTTCGCGTTGTTCATTCACTTTTTGACGTTTCTTTAATTCTTCAGCAATAGATTGTTGTGACAATTGTTCTTGTCCAACTCTTCCTTGTTGTTGCATTATATCTTGTAATTTTCCAGCATCTTGTGTTCTCGGTAAGGCCACTTGTAGTTCAATTAATTTTAAACTCATCTGTAGGTATCCTCCTATTTCAGAGATTCAATAACGATTTCTTTTTCTTTAAGAGACGCTTTAATATATTTGTATTCTCTGTTAAGAACTCTTGAGTATTTACCAAAATTTAATTCCACGTTATCATACATCGTACCATTTACAATTACATCAAGATCCTGATAGTTTCCAATGCTAATTTGTAATTCTTCTATAGCTTTTTCACATTTTTGTAAATTTTGTTCTGTTACTTCTAACATTTTTCGTTGTTTTAATAACATAATTCGCTCATTTGTCGTGAGATTATTTTTTTCTTGAAGTTGTTTTCCTAATACTAGTAGTTTATTCTTATTTATTTCATACGTAGTTAATTCTTTCTGGAACTGTTCTAGTTCTTCTCTTTTTCTTTTATTAATTCCAAGAGAAATTTCTGTTTTCGAATTAGATAAATTACCAATATGTTTGACTATTATTTTATGCCCTGCAGAACATGAACCACCTATTATACTACCATTTTCACACAAAATAGACTCTTCTGCAACGCATTGGCTATGTAGAATTGATTTGGTAACAATCAGGTTATTTCCTGCTTCTACACTGGCTTGGTTAATATAGTTAACAATTACATCCCCATCTGCTTGAATAATTGCTTTATCCATCCCAGAAATACCGTTACTAATAATGATATTTCCGCCAGCCTTAAGTTTTGCACCTTCCACAAGACCAATAATATGAATATCTCCATTTGCTTTAACAGTGTATCCTGTTGGTACATTTCCTTTAATATAAACAGAACCTATAAAATCAATATTTCCTGTTTCTAAACTTAAATCTTCGTTCCATTCATATGTATCAAACACTTGTATAAGCTTATCAGATATGGATAATTTCCCATCTATTTGTGATACAAATGTATTTTTCTTATCATCAAATCCGACATTTCGTCCTGCTTTCGTTATAACTTTCTTTCCAGGCTTTGATTTAATTTTATTACCATACACATCCAAACCAGATTTCCCTGCTGTTGGATGTATCAACATTCCAATTTCCATATCCTTATTTATTGTTGGTATCTTCTTTATATCTCTAAATGAGGTTTTTTCCTTTTCCTCCAATATTTCTTCTAGTTGAACAAACCACTCTATGTATCCATCTTTACCATTCTCATGTGGTATACCTTTTGAAACAGTTATCTTTCCAGTTTCAGTTAACTGTGTTTTCCATTGTTGCTCATCGAAACAAAATAGTCTTGTTTCTAATTTCTCTTCTTTTAAAAATGTGTGTAAATCACTACTATCCAATTCATTAATTAATGCTACATTTAAAATTTCTAGCCAAGCTTCCATCCGATCACTTGAAATCTTTAATCTTACTACCTCATTGATCATATTATCAAGCCCCGTTCAAATCTAATTTCGAAATAATTTGTTGTAACTTGTAGATCGCTTGCTTATGTATTTGAGAAATCCTCGATGTCGTTAATTGTAATACCTTTCCTATCTCAGTAAATGTCAATTCTTTGTCATAGAAAAGACTTAAAACCAATTGCTCATTTTCATTTAATTGAGTTATTGCTTTATAAATTTGATTAAATTCTTCATTATTCACAATTGTTTCTTCAGGTGTAAGTTGTTTATCATCTGGGATTGTGTAACCAACCCCTTCTTTAAACTCTCCCCCACTTCTATCTTCCATTGATAATAAATTGGAGAAGAAGCTATCTTTTATAACGTTCTCTACTTCCTCTTTCGTCAGATTTAAATGTGTTGCAATATCATCAGACGTGACTTCCCTTTGTAATGTCTGTTCTAAATACTCTTCTGCTGCATCTATTCTTTTGACTTTTTCTCTTGCTGAGCGAGGTAGCCAATCTTCTTTTCTTAGTCCATCTATTATGGCACCTTTAATTCGTATCGAAGCATATGTATCAAATTTTAAGTCTCTAGACTGGTCAAATTTTAATATAGCATCATATAAACCAACTAATGCTAAACTTCTTAAATCGTCTTTACTCACACTTTTAGGTAGATTGATAGCGATTCGTTGGACGTGGTATTGTACAAGATACATATAATTCTCTATTAATTGATTTGTTATATCTTCGCTTTTGTCATGCTGCCATTTTTCCCATAATTGCACTATTGAAACGGTATCTTTTGCCATCGAATCACCTCTATCTAAATTTGTTTCGTACCACTATTAACTGTTCTGATTTCTAACATGCTTGTATCTATATCAAATACGATTGTTCTACCTTTGTTTCCACCCACATCTTCAGATATAAGTGGGATATGATGGTGATGTAACAATACCCTAATTGCTTCAATGTTCCGCTCACCTATACGTAACATTTTATTATCTGATTTAAAACCAAACATATGTGCCCCTCCAGCCATTTTAGCTTTTAAATTAGCCTTCGACGCACCAGATGTCAATAAATTATGAAGTAATATCTCAAAAGCTGTATCAGCATATTTCATTCTGTTTTGATTATCTTTTTTTGCAACAGTAGAATCAGGTAACATAATGTGTGCTAATCCTGCTATTTTAGCCTTATTGTCATATAATACTAACCCCACACAAGATCCTAGACCCGAAGTTTTTAGTGTATTTGGATACACAGTTGTTTTCACATCTGCAATCCCAACTTTAATGATTTCAGAAGTCAGTGTCATCTGTCATATACTCCCAAAGCCTTGAATATTTTTGTAAATGATTCTGGATCTGGTAATAGAAAAAAATGTCCTTTAATCGTTTGTGTAGATTTTTCTGTATCCTCAATCATTGTATCAATTACGATAGCAAAATCGTTATCTTCAGAAATTTGCGCTAATCCTTCCATTAATATAGCAGCAGCCATATCCATTACTAATGTTGGCACTGTTGGTTGCATATTAATTGAAGTAAAATCAGATAATGCTGATAAATAGGAACCAGAAAGAATATTTCCAATCTCTGATATTGCTGAAAAAGCTAGAGGTGTATCTAATAATTCTTCATACGTGAATGATGTGTCATTTATTAATTGTTGTACAAGAGAACTTGTCTCGTCTGGTGATAGGACAAAAAACATCGTTCCTGGTGCCTCGCCTTGGATACGGAGAAACACAGTTACAATTAATGTATCTGGTCCTCCCACATATTCCATTAACTGATTGAAATCTAGAATTTTAATTGCAGGTATAGACATATCAATCTGTTTATTTAATAACGTTGATAGTGCTGTAGCGGCATTGCCTGCACCAATATTCCCTATTTCTTGTAACACATCTAAATGTGTTTGATTTAATTCACTCAAATTTGTCATTCTACTTTAAGCCTTTCTTTCATCACTTCGTAAGAATCAAATGACAGTACCTTGTCTAAATTTAATAACATAATTAATCTATCTTCTACTTTTGCCACACCTTCAATATAATCTACATCAATCGTACCAATGACTTTTGGAGCTGGTTCAATAATAGACTCATCAATATCTAACACATCATATGCTGCATCAACTATAAAGCCAATATCGTATTTTTCTAAATGTATAATAATAATTCTTGTACTCTCTGTTGGTTGAATGGCTTCCATACCAAATCGTTCGCGTAAATCTAAAATCGGCGTAACTATCCCACGTAAATTGATAACGCCTTTCACAAAAGTAGCTGTTTTAGGTACTCTTGTAATGTGTTGCATCCTTTCAATTCCACCAACCAAACTCACTGGAATTGCATATTCTTCTTTATCAAGTTCTATGATAATTGATTTCTGTGTTTTCACTTCTTCCATAATTGTACACCTCCCTAGTTTATCAATGTGTTCGTATCAATAATTAAAGCAACTTGTCCATCACCTAGAATAGTAGCACCAGAAATTCCAAACACATCTCCTAAGTAATCTCCTAATGACTTTAAGACAATTTCTTGTTGGCCTATAAATTTATTGACGATTAATCCTGCTAATTTATCACCTTTACGAATGATAACAACAGATGCGAATTCACTATCCTCTTCTGTCATTGGTACTTCGAATACATCTTTTAACGAAATTAATGGTACAACTTTCCCTCTAAAATCAATCACTTTTTTGTTATGTGCATTTAAGATTTCATTTTTATTGATGATTGCTGTTTCAATAATAGATGAAAGTGGAATGGCATATTTCTCTTTTTCTACTTCTACCAACAATACAGAAATAATGGATAAGGTTAAGGGAAGTTGAATAGAGAATAATGAACCTTCGCCTTCTTTTGATTGAATAGAGATAGATCCACCTAAAGATTCTATCGTATTTTTCACAACATCTAAGCCCACACCACGTCCAGACACATCTGAGATTTTGTCTGCGGTTGAAAATCCACTTGACATAATAAGTGCATACACTTGTTCATCTGTCATTTGGTTTGATTCTTCTGCAGTAATTACACCATTGGAAATTGCTTTGTCTATTACTTTGTGACGATTAATGCCTGCTCCATCATCACTAATTTCGATAAATACATGATTACCACTATGGTAAGCTTTTAATATAAGATCTCCTGTTTCCTCTTTTCCACCGGCTTTTCTCGTATCAGGTTTTTCAATTCCATGATCCAATGAATTTCTAATAAGGTGTACTAAAGGATCTCCTATTTCATCTATTACAGTTCGATCAAGCTCTGTCTCTGCTCCTATAATATTTAGATTCACTTTCTTCCCTAGATCTTTTGACAATTGTCTAACCATACGCGGAAATCGATTAAACACTTGTTCGACTGGAACCATACGCATATTTAAGATAATACTCTGTAAATCACCAGAAATTCTTGTCATTCTTTCTACCGTTTCTTGCAATTCTGCATTTTTTAAATTAGCAGATATTTGTTCAAGTCGTCCTCTATCAATAACTAATTCTTCAAACAAATTCATTAACCCATCTAATCGATCAATATTGACACGAATTGTTTTGTTCGAAATACTCTTACTTGCATTATTATTTGTATTATTCGTACCTTTATCTACATTATTGTTGGAATTGTCAATATCCTTTTGTATGTTCTCATTAACATCTGGTTCTTCCTCATTTATTTTACTAGTTTCTTTGTTATTTTTTTCAGAAGTAAATGCTTGTATATCAATTGATTGAATTTCTGAAATCCTCATTATACTCTCTTCAATTGTATTTTTATCCGCTTCTGTTACTAAGAGAACTGTAAACTCTAAATCGAACTTTTCATCTTCTAGTTCTTGTACGGTTGGATTTGATTTAATTACCTCACCAATTTGTTCTAAACTTTCAAAAACCATATATACTCTAGCAGCTTTAAGTAAACAATTTTCGTTTAAGCGAATCGTAATGGAAAAATTACTAAATCCTTTCTCTTGAGATTGGTCTAAAATAGCTAACTCAAATTCGTCTAAATTCACAAAATTATTATTTGCATTATTAGAAACATCTACATTTGACGTATCTTCAGTGATCTCGTTAGAATTAAACTCATTCTTCTCAATTTGTTGAAGTTTTTTTACTAGCTCTTGAACATCTCGCGCACCGTTTCCACCATTAGCTATATCTACAACCATATTTTCTAATTGATCTACAGCTTGAAATATGACATCAATAATATCTGAATTAATTTCTAGTTGGTTATTTCGGACAGCATCTAACACATTCTCCATTTTATGAGTCAGGTCAGCTAAGTCTTGAAATCCCATTGTTGCAGCCATACCTTTAAGTGTATGTGCAGAACGAAATATTTCTCCAACTGTTGCCATATTATTTGGTTCATTTTCTAGTAATAAAAGCTGATCATTTAATGATTGGATGTGTTCTTTACTTTCTTCAATAAATACTTCCAAATATTCGCTATTTTCCAAATCATTCACCCCTAGTATACTTTTTTCTTTAACACACTACTTATATCTTCCAAATTCAATACATAATCTACTAAACTAGTTTTTTCTGCAGCTTGAGGCATCCCGTATACAACACATGTTTCTTTTGATTGTGACATAATCACAGTACGTGGATGTTTTTTCTTCATTATTTCTATCCCTTTCGCACCGTCACTACCCATTCCTGTTAATACAATTGCAATGGGGTCATAGCTTTGGCTTAGATTGGCGATAGAGTTGAATAACACATCTACAGCAGGTTGATGACCATTCACTTGTCCTAATTCTTTTACACTAGCAACCAATTGGTTATTTCGTTCTATTACTTCAAACTGTTTGCCACCTTCAGCGATATACACATGGCCATTTTCTATTACATCAAAATCACTAACTTCTTTCACAACTAAATGTGAAAGTTTATTCAATCTTTCTGAAAGTGATTTTGTAAACCCTTTCGGCATATGTTGTACAATGACAATTGGTGCAGAAAAATCAGATGGTAAATGTGTAATAACTTCTTGCAAGGCTCTTGGGCCACCTGTTGAGGACCCAATTGCTACAATTCGACGAGAATTAGATTTTGCAAGACTAGGTACAGTTCTTTTCTTCATTGCGATTGGTTCTGCTGAATTTGAAACAATCATTTTCTTTTTTGGTAGTAATGTTGAAGTAGCTGCAGCTTCCACTTTACTAATAATTTCTCTTTCAATCTCTTTAATATTAAGTGAAATAGAACCAGACGGTTTTGCAATAAAATCAATTGCCCCAATCGAAATCGCCTCAATTGTTTTATCTGCACCAGCTTTCGTCAAACTAGATAGCATAACAACTGGAGTAGGGTACCGATTCATTATTTCTTTCAATGTTTCAATTCCATCCATTAATGGCATCTCAACATCTAATGTAACAACATCTGGATTCCATTCCTCAATTTTTTTCAAGGCATCTTGACCATTTCTTGCGGTCCCTATTACATCTAATACATCAGATTGATTTAATATGTCACCTATCATTTTTCTCATAAATGCTGAATCATCAACAATAAGCACAGAATATTTATTCATGGTGTTTACCCCTCTGCAAAATATTTCAATAAGTTTTTGAGGAAATTTGAACCTTTTTCTTTTCTTGGCACAATGCCTAAAAATTGATTTGTCATTTCCATTAATGCAACAGATGCATTTGATTTCGAATTAAAGGTAGTAAATGGAATTTGTTTAATTACAGCCTTACTTACTGATGAGTCATCAGGAATATATCCCAACGGTACAATCTGTGCATTTAGAAATTTTGATACTGCAACACTGAATCGATCTACAACTTGTTTTCCTTGTTTTTCATTCAAAACACGATTAACAACTAGATGCAAGGACATATTTTTATAAGACAAAATATGTTTCACCATTGCGTATCCATCTGTTAATGAGGTAGGCTCTGGAGTTGTCAGTACAATACACTCATCTGCAGCCAATATAAATTGAATAGACTCTTTCGTCACACCTGCACCCATATCGAAAATAATAAAATCAAACTGATTAAAAACTAGTTCTAATTGCTCAATGAAATAGTTAGAATTATCATTATTTACTGTGAATATTTCATTATGTGCACTACCTCCAGTAATGTAAGATAATCCTTTTGGCCCTGATTCTATAATATCATAAATTTGTATTTTTTTCTCTAACATCTGAATGATGGAATATGTAGATGTTTGACCTAGTAAAATATCGATATTTCCCATTCCTATATCCAAATCAATCAAAAGTACTTTTTTTCCCTTGTCTTGTAGTGAAATACTAAAGTTAAGTGCAAAATTCGACTTGCCCACTCCCCCTTTTCCACTTACAATAGCTATTGTTTTTGCTTCATAATTTCCATGGAGACTTTTGATACGTGATCTTAACTTCGCTGCTTGATCTTGTTCCATTTAATCACCAACTATTAACATTGCAATTTCTTCTAAAGATATTCGTTCTATATCATCAGGTACTTCCTGACCATTAGTAATATATGCAATACCCAAATTATATTTATCAGATAAATTTAAAAGCGGTCCATATATCGATGTTTCATCTTGTTTTGTAAAAATTAATTGCTTAATTGGTACATTTTTAAATTGTTGATAAATATTATCCATATCCACTGTTCTTGAAGTCAATGAGAGTACTAAATAAGAATCTACCTTTTCTTTCATATCTATAATAGTATTTAGTTCATGCACATACTTTTCATCGCGAAAATTTCTTCCTGCTGTATCCACAAAAATATAGTCATATTCTTTGAATTTATCTTTTGCTTTACGATAATCATCTAAGTTATAGGCAACTTCAATAGGTACATCTAGAATTTTTGCATATGTTTTCAATTGTTCAATTGCGGCAATTCTGAATGTGTCTGTTGTAATAAATGCTACACGTTTGTTTTGATTCAATACACAATCTGCTGCTAACTTTGCAATTGTTGTTGTTTTTCCAACACCTGTTGGACCGACAAGATGAATCACTTGGTTATCAAACGAGCCACCGAACGACCCTTTATTTGCAAGACGATGCTTGATTTCAAATTGAATTTCCTTCTTTAGTTTTTCTATGGATAGATCGCTTTCTTTCTCATTTTCATGCCGTTTCATTATTTGTTCAATTAACTCATCAGCTATTTCTTTATCTACTTCTTGATTAATCAAAACTGAAAGTAATTCTTGAAAAATAATAGGTAAATCATGTTCAGGTTTCGATGTTTGTTGTATCCAACGCTTCATTTCTCTGATTTCAGATAATACTTCGTCTTGTTTATACACATTTCTTGTATCTATATGATTTCTCGTATCTTTTTGTTTAGTCGGTTTAACAGGAGTGGGATCAATTGCTGCAACTACTTCTATTTTTTTCTTTTTAAATAGCCCTAAAAAACCGCCCTCGTACATTTCTTTAGAATTTAAAATGACCGCATCAGCACCTAATTCTTTTCGTACAAGTTGCATCACTTCTGGCATTGTATTTCCCTTATACTTTTTTACCTTCATGCTACTTTTACCACTCCGATACTTTGAATTTCTGCTGTTGGTTCAATCTCATTATAGGAAAGAACGATAACATGTGGAAAAAATCGATCTAATAATTGTTTCATATACATTCTGATTGTTGGAGAACAAAGTACAATTGGATTTTCCTCTTGTAATGACATATGTTCTACATTTTCTGATACAGATTGAATGACGCGTTGTTGTGTATCTGGGTCCATTGCTAGATAACTGCCATGTTCTGTTTGTTGAATATGTTCTGCTATTAGTTTTTCGACTTCACCAGATACTGTAATTACTTTTAATTGATTCCTTCCTTGAAGTACACTTGAAGTAATTTGTGGTGACAAAGATTGTCTTGTGTATTCTGTAAGCAAATCTGTATCTGTCGTCATTTTTGCAAAATCTGCAAGTGTTTCAAAGATTACTGGTAAATTTTTGATTGAAACATTTTCACGCAATAACTTTGCTAAAACCTTCTGTACATCTCCTACTGCTAATGGATCAGGTGTTACTTCCTCCACAAGAATCGGATAATTTTCTTTTAAATGATCAATTAATTGTTGTGTCTCTTGTCGTCCTAACAATTGATGTGCATGTCTTTTTATCATTTCAGTAATGTGTGTCGAGACAACTGATGGAGGATCTACTACTGTGTAACCATTTAATTCCGCATCATCTTTCACTTCTTCTGTTACCCACTTAGCAGGCAAACCGAATGCTGGTTCAATTGTATCGATTCCATCTAAGCCATCTTCTTCAATACCTGGGCTCATTGCTAAATAGTGATCAAGCAATAATTCACCTTTTGCTACTTCATTGCCTTTTATTTTCAGGCGATATTCATTTGGATTTAATTGAATATTGTCACGTATTCTGACAACTGGAATGACTAGTCCGAGTTCGATAGCAAGTTGTCTTCTTATCATTACAATTCGATCTAACAAATCTCCACCTTGACTTGAATCTGCTAATGGTATTAATCCATAACCAAACTCAAATTCAATCGGATCCATATTAATTAATCCTACTACATTTTCTGGTGCCTTCATTTCTTCAGATTGACTTTCATCCACTTCTTCTAATGATGGTAAATCTTCTACTTTTTGTTGTCTTGATAACATGTACCCACCAATTGCAAGTACAAGAGCAATTGGGATTGTTAACAGGTCATTAATTGGTGTGAACCCTAGCAAGAAGATCGTACCTGCTGCTACATACAGTAATGATGGGAAACGAAACAATTGTTTTGTTACATCTGAGCTTAAATTACCTTCTGAAGCGACACGTGTCACAACAATACCAGTAGCTGTCGATATTAGTAATGCAGGTATTTGACTAACTAATCCATCCCCTACAGTTAAACGCATATATGTATCGATTGCCTCATTAAATGGTAAGCCTAATTGAATCATACCAATAATTAAACCAAAAATAATATTGATTAAAACAATGATAATACCTGCAACGGCGTCACCTTTAACAAATTTACTTGCACCATCCATCGCACCATAAAAATCTGCTTCATGTTCAATCTTTTGTCTTCTATCTTTCGCTTGTTGTTCGTTAATCATTCCTGCATTTAAATCTGCATCAATACTCATTTGCTTACCTGGCATTGCATCGAGCGTAAATCTTGCAGCAACTTCTGATACACGCTCACTACCTTTAGTAATAACTAAAAATTGAATAATAACCAAAATAACAAAAACAACAAAACCTACTAATGGATTATCCCCTATTACGAATGTTCCAAAAGTTTCTACTACTCCACCTGCGTTTCCTTCAGACAAAATTGATCTCGTTGTAGATACATTTAATCCCAACCTGAAAAGAGTTAATAATAAGAGTAATGAAGGAAATACTGAAAATTGCAATGCATCAGTTGTATTCATTGAAACTAATATAACAATTAATGCTAGAGATATATTTAACAAAATCAATATACTTAAAAGCCACCCTGGTAATGGAATAACTAACATAACAATAATCAAAATAACACCAAGTAAAACGGTAAAATCTCTAGCTTTCATACTTTACAACTCCTTAAACACAACTTAAATACATTTATTTAATCTTTTTTTGAATTCGATATACATATGCAAGAATCTCTGCAACTGCTTGAAAAAACTCTTCATCTATTACATCACCAATTTCACACTTACCATACAATGCTCTTGCTAAAGGGCGATTTTCTACCATTTCAATATTGTGATGCTTTGCAATATCTTTAATTTTCAATGCGACAAAATCTACACCTTTTGCAACAACATAAGGAGCATCCGCTTTATTTTCATCATACTTTAAGGCAATGGCATAATGAGTTGGATTGGTTATAATCACATCAGCCTCAGGTACTTGACTCATCATTCGTTGCATCGCCATTTGTCTTTGTTTTTCTTTTATTTTTGATTTAATTAAAGGGTCCCCTTCTATGTTTTTATACTCGTCTTTAATATCATTTTTCGACATACGATTTTGTTTCTCAAAATCGAATTTTTGATAAGCATAATCAATCACTGAAATAATTAACAAAGCAATTGCTGCAGCTAATCCCATTTGGATCGTGATAGAACCAAAAAAAGCAAGAGAGCTATCCACACTTTTGTAGACTAACATCATAATTTGGTCAATATTTATCCATATCACTGTGAATGTAATGGCACCAACAACAATTATTTTTAATAAGGATTTGACCAATTCTACTAATGCTCTTACTGAAAATATTCTCTTCGCACCTTGGATCGGATCTATTCTGTTCAACTGCATTTTTAAAGGCTCTGCAGTGAACAAAAATCCAATTTGCATAAAATTAGATGCTAATCCTGCTACAATCGCAATGAGAAGTATCGGAGCAATTGCAATAAGTATTTCTACACCGAAATCCAGCATGACTTCAAATACTTGTTCTTCAGTCACTTCCATAAAAATATAATCTGTAAATGCCTTCTCATACATATCCATCATCGTTGTTTTCATTGTATTCCCGATGACAAGTAAGATAATAAAGACAAAAAATAACAAAATTGCTGTATTTACATCCTGGCTTTTTGCAACTTGTCCTTTTTTTCGTGCATCTTGTCTTTTTTTAGGAGTGGCTTTTTCCGTTTTTTCACCAGCAAAATACTGTAAATCTAAATGTAAGTACTTCATTAGGCACCACCTAACATTTGGATCAATAGTTGGATTGTTTCAAGCATATAATCAAATAACTTTTGAACAATACTTATATAAAAAGGAATAAACATAAATAATACTAAAAATGCAACTAATATTTTTAGTGGCAAACCTACCACAAATACATTTAATTGCGGTACTGTTCGTGCCATAACCCCTAAGGCGACATCGACTAGAAATAAACATCCTACAATGGGTATTGCTAATTGAAATGCAATCAAAAACATCTGACTAAATGTCTTTAATATAAAATCTAGATTTGTCAATTGTATAAATGAATCAATTGGTATAATCTCAAAACTATAAAACAATCCATTAATTAACAAATGGTGGCCATTAACCATTAATAAAAAAATTATTGCAATAACATAAAAGTACTGTCCAATAAGTGGACTTTGAGCACCTGTTTGAGGATCAACCACATTGGCAATTGCAAAGCCCATCTGAAAATCAATAAAACCGCCTGCAATTTGAATTGCAGATAAAATGATGTATGCAATAAGCCCAAGCATTAAACCTACTAGCGCTTCTTTCATTACTAATAAAATATAGTTTCCGTTAACGAGAACTTCTGGAGTTGGAATCGTATATAACATAATCCACGCTAAGAAAAAACCTATGCCAATCTTTAATTGATTAGGAATCGTACGATACGAAAAAATTGGTACAGTAACAAAAAAGGAAATAACCCTAACCAAAATCAAAATAAATGCTGGAAGAACATTAATATTTATAAAATCAAACATACTAGTTACCCTACGAATCGATTAATATTTTGGAATAAATTTGATGCAAATTCTACCATTACAGATAACATCCACGGACCAAAAATGACAATTCCTAATAATACTGCGACAATTTTAGGGATGAATGCGAGTGTCTGTTCTTGTATTTGAGTAGTTGCTTGAAAAATACTTACAAGAAGACCGACTACTAATGCTAAAATTAGTATTGGTCCTGTAACCATCAAAATCGTATAAATACCTTGTTCAGCTAATGATATGACAAATTCACCGCTCACAAATTCGAACTCCTTCCGTTATACATTACAATGGTAAGAAACCATCTAGTAAAGAATGTGTAATCAAATACCATCCATCAACTAATACAAATAATAATATCTTGAATGGTAATGAAATCATTACGGGAGGTAACATCATCATACCCATTGACATTAATACACTTGCAACAGCCATATCAATGACTAGAAAAGGAATAAAAATCATAAAACCCATTTGAAATGCTGTCTTAAGTTCACTTATTGCATATGCAGGAATTAATGTGGTTAATGGAATGTCATCTATTGTTTCTGGCTCTTCCATTGATGCAAAATTCATAAATAACGACAAGTCTTTTTGTCTAGTATGTTTTGCCATAAACTCTTTTAACGGACCACTTGCATTGTCATATGCTTCTTCTAATGTAATCTCTTCATTAAATAATGGTTGTAATGCTTGTTCATTCACCTCTTGAAATGTCGGTGCCATAATAAAGAAAGTCATAAATAATGCCAAACCAATCAAGATCTGATTTGGTGGCATTTGTTGTGTAGCGAGAGATGTACGAACAAAAGAGAGAACAATAATGATTCTAGTAAAACTGGTCATTAATATTAATATACTTGGAGCTAGAGAAAGAACAGTAAGTAACAATAACAGACGTACAGATGTGGACAGATTGCTCGGGTCTGTACTTGAGAATACATCAATTAAATTAATGATCATCTTTTTTACTTAATTCCTTGATTTTTGTTAGCATTTTCTGTCTACCTACTTTCATCTCTTTTAACTCTTTTTGAAACAATTGACCAAATTGTTTCTGCTCTTGACTATCTGTTTGTATGTCTTTCTTTTTTATTATATTGAATAATGAATGAAACTGATTCGTGTCCATTTCATTTTTATTCTTTAATTGTTCAATCGTTTCTTTATCTGTTATTTCAGTTAACATTTGAATAGAATCTGCAACACCTATGACAAAAAATTGATTACCAATTCGCACTGTTTGAAGAGATTTATTTGCTCCTAAATTGATACCACCATAGTTTTCTAAAATTTGATTTTGACCTACATACCTATTACGTTTTTTGACAAAATTCGCAATGATATAAATAAGAATAAGTACAATAATAAGTCCAACAGACAACTTGACTAAACTAAGAATAAATTCCAACGTACTATTAGATTTTTTCTCTTCGTTTACATCAGTATCTGTAGGTATATTTGTAGTCGGGGAATCCTCTACTTTATTCTCATTGAAAAAGTCTTCTACACTCTGTTCAGCAAAGATACTAGGACTAAAAGCTAGTCCCAGCACTATTAAAATAAATCCATTTATGACAACCTTTTTCATACCATTCATTTGTCAGTTATCCTATAACTTTAGAAATTGCCTCAATTACGCGATCTGCTTGAAATGGTTTAACAATAAAGTCTTTTGCTCCTGCTTGAATCGCATCAATAACCATCGCTTGTTGTCCCATCGCTGAACACATAATAATATTTGCATTACTATTTATTGCTTTAATATCCTTTAGTGCTGAAATGCCATCTTTTTCAGGCATTGTAATATCCATTGTTACTAAATCTGGTGTTAATTCTTTGTATTTTTCAACCGCTTCTGCACCATCTTGTGCTTCACCAACTACATCATATCCATTTTTTGTTAAAATATCTTTAATCATCATTCTCATAAATGCTGCATCATCAACTATTAATACTCTCTTTGACATTATTTATCATCCTCTCATTTATTTAAATTTTTTAGTCTCGTCTCTTTACTTACAATATCTGTTACTCTTACACCAAAATTTTCATCAATAACAACAACTTCACCTTTTGCAATTAACTTCTGATTAACTAATATATCTACTGGTTCACCTGCTAGTTTATCTAACTCTACAATCGAACCTGAAGACAATTCTAAAATTTCTTTAACAGTTCTTTTTGTTCGCCCTAACTCCACCGTAACTTTTAATGGTATATCCATCAACAAGTCTAAGTTACGTTTTTCTTCTTTTGGAAGTTGTATTTCTCCAAATGTTTCAAAATCAGCTACATGTACATCGCTATTTTGTGGTGATGATTGTCCTAGATTTCTAGGTTGTTTGGGACGTGTCACGACTGTTTCTTGACTTTCTTGAGAATACTGAGGACGTACCTCTTCTTCATTTGACAAGGATGAATCTTTGTCTGAAGGTTGACTTGTATCAGGTGACTTTGTTGGTATGTCTTCATCTACTGATGCATTTAATAATTGATCAACTAAATCTTTTGCAAAGGAGATAGGTAATAATTGCATAATCTTAGAATCTATTAATGTACCAATTTTCAATTGAAAGGATACTTTGATTAATGCATCTTCATTTGTATCAAGTGATCGATTTGTTTCCTCTTCTGTTACATCCATAATGGACGTGTATGGTGGTGATATATCCACTTTTTTATTAAATATTGTGGACATACTTGTAGCTGAAGTCCCCATCATTTGATTCATCGCTTCTTGAACTGCACTTAAATGAATCTCACTTAATTCCGTCGTAGAAACATCCCCGCTTCCACCTAACATCAAATCTGCTATAATTGCAGCGTCTTTTGACTCTAAAATAAATAAGTTCGCACCAGTAAATCCTTCTGTATATTTCACTTCGACACCTACATATGGGACAGGAAACTCTTCATGTAATTCCCCTTTTTCAATTACAGAAATTGTTGGTGTTGTGATTTCAACTTTTTGATTTAGTAAAGTAGAAAGCGTCGTAGCAGAGCTACCAAATGATATATTACCAATTTCTCCTAATGCATCTTCTTCTATTGATGTAAGATAACTTTCTGTAGATAAAGAAGTGGGTTCAACTGAATTGTCATCATCTCCACCATTTAATAATGCGTCAATTTCTTCTTGTGACAACATTCCATCATTCATCATCTACTTCCCCTCCTTGTATGTCATGGATTATTTGAACAGCAACTTGACTTTTTCTTTTTCCTGGTTGGACATGGAATTTTGGCACTCTATCAATTTCTAACACTAGTGGATCTGAAATATGTTTATTTAAAACAATTGTGTCATTCGAATCTAAGAACAGTAAATCCTCGACAGTTATGGTTGTCTCCCCTAAAATAACAGACAAATCTAATCGTGCCTTTTCAATATTTTTAGAAATAGATTCATATTCCTCTGGCTTACGTTCTTTCGTATTCTCATTCTGCATCCAATAATGTACAGATAATTTTGGAATGATTGGTTCCAGCACAACATGTGGTATACAAATGTTTATCATCCCACTACTTTCACCAATTGCGGTATCTAATGATACGACAACAACAGTCTCATTTGGTGAAACGAGTTGCAAAAATTGTGGATTCACTTCAAAATCTTCAAGAATTGGATCGATTTCTACAACAGTCCCCCATGCTTCTTGTAAATTATCTAGCGCTTTTTCAAATAATTGTGACATCAATGTTGTTTCAATATCTGTTAATGTATCTATTTTATTTACGCTCTGTCCTTTACCGCCAAGCATTCGATCTAACATAGCATAAGCAATATTAGGATTAAACTCAAAAATAATTCTACCATCTAGTGGCGCTACACTGTATACATTTAAAATTGTTTTTGTCGGTATAGAGCGAATAAATTCTTCATATGGAATTTGATCAACTGAAGCTACTGCAATATGCACATATGTACGTAACTGAGCAGAAAAATATGTTGACAACAATCTAGCAAAATTGTCATGAATTCTAGAAATACTTCTTATCTGATCCTTTGAAAAACGTAATGCACGTTTAAAATCGTACACTTTGACTTTCTTATCTTTTTCTTCTTCTTTTAATTGATTTGCATCCATTTCTCCTGATGAGATAGCTGATAGTAATGCATCTATTTCACTTTGGGATAGAACTTCATCTGGCATTTTGTCACCTCCTAATCGGAGAATTTCTTATTGAATTACCTTATTAATTATTAAGACTTCTACGATTTTACCTTCCGTCATTTTTTCATTCATCACTTCTTTAATTTGAGTTTCTAAACTTGATAAGTTATCACGGAAATCATTTACAGTTAAATTGACAGATTGTTTGATGAATTCATTCTTCACTTGGAATTCTCTTTTTGCAATTTCTTCTACTGCTTTATTACTATCTGTAATAAATTGAAATTGTACTAATGCAAAGCTTCCATCGCTTAAATCTGTTTTCATCTCTTCAGTGGTGTAAGAATATTTAACCATTTCATCAATGGTTAGTTCACCATTTGTTTCTTCCTTTGCATTCAGTAAATAATATAAAATAATTCCACCACCGATTGTTATAATAACAAGGGTGATAATTAAAATTTTAAGTAATTTAGGATTCATTCGTTTCACCTATTCCTCTTTGAAGATGGGTTAAACCGATTTGCTGATAATACTCAATCGTACGCTTAACGACTACTTCTTCATTCTCTTTCACAAAGTATTTCTTATTATTGATAAGAGTAATTGTCGTATCTGGTAATGATTCAATTTTTTCAATATATAGTGCGTTAAGTGTAAAGGAACTTCCAGTCAAATTAGTTAATGTAATCATAATTATGTAAAGAAGGCTAGGAAGTAAGTCCTAGCCTTCTCCCTCCTTTTATTAACGTTTTAAGTTTACTAGTTCTTGTAATATTTCATCAGAAGTAGTGATGATTCTCGTATTTGCCTGAAAACCACGTTGCGCTGTAATCATTTCTGTAAACTCTTCTGATAAATCTACGTTAGACATTTCTAATGCACCTGCAACTATTGATGCTGTTCCTTCTGATTCTGGTGCAAATATGAAATTCCCATTAACATCTTCCATTCGTCCAGCATTTGGAGAATCTTGAAACATATTTGCTCCTACTTTATTCAACCCACCAGGGTTAGAGAATTTAGCTACCGCGATTTGTCCAGCCACTTGCGTTTCTCCATTTTCAATATAATTCACAACGCCATTCCCTTGTATACTAAAGCTTTCTGCATTTTCAGGAATTTGAATTCTTTCTTGATCCATACCGATTAAATATTGCCCATTTGCGTTAACAATATATCCTTCGTTATCTAAGTATAGATTTCCTGCTCTGGAATATTGATAGTTGTCTTGATTTACACCTGTACCAAATACGAACATTCCATCACCTTCTAATTGAAGGTCTAATGGTCTTTGTGTAGATTGTCTGTTACCTTGTGTGTGAATATTATCGATTGTACCTAATTGAACACCTGTACCTACTTGAATCGGATTAATACCACCACGGATACCTGTTGGCGCACTAGCACCTGTAACTGGTTGACTCATCATATCTTGAAATGTTGCTCGTCCTTTTTTAAAGCCTACTGTGTTCACATTTGCAATATTATTACCAATCACATCTAGTTTTGTCTGAAATCCTCTTAAACCTGAAATACCTGCATACATTGAACGTAACATAAAACATTCATCCCTTCTTATTTGTTTAGCTATATCAATCAGTCAATAGCTTAGAGCCTCCCAAAAAGGGTCCAGCTCAATCCATTACAATCGTTCCGGTTAAATTTGTAAAAATCTTTGTTTTTGACTCTGCTCGATCCATTGCTGTTATGATTGTCCCATTATTCGCATTGACAATAAAAGCTGCGTTATCCAAAATAACTAATGATTCTTTTAATCCTTTTTGTTTTGCTTCTGTCAGTTTCGCTTCCATTTCAGCCCATCTTGACTCTGAAATATGGATGTTTCGTGATTCCATTCGTTGTTTTGCATGTTTACTTATTGTTAATGTATGTTGTTCCAAAACTTTTGAAAAATCTTGCGTAGGTGTTTGATTGTTCTTTTGAATTAGTTTTGGAATAACTGAATGATAATAAGCATGTATTTGATTATTCACTATAATCCTCCTTTCTTTAGGAAGATGTGTTATTCTTTTTCACTCGGTTGTTCAATTTTTTGAACTTCATCAGTATAAATTTCTGCATCATTTTCTAATTGTAACACTGCATATCCTTCTTTATGGGTAACAGATTGAACGATACTCGTCTCTAATTCTTTAGGTTCTGCAATTTGACCTGTTTCCTCATCAATCTTATAATAAGTTACTTGTTGTCCTATCAAATGGCTATATTGGATAACAGGTGAAATCAATTGATTGTTCACAAGGAGATTTATCGATTCTGTCATTTGCATCATTTGTTCAAGTGATGAAAAAGTCGCCATTTGGGAAATAAACTCTTTATCTTCCATTGGATTTAATGGATCTTGATTTTGTAATTGTGTCATAAGAATTTTTAAGAATTCATCCTTGCCTAATGAACTACTCGTTTCTTTTACCGTTGCTTGGTTTTTTAAATAGTAACTTGGATCAATTGTTGTCATAGTTATCACCTATACCTTCATATCCATCAATATTTCACTAAAATCTAATTCATCGTCATAATCTATTGCTTCATTTTCATAGAAATCATCATTGGATTGGTGTTCATTCTGGTTACTAGATTCTTTTTCATCATTTGAAAAGGAATCCGATTCATTTTGACTCATTACAACTTCCTGTTTTTCTATCACTACTTGTTGTGGAGAAAACATATGTCTTAATTGTTGTAAGTTACCTTCTAACATGTCTTTTGCCATTTGTGATTGTACAACCATTTTTACAACCATTTCCCCATTTACTTGTGTTAATTTAATAACAACATCACCTAAATGTTCTGGCTGCAATCTAATAAATAATTGGTTCGCTCCATTTGGACCCTTTAAAAAGTTACTTTTTTGAAATATTTGTTGAAATTGCTCAATTAATTGTTTTTGGGAAACTTGTTCTGTCGCATTCGTTTGTTGCGTATGAATAACAAATTGCTCAATTCTTGACATATTTGTCGTTGGCAACGCAGACGAAGAATTGTCAACTTTCACATCACTATATCCTTTAACTGCTGTTTCTACTTGCAACATTGCATCTTTTACCCATTTTGAAACAGTATCATATGTCAGTTGATTTTGATTTGTGTACATATTATCCTGTTTTATTTTTTGAGTATATTTATCAATTAATTCTCCCCAAAGTTTTTTTTGAGGTTCTTTTAGTGAATCAAGCAATTCTTGTGCTGATTTTTGGTCAATCTTTTGTAATTCTATCCATTCCTTCATGTTGTTCATCAACTGTTTGTAGTCATCAAAACTGAACGACCCCTTTGTAATGGATTGAAGTACATGATCAATTTTAACAAGCAGCTGTTTCATTTGTTCTTGATTAACTGACATCAATGTATTAGCTGTAAAAGAAAAATCAATGGAGGAGAAATTCACTTCTTTATTAGGGTCCTCACCCGA
This sequence comes from Gracilibacillus marinus, assembly GCF_042651725.1. Taxonomy (NCBI): domain Bacteria; kingdom Bacillati; phylum Bacillota; class Bacilli; order Caryophanales; family Bacillaceae; genus Gracilibacillus; species Gracilibacillus marinus. The sequence continues at coordinate 1,343,899 of NZ_JBHSDV010000001.1, read as the reverse complement.
TAATTCCAGTGTGTCTAGTATTGCATTCATATTATCTAAAGATAATTCTTCATCTAAATTGATTAATATCTCTAATAATTTACTATAACTATGGGATGTCTCTGTATCCTCATTAAGAATCTTTTGTAATTCATTCATAATTGTTAAATAATCATCAGGTAAATTTTTGTTAATCGCTGTATCTTCTAATTCTGTACTCTTATTCATAAGAGTATTTCTAATGTTATTACCTACTAAAATATCTTTAAATAACAAGTTAGTATTTGATGGATTATTTTTTGTAACTGAATTTCTAAAGGAAACATTGTTACTTGGTACTGCTAAAGCATTAAATCCGAGTTCCATTCTTTCCACCTCCTCTCTATTTTAGTTAATTTGCTAATAAACTAGTATATCGAGCAGCCACTTCTGCTTCCATTTGAGCTAATAGATTCCCTCTTGTTTCTGCATCTAATTCCTTTAATATTTCTATCGCTAACTCATCATTTAGCTCTTGCAAAATAGGTGCAGCAGATTTAGGCTTCATTGTGTCAAATGACTTTGCTAATTCTTTATAATCTGTACTATCTATTTGTTCTTCTTCTATAGCTTGATCTTCTATTTGTTTCGATAGTTGTTCCATTTCGCCTTCTAAATTTTGTATTTCTTTTTCCTTCGCTTGTAATTCTGCTTGAACTAATTCTAGTTCTTTATTCGCTGATAATAGAGCTTCGTCTTTTTCTTTTAACTCATTTGTATGTAATTCCTCTTGATCTGTCATTACCGTTTCAGAAATAAAAGGAATTTTATTTAATACGTCTTTTGTAGATTTAACTACATCTACTCCCATAAATTGCAAAATGATGAATGTGATGATTAACGCAAAAATAATTGGTACAACAATCACAATTAGCCATTGCAATATACTCGGCTTCTTCGTCTCTGATTTGGGATTGGTTTTCATTCCTTCACCTTCCCTTACTATCTGTATACTTTCGAATGGAAATTTCGTCCATAGTGCTTTGTTCCATTTTATTGATTAAGAGGTATTCTACTTGTTTTTTTCTATCAATGATCTTCTCGAATTTCTTTACTTCGATATATTTTTGAGTTAGCTCTTCTTGCAATTTATTCATACAATCTCTAGCATGATTTACTTTTTTTTGTACAGAGAGAATATTTGGTGTTAAATAATTCAAATAATTATAATAGCCTTTCATTTTATCAATACTTCCATCTATTAAACTATTTTGATAAGCTACTTCCATCGCTTCTTTCTTTTTTAACAGATGTAAGAGTTCCTCCGCGTATTTTTCGAATTCATCTACAGCCTGTCTGAACTGGATTTGTACTTCATTCTTGTCATTTTCTTTAATTTGCTTTATTTTTTCAAATTTAGTCCAATTATTCATGATGATGCACTTCCATTTAGTATGTTTTGAAGCTGTTGTATTGCTTGTTCGCGATTTGTTGACTCATCAATACCTTGTTTTAGAAAGTTCATGATCTTTGGCTGTAATTGAATAGCATTATCCACAACAGGATTGGTACCTCTTTTGTATGCCCCTATTTGGATTAATTCTTCGTTATCTTGATATGTTGCTAAAATGTTTTTTGCTTGTTGAACAATTTGTAAACTTGGTTCATCAACAATATTAACCATTACTCTACTTACAGATTGCAACACATTTATTGCTGGGAATTGTCCTTTTTCTGCTAGCTTTCTATCTAAAATAAAGTGTCCATCTAAGATACCTCTCGTTGTATCAGCAATTGGCTCATTCATATCATCACCATCTACAAGTACTGTATAAAATGCTGTAATGGTTCCATTGCTACTCGTACCTGTTCTTTCTAATAATGAAGGAAGTAATGCGAATACGGATGGTGTGTACCCTTTAGTTGTTGGTGGTTCGCCAACAGCCAATCCAATTTCTCGTTGTGCCATTGCAACACGTGTAACGGAATCCATCATTAAATTGACTTCATAACCTAAATCTCTAAAATACTCGCTAATCGCTGTAGCAGTATAAGCACCTTTTATACGCATTAATGCTGACTGATCAGATGTAGCTACAACTACAATCGATTTTTTTAATCCTTCAGACCCTAGTTCTTTTTCAATAAACTCCTTCACTTCACGTCCACGTTCGCCAATGAGTGCAATCACATTCAAATCTGCTTCACTATTACGAGCAATCATTCCCATTAAAGTACTTTTACCAACACCACTTCCAGCAAAAATACCAATCCTTTGTCCTCTTCCAACTGTTAACATCGTATCAATTGCTTTCACACCTACAGGAATAATTTCTTTAATTCTTGGTCTTGTTAGTGGGTTTGGTGGTGATTGCTCTGTTGGATAATCTTTTAACCCTTTAGGCAAATTAGATTTATCCAGTAATTCACCTGTTGAATCAATCACTTTGCCAATTAGAGACCTACCTACATTAATCGTTAATGATTTTTTGGTTGATTCCACCAAACATCCTGCAGCAATATTTTGTACAGAAGTATATGGCATAAGAAGTACTTTTTCTTCATAAAAGCCAATCACTTCTGCCATTATTTTATTATTATTTAAATTCGTGTGAATATAGCATACTTCTCCGATTCTTACTTCTGGTCCTCGTGCTTCAATTAACAGACCTACAACACGATCTACTTTTCCAAAACGTTTATATGTGTCGATTTCTTCTAATCGATTAGTCAGCATTGTTATGTCCACGATGTAGTTCCTCCACTATCTCAGTTAGACTTGTTCTTATTTCACCAAGTTGCGTATTGATTGAAGCATCTATTTTTCCAAATGGTGTGACAAAATAAACTTGTCCATTTGTTAGTGTCGTGTCAACATATAATAATAATCCTGCTTGATTGTTTGTGATTCTTGCAAGTTCATCTTTGTTTTCAAGTAATAAATCATATTGTTCATTTGAAACATATATTTTGATTGTTGGTTGTTCTTTGACTTGCTGAATAGCTTTTGAAACAAGTGATAAAAATACATCTGTTTCTTGTATCGAAGTATTTACTATTTTTTCTGCTATCGACAAAGCAAGATCTAAAATTTGTTTATCGCTGCTTTGTATTATATTGTAATAATCTTTTTGCGCGTTACTTACAATCGTATTCGCTTCATCAATAATCGCTACATATTGATTGTGACCATCTATCTTTCCCTGTTCAAATCCTTTTTCATATCCTTCTTGTTGCGCATCTTCCGTAATTTTAATCCGTTCTTCATCCCACTTTAGCCTTGCTTTTTCGATTTCTTCATTTGTTGTAAAAACTTTTTTTTCAAGCTCTTCTTCCATTTTCTTTAGTTCATTTTCTTTTGCATTCAACTGATACCACTTGTCTTCTAAAGTAGTTGTTTCTGCTTCTTTACGCTTGATTTGAAGTGGTTTAATCTGAATTTTTTTTGTAGGTAATGATTGTTTGCCTAAATTAGACAATAATATCATCTCCTCCGCCTCTAGCTATAACGATTTCACCTATTTCTTCTAACCTTCTAACTACAGAAACGATTCGTGATTGTGCTTCTTCCACATCTCTCAATCTAACTGGACCCATAAATTCCATTTCCTCTTTAAATGTTTCCGCCATTCTTGTAGACATATTACTAAATACAATATCTTTTACTTCATCACTAGCTACTTTTAGTGATAAGCGTAAATCATCATTTTCCACTTCACGAATAACACGTTGTATTGCTCTGTTATCCAATGTGACAATATCTTCAAAGACAAACATTCTTTTACGAATTTCTTCAGCTAATTCTGGGTCATCAATTTCTAAAGCATCTAAAATCGTCCGTTCTGTACTTCGGTCTACCCCATTTAAAACATCCACGACTGCCTGTATACCACCAGTTTGTGTATAATCTTGTGTAACAGTAGTAGAGAGCTTTCTTTCTAAAATTTGTTCTACCTCTGCAATAATCTCTGGTGAAGTAGAATCCATTACTGCAATACGTTTCGCTATGTCTGCTTGTAGTTCCTGCGGTAAATCTGACAATATTTGAGCAGATTGTTCTGAATCTAAATAGGACAATACCAATGCAATTGTTTGCGGATGTTCATTTTGGATAAAGTTAATGATTTGCGACGGTTCTGCTTTTCTAGCAAAGTCAAAGGGTTTAACTTGCAAAGAGGAAGTTAACCTACTTAATATATCATTCGCTTTATCTGTACCTAATGCTTTTTCTAATACAGTTTTTGCGTAGCCTATACCACCTTGAGAAATATAATCTTGCGCTAATGCAATTTCTTGAAATTCTTCTAGTATGGCCGCCTTTTGTTCATTATCTACCTTTTTCACTGAAGAAATTTCGAGTGTTAACTGCTCAATCTCTTCAGGTGTCAAAAACTTGTATACTTGTGCGGATACATCTGGACCAAGTGAGATTAATAGAATTGCTGCTTTTTGTTTACCAGTTAATGCACTTTTTTTTCTAACCAATTTCATTAACCTCCTTAGTCTTCAGAAATCCAACTTCTTAATAATTTTGCAAAATCTTCTGGTTTTTCTTGTGCATATTTCTCTAATTGTTTTCTACGTTTTGTATCATCTGAATCGTCATTCATTACCATCGCAGGTACTTCTTCAGAAATGACTGTTTCTTCCTCCACTTCTTCTTCCGTTACCTTTTTACGTTTGCGTAATAATAGTATTAATACAATGATTATCACGACTAATAATGCTAGAGCAATGTATACATATATTGGAATGGTAGTAGTAACTACATTTTCTGTCGTATTGTCTACACCATTAAACGGTTGGAACACAATAGATACGTTCTCACCTGGCACAACATTTCCATAGGACTTATCGATTGTTGTCTGAATAATGGAGTCCAAGATCGATGCGACACTTTCTTCTACTGCAACTTGTTCAGCTGGCGCCAATTGTTCAACTTCGCCATTTTCGCCAGTTCTTGTATTGTCAATAGCCACTTGAATTCCTAAATCTCTAATTTTATATGGACTTTCTACAATATCTCTCTGAATTCTATTAAATTCATTATTAACAGATTCTTTCACCATTTCATAATCGCCGACGTTACCATCTAATCCCGCTGGATAATTCGGAGTGTCGCCTTCCTCCGTACCAACAGCACCATTCTCGGGCTGTGCACCTGTAAAAGATTCTGTTATTGTTTCAATACTTACAGGTAATGTATCTGTTTCTTCATTTACAGGTTCGACTAATTGTTCGACTCGTTGTTCTTGTGTAAAGTCAATATCTGCAGTCGCGGATATTGCCACTTTATCCATTCCAATCATCATACCAAGCATTCGTTGCACTTGACGTTCAATATCTTGTTCAATATCTTGTTTTATTTGCTGTTGTGACGCATAACTTTCAGAACTTGCTAAAGTATTTTCATCATTTAAGTCAAAATACTCAAAATTTTGGTTCATAATGACGATATTATCTGTAGAAAGGTTTGGTACAGATTTAGACACTAAATGATATAGTGCATTAATTTGATTTGGTTCGAATTGGTACCCTGGCTGCGTTTGTATTACAATTGCCGCACTTGAATCCTGTTTTTGTTCACTAACAAACACAGGATCCTTTGGAATAGTCAAACTAACTTCAGCAGAATCGATTCCTTCAATTTGAGCAATTAGATTCGCTAACTCTGATTGCATTGCATCTAATTTCATTACATCAAATTCATTATCTGTCACACCCCAAGAACTATTTTCAGAGAAGAATGAGTAATCTATACTTCCACTTTTGGGAATTCCTTGTGAAGCTAAATCTACAAGTAATGATTGAGCTTGCGCTTCAGGCACTTGAATTGTTGTGCCTCCATTGATCAATTCATATTGGACACCTTTTGCATCCAATTCTGCTTTTATTTGTCCAACTTCTTGTATTGTTAAATCACTATATAATGGCACGAAATTTTTGTTGCTTGCAAATATACTTATACCAATGATTAAAATCAGAATAATACCTAGTGAACCAAATATTGTACCTTTTTGAAGTTTCGAAAGTGACTGGTACTTTTCTTTTGAAACACGTATGTACTTTTTTATTGTCTCATTCATTTTTTGCCCCCAAAACTAATTACTCAGACGTTATTAAACTTGCATTCGCATTACTTCATTGTAAGCATCTATTACTTTCTTTTGCACCTGTACACCTGTTTGTAAAAGTATACTTGCCTTTTGTGCAGTGATCATTACATCATGTAAATCATCAATTTGACCATTTGCTAATGCTGTCGTTTTTTTATCAGATTCTAACTGTGCATTATTTAATGACTCTATTGCATTTTGCAAATTAGATGCGAATTCTTTTTGTGCCTCTCCGACTGTAATATTGTTTTGAACAGTATGATTATTCATACCATTAATATGTTGGGAATTAAGGAAATGTATGTTCATTTTGTATCCTCCATAACTCTAAATTTATTTACCAATTTCTAAAGCTTTAAGCAACATCGATTTTGTTGCGTTAAGTGATGTTACATTTGCTTCATATGAACGAGTTGCACTCATTAAATCAACCATCTCTTTTAAAGGATCGACATTAGGCAATTCGACATAGCCATTTTCATTCGCATCTGGATGATTAGGGTTATATACTAATTTAAAAGGTTCGGTCTCATCCTCTACTATTTCAGACACGATTACTCCCTCACCACGAGAATTGCTATTGCGTGTTTGTCTATTAAGTACAGAAGAGAACCCTGTGTCTTTTGATTCAAATACTGTCATTTTTCTTCGGTACGGTTCGTATTCCCCATCCTCATTGATTGTCGCTCTCGTTGTATCGACATTAGCTATATTAGATGAAATGGTGTCCATTCTTAATCGTTGTGCAGTTAAGCCACTTGAACTTACATTTATTGCATTAAATATCGACATCTTTAATTACCTCCTCTAATAACAGTGTTCAAGCTATTAAATTTACCATTTATGCGATCAATTAATGCCTGGTAATAGATTTGGTTTTTTGCTAATTCTGTCATTTCTTTGTCAATATCTACATTATTTCCGTTATGGTTATATGTTGTTGTATCATTTGTCACAATACTGTATGAACTTGAATTGTTATTACCAAAAGAATTATGTTTCTCATTCGTTCTAGTTGCTTGGAATTGTCTATCTAGTTCCGTATGTAATGCATCTTTAAAAACAACCTCTTTACTTTTGTAGTTAGGTGTATCTACATTTGATATGTTATTTGCAATTGTTTGATTCTTAGTACTAGCATAGTTTAAAGAACTTTGTAATGTTTGAATGGTATTACCAAAAATCATAATTTTCTCCTCCATTTTCTAAAAACCGACAAAAAAGTAAACACTCTATCGAATATTGTAAGACAAATAATCCAAAGTGTCTATGACGAAAAGTCACTTATATGTGATTTTTGCAGTCACACGTAAAAAATGAGTCTTTTTTATCAGTTTAAAAAGTGGAAATTCGGATATATTTTAGTTATATTAACCTATTTATAACAATATAAAAAACACACTCAACTTATTTATCTATTTTCGATAAATCATGTTCGTGTGTTTTTTCTGTATTTATTAGTCTAATAATACTAATATTTCTAAATTGAAATCGACAATTTCATTTAGTTATAATTTTGTAATTCTTTTAAAAATTTATCATTTAAAATCTTAATATACGTACCTTTCATTCCAAGTGATCTCGACTCAATTACACCAGCACTTTCCAATTTACGTAACGCATTAACTATAACGGATCTAGTAATTCCTACACGATCAGCTATTTTACTGGCAACAAGTAATCCTTCTTTACCCCCAAGTTCTTTGAATATATGTGCAATTGCTTCTAATTCACTATAAGAAAGTGAACTTATTGCCATTTGTACCACAGCAGTTCGTCTAGCTTCTAGTTCAATTTCTTCTGATTTTTCATGTAATATTTCAATCCCTACAACTGTTGCACCATATTCCGCCAGAATTAAATCATCATCTTGAAAGCTTTCAGCTAAACGACTAAGAATTAAAGTACCTAATCGTTGGCCCCCTCCGATAATTGGTACGATCGTCGTTAGTCCTGATTGAAACAATTCCTTATTTTCAACAGGAAAAGCAGTATATTCACTATCAATTGTTAAATTGATTTCTGTTTCTTTAATATTAAACAGGTTTTCCGTATATTCTAATGGGAATCTTCTTTCTTCTAACATACCTTTCATTCGGTCATTCTCGATTTGTTGATTGATTGCAAATCCAAGTAACTTCCCTTTTCTACTTACAATAAAAACATTCGCTTCAATTACATCTCTTAATGTTTTGGACATTTCTGTAAAATTAACTGATTTTCCTTTTGACTTTTGTAACATCGCATTAATTGCTCTTGTTTTTTGTAATAAATTCATGTGTAACACCAGCCTTATAAAATAAATTGACTAAGATCTTTATTTTTTGCAATGGACCTTAGTTTCTCGTTCACATAGTTTTCTGTTATCGGGATACTAGCTACGCCAATCTCAGATGCTTCATAAGATAATTCCTCTAATAGTCTCTCAAGTATTGTATGAAGCCTTCTTGCTCCGATATTATCCGTTTCTTGGTTCACTTCATAAGCGATTTCTGCAATTCTCGTTATTGCATCATTATCAAAATGAATAGAGATACCTTCTGTTTCTAACAATGCTTGATATTGTTTAATTAACGCATTGGAAGGTTCCACTAATATTCGTTTAAAATCTTCTACAGTTAGTTTCTCTAATTCCACTCGAATAGGGAATCTCCCTTGTAATTCTGGAATCAAATCAGACGGTTTTGACATATGAAAGGCTCCTGCAGCAATAAATAAGATATGATCTGTTTTGACAGAACCATATTTCGTCACAATAGATGAACCTTCAATAATTGGTAAAATATCTCTTTGAACGCCTTCTCTTGAGACACCACCCGCATTGTCTTGTTTTACTGCAATTTTATCAATTTCATCTATAAAAATAATACCCATTTGTTCCGTTCGTTCTATCGCTTTTTGTGTAACCAAATCCATGTCAATTAGCTTTTGAGCCTCTTGTTGTGTTAATATCTTCCTTGCATCTCGTACTAGCATTTTTCTTTTTTTCTTTTTCTTAGGCATTAATGAACTAAATGCATCTTGCATATTCATACCCATCTGTTCCATACCTGATCCTTGCAACATATCAAACATAGAAGGTGTTTGTTCATCCACTTCTACAATTACCTCATTATCTTCTAACTCACCTAAATCTAATAATTTTTTCTTTTGAGCTCTCTTTAATCTTATTTCTTCTTTTTCTTCTGTCTCTTGATTATTTTCGTTTGCCTGTTGCTGATTATTCATAAAAAACTCAAATGGGTTTTTTGAATGATTCGACTTTTGTTTTGATGGCACGAGCAATTTTAGTATTTTATTGTTTGCTGCTTCAATTGCTTTCTCTTCAACATTTTTCATTTCCTCTTCTTTTACCATTCTAACAGATGTTTCCGTCAAATCTCGTACCATTGATTCGACATCTCTTCCAACATAACCAACTTCTGTATACTTCGTTGCTTCAATCTTTATAAATGGTGCGCCAACTAATTTGGCCATTCTTCTTGCAATTTCAGTCTTACCCACACCAGTAGGTCCAATCATCAGAATATTCTTAGGCATGATTTCATTCTTTAATTCATCAGGTAATTGCATTCTTCGGTATCTATTTCTTAAAGCAATAGCGACAGCTTTTTTTGCCTGTTGTTGTCCAACAATAAACGTATCTAGATTTGATACAATTTGTCTTGGTGTTAAATTCATTGACATTTTTGTACCTCCTATTGTTACAATTCTTCTAACACTAAATGGTTATTTGTAAATACACATATTTCCCCAGCTATTTCTAGAGAAGCTTTTGCTATTTCACTTGCTGTTAGAGAAGGTGCATTTCTTTTCAATGCTCTTCCAGCACTTAATGCGTAATTACCTCCAGAACCTATTGCTAAAATCCCGTCATCCGGTTCGATAACCTCTCCTGTCCCTGAAACTAGTAGTAATTCACTTTTATCCATAACGATTAGCATCGCTTCTAATTTACGTAAATACTTGTCATTTCGCCAATCTTTCGCTAGCTCCACTGCTGCTCTTGATAATTTACCATCATAACTCTCTAACTTTTGTTCAAAACTCTCAAATAGTTGAAACGCATCTGCAACAGATCCTGCAAATCCAGCTAATACTTGATTCTTGTAAATTCGTCTTACTTTTTTTGCCGAATGTTTCATTACAACTTGATTTCCAAATGTAACTTGGCCATCTCCACACATTGCGCTTTTACCGTTATGTTGTATCGCAAATATTGTCGTTGCATGAAATTGTTCCATCACTCAATCACTCCTTTAATTTTTGGCTCTTGGATGTGCATTTTGATACACTTTGCTCAATCTGTCTTTAGAAACGTGTGTATAGATTTGTGTTGTAGATAGTGTGGAATGCCCTAATAATTCTTGTACAACCCTTAAATCAGCACCATTATTGAGTAGATGCGTAGCAAAAGTATGTCTTAATTTATGTGGATGAAGTTTTACAGTAAGTCCAATATCTTTTGCAATTTTGTTTAAAATATATTGTACGCCTCTAGTTGTCAACGGTGCTCCTTCAGCATTTACAAAAATATAATTAGTTGATGTATTCTGTTTGTTTACCAAGTCTTTTCTTCCGTTTAATATGTATCTTGAAAGGGCATCTTTTGCAAATTCTCCAAAAGGAACATATCTCTCTTTATTCCCTTTCCCTAGCACAAGTATTGTTTGTAAATCAAAATCAATATCTTGTAATGTCAATTGTACACATTCACTTACACGAATTCCTGTTGCATACATCAATTCAATTATTGCAATATTTCTTTGTCCTAATGATGTATCCGAATCCATTGTAGATAAAATTAATTCCATCTCTTCATCATATAAAAAATGTGGAATTGGTTTATCTTGCTTAGGTAAGCTAATTTGTTTAAAAGGATTGGATTCCACCACATTTTCTCGCATTAATATTTTGTAGAATGTTCTTAGTGCCGATATATGTCTTGCTACAGATCGTTTGGACAAACCTTGTTTATATAATGTCGTCAAATAATTTCTAATAATTAAATGGTCTACTTCTTCCAACATACTAATATTTTCATTCTCCATAAAACGAATAAAATGTGTGATATCATGATAATAGATATCTATCGTATTTTTAGCTGCATTTCTTTCGATTTTTAAATAATCTAAAAATAACAACCATTCTTTGTGAAATACATTCATTATACCACTCCTAAATGCTATAAAATACTAACATAAGATAGGAATTACTTCAATTCATTTCGCAATTTTGTCAAAGTTTTCTGAATGGTCATATTATTTAAGTACTTCCCATTTATTGTCCGATATAAACAAATTTTGCACACATACAAAGAGCTTGTTACACAATTATCGTAAACAAGCTCTTTGTCTTTAACTCTCTTCTTTTTCTTTGTAATCACATGATGGGCATTGTACTTGGGCTGTTTTTTTAGATTTCTTCTCTACTAACATTGTATTACATTTTGGACACTCTCTTCCTACAGGTTTATCCCATGATAAAAAGTCACATTCCGGATAATTATCACACCCATAAAAAGTTCTTTTTTTCTTAGATTTTCTTTCCACAACATTGCCTTCTTTACATTCTGGACATTTCACACCAATTTCTTTCAAAATTGGTTTTGTATTTCTACAATCAGGAAAGTTAGAGCATGCTAAGAATTTCCCATATCTCCCCATCTTGTATACCATCTCGTGGCCACATTTTTCACAATCAATTCCTGCAGGCTCATCTTTAATTTCAACTTTCTCCATTTCTTTTTCTGCCACTTGAAGTCGTTTCTCAAAGCCTGTATAAAATTGATCAATAATCTCAATCCAATTAGTTTTCCCATCTTCTATTGCATCAAGATCTCCTTCCATCTTAACGGTGAAAGCAACATCGATAATTTCAGGGAAGAACTCTTCAATTAATGAAAGAACAATCTCTCCTAATTCTGTTGGAACAAATCTTCTATTATCAAGAGCTACATATCCTCTACGTTGAATGGTGTCTAATGTAGGAGCATATGTTGAAGGGCGTCCTATTCCTTGCTCTTCTAATGTCTTAACTAGCCTTGCTTCCGTGTATCTTGGTGGTGGCTGAGTAAAATGTTGATTCGGCTCAATTTTCTCTGATCGAATTTTTTCGCCTTCCGCAAGTTCTGGTAACCAATGATCTGCTTGCTTTTCTTGGTCATCACTACTTTCAATATACACTTTCATAAAACCTTTGAATTTAATCTTAGAACCAGTCGCTCTAAATTCAACTCCTTCATTTACTAAATGAACGGTCATTGTATCCATCACAGCCGGTGCCATTTGACTAGCCATAAAACGATCCCAAATCAACTTATATAAACGTAATTGATCTCTTGATAAGATTGCTTTTAATGACTGAGGATCACGCAATACATTCGTAGGTCTAATTGCTTCGTGTGCATCTTGTGCCCCATCATTCTTCTTCGCTTGTTTAACAGTGCCTAAATATTCTTTACCATAATTTTCTTCAATATAGTCTTTAGCTTGATTTTGTGCCGTAACAGAAATTCTCGTAGAATCTGTACGCATATACGTAATCAAACCTGTTATGCCACCTTCGCGTTTGCCTAAATCAATACCTTCATATAATTGTTGAGCAATCATCATTGTTTTACGCGCTCTAAAATTCAATTTCCGTGCAGCTTCTTACTGTAATGTGGACGTAGTAAATGGTAAAGATGGATTTCTTTTTCTTTCTTTTTTAGTCACTTTATCGATGGTAAAATCTTCACCTTTAATTTGTGACAAAATTTGGTCGACATCTTCTTTAGATTTTAATGCTTGTTTTTTTCCGTTCGTTCCATAGAAGTTGCCTTCAAATTGCTGTTTGTCTTTATTGAATGAAGAAGTAATACTCCAATATTCTTCAGGTTCAAAATTCTTAATTTCATTTTCTCTATCAATAATTAATTTTACAGCGACAGATTGTACACGTCCTGCACTTAATCCTTTTTTAACTTTTTGCCATAATAATGGGCTTATATTATATCCAACTAATCGATCAAGTACCCTTCTTGCTTGTTGCGCATCAACTAGATCCATATTAATTTTACGTGGGTGCTTAAACGATTCTTTTACTGCTTCTTTTGTTATCTCATTAAAAACAACTCGACAATCTGAATCAACATCTATGTTTAAACTATGCGCCAAGTGCCAAGCTATCGCTTCTCCTTCGCGATCCGGATCGGCCGCAAGATATACTTTATCCGCTTTTTTTGCTGCAGCTTTTAAATCTTTTAAAACAGGTCCTTTTCCTCTAATTGTAATATATTTCGGTTCAAATTGCTCTTTTACATCTACACCCATTTGACTTTTAGGTAGATCTCTTATATGTCCCATAGATGCTTTGACTTTAAATTTACGACCTAAATATCTCTCTATTGTTTTTGCTTTTGCAGGTGACTCCACAATTACTAAATATTGTGCCATAATTATACCCTCCCAAGAGGCCTACTCCCTATTTGTTCAATCTTTATATTCCATTGTGGTAAAACTGGAATTTCATACAATAAATCTTCCCTATTATGAAATACTTTCTTAGCTTTTGTCAAACATATCAAATAATATTTTACATTTCAAACCTCATTTTACATAATTTTCTCATCATTTGAGATTAGCATTTGCCATCTTTCTTTGCTACTTTCCCATTCATTTAAAATATCTACTGCACTGTAAACGAGTTTGGCACCATCTTGAATCAGTTGATGACAGCCTTCACTTGCAATGTTCATTAAGGAGCCTGGAACTGCTAATACTTCTCTACCTTGTTCTAATGCTTGTTCGACTGTTATTAATGATCCGCTTTTTTGTTTTGCTTCAATAACGAGTGTACCAAAGCTTAATCCACTTATAATACGATTTCTTTCAGGGAAATAGTATCTCTTAGGGGATTGATTTGGTGGATATTCTGAGACAATCAACCCGACTTCACTTATTCTATTGAATAGTTTTACATGTTCTTTAGGGTAGATATGATTTAAGCCACAACCTATGACAGCAATTGTTGGACTTTGTTCCATTATTGCGATCTCATGTGCTATTCCATCTATACCTAATGCTAATCCACTACAAATTAACCAATTCTCTCTTGCTAGTGGTATAAGTAATTTTTGCATGACATTTCTTGCATACTTAGATGGCTGTCTAGTACCGACTACACTTAATATTGGGTCATATTTTAGCAAAGAAGGGTTACCATGAAGATAGAGTACAAGAGGTGGATCGGGTATACATCTTAAAGAGGGTGGGTACTGTTGATGATATATTGTTATGATTGTATATGTTTGAGCATCACGATATATTTCTTTCTTAAGTGAGGTATTTTGTAGTTCATTTTTTATCCATGTCGCCTTATCTAAAGATATTTGATACTGTAAAACAAGTTCAGTAATGGACAGATGATATAACTCTTCTAAATATGGGTCTTTTTTTAACATTTTCCAAATCAACTTTCTACTTACACCTTTTATTCTATGAAGATGAATTAATCTCCAAGATGATTTATCCACAATATCACATCCTTTTGTAAATAAAAGAGATGGGGGGTTCCCATCTCTTTTACTAAAATAAAATTAATGAGTTTTACATTTATCATAAAGTTTGTTCTTTTTAAGCACTTCAATTAAAGTCTCACCCATCACTGATGGCGTTTCTGCAACTTCAATTCCACAGCTATTTAACACGTTAATTTTTTCTTCTGCAGTTCCTTTTCCACCAGAAATAATCGCACCTGCATGTCCCATTCTTTTACCTGGAGGCGCAGTACGACCACCGATAAATCCTACTACTGGTTTCGTCATATTTTGTTTTACCCATTCCGCTGCTTCTTCTTCCGCTGTCCCACCAATTTCTCCAATCATCATGACAGCTTCTGTCTCAGGGTCTTCATTAAATGCTTTTAATGTATCAATAAAGTCTGTGCCATTGACAGGGTCTCCACCAATTCCTACCGCTGTTGATTGACCAAATCCTGCTTGAGATAACTGATGAACAGCTTCATATGTTAATGTACCAGAACGTGAGACGACACCTATATGGCCTTTTTTATGAATGTAACCTGGCATGATACCTATTTTACATTCTTCAGGAGTGATAACACCAGGACAATTCGGACCTACTAATCTTGTATGTTTACCTTCCATATATCGCTTCACTTTTACCATATCCATTACAGGAATATGTTCTGTAATACAAATAACCAAATCCAATTCTGCATCTACAGCTTCAATAATTGCATCAGCCGCAAAAGGTGCTGGAACATAAATTACTGAAGCGTTTGCACCCGTCTGTAATACAGCTTCTTGAACCGTGTTAAATACAGGTACTCCTTCTACTTCCGTTCCACCCTTTTTCGGTGTTACACCCCCAACAATGTTTGTCCCATATTCTAACATTTGCTTTGTATGGAAAAGTGCCGTAGACCCTGTGATACCTTGGACTAGCACTTTCGTATTTTTATTAATAAATACACTCATCCAACTAATCCTCCTTTATCCTATTTAGCGAATTATTATGCGTTATTTACAAGTGTAACGATTTTTTGTGCACCATCTGCCATTGATTCAGCAGCAGTGATATTTAATCCGGATTTCGCTAATATTTCTTTACCTGCATCCACATTCGTACCTTCTAAACGAACCACAAGTGGAATCGTTAAACCAACTTCTTTAGTCGCTTGTACAACACCTTCTGCAATTACGTCACATTTCATAATTCCACCAAAAATGTTAACAAAAATACCTTTTACATTTTTATCAGAAAGAATGATTTTGAATGCTTCTGTAACTTTTTCAGCAGTTGCACCGCCACCAACGTCTAAAAAGTTTGCTGGATCTCCGCTATAATGTTTAATAATATCCATTGTTGCCATTGCAAGTCCTGCTCCATTGACCATACATCCTATATTTCCATCTAATGCAATATAACTTAAATCATATTTAGATGCTTCGATTTCTTTTTCATCTTCTTCATCTAAATCTCTATATGCAACAATATCTTTTTGTCTAAATAATGCATTATCATCGAAATTTAACTTCGCATCTAATGCTAAAACCTCACCATCACCTGTTGTCACAAGTGGATTGATTTCTGCTATTGAGCAATCTTTTTCGACAAAGACTTGATATAAGCCCATCATAAATTTAACCGCTTTCGATAAATATTCTGCTGGAATATTTATATGAAATGCAAGTCTTCTAGCTTGATATGGTAATAATCCAGTCACTGGATCAATCACTTCTTTAAATATCTTTTCAGGTGTACGTGCTGCTACTTCTTCGATTTCGGTACCGCCCTCTTCAGATGCCATCATCGTAACTTTGGAAGTCGCACGATCAAGTACTAATCCAATGTAATATTCTTTTTGAATATCGCAACCTTCTTCAATTAGTAAACGCTTAACTTCTTTCCCCTCTGGACCCGTTTGATGCGTTACTAATGTTTTTCCTAGAATCTCTTCTGCATATGTACGTACTTCATCAATATTTTTGGCTACTTTTACACCGCCAGCCTTCCCTCTTCCACCAGCATGAATTTGTGCCTTTACAACATTGACTTTCGTGCCTAATTCTTTCGCTATTTGAACAGCTTCATCTATAGTAAAAGCTACTTTACCGTTAGGTACACGAACGCCATATTGACGCAATATTTCTTTTCCTTGATACTCATGAATATTCATCTTTCATCCTCCCATCAATTATTCATTGCAATTTCATTGTATAAAAGAGTATAGCAATTGTCTACTTATTCATCTATTTAATCTATTGTTTTTTTAGATCACCTAACTCACAACTAGTTCGTTTAGTTGATTTTTTTGTCAATTTGATAGATATATGCAAATACTTCTGCGACAGCTTGATATAATTCCTCTGGTATCGTTTCATTAATATTTAGTTGTGATAACAACTCGACAAGTGTTGGATCTTCTTGAATGGGAACATTATTTTCCTTTGCTTTTTTTACTATATTGTCAGCAACTAAACCTTTCCCTAATGCTGTTAGTTTAGGTGCATCATCTTTATTCTGGTCAAATTTCAACGCAACTGCTTTTCTATTCGTTTTATTCTTTTCATATGTCATATTCTATAATCAATTCCTCCTATAGGATTCGTTGCATAGTTCTCGTTTATTGTATTGCTTGAAGTTTTTTGGTTAAAACTTTTCATATCTTTCCATGTTACATTACTTAGAAAATAATCGTATGCTTCAAGCTTCTCTTTTAAATCTTGTTTGTATAATGTAATATAATTTTTTACTTCTTCTGTATCATTATAAACAGTCAAGTGGACGACCCTTTTTTGAATAGACATAGCGATTATTGTCTCTTTCATTTTCGCAAGATTTAAATGAAATAATATTCTACAATAATCTGCATCAATTTGGTCTTTTCCTTCTTTCTTTTTTCCTTCAAATTGTAAACGTATGTCCTCAGTAAGTCCAAACTTATCCCCCGGAAATTGCAAATGTAGTTGAAGATTGCCTTGCTGTTGATCTAACATATTCATTTGCACACCATTTATAAGATTTACTAATCTTGTAATCTTATCGCCTAACATATCTGACTGCTGTTGTGCACCTACTAACATGGATTGCTTTAAACTGTGTTGCTCTAATTCATTTATTTTTGCTTCCATCATTGCTTCATCTTGTATTCCACTAGTTTGTATAAAATGTTGCATATACTGTAAAAACTGATTTTTAATCATTTTTGTATCATTGCCTAAGAATTGGTCATACTTCAAGAAAAACTCTCGTAAAGTGTTGATATCCCTATTACTAAGCTGTACTTGCTGTAGCTTTTGAAGTATGTCAACGATAGATTCCTTATTCGCATCAGTTGTTTGAAGTGCTTGCAATAAAAAATTATAATCCGCTTTACTTAAGACGTTTTGTAATTTTGGTAATAATTCTGTTCTTGTTAAAATCATTTGCATATCTGTTTTATTTAGTTGTAATCCATTTATTATACTATTTATCGCTTTCGTCTGAAGTGGCGTAAAGTCACCTTGCATTCCTAACACACTTAGTGCAGAATGGCTCATATTTGCAAGCACCAATTTTGTTTCTAATTGATGAATCATTGTGCTCGTATTAGAATTGTTCATAATAGAATGATTTGACTTTAATTTAGCTAACACTTCCATCAACAAATTATTCTCAATGTTAGAACCAGTGTATGTTTGTCGAATGGTTTGTAATTGCTCTACGATATTAGCATTGTTGTTCACAACATTTTTCAATAGATCCATCAATGTGGTTAAATCTTGAGTAATAGATAATCCATTTCTTGGTTTTATTAGTGTATTGGTGTCTATGTTCATTTGCTGAATTTGAGCTCTATTTAGTATCTCATTCACTGTCTTCCATTCTTCCATTATGGCATTGTTATGATTAAAATTACTTACACCTAAAAATGTCTGCAATTGATTTTGAATTTGAGTGAGCGAGGATGTTGGTAACTGCACGTGTTGAATAGATTGTAATAAACCTCGCATTTCCGCACCTAATTGCGTCTCTTTAAACAATGCTAATGCTTGATAGATTTTATCCGTCATTGGAAGTTTGTTTGCTAATATTTCTTCTATGACAGATTGCGTACTTGTATTGGAACCATATGTCTCTAGTAAATTTACAATTTGTCTTATCTGTTCGTGATTCAATGGAATGTTTTTATTAACTATCTGTGTCATAAACTCTATGTTCGACTTTGTGGAGTGCACACCTATGCGTTGTAGCATATCTTTAATGGAAGCGCCTGAATCGTCAGATATGTCAGCAATTTTTTTTAATTGGATGGTTCCTTTCGTCGATGTAACTTGAAACAGATAGTTTTTTTTCGCTTCTAGAGCTGTTTCTAATTGCGCAATTACTTGCTTGTTTCCAATTGAGATCGTAGCTGTTTGATTAAGATGTAATTCCGCAACTTTACCCTGTATCATTTGGCCAACTCTTAGAGAATCTTTACTGTTCGATGTCGCAATATGCTTATTTGATCCCACCCACACTTGTCGTGTATCCATTTCATTTTCACCTTCAATAATTTATTGATTTCAAAAAACTTTTTCGATGTATTTCTGTTATTCCATATTGTTCAATTGCATTTATGTGTTCTTTTGTTCCATACCCACTATTTTTCTTAAATTGATACATGGGATATTGATGATCTATTTCTTTCATTATTCTGTCTCTAGTTACTTTTGCTACAATACTTGCAGCAGCTATAGAAATACTTTTTTGATCTCCTTTAATAATCGATGTAGATTTATATGTTAACCCAGTTAACTCTACTGCATCAATTAATACATGATTAATTGGTAAGGATATGAGATGGATCGCTTCTCTCATTGCTTTTTTTGTTGCTTGTAATATATTTATCTCATCAATTTCTTGCGCTTCTACGATACCAACTTGAACATCTAGTGCATGGTTTACGATATAATTATAGAAAAGTTCATGTTTCGCTTTATGTATTTTTTTGGAGTCGTCTAATCCTAACAAGCAAAAGTCCTCTGGCAAAACTACAGCACATGCCACTACTGGGCCTGCTAAAGGACCGCGACCAACTTCATCTACACCTACTATAATTCTTTCATCTTTTTTCCAAAACTCCCGTTCAAATTGGCTCATTTCTATAAATTTCTCTTTCAATTGTCTTTGCTGTTCTTCTTTTTTTTCATATTCTTGAACTATTTTGTGTACACCTTTGCGTGTATCGTTTAATAATCTAAGTTTTAATTCATCTGTCATTTGATTCATTTCTAAAAATTCTTTTATTTTGCTTATTTTCCACTCATTCATAACAAAACCTCTTTTCATTAATATCGACATATATGTACAAAAATAAAGACATTCCAGTGATAGAATGTCTTTATTCTTCATTTGTAGGATGTTCAAGTGAAATTGGTCCTAATCTGCTATTCCTCAAATCTTGGACAATAATCTCTGCAGTTTTGTCAAAATTGACATGACCTCCTGCTTCTAAACAACCTCTTCTTTTTCCAATTTTTGTGAAAATACCAACTATATCTGTCAGCTCTTCTTCCACTTCATACCGTTCTTTCATAATGGATGGATAGTTAGATTGTATATATCGTAAAATAAACGTAGCTATTTCGTCCATTGGCAGCAATTGATCCTTTATTGTACCAATAGCAGCTAGTCGTAATCCAACAACTTCATCTTCAAATTTAGGCCATAATATACCTGGTGTATCTAACAATTCGAAATCTTTTTTCACTTTAATCCATTGCTGTTGTTTGGTAACCCCTGGTCTATCTCCTGTTTTAGCTATCTTCTTATTTGCTAAACGATTAATTAGAGTTGATTTACCAACATTCGGAATTCCAACAATCATCGCTCTAGCTGCTCTTGGTCGAATTCCTTTTCGCCGTAATCGTTCCATTTTTTCTTCTGCTAACATTTTAGCCGTTTGAATTACTGTTTGAATATCTTTTTTATTATTTACATCAATAGCAATGGATACAATACCCTTTGTCTCAAAGTAAGATAACCATTTAGTTGTAATCTTATTATCTGCCAAATCATTTTTCATTAATACAATCATTTTTGTTTTATTATTCAGTAATTGTTGCAATAAAGGATTTTGTGATGATAAAGGAACTCTTGCATCAACTAATTCAATCACAAAATCTACTAATTTTAACTTCTCTTGTACTTCTCTCTTCGCTTTGGCCATATGACCAGGGAACCATTGAATTGGCACAATCCATTCCTCCTTGTTAGTAGTAAATCTCTATATCATTAACTGGCCAATATGTTAAACGAGCGATACCTGTCACTTCATCTAAAGGTATAAAGCCCAAATGTCTACTATCAGTGGAGTTATTTCGATTATCCCCTAATACAAAAAGATGGTCTTCTGGTACGGTTAACTGGCCGTTTGGAATTTCTACAAGTGAAAAATCAGTTGTATATTTGTCATCTGGAGAGAGGCCACTCTTCACCTCATCTAAAAATGACTCTTCAATTGGCTTTCCATCCACATATAGTATATCATCCCTATACTCTATTGCTTCACCCGGTAGACCAATCACTCTTTTTATGTAATCTTTATTGGAAGTTGCGTGGAAAACAACAATATCAAATCGTTCTGGCTTTTCAAATGTTAATGTCAATTTATCTACAATTAGACGTTCGCCATTTTCTAATGTTGGCAACATAGATGGTCCCTCTACTATTATAGGTATAGCAATAAACATTCTTATTAGGATAAACATTAATATTGCGATAAGTAATGTTTTTATCCAATCTACCCAATCCGTCTTTCTTGTTGTCATTCCATTTCCCTCTTTCTACTCCAACAAAATACTCACTTTTTTCGCACATTCACTTATTGTTTAAAGTATTAGTCCAGATGACATACAATATGTATCTCTATATATAATAACTGTAACATATTTATTATAATATATTATAGCAAGAAGAAAAAGGAGCCTGACAATGCAAGCTCCTTTTTACATTCATTTGATTAACGAATTTCTTTAATACGAGCAGCTTTACCACGTAAGTTACGTAAGTAATATAGCTTAGCACGACGAACTTTACCACGACGAATAACTTCAATCTTATCGACACGTGGTGAATGCACAGGGAATGTACGTTCAACCCCTACACCGTAAGAAATTTTACGTACTGTAAATGTTTCACTAATTCCACCGTTTTGGCGCTTAATAACAACACCTTCAAACACCTGGATACGTTCACGGTTACCCTCGACAACCTTCACGTGTACTTTTAAAGTATCACCAGGACGGAAATCAGGTAAATCAGTGCGTAATTGTTCTTTTGTAATTTCTTCGATTAATTTTTGCATTCTTCATGCACTCCTTCCAAACCAATGCTCTTGTCTACTTTATAGAGATAGCGGAACATCGTTAATATACTCAAGCTTCTACTTAAGCACAACTATCAATATAACACATTTATATATATATATCAACTAGAACTTTCATCTTTCCAATGCTCAATCCATTTTTTTTCTTCTTCTGACAACTCATAATTTTCAAGTAAGTCTGGTCTTCTTAAAAAAGTTCGTTTTAATGATTCTTTTCTTCTCCATTGTTCAATATGTTGATGATTACCTGATACGAGAACATCTGGAACTTTCATTCCTCTATATTCAGCAGGACGTGTGTAATGGGGATGTTCTAATAATCCCGTAGAAAAAGAATCTTCTGTTGCCGAATGGTCATTTCCCAATACTCCTGGTAACAAGCGAATGACACTATCCATGATGACCATCGCACCTAATTCCCCACCTGTAAGAACATAATCTCCAATAGATATCTCATCTGTCACAAGTTCTGTACGGATTCTTTCATCATATCCTTCATAATGACCACAAATAAAGATTAAATGCTCTTCTTTTGCTAACTCTTCTGATTTTTTTTGCGTAAGTGTTTCTCCTTGTGGACACAATAAAATAATTCGAGGCTTCACATTTTCTTTTATTTCTATTGAATCTATTGCATCGAAGATTGGTTGTGGCTTTAAAACCATCCCCGCTCCCCCACCATATGGATAGTCATCCACTTTATTGTGTTTATCTTTTGTAAATTCACGGAAGTTAATGATGTTATAAGAAAATAGATGTTTATCTGCAGCTTTTTTTAAAATAGAAGAACCAAGAACACCTTCAAACATTTCCGGAAATAATGATAATATATCCACTCTCATTAATCTAATAGTCCTTCCATTGGATTGATAGTGATTGTTTTATCTTCTACACTTACTTTTTTCACCACTTGCTCAATATATGGAATAAGGTATTCTTTTCCTTCGTCTGATTTCGTTACCCAAACATCATTTGCTCCTGTTGACAATATCTCCTTAACCTTTCCTATACGTTCTCCACTTTCTGTAACAACCTCACACCCGATAATCTCATAATAGTAATATTCATGCTCAGTTAATGGTATGAGATTACTTTTTGAAACATACAAGAGTGATCCTTTATATTTTTCGACATCATTAATATTAGTCAAATTGTCAAATTGTACTAAGTCAAACTGTTTATGTAATCGATGTGATACCACTTTAACCTCTATATAATCATCTGTTCCATTTTGTTTAATATATAGGATAGATCCTATATCAAATCTTTCATCAAAATCCGTATTTCTAATAATCCTTACTTCTCCACGAATCCCATGTGTGTTTACAATTTTTCCAACTTTTAAGTATTCGTTCATGTTTACCACCTATATTATGTAATTTTTGTTACTATGCCATCTTTAACAATGATTGATTTTTTGTCGACTAGTTCATTCCAATCCATTCCAACTTCTACATCAATCATTGCTTCCACTTCGCCATCATTAATCTCACTACCGATTGGCAAAATGCTTAATTGCTCTAATTTATATTTGTACCATTTAATATGATCTTTACGATTAGACATTTCTTTTTGAAATTTTAATGCGATATCTGCTTTTTTCTTTGTAGATCGTTGTTCTAATTTCTTTTGCTCAAAAAGCAATTGCTGACACTCTTGCTCTAATTGAAATATCTTTAATTCATACTCTTCTTCAAGCTTTACTTTTGTTTGCTCTGTAACAATTTGCTTTACTGCTACTTTACGAATAATTTTCAAAGGGACCAGCCTCTCTAATTATTAGAAAAACTTTGCTTATGGACATAAAACTTTTTTTAGTCCTATTTTTCTAGTCTTATAACAAAGACAATTAAAGAATAGCAAAATACTAAAGAAAAATCCATCTTTTATCATATAAAAAAGAGAAGGTTTCCCTTCTCTTTTTACATAATGTCTAAATAAACTTTTTTATTTGACTTCATTCCCGCTGCGTAAACAACTGTTCGAATTGACTTAGCAATTCTTCCGTTTTTACCTATCACTTTACCGACATCATCAGGATGTACAGATAATTTATAAACAATTTTCGAATCTTCATTTATTTCCTTGATTTCAATTGCTTCTGGATGGTCTACTAACGGTTTAATAATTGTTTCGATTAAGGTATTCATGTCATCACACTACTTATTATTGATTTTTTGATTCGTGGAATTGTTTCATGATGCCTTCTTTTGAGAATAAATTACGTACAGTATCACTTGGTTTCGCACCTTTAGTCATCCAATCTAGTGCTTTATCTGTATCAATTTTCACTTCTACAGGATTTGCAACAGGATTATATGTTCCAACTTGCTCGATAATACGTCCGTCACGTGGA
The DNA here is from genome assembly GCF_042651725.1 of Gracilibacillus marinus. Taxonomy (NCBI): domain Bacteria; kingdom Bacillati; phylum Bacillota; class Bacilli; order Caryophanales; family Bacillaceae; genus Gracilibacillus; species Gracilibacillus marinus. The sequence continues at coordinate 1,319,611 of NZ_JBHSDV010000001.1, read as the reverse complement.
GAACGAGAATCTGCAACTACGATACGATAGAAAGGATTTCTTTTAGAACCCATACGTTTTAGGCGAATTTTTACTGCCATTATTGCCACCTCCAAATTAATGTTTCACACAAGATAGAATTGTATCAGATTTTTTTATGTCTGTAAAGTGTTTTTACATTACAACACAAAAATAATGATTAGAAAGGAAAAGGGAACTTTAAACCTTTACCTTTTTTGCCTTTTTTTCCTGATTGCATGTTTGTCATTTGTTTCATCATTTTCTTCATATCTTCAAATTGTTTTAACAATCGATTCACTTCAGATACAGACCTTCCTGCACCTTTTGCTATTCGTTTACGTCTTCCTGCATTAATAATACTAGGGTCTTGTCGCTCTTTTGCTGTCATTGATTGGATAATCGCTTCCACATGCGAAATCTGCTTTTCATCGATTTCCATGTTTTTTAAGCCCTTCATTTTGTTTGCTCCAGGAATCATACCGATTAAATCTTCCAATGGCCCCATATTTTTTACTTGACCCATTTGTTCTAAAAAGTCATCAAAAGTAAAGGATGCAGAACGCATTTTTTCTTCTAACTCTTTTGCACGCTTTTCATCAACATTCTCTTGTGCTTTTTCAATTAATGAAAGCACATCACCCATCCCTAAAATTCTGGAAGCCATTCGTTCTGGATGAAATACTTCTAATTGATCTAACTTTTCTCCCATACCCGCAAACTTAATCGGTTTATTTGTTACAGCCTTGATGGAGAGTGCTGCACCACCTCGAGTGTCCCCATCCAGTTTCGTTAATACCACACCAGATACATCGAGTTGATCATTAAAGCTTTCTGCCACATTGACAGCGTCTTGACCTGTCATCGCATCCACAACTAAAAAGATTTCATCAGGATTGACAGCTTCTTTTATTTGTACAAGTTCATCCATCAATTCGCCATCGATATGCAATCGACCAGCAGTATCAATTAAAACATAATCTAAATGTTCTTCTTTTGCTTTTTCAAGACCTTGCTTGGCTATCTCTACAGGACTAATATCCGTTCCTTGAGAATAAACAGGCATATTTAACTGTTTCCCTAATGTTTCTAATTGATCGATCGCAGCAGGACGATAAATATCAGCTGCTACTAATAATGGTTTACGGTTATACTTTTTACGTAATAAGTTCGCTAATTTACCAGTAGTTGTAGTCTTACCTGCACCCTGCAAACCTACCATCATGATAACAGTTGGGGGACGATCAGCAACTGCAATTTTACTTTCTTCTCCGCCCATTAATTGAGATAACTCATCTTTTACAATTTTGATTACTTGTTGGCCCGGCGTTAAACTCTCCATTACTTCTTGACCAACTGCACGTTCTTTCACATTTTTCACAAAATCTTTTACAACTTTAAAGTTAACATCTGCTTCTAATAATGCGAGACGAACTTCTCTCGTCATTTCTTTTACATCTTGTTCGGTAACTTTTCCTTTACCTTTTATTTTCTGTATCGTATTCTGTAGGCGGTCGGCTAAACCTTCAAATGCCATATAATACGCCTCCTATTCTATATCACTAATTTTATCCAAAATGGTTTTCAATTCACTATACTGTTCGCTATTCATCAAGCTAGTCGCTTTTTCTAGTAAGGTTTGCCTTTCTTGGAATTTCTTATATAGATTAAGCTTTTCCTCATAACCTTCCAGCATTTGTTCTGTACGTCTTATATTGTCATAAATTGCTTGTCTTGAAACATTGTACGTTTCTGAAATCTCTCCAAGAGATAAATCTTCCAAATAATACATTTCCATATAACTTCGTTGCTTTTCTGTTAACAAAGCTTGATAGAAATCATATAGAAAATTAATTCTTGTTGTTTTTTCTAGCATAAATTGTACACCTCGTTAAGTGAATTGCCTTTACAACAAGTCTAATAGCCATAATAGCATCATGTCAAGTTTGTCTATTCCTCTTCTAGCATATCAGCAAATAGTCCATAAACAAATGCTTGTGGATCAAATTTTTGCAAATCCGTTACTTTTTCTCCCAGACCTACTAATTTTACTGGAATACCAAGTTCGTTACGGATTGCTAAAACAATACCACCTTTAGCAGTACCGTCTAACTTAGTCAATACAATTCCGGTAACATCTGTTGCTTGTGCAAATGTCTTTGCTTGGCTTAGTGCATTTTGACCTGTCGTAGCATCAAGTACTAGTAATACTTCATGCGGTGCATTTGGCACTTCACGCTCAATTACTCTTTTCACCTTCTGTAATTCATTCATTAAGTTTACTTTATTCTGTAAACGACCCGCAGTATCACACAACAGAACATCTGCTTTTCTCGATTTCGCTGCTTGTATTCCATCAAAAATCACAGCAGCAGGGTCACTTCCTTCACTATGTTTAATGACATCTACATCAATTCGTTTACCCCATTCACTTAATTGTTCGATTGCTCCTGCTCTAAATGTATCACCTGCCGTTAACAAAACTTTTTTACCTTCTGATTTTAATTGATGTGCTAGTTTACCAATTGTTGTTGTTTTACCAACTCCATTTACACCAACAAAAAGCATAATTGTTAGTTCATTTTCTTTTATATTCAGCTCTTTATTTGTTTCATCATCATCTCCATTATAAATCTCAACAAGTTTTTCTGATATAACTGTTTTCACTTCACTTGTATCACTAATGTTCTGACGTTTCACTTCCATTTTTAACTCATCAATTAAATCAAGCACTGTAGATACACCTACATCTGCTGAAATTAATACTTCTTCTAAATCTTCAAAAAAATCTTCATCGACTTTTCGATACCTAGCAACTAAATCATTAATTTTCTCCGAAAAACTCTTTCTTGTTTTGGAAAGTCCTTCTTTATAATTATCTGCAACTTCTTCATTTGATTTGCTTGATTGAAATTTATCTTTTAATTTTTTTAGAAAACTCATTATATTCACTCCTACTTTTAAACTTCCAGTAATTCTTCCGTTTCTTCTAATTTCACGGATACTAAGCGGGAAACTCCAGATTCTTGCATCGTCACACCATACAAAACATCTGCTTCTTCCATTGTACCTTTACGATGTGTGATTACAATAAATTGCGTATCACTGCTATACTTTTTGAGATATGTGGCAAATCGAGTTACATTCGCCTCATCTAAAGCCGCTTCCACCTCATCCAATACACAAAACGGTACTGGTCGTATCCTTAGTATAGCAAACAATAAAGCAATCGCAGTCAATGCTCTTTCCCCACCTGATAAAAGTCCTAATTGCTGCAACTTCTTACCTGGTGGTTGTGCAATAATATCCACACCTGTTGTTAACATGTGATTCGGATCTGTTAAACATAATTCAGCTTTTCCTCCACCGAATAACTTTTGGAAGACAATACTGAACTCGTCTTTAATTTGATGGAACGTCTCACTAAATCGACTTGTCATTTCTTCATCCATTTCAGCTATAATTTCATACAACGTTCTTTTTGCTTGAACTAAATCCTCTTGTTGCTTTGTTAAAAAATCATATCGCTCTTTTATTCTTTCATATTCATCAATCGCACCTAAATTAACTGTTCCAAGCTCATCGATTGCTCGTTTGATCAATTTCACTTTTTCTTTTGCTTCTTCTAAGTCATCTGGTTGCTTAAAATCTCGTTTTGCTTTTTCAAAAGTCATCACATATTCATGTTGTAATAAATCTAGACGTTGATCTAAATCGATTTCTAGCCTATTTTTCTTAATTTCTACTTTTTGAAGTTCTTCCATTAGTACTTGTTCTTCATTATTACAGTTTTTTATTTGTATTTCTATTGTTTCAATCAATTGTTGAATGGAAAAACGCTGATCACGAGAAACTTGTAATTGTAACTTTGTTTCATCAACTTTTGATAGTACTTCTTGAATTTGACGATTCATTTCTTCAGGCGTTTGATTTGCTTTTTTTACATGTTCTAATTTAGATAACTGATCGTTTTTGTCTTCATGATTTAAGTAAAGTTCATTCAATTCATTCGTAACTTGCTCTACTTTTTCCTTTTGATTTGTCAACTTTGTATTTAACTCTGCAAATTTAATCTGCAATTCTTGATGGCTTTGTTTTAACAAAGCTTCTTTTAACTCAAATTCTTCTAGTTCTTTTGTTAGTTGCATAACCTTTTCATCAATTTGACTAATTTCCATTCCAATATGAGACAACTCTTTCTCTATTATTGTCGAACGTTGTACCAACTCATTTCTCTCTTCTTGTTGTTGTAATTTATCTTGGTCGTAAATAGATAAACGTTGATTTAAATGTTCAAGAGAGAGTTTAACTTCTTTATAGGTACTTTCTTCATTTTGATAATTTGTTAAGAGATTCGTTAAGTTTGTTTGTTTCTCATTCTGCTCTATTTTTAGCTCTTTTAATAATGTTTTTTGATTGTGTAATTGTTGTTCAAAATCCTCTATTCTTTTTTGATAAGCGATATATTTTTCATTTATATCAGACAGTTCTCTTTCACGTGTAAACAATGACTGATTTTTTCTTTGTTTTGCACCACCAGACATGGAACCACCTGGATTTACTATGTCTCCTTCTAATGTAACGATACGATAACGTCGATTTGTCATTGCCGCTAAGTTATTCGCATCTTTTAGTGTTTTTGCGATGATCACGTTACCTAATAATGCTTTCATTACTTGCTCATATTTTTTATCATATTGTGCTAAGTCCGAACCAATTCCTATAAATCCTTCTTCATTTTTAATCTGTTGAAAAAGATGTTGCGGAATGGATTTTGACTGCATTGTCGTTAAAGGTAAAAATGTAGCGCGTCCTTTATTCGTTCTTTTTAACCAGTTGATTGCTTCTCTCGCATTTTTTTCATTTTCCATCACAATGTGTTGTGCCTGTGCTCCAAGTGCCGTTTCCATTGCGTCAATATACAAATCATCGAATGTCACTAATTCAGGGATTGCACCATGAATTCCTTGTAACACATTGTTTTCTCGAGCTTTTAGAACCTCTTTTACACCAGCATAAAAACCTTGAAAGTCTTCTTTTAAGTCTTCTAACAATTCTTTCTTAGATTTTAAATTTTCAATCATTTGTAAGCCTTTATAATATTTCTGTTCCATATCTGTAACTAAATTTGTTTCAACACTTATCTTTTTTTCAATTGACGATACTTCACATTTCATTTCTTCAAGACTTACTTTCAGTTTCTCTAATTTTTCTTCGTAAGTATTCACACTTTGTTCTAATTCTTTTCGTTGTTTAAGAGAATCATCCCACTTTGTTGAGTGTAAGTCTTCTTTTCCTTTCATGCGATTCAATTGATTTTGAATAGATGTCTGTTCATTTCGTTTCGCTGCTTGTTGGTTAAGCAAATCAATGTAGTCACTCTTGTGTGACTCAATATCTTCTTCTAATGTTGATTTTTCTTTACTTAATTGCGATACAATCTTATCCAACGCTATTTTTGTATCTTTTCTTTCTGTTGTTAATTGTTTTAGTTTTTCAGATTCTACTTGCATCAGCTGTTTATACTCTTGAATTTTAGTGTCTAACTTTGATATCTCTAGCTCTAAATTATTTTTATTCTCTGAATAATGTTGAAGTCTTTCGTGGTAGATTTTTTTGTTACCTTCTAAGTGTTCGGCTGACTTTGTCCATTCCAAAAGTTTATCTTGTAATTGCTGAATCGTATCATCCGTTTGTTGTAATTTCTTTTTTTGTTCAAGTAGTTCGTTATTTTTTTCATTTGCTTGTATATTGATTCTTTCTTTTGCTTCTTTCCATTGCTCGATTTCCTTTATTGCATTTGTTAACTCCATATCAAAAAGCGTGATTTCTTTAACCAATAAACCAACTTCTACTTCTGTTAGTCTTTCTTTATGGCTTACATATTCTTTAGCAATTGACGCTTGCTCTTCTAATGGTGCAAGTTGGCCTGAAATCTCATAAATAATATCTTCTACTCTATTAAGGTTTTCTTGCGTCTCAGCAAGCTTATATTCAGCCTGTTTTTTTCTATTTTTGTATTTTAAAACACCAGCTGCTTCTTCAAAAATAATTCTTCGTTCTTCAGACTTAGAACTTAATATTTCTTCCACTTTCCCTTGGCTAATAATAGAGAACGCTTCTCTACCTAAACCAGAATCTAAGAACAAATCAGTAATATCTTTCAAGCGACAAGATTGCTTATTGATCAAAAATTCACTTTCACCTGATCTATATACCCTCCTAGTCACACTAACTTCTTTATAATCCACAGGAAGTCTTCCATCAGAATTGTTAAGAACCAGTGTAACTTCCGCCATATTTAGTGCTTTACGATTCTCACTCCCCTGAAAGATAATGTCTTCCATTTTGGAACCACGTAAAGATTTTGCTGATTGCTCACCTAAAACCCAACGAATAGCATCCGTAATATTACTCTTCCCACTACCGTTTGGTCCTACTACTGCTGTCACACCTTGTACAAAGTCTACTTTGATTCTTTCAGCAAAAGACTTGAATCCGATTGTATCAATTTGTTGTAAGTACATCTTTAAAACCCCTATATTCACATGCATTTATTTTAAATTCTCTAATAAATTCAATAATTTATGTAAAAATTGTTTCCATTTCAACTTATTTATTTTATCATAAAGAAAAGAGTGTGAGAAGAAAGAATACAAGCAATCAGAATTGGAGTTGTTAGGTTTGGATTTATCGATTAAAAATGAAGATAATTTTGAGTTTATGATTAATGAAATGGCGAAGATGTTAAACGTTGTAAATGCATCATTGTTAGACCCTAAACATTATAAACTAGAAAATTACGAAGAGATTAAGTCATTGTATGATTTATTAAAAATGAAAGGCGGCTTAACTGTTGCGGAAACAAACGCCTTTATTGAAGAGTTAAAAACACATCGCATTTCTTAACTACAAAATAATTTTGATTTGATTAAAACCCGTACATCTGGAATGTACGGGTTTCTCATCTCATGTTTATTTATGTAAATCATCTAATGCTTCTTTTGCAGCTCTTTGTTCTGCTTCTTTCTTTGTACGACCAAGTCCTTTTCCGGCAATTTTATTGTTGATAGTAACAATTGCATAGAATTCTCTATCATGGGCTGGTCCTCGTTCTTCAGCTATCTCATATTCTACTACTTTATTCTTAAATTGTTGCACCATTTCTTGTAGCTGACTTTTATAATCCATCGTATGCGAAAAAGCACCGGTAGTAATTTTTGGATACACATATTTCTTTAAAAATGCGATTACTTGCTCATATCCTTGATCTAAATATAATGCTCCAATAAAAGCTTCAAATACATCAGCAAGTAATGCAGGCCGGTTGCGACCACCCGTCATTTCTTCACCTTTCCCAAGTAATACATATTTGTTAAATTCAAGACTTCTCGCAAATTGTACCAAGGCAGGTTCACATACGATCGATGCGCGCAATTTTGTTAAGTCTCCTTCTTCCATCTCAGTAAATTCTCTATACAAATATTGAGATATTCCTAATTCTAAAACAGCATCACCTAGAAATTCTAATCTTTCATTATCAGAAAGTTTCTTTTTTCTATGCTCATTTACATAAGATGAATGTGTAAAAGCTTGTCTCAACATACTCTCATTATTAAAATGAATACCAAGCTTACTTTGTAATGCACTAAAATCAGACACTATTCTCACCTACCTACTGAATATAAAACGATTCCAATTACTTTTGTACAAGAAGCCTTACTATAGTAAGGCTTCTTGATTATTTCATTTCTAAACAGACGCTTTCGCTTTTGTATCATCCAGCTTAAGCGTCCAGAAACTAGGTGACTTCGCGAATCAACTTACAATAAGTCATCATCGATTCGCAAGCTCATCGTGATTCCTTTATCTCTGTTGTTTCACTCCAGTCACTACGTTTCTAATCGGACGCTTTCGCTTTTGTTTTAATTAACGATTGCTCTCTATGTAGTTAACAGCGTCTCCTACTGTGGCAATCTTCTCTGCATCCTCATCAGCGATTTCTAAATCGAACTCATCTTCTAATTCCATCACAAGTTCTACTACATCTAAAGAATCTGCTTCTAAATCATCTTTAAATGATGCTTCAAGAGTTACTTTTTCCTCTTCTACATCTAAATGATCAACTACGATTTGTTTTACTTTTTCGAATGTATCTGACATTGTATGTCACCCCCTTTCAAAGTATAGCAGTTTATCTTAAAACAACGCAACCAGATTTATTATATTTATGTGATGAAGAACGGATATAGTACGTAGTCTTATTAAACCTATTCTTCTCGTTACATGACCATTCCACCATCAACTTGGATGGTTTGCCCTGTAATATAATTTGATTGGTCAGATGCTAAAAATAGCGCTACATTCGCTACATCTTGAGCTTGACCTAACTTTTGAAGTGGTATCAATCCTAGCATTTGCATTTTTTGGTCTTCTGTTAATTGATCAGTCATGTCTGTCTCAATAAATCCAGGTGCAATTGCATTTACTAAGATATTACGTTGCGCTAATTCTTTAGCTGTCGTTTTTGTTAGTCCGATAACACCAGCTTTTGCTGAAACATAATTAGCTTGACCAGCATTCCCACTAATACCTACAACGGATGAAACATTTATAATTCTTCCACTTCGCTGTTTCATCATTTGACGTGTCACAGACTTCGTACAAACAAATACACCTTTTAGATTTGTGTTGATTACTGCATCAAAATCATCTTCACTCATTCGCATTAATAAATTATCACGAGTAATACCAGCATTATTCACTAAAATATCTAATTGGCCAAAAGTTCCAATTACTTCTTTTATCATGCCTTTCACTTCTGTTTCATCACTGACATTTGCTTTAATCTTTATTGCTTCTCCACCATTTGCAACAATCTCATCAACAACTGCTTGTGCCTTCTCATCATTTCCTGCATAATTAATTGCAACTTTTGCACCATTCTGTGCGTATAATTTAGCAATTGCACTACCAATTCCTCGTGATCCACCTGTTACAAGTGCTACTTTCCCTGCTAACATTCCTATTCCTCCTTTGCCCATTTTACAAATGATTGATATGATTCCACATCTCCAATTGAGAATGTCGTTGTTCTTCGATTTACTTTCTTAACCAAACCAGCTAATACTTTCCCATTACCTACTTCCACAATTGCATCCACGTCTTTTTCTAGAATCAAGTTAATCGTTTCTTCAAATCGAACTGGAGAATACAATTGTTTTACTAACAAATCTTTTATTGTTGTTTTATCTGTTACTTCACTAGCTGTAACATTTGCAATCACAGGAATTTCAGCGTCATTCCATTCTAGCTTGTCAATTTCTTCAGAAAATTCTTCTGCAGCTGGCTTCATTAAACTTGAGTGGAATGGCCCACTCACTTGTAATGGAATCACTCTTTTTGCACCTTTTTCTTTTAAGAAATCCACAGATTTTTCGATAGCTGATTTTGTTCCTGAAATAACAATTTGACCAGGACAATTTAAATTGGCAATATCAATAACTTCATCCGATTGTTGCTTGATTTCTTCTAAAGCATCCTTTAATCCTTGTAACTCCAAGCCTAAAACAGCTGCCATGCTTCCTTGTCCTTTAGGATACGCATTTTCCATTAATTGTCCACGTTTATGTACTAATTGAACACCATCTGTGTAAGAAATAGCATTTGAAGCAACTAACGCACTATACTCACCTAAACTATGACCAGCAGTTAAAAAAGGGGTAATCTGTTCTTTCTGTAATAGTGCTGTAATCGCAGCACTCATTAGCAATAAAGAAGGTTGTGCATTTTGTGTTTCCGTTAACTTCTCATTCGGTCCTTCAAACATCAATGAAGTTAAATCATATCCAACCATTTCATTTGCATGATCAAACATTTCTTTAACTAGACTGTATTTTTCGTAAAAATCTTTTCCCATTCCTACAGCTTGTGATCCCTGTCCTGGATATACAAAAGCGATTTTCTTCATAGATTACATCTCTCCTTGCTTTGGTAAATGTTGTACATCTGTTTCTATTTTTGTAATCACATCTTTGTTCACAATATGCATCGTTTGTTTGATTGCACTATATATAGCTTGTTCGTTGGAAGACCCGTGTGCTTTTACAACTGGTGCTTTTAAACCAAATAAAGCAGCACCACCATATTCAGAATAATCCAATTGACCTTTTAAATTACGTAATTCAGATTTTGCAAGCATTGCTGCAAATTTCGTTTTAGTAGAAGACATAAATTTATCTTTTAACATAGAGAATAAAGTTAAAGCTGTTCCTTCAATTGTTTTTAGAGCAACATTTCCACTAAATCCGTCTGTGACTACTACATCTGCAACACCATTCAATAAGTCTCTTGCTTCTACATTCCCAATAAAATGTATAGGAGCATTGCTCAATAATTCAAATGCTTTTTTTGTTAACTCTGTACCTTTTCCATTTTCTGTACCAACATTCAATAACCCGACTCTTGGATTTGTAATATTACGTACTTTTTCCATGTAAATAGATCCCATAATTCCATATTGCAACAAATGTTGTGGTTTTGCTTCGACATTTGCACCGACATCTAATAATAAGAATCCTTCCCCATTCGTTGTCGGTAATGTAGGACTTAATGCTGGTCGATCAATCCCTTTTATCCTGCCTACTACGAATAATCCTGCACTCATTAATGCGCCTGTATTACCTGCCGAAATACAGGCATCAGCACGACCATCTCTTACTTCATTCGCCATTAATACTAAAGAGGCATTTTTTTTTCGTCTAACCGCTTTGACTGGTTCATCTTCACTTGTTATTTGTTCATTTGTATGTAAGATAGAAATATTAGGTAAGGTTCCTTTTACATACTGTTTAATTTGTTGTTCGTCACCAATGAGGGTAATTTCTAAATCATCAAACTCTTTCACAGCCTTTATTGCACCTAAAACGATTTCTTTTGGAGCATTGTCACCGCCCATTGCGTCAATTGCTATTCTCATTTTTATTTCCCTCTTTCTCTTGGTTAGATCTAAACATTTCAAACTCACCTTTAAATACGGGTTCATTTTCAACTGTACTTGTCACTTCTACAATGGCACGATTTTTCTTTAGCACTTTCTTTAAATATGCCTTCGCAATCACTCTTTCGCCAACATTTACTTGTCTTGTAAATTTTATTGTTGCATTCGTTGTCAATGCAAGTTCATCATTAATCACTGCGACAGCTAAAGAATTTGCCTGTGCAAACAAATGATGTCCCCTCGCAATCTTATTCCGTGAAAAAACATGTTCTTCTTTAATATCTAATATAGAGATTGCACGTTTATCCAATTCTAAATCAATTATTTCTCCGATTACTTCATCGATTGGGAGTGCTTTTACTGTTTCATTCCAGTTAGATGTTGCAACAGATTTAATTCTTTCACGTAATTCAGGTATATTCAATTCCATTCGATCTAATCGTATTGTTTGAATACTGACATGAAATGATTTCGCCAATGTTTCATCTGTAATAAAGGGCTGGTCCTTAATTGTTTCTATTAATTCTTTTTGACGTTCTTTTTTTGATTTTTTCACATCTTCACCGCCTATCTAAAGCAGTAGCTTTATCCATTGATACTATATATTATTATATAAATGTATGAATTGAAGAAGTATCTAATCGACAATTTTATGACTAGGTACTAATAGTAATATATAATACCACGATGTAATTTGCAAGTGATTCTAGTTTAATATTTCTTTAGAATAATCGAAGTTTATTTTTAAATATTTCAACAGAGGTTGAAATTCTTCTTCTCGTAATCGGTGGTGAAAAATAATATCTATTGCATCATTTCTGGCAGTCTCTAGCGCTCGATAATCATGAGCTAAATCACCTAATTTAAAATCCGGAAGCCCACTTTGCTTTATACCAAAAATATCTCCAGGACCACGTAATTCTAAATCTTTTTCTGCTAATACAAAACCATCGGTAGTTTCTGTCATAATTCTCATTCGTTCTCTACCTGTGTCTCCTTTAGGATTAGCTACTAATATACAATAACTTTGTTTATCTCCTCTTCCAACCCTACCTCTTAATTGATGTAGTTGGGATAAGCCAAATCTATCTGCATCTTGTATCATCATGACAGTTGCATTAGGTACATTTACTCCAACTTCTACCACTGTTGTTGATACCAAAATTTGTGTTTCATTTTCTGTAAAAGAATGCATTACTCTTTCTTTTTCATCATTATTTAATCGGCCGTGCATCAAACCTACTTTCCATTTATCTTTATACACTTCTTGTAATTGAAAGTATAAATCTACAGCATTTTGAATATCTAACTTATCTGATTCTTCTATTAATGGACAAACTACATATGCTTGTGCACCATTCGCTAGTTCTTTATCAATGAATGAGAGTACTCTTTGCATCATATTTTCTTTAATCCAATATGTTTTTATCGCTTTACGTCCAACAGGCATTTCATCAATCTTTGAAACATCCATATCTCCAAATGCCGTAATGGACAGTGTTCTCGGAATAGGTGTTGCTGTCATAAACAAACAATCTGCAAGTATACCCTTCTCTTTCAACGTATTTCGTTGTTGTACACCAAATCGGTGTTGTTCATCAATCACAATATAGCCTAAATTTGCAAAATGCACGTCTTCTTGAATTAAAGCATGTGTACCAATTACAACATTTATGATACCTGCTTCTAAATTTTGTGCTACTTCTTTTCTCTTTTTTCCTTTCACAGACCCTGTTAATCGTTCAATAATGACATCTTCAGGTAATAATTGACGTAATGATTTTTCGTGTTGTTCTGCTAAAATTTCTGTAGGTACCATGAATGCTGTTTGTTTGCCTGCAGTGATAGCAGCATACAGACTAATAATTGCAATTGCAGTCTTACCTGAACCTACATCACCTTGAAGTAGACGATTCATTCGATACGGAGAATGTAAGTCTTCCAAAATCTCTTTCAAAGATCTTTGTTGGGCATTTGTAAGATGAAATGGCATTTTGTTTATCAACTGATTTACTTTTTCCACATTATAATTATGTTGGTTACCTTTAGTTACTTCTTTATTCTTTTTTCTTAGTAATTGCATTTTAAGTTGAAAGAGAAGAAATTCTTCATATATAAACCTTCTTTTAGCGTGCTTTAGATGTACAAAGTCAGGAGGAAAATGGATGGATTGAAAAGCTTCCTTGCGAATTGGTAATTTATAATCTTTTAAATAGTTAACTGGTAAAATCTCTTCAATTGAGTCAATCTGCTCACTCAAAACTTGTGTCATAACTTTAATTATTTGATTATTTTTGATATTCCCTTTTAATGGATATATAGGGCTAATAGGCGAATTCTCTTCCATTGTCCCTTTTTTAAACTGATCGACAGTAATTTGTAAACGGTGCTGATCCCATTTTCCACTGAATGTAAATACCTCTCCGACTTCAAAATGGTTTTTAGCAAAGGCACGATTAAATAGAACAGCTTTAACTACAGAATTCTCCACTTTAATTGAAACAGTTAGTTTCGATTTTTTCCGGTTATAAAATTGAATAACTGGTTGATGCATCACCTCTCCAACAATCGTAACTTTATCTTCATGAACTAGTTCATATAAAGGTTTTTGCTCATAGTGATCATATCGATTTGGAAAATACATCATTAAATCATGTAATGTGAAAATCCCTAATTCTTGCAACTTCTCTAGCATTTTAGGACCAATTCCTTTAATGTTACCTAAACTTTCTTGATTCACTTATTTACTCCCTCTCCTTTAAATGATGAAGACTTATCTCTATTTAGATTCCTTGGCGAAAAAACCGAACTTTATCTTTGATTTAGATAAAGTTCGGTTATCAAATACATACATGGAAACATCCAATTCTTTCAATTATTCTATAGAGAATATATATGAATAAATAGGTTGGTTCCCTTGATGTAACTCCACTTCCACTTCTGGATAGTTTTGCTCGATAAATTGTATAATTTCAGTTTCTTCGTCTTCTGTTGCTTCTTCTCCACTCAAAATAGTAATAATTTCATCATCTTCATCAATCATTTCTGAAAGTAAATCTTTTACCACTTGTAATCTTGACTGATTGGATGTTTTAATTTTTCCATCAGCTAACCCCATGAAATGACCATTTTGAATAGTAATACCATCGATTTGAGTATCTCTAACAGCATACGTAATTTGTCCAGATTTTACTGTAGTACTTGCTTCTAACATTTGTTTATGATTTTCTTCTAGACTAGCATCAGGTTCAAAAACTAGTAAAGATGCCATTCCTTGTGGAATCGTTTTTGTCGGTACTACTTTCACATTGACATCAGATAATTCAGCAGCTTGTTCTGCTGCCATCACTATATTCTTATTATTCGGTAAAATAATTACATGATCAGCATGTGCCTCTATAATAGCATTTGCTAAATCTTGCGTACTCGGATTCATTGTTTGTCCACCTTGAATCACAACAGATGCACCTAAACTCTTAAAAAGCTCTGTAATACCATCACCCATAGCTACAGTTACTATTCCGAATGGCTTTTTCTTCTTTTGACTATTTTGCTCTTTGTCCACAATTTTAGAATGCTGTTCACGCATGTTTTCCACTTTCAAATTAATAAAACTTCCAAATCTCTGACCTAAATTAAAAACATCTCCTGGATACTCTGCGTGGATGTGTACTTTTACAATTTCATCATCTGACACAACTAATAAGGAATCACCATGTGCACTTAATTCTTCTCTAAACTTCTCTTCATCATAAGGATGTTCTTTTAATTTTTCTTCTTCAAACCTAACCATGAATTCTGTACAATAACCAAATTCAATATCTTCTGTATTCATGAAATCTTGCGCTTGTTTATGATGTTCAGCATGTACAAGGTCTTCTAAATCCATTGTATCTTGTCCAGTATTTTGAGGTAATTCTTCCCCTTTTAACGCAGCTAGGAAGCCTTCATAAATTACAACTAACCCTTGTCCACCACTATCAACTACTCCAACTTCCTTTAATACTGGTAGTAAGTCAGGCGTTCTTTTCAATGATGCTTTAGAAGCTTGGACTACTTTTTCCATAAACACAATTAGATCTTCTTCACTTTTTGCAATTTCTTTTGCTTCTTTTGCAGTATCTTTTGCTACTGTAAGGATCGTACCTTCAACGGGTTTCATTACAGCCTTGTATGCGGTATTTACACCACTTTCTAAAGCTTGAACAAATCCAGCTATGTCTAAATATTCATTCCCTTCAATCCCTTTAGAAAAACCTCTAAAAAGCTGTGAAAGAATTACACCTGAATTACCACGTGCTCCCATTAATAAACCTTTGGCAAATGCATTAGCAACAACAGTTACTGATTCGTTGTTTAATTTCTTCACTTCATTTGCACCTGATGTAATGGATAAATTCATATTTGTTCCAGTATCACCATCAGGCACCGGAAACACATTCAATGCATCAATTTTATCAGCATTATTTGTTAAATGATGAGCCCCAGCAAGCACCATCTGAGCAAATGTAGCTCCATCAATTTTTGTTAGCGTCACTTCTGACTTCCTCCCTTTAATCTTGGCTTACACGCACACCCTGAATATATATATTAATTGATTTAATTTGTAAACCTAATGTTTTTTCAAGATTATATTTAACTTGCGATTGTACGTTATGTGCGACTTCTGATATTTTTGTTCCATAACTCACAATAATGTACATATCAATATGTAACTCTTCTTCTTGACGTACGACTATTCCTTTTGCAAAATTTTCTTTACGGAGAATTTCTGCAATACCATCTCGAAGCTGTTTTTTTGATGCCATTCCCACAATTCCGTAACATTCAATAGCAGCCCCACCTGCAACAGTTGCGATTACATCATTTGTAATTGTAATCATTCCATCATTTGTTTTTAGCTCAATTGACATATTGCTAACCTCCTATATGAAGATTGGACTTAATCTAAGTTTATAAGAAACATGTTATCCATTATAGAATGTATGAAAAAACTTTTCCTGTCAAGCATCATACCATAAATGAAGTATTTTTGAGAAGAAATTTAGCTATTACATATGTAGCATGAAACAGTTCAGAAAGGGAATTTTATTTACCGAATTATAGATACTTTACTGTTATACATACTCAAAAATCTACTTATAACTAATATCATATATGAATTTATTAATAATAAATTGCAAAGTAGTATATTTTATGATAAATTATATAAGTATGTAAACAGTTAGTGTAAGGTAGGAGGGATTTTTGATGAGTCGTAAATGTGTCGTTACTGGTCGTAAAACGACTGCAGGGAATAGTCGTTCTCACGCTATGAATGCAAACAAACGTAGTTGGAAAGCTAACGTACAAAAAGTTCGCATCATGGTTGATGGTAAACCTAAACGCGTGTATGTTTCAGCTCGTGCGTTAAAATCTGGAAAAGTAGAACGCGTATAATTTATGATATGTTTGTAGAAAAAGGCTCCAATCTTGGAGCCTTTTTTCTATTCTTTGAATGGATTCTTACTCATATTTAAGTCATTTTTATTTTGTGCCTTTGTTATAAATGATAAAAGTTATATAATCCGCAACATTCATTTTAACCCTTAAAACAACTAACGTTTATTACCTGAACCTAATAACGCCCGAATAAAACCACCTAAGAATTTCGGGAGTTTGATCGTGTAGAACCTCATTATATCCCTCCTCATCATATGAAAAAGCGACTTCTCAAACAAATGACTGTGGCGATAGTATTAGTTGTCTGTGTAATGGGATGTTTGCTAAATTTTCATTGATTGAAATATACTTACTCGACACTCTTTATCATTATTAATATGCCTTCAGTAAATGAAAAAGTACCAAACTTTCCAATAATTTTGTTTGAGATACATAATGTTGATCCCCACTCAATTGTTTGATTTATTAATGGATATTGGAACCCATCTAAAGTTAAACCTTTCACTTGATTTGAAAAAGGAATAAATGAGATATAATGATCACCCTTATCCACACGATAATCACCTTGCAAGTACATCGTTACTTCATTTTGTTCGTTTACAATTATTCCACTAATATTCATACATAGCAATCGATAAAGCAACTGAATATTTACCAATTCATGATCTAAACGCCCACCTGTTACACCAAAGAAATACAACTGTGATGGATTATTTTCAAGTGCTAGCTTTACCGCAAGATCAAGGTCTGTTTCATCTTTCTCTTTTGGAAATGTAAACATCTTTTTTGCTTTATGGGATATCTCTTCTCGTTCCGTTTCAGAAACAGAATCAAAATCTCCAACGGCATAGTCTAGCTCTATATTTGCTTCTAAGATAACAAATGCACCACGATCTGCACCAATCCACACATCGATTTGCCTATGATAGTTATGGAGTAAGTCTAATGAATGAATCGTTCCCCCTGCAACAATTGCAATGTTCATTGATTTAAATCCTTTCTAAACACTCTATATGTCTTCTTATCAAGCATTTCTGATTACATCTATTGCTTTTTTTCTATCTTTTTGATTAAAAACCGCACTACCTGCAACTAAAATGTCCACACCGCTTTCTTTGCACAATTTAGCTGTCACTTCATTAACTCCACCATCTACTTCTATTTCAAAATGCAAGTTGAACTCTGTTCGCCAAGTAACAGCTTGTTTTACTTTATCTAACACTTCAGGAATAAATTCCTGACCACCAAAACCCGGATTCACTGTCATGAATAAAACTAAGTCTACCTCATGTATAATTGGTTTAATCATTTCTACAGGAGTTGCAGGATTAATAACTACTCCTGCTTTTTTACCATTATCCTTAATTAGTTTTAGTGTTCTGTGTAAGTGTGGACACGTTTCATAATGAACTGTAATAATATCAGCTCCAGCTTCTGCAAATGCTTCAATATATTGATCCGGATTCTCAATCATTAAATGGACATCAAATATTGCATCAGTTGTTTTGCGAATCGCTGATACGATTAATGGACCAATTGTTATATTTGGAACAAAATGTCCATCCATCACATCAATATGAATATAGTCCGCTCCAGCCATCGCTACTTCTTGTACCTCTTCATTTAACTTTCCAAAATCAGCAGATAATATTGATGGTGCTATCTTTACTGTCATGTTAATACCTCGGCTTCCGTTGTTTAATTTCATCTACAAATTGTAAATAATTATCGTATCTTTCTGCAAGTATCTCGCCATTGTCCACTGCTTCTTTGACTGCACATTTTGGTTCTTTTATGTGCATACAACCTCTGAATTTACAATTCTTACTTAATTCAACAAATTCAGGATAGCATATTGGCAAATCTTCTAAGTCTAACTGTTGAAAGTCCAGGGCACTAAACCCTGGAGTATCTGCAATCCATCCATTGCGGTACGAGATTAATTCTACATGTCTTGTCGTGTGCTTACCACGACCTAAGCTTTCAGAGATTTCATTTGTTCCTAATTCTAATCCAGGTATTAAACTATTTAATAAGGAAGATTTTCCAACACCTGATTGGCCAGCAAAAACGGATACTTTGTTCGATAAATATGTAGCTAACTTAATATCCAAGTCCTCTTCTTTTGCTGATAAGAAATTGATGGAATATCCTATATTTTGATAATAGTTTAATTTATTCATCCAATTCACTAACTCATCCTCTGTGAGTAAATCTTTTTTCGTGAAAAACAATAATGGACGTATCTGTTTTGCTTCCACCATAACTAGAAATTTGTCTAATAAATTTAAACTTAAGACTGGCTCTATTAATGATGAAACAATAATTGTTTGATCTACATTCGCAATAGGTGGTCTCACAAGTTCATTTTTTCTATCTTCTATTACTTGAATGTATCCCTCTTCGTTACCACTAATTTCAAATTCCACAAAATCTCCTACAAGCGGTGTAACTTTGCGTTGCCTGAATACGCCACGACCTCTACACTGGTATAGATTACCGTCTGATTCTACATAATAAAAACCGCTTAATGCTTTCATTATTCTACCTTTAGGCATTTACTCACCCTTTACATCTTCATATTTGATTGTTTTCTCAATAAGTACTTGGTCATCTCTAATCACCTTATATGATGCTACATCATCTTTTGCAATCGTTAATTCTATTTCAAAAGTTGTATCTTCTGTAATTAAAGTTACTTCTTCATATAATTCTTGCATGCGATTATTTACATCTTCTACATAAATACTAACCGATTGAGGCTTTTCTTGTTCTTCCTCATCAGTTGGTTTATACGTATATGGTACTGTAAAAGATTCAGTATGTGTAACTTGAGCGGGTTCATCAGGTCCTTTGGATACAGTCAGTGTAATCATCTCACCATCTACCACTTCTGCATTTGCACTTGGTTTCTGCTCAATCACATGCCCTGCTTCGATTTCATCATGGTATACTTCATCAATTGTTAAAGACAAATTGTTATCATTTATATACTCTGTTGCTTCTTCTATCGATAGACCAATTAATCGATTTAAGCTAAATGTTTTTTCACCCATGCTAACTTCAAATATCACAGTTGTTTCATTTGGTACGACTTCTTCGTCAGGATTGGGTTGATGTTGTGAGACAATCATTCCAATTGGGTCCTCGCTAAATACATCATATTTAATTACTTGAAAGCCACTTTCTTCTAATAACTCTTTTGTTCTGTCAAAGTCTTTTCCAACATAGTCTTTCATCGTTACTTTTTTAGGACCTTCACTAACATATACCGTTATTTCTCTTCCTTCTTTAACGACTTGACCTTCAGACGGATTTGTTCTTGTGACATGATCTGCTTGAACTTCCTCACTTGTTTCTTTTTCTTTTGTGACTTCTAATCCAAGACTGATTAATTCGTCTTCTACCTCATCAATAGGTTTACCTACAAGTTCATTAGGGATAGTAACATCTTTCGGTTGAAATAATCCTGGAAGCAGAAACAGTGCTACTAGACTAGCACCTAGCAAAATCACAACAAGACTAATTATTGTAATCATTACTTTCTTCTTTTTCTTCGGTTTTTTACTTTTCTTCGTTTCTTTTGTAAGATTTTTTTCTTTTCCCGACTTGTTATTATTAATCACATGCTTCACTGTCTGCTCATCATCAATTATTTCTTCTTGTGCTTGATCCGCATTTGTAATAATAGGTATAGCCTTAGTCAATTCATCATCGTTTGGTGGAATCACATATTTTTCACTAAATAATTGACTTGGATCTAACGCTTGGTCTAATGCATGTTCCATATCCATCATATGTTGATACCTATGTAATGGATCTTTTGTTGTTGCGATAAGAATAATATTTTCCACAGATTGCGGTATATTAGGATTCCATTCTCGTACAGAAGGAATTTCTCTTTGTAAATGTTTAAGAGCAATCGACACAGGTGATTGTCCAGAAAAAGGCAATGTTCCTGTCAGCATTTCAAACATCACAATACCTAATGAGTAGATGTCTGATTTTTGATTCGCCTTTCCACCTCTTGCCTGTTCAGGTGATAAATAATGAATCGATCCTAACACTGAGTTCGTTTGAGTCAATGCTGTTGCACTTAATGCTGTTGCAATACCAAAATCTGTTACTTTGACGGTTCCGTATTGATCTATCAACATATTTTGAGGCTTTATATCTCGATGGATAATACCAAATTCATGCGCATGTCGAATCGCGGATGCTAATTGTTTCATGATATCAATGGTTTCTTCTACTTCCATTGGTGCATGCAACTGAATGTATTGCTTTAACGTCATTCCATCAATATATTCCATCACCATATAGTAGATTTGGTTTTCTTCACCGACATCATAGATGCTCACTACATTTGGATGGGACAGAGTTGTTGCAGATTGTGCTTCTCTATGAAAACGTGAAATAAATTCTTCATCATTTGCATATTCTAATCGTAAGACTTTGATTGCTACATCTCTTTTTAAGATAAGATCAGTTCCTAAATAGACATTAGCCATTCCGCCGCCGCCTATCATTTTTTTAATCTTATATCTTTCACTTAATATTTTTCCTTCTAACACGTGGTATCACCAGCACTCTCTAATTGATGGTCAATAACTGCAATAGTTATATTATCTTCACCACCACGCTCATTTGCGATATGAATTAATTCCTCAATCTTTTGCTGCGTACAATTTTTACTCAGTTTTTCATATAGTTCATTGTCTGTAATTTTATTTGTTAAACCATCTGTACACAATAAAAGTAGTTTCTTCTCGTTCCAATCACTTATATATATATCTGGTTCCACTTCTTCATCTGTTCCTAAAGCCTTTAATATCACATTTTTTTTAGGATGAAAAAGTGCATCCTCTTCACTTAAATGACCAGATCTAACCAATTCTCCAACTAACGAGTGATCTTTGGTTACTTGTGAAATCGAATGCTCATCTAATACATAAGCTCTACTATCACCAATATGTGCAACAATAAAATATTCTCTCGTACTAATTGCTGCGACTACAGTTGTACCCATCCCTTTTAAATGGACATTTTCTTTTACATAATTTAATATCGCTCGATTCGTTTGTTTTATTGCATCCATTAACCATATTTTCGTCTCATCTCTGTTGAGTAACTCTATCTCTTTTTCTTTCCATAACTGTTGCAATGAGTCTATGGTCAATTTACTAGCGACATCTCCTGCTTGATGCCCTCCCATACCATCTGCAACAATAGCAAATATGGATTCTGATGATTCAACGATCGTTGTCGCATCCTCATTCACCCGACGTACTTTACCAATATCGGACCGTTTATACCCTTTCACACCGCTCACCTCGAGACATTGGAATTATCTTGATACATGATTCTCGTAATAAAAAAGCCATCGCTATCTAAGTCTTGTGGAAAAATTTGAATACCAAATTGTGTTCTGCCTTTTGCAGACTTTAACACTTCTGGTAGTTCCTCAAAAAAACTAGAATCTATTTTATATTCAGGATTTTCATCTAAGAAAGACTGAATCATTTGTTCATTTTCTTCTTTATCCACAGTACATGTACTATAAACTAACTTTCCATCTTTTTTTAATAATGGTAGAACATGCGTCAAAATATCTTTTTGTATACGAGCTAATTGATGTATATCTTCTTCCTTTTTGTTGTACCTTATATCAGGTTTACTTCTTAACACACCTAAGCCTGAACATGGCGCATCCACTAGTATTCGATCAAATGTTTCTTTGCTATGTGTTTCTTGTAATTTTCTCGCATCTTTTTGACCAACTTGAATACATGTTAAATCGAGTTCTTTTGCTTTTTTAGCGACTAACTTTGCTTTTTTCTCATGTAAATCGTACGCATAAATTTCTCCATTATCTTGCATTTTTTCAGCAATATGTGTTGTTTTTCCTCCAGGCGCACTACAAGAATCTAAAATTGTCATACCTTGTTTGATATCCATTAGTTCTGCAACAAGCATGGAACTTTCGTCTTGTACTGTAAAGAAATGTTGTTGAAATGTCTCATGATTTAGAACATTTCCTTCTTCTATAATCATACCTTGATCACTTATTGGAGATGTTTTCGTATGAATGCCATCATTTTCCAATTGCTTCATTAATTCATCTCTTCTTATTTTTAATGGTTGAACTCGAATAGACATTTGCTTATGTGCCGTATTGGTTTCGCACATTTCTCTTGTAATTTCTTCGCCAAATTGTAAAAACCATCTTTTTACCAACCAATAAGGGTGACTTGTTTGAATACTTAATCGTTCAATCAGATCAGTAATGTTGTTTAAGTCAGGTAATCCATTTCTCTGTATTGTACGAAGAACACCATTCACTAAATTAGCTATCCCTTTATGGCCTCTATTTTTAGCAATTTCGACAGATTCATGGATAATTGCGTGATCAGGTATTTTCTCAAGATATTCCATTTGGTAAATGGATAAATAAAACAGCCATTTCACCCAATTTTTCATTTTCTCAGGTTTTTTCACAAAATAATTTGTATAATATTGCAATGTAAGCTTATGTTGCATTGTTCCATAAACTAATTCCGTCAATAATGCTTTGTCTCTTAGCTCTAATTGACTTTTTTTTAATTTTTGATCAATTACTAAATGACTAAACCCTCCACTTTCGCCGATTGTTAATAATATGTCTAATGCAATGTCTCGTAGTCTCTGATTTTCATTCTTCATTACCCTAGCTTCTCTCCTACTTGCATTTTACTACCAATACCTCTTACAAAATCGGCAACATGCATTTTCTTTTTACCTGCTGGTTGTAATTCCGTAATTTCTATTGCTTTTCCATCTCCTGTTGCTACTATTATAGCGTCTTCTGAAATCGATAGAACTTCACCAGGATCACCATTATCTGTATTGTTAGAAATACAAGCTTGCCAAATTTTCACTGTATGATTGTTCCACTTTGTATATGCAACCGGCCATGGACAAAGTCCTCGTATATGGTTAAATATGTCTCTTTGATTTCTACTCCAATCTATTACTTCTTGTTCTCTACTTATATTTGGTGCAAATGTTGCCTCTTGTTCATTTTGTTTGAATGGAGTTATATTACTAGTAAATAAAGATGGTAATGTCTGAATCAATAAATCTGCACCTATTTTTGATAATTTATTATGCAATGTTTCTACATTATCATTTTCTTCTATTACTACTTCTTTTTGGCTAATAATATCACCAGCATCTAATTTTTCTGCCATATACATAATTGTAATCCCAGTTTTTTCATGACCTTCTAATAAAGAATAATGGATAGGTGCTCCACCTCTAAGTTTTGGTAATAAAGAAGCATGGACATTAATACAACCATATTTAGGTATATCAAGTAAAGGTTTAGGTAGAAGTTGTCCAAATGCTGCTGTTACAATTAAATCTGGTTCAATCCTTTTAATTGGATCAAAGTCATTTTTAATTTTCTCTGGTTGAAAAACTGGGATGTTATGATTTTCTGCAATTACTTTTACTGGAGGTGGTGTTAGTATTCTCTTTCTTCCTTTTGGTCGATCTGGTTGTGTAACAACTAATTCAATATGATACTCTTCATTTCTTATTAAACTTTCTAATACAGGCACAGCAAAATCTGGTGTTCCCATAAATACGATTTTTTTCATTTAATTAACCCCACTTACATTAATTGATATGGTTCAAAATCAACCTGTATCATTAAATTATTTTTTTGTATGTCATCATGATAATATTGTAATATTTTTCGTATAATTTCTCTTTGATTAGGTTCATCTTTATATTTTATCATGCACTGATACCGATATCTATTATTTATTCGTACGATTGGTGAAGGTGTTGGTCCAAGGATTGTTGCATCACCAGATAAATGCTTTAATAATAAACGTGAAATCATTTTGGTTACTTCTTGCACTTTTAGTTCATCCTGATGAGATACATTAATTAATGTTAAATAATAATAAGGAGGGTAATGAAAAGATTTGCGCATCTGCATCTCATGTAAAAAATATTGTTCGTAGTTATATTGACTTGCAAGTTGAACAGCATAATGCTCTGTGGAATATGTTTGCATAATTACTTCACCAGGCAATTTATGTCTACCTGCACGTCCACTTACTTGTGTTAACAATTGAAAAGTTTTTTCAGATGCTCTGAAGTCAGGCAAATTTAACATTGAATCAACAGCCAATACACCAACTAATGTCACATCTTCAAAATCTAGCCCCTTTGCAATCATCTGTGTCCCCAATAAAATATTAGCTCTTTTTTCTTGAAATATAGTCAATAATTTCTCATGAGCACCTTTTCTACGAGTTGTGTCTACATCCATTCTAACAATTTTCGCTTCTGGTATGACTTCTAACAAGGATTCTTCTACTTTTTGTGTTCCTGTTCCAAAATATTGAATTTGTTTACTTTGACATTCTTTACATTCTTGAATCATAGGTATTTGATAATCACAATAATGGCACTTCAATTGATAAGAACTTTTATGATAAGTTAATGCGATATCACATGATGGACATTTGACAACATCTCCACATTCTCGGCACATCACAAAGGTAGAATGTCCCCTCCGATTAAGAAATAATACTACTTGCTCATTTCTCTCGATTCGATTCTTAATTGCTTGCACTAATTCTCTAGAGAACATTGTACGATTTCCGGCATGCAACTCTTCTCGCATATCTATAATTTTTACTGGTGGCATTTGTTGTTCGTTCATTCTACTTGTCATTTCTAGCAATGTATAGACACCTTTTTTTGCTCGGGCAAATGACTCTAACAATGGTGTTGCACTACCTAATACAACAGGACACTGATGATACTCCCCTCTATATTTGGCAATTTCTCTTGCATGATATCGAGGTTGTTCCTCTTGTTTGTAACTCGTCTCATGTTCTTCATCTATAATAATTATGCCTAATTTCTCAAAAGGTGCAAAAATAGCAGAGCGTGCCCCTACTACGACTTTCACTTCTTTTTTTTGTATTTTTGTCCATTCATCAAATCTTTCACCTGGTGACAATCCACTATGTAATACAGCTACATCGTCACCAAATCTCCCCTTAAAACGTTTCACCATCTGCGGTGTAAGTGCAATCTCTGGTACTAACACAATCGCTTCTTTCCCGAGTTTAATCACTTTTTCTATCGATTGTAAATAAACTTCTGTTTTCCCACTTCCTGTTACACCATGTAGCAAAAATGTCTCATTATAATTGTTATCAATCGATTTCCATATAGGTTCAATTGCTTTTCTTTGTTGCTCACTTAACTGTAACGCAGTAGTACTTTGAAAATTAGTGTTAGCAAAAGGATCACGATACACTTTTTTTAGAGTTTTCTTTAACAAGCCTTTCTCTATTAATAATTGTATTGTATGAGGTGTTGTTTTACATTTTTCAATAAGCTTTTTTTGTTCTATTTCAGTAGGATTGGAAATGAAATACTGTAATACTTCTTGTTGTTTTTTTGCATTTTTAGGTAAATCAATGAAAGCTTCTTCTAATAAATGCTGTTCTTTTGCCATATCGATAAATAGAGCTTTTTTGGATGTTTCTTTAGATTCTACAATATAATTAATTTGAATGTATCCTTCTTTTAATGCATGCAATAATTCCGCATAATTTCCTTTGTTCTCTTCAAACTCCTCAAATGTAATGAAATCTCGCCCTGCAAACATTTGCTTAAGAGATGCCGTTAATTCGATATCTGTTAATTTTTCGATTTCTTTTTTGTACTTAGCTTTTAATACTCTTGGGAGCATCGCTTGATACGCTTGAATATACAAACTAACTGTTTGGTCAGCCATCCACTTACCTAATTGCAATAATTCTTTCGTTAGAACAGGGGTTATATCCATAATTGCTTCAATTTCTTTAAGTCTTTTCACATCTGATGTCGGCACTATTTCTATAACAAATCCCATGATTTTTCGAGGACCAAATGGAATGGTGACTCTCATTCCAACTTTTAATAATGCTTCATATTTTTCAGGGATTTTATAATCAAATGTATGGTTAATTTGACTTGAAGGTACATCGACAACGACTTTTGCAACTGACATACTAATCCATCCTTAATTCTTCGCTAATACTTGTCAATAATTGATAAGCAACATCTGTTTTCCTTTGTCTATCTAATTTTATTTGTTTTCCTGATTTTGTTAAAATAATAACTTCATTATAATCAGATTGAAAGCCTATCTCTTTATTACTAATATCATTGATTACAATTGCATCAAGATTTTTGTTCACCAGTTTATTTTTTCCGTACTCTAGAACATGATCTGTCTCTGCAGCAAAACCAACTAAGTATTGGTTTAATTTATGCTCCCCTAAATATTTCAAGATGTCTTTTGTTCGTTCAAACTCAATAACTAAATTTTGATCATTTTTTTTGAGTTTGTTATTAAATGTTTCTTTCGGGCGATAATCTGCTACTGCAGCTGATTTTATAATAATATCCATATCATTATATAATTTAGTTATTTGTTCAAACATTTCGTCTGCTGACTTCACTTGATAGACATGAACACTCGTAGGTGGTGTGATAGAAGTCGGTCCAGAGACTAAATGAACCTCTGCTCCCATCTCCATTGCTACTTGTGCAATAGCATATCCCATTTTTCCTGATGATCTATTCGTAAAGTAACGCACTGGATCAATTGTTTCTTGTGTAGGTCCTGCAGATATTAGAACTTTCTTACCTTTTAATGGTAAAATCTTCGGTTCAAAATGCTTTTCAATTGCTTTGACAATATTTATCGGTTCTTCTAAACGACCTTTTCCAACATACCCACATGCTAAATATCCTTCACTTGGCTCTATAAATTTATAACCAAATGATGCTAATTTGCTCAGATTTTCCTGCACTGCTTTATTTTGATACATATTGACATTCATTGCTGGTGCAACCAATACTTCTCGTTGTGTTGCTGTCAAAATCGTTGTTAATAAATCATCACACAGGCCATTTGCAATTCTACCGATTAAATGCGCTGTTGCTGGTGCAAGGATAATAAGGTCTGCCCAATCAGCCAAATCAATATGACTAATCTTCTCAGGGTCTTTTTCATCAAAGGTATCTGTATAAACATCATTTCTAGAGATAGCTTGAAATGCTAATGGTGTTACAAATTTCGTTGCACCATTTGTCATGACTACTTTTACATCGGCACCTTTTTGTGTTAATTTACTTGTTAAATCAATTGCTTTATAAACAGCAATTCCTCCAGAAACACCTAAAAGTATTTTTTTCCCGTGTAACAAATCCATCATCCTTTCATGTATAGAAGAAACCCTCGCAAGCAACTGCACTGCGAGGGAACGTTCTTAATCTTCTAATCCTTCTGAACCTGGCTCAATTGATAACTTTTCCTCAAGGATTTCTTCAAGCGCTACTCCAACAAATGTAGCAGCTTTAGGATTTTCAATTTGATGTACTTTTGTATCTTGAATTTGTCTAGCTCTTCTTGCAGCTAATGTAACTAATGTATATTTTGAATTAATTTTTGATTGTAATTTGTCAATTGATGGTTCTAATATCATAATTAATTTCCCTCCAATAATGCTTTGTATTGTTTTGCTACTCTTTCCTTTTTACAATGTTCTCCTTGAACAATTGCTTGCACTTTTTTTACTGCATGATCTATTGTATCATTTACAACAACATAATCATACGACTCCATCATTTCAATTTCATTTCGTGCCTCTTGTAATCTACTTGCAATTAATTCTTCTGACTCTGTTCCTCTGTCTTGAATACGATTTTTTAATTCTTCCAAACTAGGTGGAATTAAAAAGATAAACACACCTTGAGGGAAGTTTTGTTTTACTTGCATTGCTCCTTGTACTTCAATTTCTAAAAAGACATCGTGTCCTTTTTCTATCATTTCTTCTACATATTGCTTCGGAGTTCCATAGTAATTACCTACATATTCCGCATGTTCAAGCAATTTATTTTGTTCAATCATTTCTTTAAATTGATCATGTGTACGAAAGAAATAATCTACACCATCTTTTTCTCCTTCACGTATATTACGTGTTGTCATTGAAATAGAGTATTTTAAATTCGTGTCCTGTTCAAATAAAGCTTTTCTAACGGTTCCTTTCCCTACTCCGGATGGTCCTGATAGTACAAACAAAATACCTTTTTCTTTAATCAAAATAGCTCCTCCTACTTATTCTTCACTAATTTCATCATGACTAAGTACACGTTGCCCAACAGTTTCAGGTTGAACTGCAGATAATACAACATGATCACTATCTGTAATAATTACAGCTCTAGTTCTTCGTCCATATGTTGCGTCAACAAGTTTATTATTTTCTCTAGCTACAGTAATAATACGTTTTATCGGCGCGGATTCAGGTGACACGATAGATATGATTCGATTAGCTGAAACAACATTACCAAAACCGATATTAATTAATTTTAAACTCACTTAGTGCTCCCCCTTGTGATATATAAAAAAAGATATTGTATTAAGCAAAAACTTCATCGTTGTTTCTACTATCTCTACAAAACATTTGATTACTATCTTTTTTGTTTGAACTTACATCAATTGATTAAAACCCAACTATAGGAAGTTCTCTCTTTAATAACGTACATACATTAAATGTCTATGCGTTTTAATTAATACGCAGGGATATATTCCATACACTTGGGAGCAATCAAAAGTTGCAGTATATTGAAGATTTTGGATGAATCTCTTATGTATATGTTCCTGATACTCTATTATAACAATATTTCTTCGTTCACCCAACCATTTTAATTTATTTTCTATCTATTTTTGAATATTTTATCATTATATGTGATCTCATGAGTGAACTGTTTTAATTTATTTAATGATGAACCAAAACAAAAATTGCTATTTCTTCATTATTATAAACAGGAATGATGGTACATAAACGTTAGATAAAAAACTCATGATAAGCGTAAAAAAAATTGGTGTTCGTTTCATTTGTGTATGTTCATGGTATAATAGATGGATGAGGTGATAATTATGGCGTTTGATGGAATTGTAACAAGAGCAATCGTACACGAATTGAATCAGGAAATAAGTTCTGGTCGAATTTTAAAAGTATATCAACCTACGATGCATGAAATTATATTAACAGTACGACAATTCGGAAAGAATAAACAATTGTTACTTTCTTCCCATTCTAGTTATGCACGAATCCATATAACAAATGACAAATATGAGAATCCACAAGAACCTAGCATGTTTTGTATGATGTTAAGAAAATATCTAAATGGTTCTTTTATTAAAGAATTCAAACAAATTGAAAATGAACGTATTATTCATATGGATATCGAAACAAAGAATGAGATTGGTGATATAAGTCAAAAAAGATTGATAATCGAATTAATGGGGAAACACAGTAATATTATTTTAGTTGATATAGAAAGAAATGTGATTATTGATAGCATTAAACATATTTCTACTGCATTCAATAGGCATCGTAGTATTATGCCTGGTAGTACGTATATTGCTCCTCCAAATCAGGGGAAAATAAATCCACTGTCAATAGATGGTGATACATTCATCAAAAAAATAGATTTTAATTCAGGAAAAAAAGACAAACAAATTGTTCAACAATATATGGGCATCTCCCCATTACTAGCGAATGAAATAATATTTCGTGCTGGTTTAAATCAAATTTCTGTATATAAACAAGTTTTTGAACAATTGATTGAAACAATTATTAACAATGAATTTTCTCCACAAATCATTGAAGCTAAAAAACGATATTTTTATGTTCTACCGTTACAATCTGTTACTGGACAAGTGAAACAGTATACAACTGTTAGTGAAATGCTTGATGATTTTTACTCAGGTAAAGCAGAGCGTGACAGAGTGAAGCAAAAAGCTGGTGATTTATTACGTTTTCTAGCGAACGAAATAAAGAAAAATGAACGAAAATTAGAGAAGCTTGATATGACATTAGAAGATGCAAAGAATGCGGAACATTATAAGCATAGCGGAGAATTACTCACTGCTCACATGCATCTAGTAAATTTTGGTGATACATCTATTGAAGTAGTTGATTATTATGATCCGAATCAGTCAACAAAATCGATTACACTAAATCCACATAAAACACCTAGCGAAAATGCACAGAACTTTTTTAAAAAGTATCATAAATTAAAAAAATCTAAAGAAATGGTAACAGAAGAAAAGAAAAAAGCAATAGAAGAGATTGCTTATTTAGATGAAATCATTTCACAAATTGAATCTGCACGCGAAGTGGATATCGAAGAAATAAGAGAAGAGTTACAAGAACAAGGCTATTTAAAAAAGCGCGTAGATAAGAACAAGAAGAAAAAAATGACAAACAAACCAACACCAGAATTGTACTTTTCTTCTGATGGTACGGAAATTCTTGTTGGTAGAAACAACAAGCAAAATGATTATTTGACAAATAAGTTAGCTAAAAAAAATAATATCTGGTTACACACAAAGGACATACCAGGATCACATGTCGTGATTAAACATGATCATCCTTCAGAGCAAACATTATTTGAAGCAGCACAATTAGCAGCAAATTACAGTAAATCTAAACACTCATCTACTGTGCCTGTGGACTATACACAAGTGAAGCACGTAAAAAAACCGAATGGCGCTAAACCAGGTTTTGTTATTTATGAACAGCAAAAAACACTTTATATTACTCCTGATGATACTTATTTATCTAAATTAAAACAAACCCCTTCAAAATAGTATTTTGTCGGGGTTTGTTTATTTATGACAAATATAAAAGATAGAAGTAATATTATGCGGTTGCCCGGGAAATTATTGCTTATTTCCTAAATCATTTCTCCACTCAATAAGACTATCTTTTTCCGTTGTAGTTATTTCACCTTGTTCCACTAATGCTTCTGCTAAAATATCAAAATTAGTTATTGTAGCAAAAGGTATTTTCACTTGATTAAATCTTTGCACTGCTTTATTCAATCCATAACTAAAGATAGCAAAAACACTTAAAACTGTTGCTCCTTCTTCTTGTAAAACTAATGCACTATCAATCGAAGAACCACCCGTGGAAATTAAGTCTTCAATAACTAGTACTTTATCGCCACGTTCAATTTTTCCTTCAATTTGATTTTGCTTGCCATGACCTTTTGGTTTTGACCTGACATACACCATAGGTAAATCCAAATATTCCGCTAACCATGCTGCATGTGGAATGCCTGCCGTTGCACATCCTGCAATCACATCTGGCTTCTCATCAAGCTCATCGATCATTTGGACAAATTGTTCCACTATCAATTTACGAATCTTTGGATAAGACATTGTTAAGCGATTGTCACAATATATTGGTGAATGAATACCAGAAGTCCAAACAAATGAACGATCTGGCTTTATTTGAATTGCACTAATTTCATATAATGCATTTGCCACTTCTTTTGACTTAAGCATTGTTCCACTCCTCTATTACACGTTGGTAATTGTGTGCTGGATTATCTGCTTTCGTAATACTACGTCCAATCACTAAATAATCCGCACCATTTTGTTTCGCAAAAGTTGGTGTCGCCACTCTTTTTTGATCATTTACATTGGAATCTGTTAAACGAATTCCTGGTGTGACTGTTAAAAAGTCTTTACCGCATGCATCTTTAATTATATTTGCTTCATGTGCAGAACACACGACACCATCCGCTCCACTATCTTTAGATAACTTTGCCAAACGAAGTACAGTTTCATTTAAGGATTCATGAATACATAATTCATTGTTTAATGTAGATGCATCCATTGATGTAAGAACAGTTACTGCTATAAGTTTAGGTAACTTGTCTTTTGCTCCATTTTCAAGCCCTTTTTTGGCTGAGCGAATCATTTCGCTACCACCTGATGCATGTACATTCACGATGTCTACACCTAAATCTGCCAAATTGAACATTGCCTTTTCAACTGTAGT
This sequence comes from Gracilibacillus marinus, assembly GCF_042651725.1. Taxonomy (NCBI): domain Bacteria; kingdom Bacillati; phylum Bacillota; class Bacilli; order Caryophanales; family Bacillaceae; genus Gracilibacillus; species Gracilibacillus marinus. The sequence goes on along the minus strand of NZ_JBHSDV010000001.1, from coordinate 1,287,256 downwards.
CGGAATATCATGCAATTTTAGATCGAGAAATATAGGGTGATGGTGTTCTTTCAACCATTGAATAATTTGACGACCTTCTCTGTAAAATAATTCCATACCAACTTTTACTGGTACACCAAATAATTTGTTGTGTTCAATAAATTGTTTCACATCTTCTGCTGTACGAAAATCCAACGCTAAAAAAAATGGTTTATTCATGTACATGCCCCTTCCCTATTGCATCTGCAACACTCGAAAATCCATATTCCGACAAAACTTGCGGAAGTTGCTCAATAATTTCCGGACATGCGTATGGATTTTGGAAATTAGCTGTTCCTACAGCGACTGCATTAGCTCCAGCTAACAAAAATTCTACAACATCTTCTGCTGTTGTTATACCACCCATACCGATGATTGGTACATCCAACGCTTGTCTTACTTCATAAATCATTCGAATTGCTATTGGCTTAATGGCAGGACCAGATAAGCCACCTGTTTTATTTGCAATAATCGGCGCTCGCTTTTTTAAATTAATTTGCATTCCTGTTAATGTATTGATCATCGATAGACCATCAGCTCCCACATCTACAACTGCTTTAGCCATTGTGGTAATGTTTGAAACATTCGGTGATAATTTTACATATACAGGAAAGTTACTTGCTTCTTTTACTTTATACGTTACCTCTTTCGCTAACTCAGGATTTGTACCAAATTGTACGCCGCCTTCTTTCACATTTGGACATGATATATTCAACTCTAATGCAGCAATGTCCTGAGACTTATTTAGCGTTGTTGCTACATGAACATATTCATCCACTGTACTACCTGCTACATTTGCAATAACAGGTGTATCGAATGGACGTAAAAATGGTAACTCATCTGTAATGATTTTTTCCACGCCAGGATTTTGTAACCCAATTGCATTTAACATGCCACTTGAGGTTTCTGCTACTCTTGGTGTTGGATTACCATATCTTGCTTCACCTGTAGCAGCTTTCACAATAATTGCACCTAATGTATTCAAATCATAAAACTCACTATATTCTTTTCCAAACCCAAAACAACCTGAGGCAGGCATAACAGGATTTTTTAACGTAAGACCTGGTAATTGTACAGCTAAATTCATCCTAATAGCACCTCATTTGCATAAAATACTGGTCCATCTTTACAGATTTTCTTATTCTTTGTTGGATCGTTTTTTAATGGAACAACACATGCATAACATGTACCGACCCCACAACCCATTCTTTCTTCTAACGAAATGTACCCTTTTTCATTGGCTAATAAAGTAGTAACAGCTTGTAACATTGGTGTCGGACCACATGAAAAATAATAATCCATTGGTTGATCTAATTCTTTGATGATATCTGTTACAAAGCCTTTCTTACCATATGTGCCATCATTTGTAGCAATATATGTGTCACCTAACTGTTGAAATTTCTCTTCATAGAAGACATGTGATTTCCCTTGAAAACCTAGTACACTTGTTACTTTTACACCTTTTTCTTTTAACTGTTGACCGAGATAATAGAGAGGAGGGACTCCAATCCCTCCGCCAACAAGCAATGCATGTTCAAGTTCTAATTCTTCAATTGGATAATGGGAACCGCATGGTAAGATGATATCTAAATAATCACCTGAACGACATTCACTTAGTTTCTTTGTACCTTCACCAAATATTTTGAAAATCATCGTGAAAGTTTTTTGTTCACGATCCACATTAGCAATAGATATAGGTCGTCTTAACATATGGCCTGGCACTAGTATATGAACAAATTGACCTGGTTTTAATTCTACTGCGAGATCCGACTTTACCGTCACTTCGAATGTTGCTTCAGCTATTTGTAAATGGCTAATGATTTCAAGTCTTTTCTTTGTAATCAAAGTACCACTGCCTTCCCTTCCACAGCAGGTCTTGCAGTAAATGTTGTCGAATCAATTACATTTACAATTGCTTCTGCTGTGTCTAAACTAGTTAAACAAGGAACACCATGTTCTACTGCTTCTCTACGAATTCTAAATCCGTCGGAACGAGGTTTTTTACCTGATGTTAATGAATTGACAACAAGTTGAACTTCGCCTTTTTCAATAATCGACAATACATTTTTACCTTCAGCATCTACTTTTCCAACTGATGTAACAATTAATCCTAGTGATTCTAAATATTTTGCAGTTCCTTCAGTTGCATACAGATGAAAGCCTAATTCAAAGAATTTCTTAGCTATTTCGCTTGCTTCTTCTTTATCTTTGTCAGCTACAGTAATTAACACTGCACCTTCCATAGGAATCTTAAGACCTGATGCTGTTAATCCTTTGTATAATGCTTTTTCCAAGGTTCGATCACGACCAATCGCTTCACCCGTTGATTTCATTTCAGGCCCAAGCATTGTATCCACACTACGTAATTTCTCAAATGAGAAAACAGGAACTTTTACTGATACTGTCTTCGGTTCTGGGAGTAAGCCTCTCTCATAACCCATTGCAGCCAACGATTCGCCAATAATACAGCGTGTCGCAATATTAGCCATCGTTACACCAGTAATTTTACTTAAAAATGGTATCGTACGACTTGCTCTAGGATTTACTTCTAATACGTATACCTCATTTTTATGCACAACAAATTGAATATTAATAAGACCCTTTACACCCAATTTCTCTGCGATGTTAATCGTAATGTCTACACATTTTTGTTTGATTTCTTTTGATAAACGTTGTGTTGGATATACAGCAATAGAATCTCCAGAGTGTACACCTGCTCGTTCTATATGTTCCATTACTCCTGGAATAATCGTTGTTTCCCCATCACTTATCGCATCTACTTCTACTTCAATACCTGTTAAATACTTATCAATTAATACAGGGTGCTTATGCTTAATATGGTTCGTTTTTTGTAAATAACTTTCTAATTCTTCTTCATTGTAGACAATTTCCATTTGTGAACCACCGATAACATACGATGGACGTACTAATACAGGATATCCAATGGAATTTGCTGCTTCAATTGCTTGGTTCAACTGACGAACACTTTTACCTTTCGGCTGTGGAATTTTTAATTCTTGTAATAGTTGCTCGAATTTATCACGGTCTTCTGCTGTATCGATAGCAGTTAATGGAGTACCTAGAATGTTCACTCCTCTTCTTTCTAGACCCTCAGCTAAGTTAATGGCTGTTTGACCACCAAATTGAACAATAACACCTTCAGGTTTTTCTAACTCCACCACATGCATGACGTCTTCTAATGTTAATGGTTCGAAATATAACTTATCTGACACACTAAAATCTGTCGAAACCGTTTCAGGATTACTATTCATGATGATTGCTTCAAAACCTGCTTCTTTTAATGCAAGTACAGAGTGAACTGTTGCATAATCAAATTCAATCCCTTGTCCTATTCGAATTGGACCAGAACCAATAACAATTACTTTTTTACGATCTGAACAAATAGATTCATTTTCCTCTTCATAAGAGCTATAAAAATATGGTGTCGCAGATTCGAATTCAGCTGCACATGTATCTACCATTTTATAAACAGGGAAGAGATTTTGTTCTTTTCTTAAGTTATAAATCGTATCAATCTCCACATCCCATGTTCTCGCAATTTGCATATCAGATAATCCTAGCAATTTTGCTTCTTTCAATACATCTATATTGTTGATATTGTTAGCCAATTTCGTTTCAAAATCAATGATATTTTTAATTTTATTTAAGAAAAATAAATCTATTTTTGTTAGCGAATGAATTTCTTCAATAGTCATTCCTTTACGCAATACTTCTGCTAGTACATAAATACGTTCATCATCTGGTTTTACTAATCTTTCTGTTAACTCTTCTATTGAATGTTCTTCTAATTTCGCTAAGTAAAAATCTTCACCACTAATGTCTAATGAACGAATTCCTTTGAGTAATGCTTCTTCAAAATTACGTCCAATTGCCATTACTTCACCAGTTGCTTTCATTTGTGTACCTAATTGACGGTTACCTAACACAAATTTATCAAATGGAAAGCGAGGGAATTTTGTTACAACATAATCTAATGCTGGTTCATAACAAGCATATGTTGTTTCCGTGATTGGATTCATAATTTCATCCAATGTCATTCCAATTGCAATTTTCGCTGCAATTTTAGCAATTGGATATCCAGTTGCTTTTGAAGCAAGTGCAGACGATCTACTAACACGTGGATTTACTTCAATAATGTAATATTGGAAACTATCTGTATCTAATGCTAACTGAACGTTACATCCACCTTCGATTTTAAGTGCTCGAATGATTTTTAGTGATGCAGATCGAAGCATTTGGTACTCTCTATCACTTAAAGTTTGAGATGGTGCAACAACAATTGAATCACCTGTATGAATACCAACTGGATCAATATTCTCCATATTACATACAACAATTGCTTGGTCATTCTTGTCGCGCATTACTTCATATTCAATTTCTTTAAATCCTGCAATATTTCTTTCGATTAAACATTGACTTACTGGAGATAAAGCTAATCCATTTCTAGTAATCTCACGCAAATCTTTTTCGTTATAACACATACCTCCACCAGTTCCACCGAGTGTATATGCAGGACGGACGATTAATGGATAACCTATTTCATCAGCAAATTCTAATGCTTGGTCTACCGTATTCACGATACGACTTTCAGGCACAGGCTCATTAATCTCATTCATTAATGTTCTGAATTTTTCTCTATCTTCTGCTTGTTGGATTGCTTCTAACTTTGTACCAAGTAATTCTGTATTTGTTTCTTCTAATATACCTGATTCGTCTAATGCAACAGCTAAGTTTAGTCCTGTTTGTCCACCAAGTGTTGGCAAGATTGCATCAGGACGTTCCTTGCGAATGATTTTAGATAAGAATTCAACTGTTAATGGCTCCATATATACAGTATCTGCAATCGTATGATCTGTCATGATTGTCGCAGGATTAGAATTTGCCAAAATAACAGTGTATCCTTCTTCTTTAAGTGATTGACATGCTTGTGTTCCAGAATAATCAAATTCAGCTGCTTGTCCAATTACAATTGGACCAGAACCTATTACTAAGATTTTTTGAATGTCTGTACGTTTTGGCATTATGCTTCCTCCTTCAATGTTGCTTGGTATAATTCAATTGTATTCATAAATTTATCAAATAAATAATTCGTATCATCTGGACCTGGTGAAGCTTCAGGGTGATATTGAACAGAGAATGCTGGATAAGTGGCATGTTTCACACCTTCCACTGTTTTATCATTTAATGCAACTTGAGTTAACACTAAGTCTGTTGCTTTAATGGACTCTTCCGTTACAGCATATCCGTGGTTTTGTGATGTTAAGTAAGTTTTCTTTGTTTCATAGTCATAGACAGGGTGATTTGAGCCACGATGACCAAATTTCAATCTATCCGTATCCGCACCACATGCTAAAGCTAATAATTGATGACCTAAACAAATACCAAATGTCGGTACAGTTGGAATAACTTCTTTAATCATTTCAATTGCTTCAGGTACATTTTTTGGATTTCCTGGGCCATTCGTTAGCATAATCCCGTCTGGCTTCAATCGTAAAATGTTTTCTGCTCCGTAATTGTATGGTACTACAGTCACATGGCAATTACGTTTTGTTAATTCTCTTAAAATACCATGTTTCATACCAAAGTCTACTAATACGATACGATATCCTCTACCTGGTGACACATATGGTTTCATTGTAGAAACACGAGAAACTTGATCTGTTAATGACTCTTTATTTTCCATTTTCGCTAACGCTTGTTCAAGTGTCACTTCTTCATCAGTCGCTGTTAATATACCTCGCATTGTTCCATGTTTACGTAATATTTTTGTTAACTTACGTGTATCAATTCCTGCAATACCTGGAATATTATTTGCAATTAAAAATTCATTTAAACTCTCATCACTTCTAAAGTTTGACGGTGTTTCGCAAAATTCTTTTACAACAAAACCGAAAATTGCAGGATTAATTGTTTCAAAATCATCTTTGTTAATGCCATAGTTTCCTATTAACGGATATGTCATGGTTACTATCTGTCCACAATAAGAAGGGTCGGATAGTGTTTCTTGGTATCCAGTCATCCCTGTTGTAAATACTACTTCACCAATTTTTTCGTCTGTTGAGCCAAATGCCTGTCCTTCAAATATCGTTCCATCTTCTAGAATTAAGCGTCTTTTCATTTTGTCCCCTCCTGAAATACTATGTCTCCATGATAAATAGTAGTGATTGGCTTACCAATGACTTCCCATTGATCAAATGGTGTATTTTTTCCTTTGGATAAGAATGTAGTTTTATCAATAGATTCTTTACTATCTAGATCAATAATTGTTAGATCAGCACTATTTCCAACATTTATTCTGCCATAAGGTAACTGAAATACATCTGCTGGTTTTACTGTCATCCAATCAATTAATTGTTTCAAAGTAAATATTCCTTTTTTGACAAAGTGTGTATGCAACAAGCTAAATGCTGTTTCAAAACCTACAATTCCAAATGGTGCTTGATTCATCCCATTTGCTTTTTCTTGCTCCGTATGTGGTGCATGATCTGTTGCGATAAAATCAATTGTGCCATCTAATAATCCATCAATTAATGCTTGTTGATCTTCTTTTGCACGTAGAGGTGGATTCATTTTGAAATTTGCATCATCTTCTGTGATTGCTGTTTCATTTAATAATAAATGGTGTGGAGTTACTTCAGCGGTAACATGAATACCTGCTTTTTTAGCATCTCTTATGACTCTAACGGATTCCTTTGTGCTCACATGACACACATGATAATGACATCCTGTAGCTTCAGCTAGTAATACATCTCTAGCTATTTGTACTGATTCACATATAGAAGGAATACCTTTAAGACCCAATTGCTTACTTACTTCTCCTTCGTGCATCACACCATTATGAATAAGCGTATTTTCTTCACAATGTGCAACTATCGGCATATTAATCGAAGCAGCAATATTCATTGCTTGTAACATCATATCTGCAGATTGTACACCAACACCATCATCTGTAAATGCAAATGCACCCTTTTCTTTTAATGCTTCCATATCTGTTAACGTATCTCCTATCAATCTCTGTGTAATAGAAGCATAAGGTAACACTCTAATTTTTGCTGTTTCTTTAATTCTATTTAGAACTTGTTCTAATACTTCTACCGAATCAGGTGTCGGTTGCGTATTTGGCATTGCACATACTGTCGTGTATCCACCACGTGCTGCAGACGAAGTTCCAGTTAAAATGGTTTCCTTTGCTTCTCCACCTGGTTCTCTTAGATGCACATGAACATCTACAAAACCTGGTACTAACAAGTTACCATTCCCATTAATGATTTCTACATTATCTTTATCAAGTTCTAACCCAATTACTTCTATAAGACCATTATTAATCAATAGTTCGCGTTCGACCAGTTCCCCATTATCCGATAAAAGTTTGACGTTTGTGATTAGTTTTTTCATGATAATTTCCTCCCTCATTTAGCAAACTCTGAATAACAGCCATTCTTGCAAAAACTCCATTTTGCATTTGTTTAAAAATACGTGACCTCTCACACTCAACTAAGGAATCTTCAATTTCTACATTTCGATTTACTGGAGCAGGATGCATAATAATAGCATGTTTTTGCATTCTTTTTTCTCTATCTACAGTCAAACCAAATTGTTGTAGATAATCATTCGTATTGAGTATGGAATCAGCTTGATGTCTTTCATGTTGAATCCGTAATAACATTAAAATGTCCGCCGTCTCTACAGCTTCATCCATCGTAATATACGGATAGGATAACGAATCATCATGCCACTCTGCTATTCCCGTTAAATACACTTTACAACCTAGAGTACTTAGGGCATATGCATTTGATCTAGCCACCCTACTATGTTTAATATCACCAGCAATAACCACTTTCAAATCGCGAAATTGTTGGAACTCTTGATAGATAGTTACTAAATCTAATAATGATTGAGTTGGATGTTCACCTGTACCATCACCAGCATTAATGATCGGGGTTTTGATCATTTCACTTAATTTTTTTGCGATATTTGCTTCTTGATGCCTTAATACGATTAAGTTTGCACCAATCGATTCAAATGTACGAATTGTATCATATATACTTTCACCTTTTGTAACACTCGAAACTTCTGACATAAAGTCTAATACATTTAATCCTAGTCGCCTTTGTGCAACAACAAAACTCATTTTTGTACGTGTACTTGGTTCAAAAAAAAGGTTTGCGGCAAAAAGCTGTTTTTCTAATGGTTGTGCACCATGAATACTTATATTATCTGCTTGTTTTACTAATAAAAGTATTTCTTGTTCTGTTAAATCTTGCATTGAAACAAAATGTCGCATGATACATCTCCCCTTTTCCTATGTTAAACTCATTTGTTGTCTTCAGATGATTCAAATAACTGTCCATTTCCGTATCCAGAATCTTTACCAGGTAAAATTAAATTTAACAATAAACCTATGATTGCAGATAAAGCCATTCCCGCAATATGCAAATTCTCTGCATTTTTGATAGGAATTTCTATATATGCTCCACCTATACCGATGACTAAAATAACTGAAGAGATAATTAAATTTCGTTTATTACCTAAATCAATTTGATTGTCAATTAACATACGTAATCCACTTGAAGCAATAATTCCAAATAGTAGGATAGATACACCACCCATTACTGGCCTTGGTATGGATGCAATTAATTCTGTGATGATTCCAACAAATCCGAACATTATGGCAAGTACTGCTGCACCAGCAATAACGAACACACTAAAAACTCTTGTAATTGCAAGTACTCCGATGTTCTCACCATATGTAGTATTTGGAGGACCACCAACTAATGAAGCAATAATTGTAGCAACGCCATCTCCCAAAATGGATCGATGTAATCCTGGTTTTTCTAAGAAGTTACGTCCAGCTATTTTTGATAAGACCATTTGATCACCGATGTGTTCTGCAACTGTAACAATTGCGACAGGAACCATAATGAATAGGAAACTCCAATTAAAGAGTTCGATTGGATTATACGTGACAAATGGGATAACAAAGTCTGGCATAACAAAAATAGAGCTAAGTAATTCCGTCAATGATTCACTAGAAATAATTTCGGACCATGCAGCACTTACACCACTTGCATCTAAAACTTTCACTCCTGTAATCATTGTGATAATTAATCCATAAAGATAACCCCCGATTATTCCAATTAATATAGGAATAAGTCCAAAAAATCCTTTGAACATTAATGAACCAATTACAGTAATTAATAATGTGACAATCGCAGTACTAAAGTGAATTCCGCTATACTCGTTATTAACGTTCATTGCCATATCCACAGCAGTAGGTGCAAGTCCTAATCCGATAACGATGATGACTGGTCCCACTACAACAGGTGGCAATACTTTAATGATCCATTTCGTTCCAAACATTTTAATACATATTGCTAATATTCCGTAAACAATTCCTGCAAAAAAACTTCCAATCATGACACCACCAGTACCACCGATTAACATTGCACTCGTTATTGGTGTAATAAATGCAAAACTTGAACCTAAATATGCAGGAATTTGTCCTCTTGTAATGAGTAGATATGCCAATGTACCAAGACCGCTTGATATTAAAGCAACTGCTTGTGACAAGTCTGTTAAGTATGGAACTAATATGGTTGACCCAAACATTGCAAACAAATGTTGTAAACTAAAGAGCCACCATTTAGATAGTTTTGGTACTTCTTGCACGTCTAGTACAATATTTTCATTTTTCATTTTTGTATTCCCCTTTTGCATGCTAATATAATATAATTCTTTATCTATTATGTATTTTTTGATTCTACAAACTCACATCATTCTCAAAAACTCTGTTTGTATATAAAAAAACCTCTTTGCAAGGTCGCAAAGAGGTAGACGTGTCCAAAAATATGGCAACACATCACTTCAGCAACCTTGTAAGTATCTCTGTACTTATTTAAAGGTTTATTATTCTTTTTCAAATATACTAACACTATCGTTATGATCGATTTCTTCTAATTCAACAGTAATGATTTCACTTTGTGATGTCGGAATATTTTTTCCAATAAAATCTGCTCTTATTGGTAATTCTCGATGTCCTCTATCTACTAATACTGCTAATTGAATTTGAGATGGTCTTCCATGGTCCATTAATGCATCCATTGCAGCTCTTACTGTTCTACCTGTATATAATACATCGTCAACTAGAACAACATTCTTGCCAGTTACTTGTTCTTTCAAATTTGCGTCATTCAATTTCGGTTCTTTTTGATCGTCAATATGTGTTAGATCATCACGATATAAAGTGATATCTAATTCACCAATTGGAACATCTACTCCTTCAATTTCTCTAATCCGATCTCTTAGACGATTAGCAATAGGAACACCTCGTGTTTTAATTCCAACGATCATTAAGCCTTCTACACCTTTATTACGTTCTAATATTTCATGAGCTATTCGTGTCAATGCTCTCTTCATTGCATTCGCATCAAGTACATTCGCTTTTTTGTTCATCAAAATAACTCCTTTACGCCTTAAATAAGAAAACCCTTTTGCTCACATGAGGAACAAAAGGGTGGAAGATATTACTTAGCACGTTCAGTATTATCTTTTTCCTTTTCCAGCCTCACGGGACTGTATTAAAAGGCATATTATGTTGTATCAATTATGACAAAAGTATAGAAGAAAGTCAATGTTTATTTCTGATATTTTGTATGACTTGTTCGAATTTTGTCGGTAAAGTCGCTTGAAATTCCATTGGTTCATTGGAAATTGGATGATTAAAAGTTAATTTATATGCATGTAATGCTTGTCCATCTACATCAATCGATTTTCGTTGTCCGTACTTAGGATCGCCGACAATTGGAAATCCAATATATTTCATGTGTACTCTAATTTGGTGTGTTCTTCCAGTATCTAAAATACACTTCACCAATGTATACTCACCATAAAATCTCTCGACAACTTCAAAATGGGTAATGGCATTTTTTCCATTTTCAACAACATCCATCAACTGTCTATTTTTTGTACTTCTACCAATTGGCGCATCTATCGTCCCGTATTCATGAGGGATATCTCCATGTACTAAAGCATAATACTCTCGTTTTATTTTTTTCTCTTTCATTTGATTTGCAAGATTCTCGTGCGCTTTATCATGTTTTGCTACGACTAATAATCCACTTGTATCCTTGTCTATTCGGTGTACAATACCTGGTCTTTTGATACCATTAATACCTGATAAATCATCACAATGATACAATAAAGCATTTACTAATGTATCTGTATAATGACCAGCTGATGGATGTACGACCATACCACTTTTCTTATTCACAACTAATATATCGTTGTCTTCATAAGTAATATCAATAGGAATATTTTTAGCAGTTACTTCTAATGGCTCTGCTATCGGAATTTGCCATTCTACGTTATCGTCTTCTTGACATGTATAATTAGGTTTGACATGATTTCCATTTACTTTGACAAGTTTTTTATCAAACCATGTTTTAATTTGAGATCTAGAGTAGTCCTCCGTAACATCAACCAACAATTTGTCTATTCTCGTACCTTTTTCCTCTTGTTGCACAATATGTTCTGTTTTACACATTACTTTTTTGCTCCTTTATTTCTTCGCTCTTCAAGAATTGTTGCAATGAAAATCAACACAACTCCAACTACTAATGCTGAATCAGCAATATTGAAAATTGGATAATTATATGAGCCAATATAAATGTCAAAGAAATCTACCACTTCTTTTCTAAACAAACGATCAATAAAATTACCAATTGCTCCACCTAATACGAACGCTAATGCTACTCCTAACAGCTTGCTTTCTTTGGCATGTTTTTGTATATAATATACCACAAATCCTATAACAATAAGTGTAATAATATAAAAAAACATCATTTGTCCAGCTAATATCCCCCATGCTGCACCAGTGTTCCGATGTGATGTAAGATAAAAGATATCTCTAATAATGGTTATCTGTTCTCCAAGTTCCATATTCTTCACAACTAACCACTTGCTAAATTGATCTAATAAAATCACTACACTTGCTAATACGTAAATCCACATGACTTTCACCTCTATTATTCTAAATTCATCTACAAACTATTTTTCATTATAGCATGAATACGCAAGAAGTTTATATATGACCTTACGCAACTATTAAAAATAAAGAAGCTTCCATACTAACTGGAAGCTTCTTCACACAATTGATTAGTAATTCTCTTTTACAACTGTTGCACATCTAGTACAAAGTGAAGGATGTGCTTCGTCTGTTCCAACAGTATCCGAGATTACCCAGCAACGTTCACACGTTTCTCCTTCGTGCTTAGAAATGTCTACTGTTACATAGTCATATTCTTTACCATCTGTAATCTCATCAACCCATTCGACATTTGAAACGATTAATAGCTGATGTAAATGTGGTATTTCTCTCATCACATGAGCGACATGATCGTTATTCGCTTTTATTTTTACATTTGCTTCTAAAGATTTTCCGATAATTTTATTTGTTCTTGCTTCTTCAAGCCCTTTAAGAATATCATCTCTTATTTCCATGAAGAAGTCCCATTTTTCTTCAATTGCATTCGCATTTGCAATTTCTTTTGCATCAGGCATGTCACACAATTGCACATATTCTTCTTCCACATCAGGAATAAATGACCAAATTTCTTCCATTGTATGTGTTAAAATCGGTGACAATAATTTAGCTAACGTTGTAACTATTTCATAATAAACTGTTTGAATACTTCTTCTACGTGGATGATCATTTGCTTCAATATATAAAATATCTTTAGCGAAATCCAAGTAGAATGAACTTAAATCAATACTGCAGAAATGATGAATTGTTTGATAAACTGTTGAAAAGTCATAATTCTCATACGCATTTCTTACTTTGTCAATTACATTTTGTAATTTGATTAACATATATTTGTCGACTTCTTCTAAATTATCATCTTCCACACGATTGATTAATCTGAAATCATCTAAATTACCTAGCAAAAAGCGGAATGTATTTCTAATTTTGCGATACCCTTCAGATGTTTGTTTAATAATATCATCTGAAATACGAACATCTGCTTGATAATCAACTGATGCAACCCATAACCTTAAAATATCAGCACCATATTGCTTCATAATTTTTGAAGGAACAACGACATTTCCTACTGATTTACTCATTTTTCTTCCTTTACCATCTAAAACAAATCCATGTGAGATAACTGTTTCATATGGTGATTTTCCTGTTACCGCAACAGAAGTAGAAATAGATGAGTTAAACCATCCACGATATTGATCAGATCCTTCTAAATAGACATCGGCAGGTCTTCTAAGTTCCTCGCGATGATGCAGAACACCAGCATGAGAAGAACCGGAGTCAAACCAAACATCCATAATATCTGTTTCTTTGGTAAATGTTCCATTAGGACTATGTTCAGAAGCAAATCCTTCAGGTAACAAATCTTTTGTTTCCCACTCAAACCAAATATTAGATCCATGCTCACTAAACAATTGAGCAACATGAGAAATGGTTTCATCTGTAATGATTGGTGTTTTATCCTCACCGTAGAATACCGGAATTGGTACACCCCATGTACGTTGACGTGAAATACACCAATCTTCGCGATCACGGACCATATTATATAATCTTGTTTCACCCCATTTAGGTACCCAATTTACACGTTCAATTTCTGCTAAAATTTCTTCACGGAAATCTTTAATTGATGCAAACCATTGATTTGTCGCACGGAATATTGTTGGTTTTTTCGTACGCCAATCATGCGGATAGGAGTGTGTAATAAATTCCATTTTAAGTAATGCATGATTGTCATTTAATAATTCCGTTACTTTTTTGTTTGCTTCATCATAGAATAATCCTTCAAATCCAGGTGCTTCATCTGTGAAAACACCTTTTTCATCAACAGGGCATAATACGTCTAAACCATACTTTTTCCCAACAACAAAGTCATCTTCCCCGTGACCAGGTGCCGTGTGTACAAGACCTGTACCACTCTCCGTTGTCACATGATCACCTAGAATAATTAAAGAATCTCTATCATAAATTGGGTGTTTGGCAACGATATGTTCTGCTTCTTTCCCAGTAAATTGTTTGATAACCTCAGGATTATTCCATTCAAGTTTATCTTTTACTTTTTCTAACATCGCTTCTGCAATCACATACTTAGTTGCATCTTCTTTAACTACGATATAAGTTAAATCTGGATGTAGTGAAATAGCTAAGTTTGCAGGAATTGTCCATGGTGTAGTAGTCCAAATAATGAATTTTTCATCACCATCTAATAAACCTTTACCATCTAGTACATCAAATGCAACATAAATCGAAGCAGATCGCTTATCTTGATATTCGATTTCCGCTTCAGCTAATGCAGATTCAGAAGATGGAGACCAATAAACTGGTTTTAATCCTTTATAAATGTATCCTTTTTTCGCCATTTCACCAAATACTTTTATTTGCTCTGCCTCGTATTCTTTATTTAATGTAACGTAAGGATTATCCCAATCCCCTCTTACACCTAATTGTTTGAATTGTTCTCTTTGATTATCTACTTGCTTTAAAGCATATTCTGCACACTTTTGGCGGAATTCCGCTACTGACATCTTTTTTCGGTTTACTTTCTTTTTCGCTAATGCCGATTCAATTGGTAATCCGTGTGTGTCCCATCCTGGCACATATGGCGCTTGAAAGCCTGTCATTGATTTGTACTTAACTATAAAGTCTTTTAATACTTTATTAAGCGCATGCCCCATATGAATATCTCCATTTGCATATGGCGGTCCATCATGAAGAACGAATAACGGCCTATCTTGTGTTTTACTTTGAACTTTCTCATATAATTTCTCTGCTTCCCATTTTTCTTGAAGCCCTGGTTCCTTATTTGGCAAATTACCTCGCATAGGAAAAGCTGTTTGAGGCATATTTAATGTTTGTTTATAATCCATTATCTGTTTCCTCCTTTTAATCTTGTATCTTATTCATGTAGAAAATTATCGATTTAATTTAAAGCTTATTATTAAAATGAATTAAAAAAAGCCCTTCTATCCCCAAAAAGGGACGAGAAGAACTCGCGGTACCACCCTTATAGATAATTTCAAACAATTATCCACCTTAGTCTATTCGTATCGTGAACAAAACGAATATTCTTACTTACATTCAGAATATTAACTCATGGGTGATGTTCAATGAATATCTGCTATTAGGCTTACACCTTCCCTAATTCGCTTTAAACAGATTGTATTCACTTACTGTCCCAATCAACGTTATTATAATTGATTTAATTGTAATAAGATTATAGTGAAATATTGCATATTCGTCAAGATTAATATGAATTCGATTCTTCCTTATTTTTCATTTCTTCAATTTCTGTATCGAATACATTATCCCAATCATCATTTTCTAACAAATCTAATTGAGCTTCTACTAACATTTTTAATCTTGTTCGGAAAACTTTTGCTTGTTTTTTCAGTTCTTCCACTTCTAAAGCGATTTTTCTAGACTTATGTAATGCCTCATTAATAATTCTATCTGCATTTTTTTCTGCTTCCTTAATTATTAATTTCGATTCTTTCTTTGCATTTTCTTTCACTTCTTCTGCAGTCTCTTGGGCAACTAGTATGGACTTATTGAGCGTTGTCTCAATATTAGAAAAATGATTTAATTTTTCGTTTAATTGGTCTACTTGATCTTTCAATTCTTTTTTTTCTCTTATTATTGTCTCGTAATCTTTAATAATCTGATCTAGAAACTCATTAACATCATCTTCATCATACCCTCTAAACCCTCTAGCAAATTCCTTATTGTGAATATCAAGTGGTGTTAACGGCACACTGGCCACCTCCTATTTCTAATGAAAAGTTATATCTATCGTACCACAATTATCGAATAAGAAAACAAAAATTTTTTATTGTTATAACAATTTAGAATATGTAATCTTCAATTTATCTTTTTTTGATCTACCATCGAACGAATCTAAGCGGGTTCTTCCTTTACCTCTAACAGAAATCATATCATTTGCTTCAATTAGATATGCAGGTTGATCAATCAATTGGTGATTTACTTTCACATGTCCTTTTTTTATTGAATCAGAAGCAAGCTGTCTAGATATGTTATACATCTCTTTAATCAAGACATCTAAGCGTAACGACGAGCAAGTTGTGTGAAATGTCGACCAATCATTTTGACTAGTTAGTTTATGTTGTGCACTCACTTCAGTAAATTCAAGATTGGCACGTTTTATTGAGGTTACATTTGCCATTAAATATGTAGATATATCTTTACAAACTAAAATTTGAATGACTCCATTTTGAATAACCAAATCACCCAATTTATCTCGTTTTATTCCTGCTGACAAAAAAGCACCTAAAACATCTCGATGTTCCATTTTAATAAATTTTTCATTAAATTTAGCTTGTAATACTACCACTTCAAAATCTTTATCTTCAATTTGTTCATAATATTGGGCTAAAACTGCACGCTTTCTTTCTGCATTATCCCATAGGCCATAAAAATGTAATTGCAGTGTTTCATCATTCCCAATTACATTTTCAAATATGTGTTGTTCCCTTGGATGTAAAAAATCTGTCAGCTTTACTTCATACCGATTCGTCACTTGAGAACGCCAACTGATTACCTGATCAATAAAAGGTTCTTCTTCTTTACGAAAATGTTGATATATATCCATTTTTATTAAAAACCAAACACAATAATACGATAAAGATAATTTAATCCGCCTATTGCAAATTGCAACACAAAAATCGCCACAATTGGAGAAATATCAATAACCCCACCAATTGGCGGAATTATTTTTCTAAATGGTTCTAAATAAGGTTCCACGATTTTCGCTAAAAGTTGGCCAATGGAAGATTCTCTTGCTCCAGGAAACCACGACATCAAAATATAAATAATAATTGCATACATATATATTTGTATGCCATACCCAATAATTTGAAATAATACATCCATTCTTTATCTTACCACCTTTGTTCGATATCAATATCTTCCATTACCTCAGTAATATTACCGCTTATTTCAACTTGATCTGGTGTACACAAAAATGTCTGGCTACCCAGCTTTCTAATATTTCCTGAAAGGGCATATACAGTCCCGCTCATAAAATCCACAATTTTTCGAGCTTCCTGTGTGTCCACTCGCTGCAAATTAATCACAACAGATTTACGATTTACTACATGATCAGCAATTTCTTGTACTTCATTAAATGATCTAGGCTCACACAAAACAAACTTCGCTGATGATTGTACACTTTTTAAACTTACTACTTTTGAACGGTCTTTAACATCATTAACCGAGTTAGTCGCTATTTCCTGTTCATATTCTTCCTCATGAACGATTTCATACTCATCTTCTAAGCCAAACAAATGTTTAAACTTACCTTTCATCCCCATCTTCTGTACACCTCTATTCTTCGTATGGGCCTACAAGCTCTGAACCTATCCTAATATGAGTTGCTCCTTCTTCTATTGCAATCATATAATCATTACTCATCCCCATCGATAAGTATTGGCACGGGGCATGAGAGTACTGTTGTTCTTCTATTTCTTCTTTTAATAACTTTAGCTTTCTAAATGTCGTACGTAACACAGTCTCATCTGTAACATGTGGTGCCATTGTCATTAAACCAACTACATGAATAGAAGGGTATTCTTTTAATTGTTGAATAAAAGCATGCACTTCTTCTTCATTCAACCCATGCTTAGATTGTTCTCCACTCGTATTTACTTGAACAAAACAATTGATTTTTTTTTCTTGTCGCTTATTTATTTCTTTTGCAAGTGACATTCGATCTAATGAATGAATATAATCAACATGGTCAATGACATCTTTTACTTTTCTTGATTGAAGTGTTCCAATAAAATGCCATATTGCTTCATTGGCAATGGACTCTTTTTTACTTAATAATCCTTCAGGTCTATTCTCACCAATGTGCTTCACACCTGAATCAATAGCTTCTATTGTTCGTTCGATTGAAACATATTTCGTCACACCAATTATTGTAATATCTTCTATTTTACGATTTGCTTTTTCGCACGCTTTTCTTATATTGTTCTGAATATTTACTAAATTTTCTGCAACAGTCATTGAAATGAGCATACTCCTTTAAAAATTATTTTTTGTTATTTAAAGCCAATAAAACCTAACATTCTCCCAGTTTTTCCATTGTCTCTTCGATGAGAAAAAAACAAGTCTGACTCCACTGTACAATAATTTGATACGACTATTTGCGAACTATCAATTCCACTGTCCTTCAATTGTAAATAATTTAACTGTTTTAAATCTAAATGATATGCATTATCTATTATTTCATAACATTCCATATGCTTTTTCGGAATTTGATTAATGACTTCTTCGCTCACTTCATAACAGGTCTTACAAATAGCAGGTCCAATTACAATTTCTAGATTCTTCAAACTTACACCTAGCTCATCCAATTGCTTGATAGCTTGTTTCGCAATTTCTTTCACAGAACCTTTCCATCCTGCATGAAGTATTGCTGCAACCTTGTCTATTTTACTGTACATGAATATAGGTACACAATCAGCAAACATTAAAGCTGCTATCTTATTATTTTTCATTGTTATCAAACCATCTATATCTGCAATAACATCATGCAAACTTTTTGCATCACGTCCACCATCTTGCTCTGTCACAATATGGATATTACTATCATGTATTTGTTCTGCAAAAATCCATTGTTGTAAAGAGGTACCACAATTCTTTGCAAGCAATTCTCTATTTCTTACTACATCGTTTTTACTATCTCCGACATGTAGGCCTTGGTTATTTGAAGCATATGCACCTTTACTATAACCGCCATATTTAGTTGTGAATCCAGCAATGATTTCTTCCTCTTTTATCCAGCTATCAATAAATAATATTTCTTTATCTTTGTCATAAAAAAATGGGTTCATTCTCAATCGCTCCTACTTTAGAAATATTTTATCACAAAATCACGAAAGTTCCCAATTTTTAATGATTTTTGCTGATTTTAACCTATTTATTGATACACACTAGAAGCAGATTCTGCACAGGGAAAAACCTGAACGATTTATTTCAATTAGTTCAGGATTTACTAAAATTTTTTTAGTCACTAGTATCCACTAGTTATTTTGAGTTAATGATATCTTCCATTGAAAATAATAACGAAAACGGACAAATATACAATAATATTGTTCAATTGCTTTTGGCAGGTTCACTAATATAATAATTCGTCTTTTTAACTAAAATCACGTCCTGTCCAATCCTCATGACATTTTCCCACGGAATAATCACTTCTCTTTCCTCCCCAAAAAACCCTAGAACTTTAGATTGTGTTGCAACGATTAAGCTTACAATCCTACCATATTCTACATTTATTTCAATATCTGTTAAATGACCTATTTTTGTTCCGTCTTCTATATAAACAATATCTTTCATTTGCATTGACGATAATGTAATCATTTTAATCACCATCCTTATTTATATATATGTGTACAAAAGTAAATTATGGTGTGAATTTAAATGATTTTACAAATTCTAATTACCAAATATTTATCAATATCTATTGGAATGGCTGTGAATGACTTGGATAAACTAATATCGAGAGAGCAATGATCTCTCAAAACTAATCAAGAGGTGAATAGCGTGGGTAAAGACGAGCATAAATCAAAAAACAATAAGAATGGATTACCTCAAACGCCAAAAAATCAAAAGAACAATGGCATTGATGTAGAATTTTCAGGTGAGCTCGCAGATCAAGCCGATATGAAGGCAATAGAAAGAAGTAAAAAAGCAAAAAATAGAAATAATAGATAGGTAATTCAGTTAATAGAGATACGAACATTTTCCAAAAGAAAATAACAGCTGTGATTCTAATTTAAGAAAGTAAGAACTTAATTACACGAAATTCCCTACAATGTAATGAATATTCAAGTAGAGATGGAGATACAAGAATTCCTTCACTTTAAAAAATCCAAACGATTCGAAAGCTATTCATCGAATCGTTTGGATTTTGTGTGTGTTGAAAGAAAAACAAGATATAACTTCATTGGATAATTTAGAGATTCTATATGTGCTTGGCAACCAATACAGATTGTCCGCGCACAATCATTACTAATTTAAAGTAGTGTCGAATTATTTTTTATTGCAAACCAATACATATGGCATCGTTCGTGTTTTGTGTTAAAAATAATAGGTATGTCCATACTTTTTTCTTGTAATAAAGAAATTTATTTAAAGACTTCCCTTTTTTCGTTTATTACTCAAACATTTCTTTATTCATTTCTTTTATAGCTGCTTTTTCTAGTCTTGAAACTTGCGCTTGTGAAATGCCAATTTCCTCAGCTACTTCCATTTGGGTTTTCCCCTGAAAAAAACGCTTATTCAATATCATTTTTTCACGATTATTTAATCTTCTCATTCCTTCTTTAATCGATAAATGATTAATCCAATCATTGTCTTTGATACTATCATCACTCACTTGATCCATGACATAGATTGGATCGCCACCATCATTAAAAATCGGTTCAAATAAAGAGACAGGGTCTTGAATGGCATCTAGTGCGAATATTACATCTGTTACTGGAACTTCAAGTTCATTTGCGATTTCCGCTGGAGAAGGATCTTTTGATGTTTCACTCATTAATTTTTCACGCGCATGTAACGCTTTATATGCTATATCCCTTAACGACCTTGACACGCGAATTGGATTATTATCTCTTAAGTATCTTCTAATTTCTCCAATAATCATAGGTACTGCATACGTTGAAAATTTCACATTTTGACCTAAATCAAAATTGTCGATGGACTTAAGTAAGCCAATACACCCTACTTGAAATAAATCATCACCATACTCACCACGATTATGAAATCTTTGTATCACACTTAATACCAAACGAAGATTACCATTCACTAATTTTTCACGTGCTGTTTGATCTCCAGCTTGCATTTCTCTAAATAATTTTCGCATTTCTTCATTTTTTAGTACTGGTAATGTAGAAGTATCTACCCCACATATTTCTACTTTATGTCTTGTCATATTGTACCCTCCCGATTGGAGATCCTTCTCAAAGTTCAGTATCACCAATCGGGAAGTATTTATGCATTTTTAATCCAATTACAAATTAAACCATTTTATTAAATTCTTTTTGTAATCTTTTAATAATTTTCTTTTCTAATCTTGAAATATATGATTGTGATATACCTAACATATCAGCAACATCTTTCTGCGTCATTTCCTCATTATTAACAAGACCAAATCGTAGTTCCATGATTTGCTTTTCTCTACCATTTAGTTGTTCTAACGCATTCTTTAATAGCACTTTGTCTACATCTTGTTCCAAATCTTTAAATGTGACATCTTCATCCGTCCCTAACACATCAGAAAGTAATAACTCATTTCCATCCCAATCTACATTTAAAGGTTCATCAAAAGAAACTTCTGTTTTTATTTTATTATTCTTTCTTAAATACATGAGGATTTCATTTTCAATACATCTTGATGCATATGTTGCTAATTTTATCTTTTTTTCTGGATTAAATGTATTAATCGCTTTAATTAAACCAATTGTTCCAATACTGATTAAATCCTCTATATTAATTCCGGTATTCTCAAACTTCCTTGCAATATAGACAACTAATCGTAAATTTCGTTCAATTAACATCGCTCTTGCAGCCTTGTCTCCGTTTGGTAGTTTATTAATTAATTCAAATTCTTCCTCTTTTGATAGAGGTGGTGGCAATGCTTCACTACCACCAATATAAAAAATCTCTTCATCCACATAACCTAGTTTTTTTAATATTTTCATCCACATTTGTTTATATTTTGTTTTCATTTCAATCATACATACCACTCCTCATTATGTACTTAACTAACATCTAAAAAGAGTTTAGGATGGAGCAAACAGTGATAGCTATTATCTGAGACTAATGTGCCTAATTTAACTCCAATCAACACATCCTCACATTCATGTTGGTGATTTTTATCTAAGTATATGCTTACTTTATCTGGTGAAAATGCAATTAACCACTTCGTTTCGCCATTAATTCCTTTGTATGGCACTAAACGATATGGACAATCCTCCGGCATTGCACCTTCTTCTAATAAGCGATACCACTCCACCAATTCTTTCCACTCTTCACAATTAAATAATGGTTCAAGAAAGTTCTCATCACCAATAATCACAGGTTTATTTGTAAGAGGATCAATTAAATGATTGCCACTATCCACATAACCTGAGACATAAGCCTGCTTATTTCGCCATAGTACACTTACTTGATACAAGAAATCTTTTTTAAATTGAAAATACTTATGCTTGTCCATTCTTTTTTTTGTAAAAATACAAATAGCAGGAAATAAAATAGCGACAAATATTACATGAATTTCTGATGATGACAATCTAACTTCATTTTCAAACAAATTTGAGTTATCAAACATAAAGTGAATGCCTAGTAAGCCTCCACCTATAGTGAATGTCATGAAATAAAATGTGAATAATCGTTTCATCATCTCTGAAAACGAAATAAAACCAAATGCAACTAGTATCATGACAACAGAATGGAGAAATTTGATATACCATTGTTCAAAATAAAGATGAGGAAAGAATACTTGTAATAGTACAATCAAAGATCCAATCAATCCTGCGAAACAAACACGAGTCCATTTAACATGTATATATAAAACAGATTGTGTTAACAAGAGAATGGACCAATCAATTAACCAATTTATTATCCAAATCATTTCCACATAAACTATCACAGACATACGCTCCGTATAACAATTTAAAAGATATATTTAGTATAAAAGATGAATGATTAAAAATCTGTCAAATGAAGGATGAAAATACGCTCTATTTTTAAGATGTTTTCACTGATTTTGTTGAATCTTCTTTTCATACTGAAATTTTTTTAGATGAGTATTTTTTAATTTGCAGGAAAAAAGAAAAAGCATGCCACTTCTAATTGTGACATGCTTTTGTATCTATAGATATTAACTCAGAACTTAATTATCTTCTTCGGTTTCTATTTCGTAAGAATGTAGGAATATCTAGTGTATCTTCTTGTGGTTTAGTTCTACTTGCTGAAGAAGCAGTCTGTGCATGAGCTGTTTCTTGTTGCTTCTCATCTTTCTCACGATTAACTGGTTGTTTTTGTTGGAATGCTGGTTTTGGTTTATTTTGAGCATTTTTTAATTGTGCTTCATCAAAACCAGTAGCAATGACTGTTACAACAATTTCATCTTTTAAATCTTCATTAATTACTGAGCCGAAAATCACATTTACTTCTTGGTCAGCAGCTGATGTTACGATATCTGCAGCTTCTTGTACTTCATATAAACTAAGATTTGTACCACCAGTAATATTCATTAACACACCATGAGCACCATCAATAGATGTTTCTAATAATGGAGAAGATATAGCTTTCTTTGCAGCCTCTGCAGCTCTGTTCTCACCTGTAGCAATCCCAATACCCATTAGTGCAGAACCTTTGTCAGCCATAATTGTTTTCACATCTGCAAAGTCTACGTTAATTAACCCTGGAGTTGCAATTAAATCAGAAATACCTTGAACACCTTGACGTAATACATTATCCGCTTCACGGAATGCTTCTAACATTGGCGTATTTTTATCGATAATCTCTAATAAGCGATCATTCGGAATCACGATAAGTGTGTCTACATTGCTTTTTAAACCTTCAATTCCACTTACTGCTTGTGTAGCGCGTTTTCTACCTTCAAATGTAAATGGTCTTGTCACAACACCTACAGTTAGTGCTCCTAATTCTTTAGCAACTTGGGCGATGACTGGTGCAGCACCAGTTCCAGTACCTCCACCCATTCCTGCTGTAACAAACACCATATCCGCACCTTTTAGTACTTCTTCAAGTTGTTCCTTACTTTCTTCCGCAGCTTTGCGACCAACTTCAGGATTTGCTCCTGCACCTAACCCACGAGTTAACTTCGTACCTAATTGCATTTTCACTTCGGCTTTAGATAAATTTAATGCTTGTGCATCTGTATTTACAGCGATAAAATCAACGCCTTGTACTCCGTGCTCAATCATTCGATTTACAGCGTTGCTTCCGCCTCCACCAACACCAATTACTTTAATTGATGCTAGTTGATCCATATTCGTATCAAAATCTAACATTCTATTTTCCTCCCAATTTTGCTAGTTTTTATGTGTAGTTTAAATCTCTTTGTGTTTTTTGCTTACTAACTAGTCAAAGAAATACTTAAAGATATTTGCTAGTTTTGGATCCTTTTTCTCTTTTTTCTTTTGTTGCTTCGCTTGTTTCGGTTGTTTAACAGATTCCGTTCTGTAATGTTCTTCGTTTCTACTTTCTGTTTGATTAGAAGCAGAAATCGCTCCAGAAAACTCTTTCCCCTGTATTTTCGCATTCTTATAAGCAAATTTCAAGATACCTATACCTGCAGTGTACTGAGGTTCACGTACACCGATATAATCAGGAATTGCTATACGTACATTTGTCTGGTATATGTATTGCGCTAAATCACATGCACCGGGCATACTCATTGTACCACCTGTTAATACAATACCACCAGGCAAATCGTTGTATCCCATTTTTTGAATTTCTCTCGCACTATAAACTAATATTTCTTCTAATCTAGCTTCAATAATTTCTACTAAATCAAGTTGATTGAATTCTTCCCTTTTGTTGCTTCCAATAATATTTACTTCCATTGTTTCTTCTTCACTTGCATCATCATAAAAAGCATGTCCATGATTTAGCTTTATATTCTCAGCTTCTTCTGTTGTTGTGCGAAGACCAATAGATAGATCTTTAGTGATGTTATATCCGCCTAATGGTAAGACACTTGTACCGACTAACGTACCATGTTCAAATACGGATACTGTTGTGCTTCCACCACCAATATCTATTAAAGCTACACCTAAGTTTTTTTCGTCTTTTGATAAAGCAACTTCACCTGTTGCTAATGGATGCAAACATAAGTCCATTACAGTTAAACCAGCTTTTTCCACACATTTCAAAATATTATGTAACATTGTTTTCGAACATGTAATAATTGTTCCTTGCATTTCTAATCTTACACCAATCATCCCTCTTGGGTCACGAATTTCATCTAATCCGTCTACAATAAATTGTTTTGGTATAACGTCAACAATTTCTCTTTCAGGTGGAATGGACATAACTTGAGCGGCATCCATTACTCTGTGAATATCTTCCTCTTTAATTTCTTTATCATCACTAGATACAGCTACTACTCCGTGACATGGCTGCAATTGAATGTGGTTTCCGTTAATACCTACTACTACTCTATCAATATGTACATCTACCATTCGTTCTGCCTGCTCAACAGCTGATTTAATGGATTGAACTGTTTCATCAATATCTACAATAGCCCCTTTTTTCATACCTAATGATTTAGAGGATCCTACTCCGATAATATTTAACGAATCTCCAACTACTTCACCGATAATAACTTTAATTTTTGATGTACCTATATCCAGGCTGACTAAAATTTCGTTGTTGTCCATGAGGCACCTCCTATTTCTATACATGGAATATTTTTAAATTGTTATACATAAACTATGTTACAAACTATTATAATAAATATAAAGTAATTTTTACATGAATATCTGAAAAAAGTTCATATTAATTGTCTTTTTTATTAGACAAGTTCTCAATTCTTTCCTTTTTCTTGTTTTTTTGTAAGTTATCAAAAAATAATCTTCTAATTATAGCAAGATTTTGAAACAAGCGTACGCCAAATGCAAATATTGCTGCTAAGTATAAATCAATACCTAATTGTACGCCTAAAAAAGCAAGAAAAGCTGCTAAAGTTACATTAAAGAAAAAACCAGAAATAAAAATCGTATGAACAAATTTGCCTTCTAATTGTGCCCGTATGCCTCCAAACAAAGTATCTAACGCAGCTAAAACAGCTATTGATAGGTAATTAGTATATGCTGGTGGTATTGTAAAGTTTGTTAATAATCCTAAAGTTAATCCAATAATTAAAAACACTATAGGTACCCACATTTTAATTTACATCCTCTTCCGCTTGTTCTGATATTTCAATTCCTGACATATCGATCGTACCTTCATATGGTTGCAAATATAAATCACTTGCTTTTTCAAACGTCAATTTAATATTTTCCATAGCTAAGTAATCAATTACTTCACTTACTTCCATATGATTTATCAGACTGTCGACATTATTTGTGAGGACTTTAATTTCTAATGGTAAATCACTGATAGGACTATTATTTACATATACTTTATCATTTACATTTCTGATTGGAGATATATTGATTAATCGTTCTTGATCAATTACTATATCTGTTGCACCAAATTGATTTAACTGATTCACCACTATATGTAATAAATCTGCGTTGATTTTTGGATAAATCTGATATGGTTGATCTTCTAAAAAGATTGGTTGAAATGTAATAATAACGCCATTACCTTTCTTCTCTATCAAACCTGCTTGTTCTTCTAACAATTTGATTGAATCATTCAATGTCTCTATTTGAATATGTTCAGATTTCTCCTCATAATTAGATAGTAACTCCTCATGTATCGTAATTTCATCATATAAATGTTGTTGTTGTTGTTGCTGTTCCGCTATGGCAGATCTGATTTCCCATAAATCGCGTGAGTCTTGAGTCTTTTGAGAACTTTCAGCTTCAAACAAAACGGCAATCATAAAACCTATGAGAAAACAAATAAAACTGACAGAAAGCAGGGCTTTTCTTGATATCTTTTGCATACTATTCACAATTCCTTCGCTTGCATTTCAATTGTGCCCTTTTTTTCAATAGTCACTTGCACATGATCTTGGACTAAGTAATCCATCACACCATTTTTTAATTGCAAACTAACATTTAATATTTCACTATCACCAATTGCAGAAATAACAAAAGGCGCTGGATATGTTTGGCCATCTATTAAAATAACTGGCCCCACACATGTAATATGACTACTTCTAAATATTCTTTGTCCATTTATCGAGATAGCCTTTGCGCCGGCACTGTACAATTCGTTTATTACAGTATGTATATGTCGGTCATGAACAATGTAGTTATTTGCATGTTCTTCATTCGGAACATACGTAGCATCTTCTAATGTTATTTGAATTCCTTCCCCTTTAATTGGTAAAGCACCTGTTAATTTTTGCAATTTGTTCTTCATATCTACTAGATGATGAATGGAGTCTTTTTCGTCAGACAAAGACGCTTCTACTTTATTAATCTCTTGTTTCATTTGATTTAGCTCAGAACGCAATTGTTTATTTTTTTCTTCCAGTTCGATAAGTTGATTACGATAAAAAAATTCTTCTTCCCATTCTTCTCCACCTAATTGTACAATATCGCTTTCTGTCCTCGCATGTTCAAAACTTATCGTAATTAAAAAGCCTAATACAAAAAAGACAAGGGCGTACATAAGCCTTCTATTTCTCATTCTACCTTGTCAATCCTCTCTGATTTACCTGAATCAAAAGGTGTAAATACCGCACCTGCTTCATCAATTGTAATGACTCCAGGTACCCCATCCTCAAGTTGGTTGACTATAGAAGGATAAGAAGTCAATAAGTCAGCAAAACTTCTTGCTGTGATTTCTACTTGATAACCATCTGTCATAAACAATATTAATTTTTGTTGATTTGTATCTGTTGGTGCCCATTGTATTTCAGAAATTAATGCATGAATATATCTAGGTAATTTATTCAATTCTTTAGCTAGACGCTCTATGTTAGGATAATTGTCAAAGTTAACTAACAAAGGTACAGAGCGTACTATACTATTATTAGAAAACTCTGTTAAACTATTGCCATTTTCTAGTAACGGAACCAATCCATTTTCTGTTTGCATGTTACCTACATAATTCAATTCTTTTATATGTAGAATGATGCCATTTGTTAAGTATTTTTTCTCCATATTTACTTCACTAATTTGTGGATGCTTTTCGAGCTTTTCTTGAATATCTTTTTTCTGAATGCCCCAAAAATTTGTATAATGATCAATATCAGATAATGTAATTATCTCTTCTTCTGAAATCAACACTTCTCCTTCTACATCTATACTTTTAACATAACTTAACGGTGATTGTAAATAAATAACAACAAATAAAAGAAGAAAAAATACAATCACATACATCGTTATTTTACGGTTTGCTTTTTTTCTTCTTTCTTTTTTCAATTGTGGTATTCTATCTTCAATTGAAACAACTCTTTTTTGTTCCATACAAATTAACTTCCTTTTATCGAAAATTCTTAAGTCTAATTATAGCATACATCTATATACTAGCTACTATTTTATGCAAGAAAGTCACTTCCGATATTTACTAATATTCAATAATATACCCACAGAGCATAATGTTAAAGTCAATGATGAACCACCATAACTTAAAAAAGGTAACGTTATACCAGTTACAGGTATTAATCCGATAACAACACTAATGTTTATCATTACTTGTATTGCAATCATTCCTACAATGCCAATACTAAGGAAGCGCGCGAATAAATCTGGTGCATACAAGCTTACTAATATCCCTCTCCAAATGAATAATAAGAACAATAAAATGACAATGAATCCGCCAATAAACCCTAATTCTTCTGCAATAATTGCAAAAATAAAGTCATTGTGAGGTTCAGGTAAGTAAAAATACTTTTGTAGACTATTTCCATAACCCACACCAAATAATCCACCAGGTCCGATCGCATATAATGACTGAATAATTTGAAACCCTGTTCCTAATGGATCTTGCCAAGGATCAAGAAAAGATGTAATGCGATTAATTCGATATGGTGCAGACAATATTAACAAAACAAATCCAATGATTCCGAATCCAATTAATATGAAGAAGTGAGAAATTCGTGCACCTGCAATAAACAATAATAAAAAACTAGTTAAAATAAAAACCATACCAGTCCCTAAATCAGGTTGTAACATAATTAATAGAAACAAACTTACGATAAGTAGAAGAGGTGGTAAAAATCCTTTTTTAAAAATAGTAATCTTTGATTGATGCTTGACTAGATATCCACTTAAAAATAGAATCATGCCTAACTTCATGAACTCAGCAGGTTGAATACTAAAAGCACCTACACCAATCCAACTTCTTGCACCACCTCGTACCATTCCAACACCTGGTATTAATACAGCGATTAATAGTAAGATACAACTAATAAAAATCCATTTCCGATGTTTAATCCAATAAAAATATGGAATATGTGATACAAATAACATCGCTACAACGCCAGTACCCGCAAACAACAATTGACGTTTAATGAAATACAACGCATCATCAAACTTATATGTTGCCCATATAGATGAAGCACTATATACCATAAGTGTTCCTATTATTAATATAATGATAATTAAAGAGAATAATACGTAATCCATTTTTCCAGTGGTTAACTGTTTGTTCAATAAAAAAACCCCCTAATTAGATATAATCAGGGGCAAAACGATTTACTGAGCACATTATAATAGACAAGCCCCTACTATAATTTATGCACAGAATTCATAAACATGTTACCTCTCTCTTCAAATGTTGCGTATTGATCCCAACTCGCACATGCTGGAGACAATAAAACAACTTCATTCGGTGAGGATAATTGAAAAGCGCATTTCACTGCTTCTTCCATGTTATTTACTTTTTCTATATTCTCTAATCCAATTTCTTTACCTAAATCTATCAACTTACTAGCTGTTTCTCCAAAAACAACCATTCCTTTTACGTTGCTCATATAAGGTTTAAGTCCATCAAAACTATTTCCGCGATCTAATCCTCCAGCAAGTAAAATAATTGGTTTCTGAAAAGCCTGTAATGCTTTCGTTGTCGCTAAGATATTGGTTGCTTTTGAGTCATTATAAAACAATCGGTCTTCTTTATTTGCAACAAATTGTAAGCGATGCGCAACACCAACAAAAGTTTGTAACACATTTTTTATCGCTTCATTTGATACATTATACAATTTAGCTGTGGCTACTGCAGCAAGAATGTTCTCTAAATTATGCGAACCTACTAATGCAATATCATCAATTTTCATTACTTTTGTATTATTGTAGTAAATATACGTATCATCAGCATAAGCGCCATTAGGTAGCTTTGATTTACGGCTAAATGGCACAAGTTTTGCATTTGCTTTTTTTATCATTTCATTAACTTGTTCATCATCGGCATTATAGACCAGATATTCTTCTTCTGTCTGATTGCTAAATAAATTAGCTTTCGCATATTTATAGTTTTCTAATGTTTTGTGGTAATCTAAATGTGCCTCAAAGATATTCAGAAGAACCGCTACTTTTGGTTTAAAATATTCAATACCCATCAATTGGAATGAGGACAATTCAACTACCATTGTTTCATTCTCAGCTAAGTTCTCTGCTACTTCAGATGCTACATGTCCAATATTTCCAGCAATTCTTGATGGAATGGAACTTTCTTTCAACATTTCTGAAATCAATGTGGTTGTCGTTGTTTTTCCATTTGATCCTGTAATACCAATCAAATCATTGACATGCAAGTAATGTAATAGTTCAATTTCAGTCAAAATAGGTATCTTTTTAGATTGTGCCACTTCTAACAGAGGATTTTCATAAGGAATTCCAGGATTTTTAATAATAACATCAATATCGTCTAATAAATCTAATGGATGATCCCCTATGATGACTTTTATTTCGAGACTTCTCAATAAATGGACAGATGGATTATCATCTTGCGCTTTTAGATCATTTACAACAACATCTATCCCTTGACGATGAAGTAATTGACTTACAGCAGTACCGCTTTTTGCTAAACCTAACACGAGCACTTTCTTATAGGGAAAACCTTCTAATTTTCTCATTATGCTAACACCTCAATATAAATACCTAATATCGCAAAAAGTATTCCTACAAGCCAAAAAGTCGTTACAACTCGCCATTCACTCCATCCTTTTAATTCATAATGATGATGCAATGGACTCATAAGAAAAACTCTCTTTCTTGTTGTTTTAAAGGAAATAACTTGAATGATTACAGATAATGTTTCTATTACAAAAACACCACCAATAATGATTAATAAAATCTCCATTTTCAACAATATAGAGATGGCAGCAATGACTCCACCTAAAGCAAGCGATCCAGTATCGCCCATAAACACTTTAGCTGGATGTGCATTGAAGACAAGAAAGCCTAAAAGCGCTCCAACTACACTAAGCGCAAATAATGTGATAGACAAACTTTGCGTGCTATACCATGCCAAAATAGCAAAAGCACCAAATGCTACAGCTGCTGTTCCTGCCAATAATCCATCAAGTCCGTCTGTTAAATTCACAGCATTAGATGCACCAACTAGCATAACTATTATAAAAACTGCATAAAACCAGCCTAGTTCCAATGAAAAGTCTGTTCCTGGCACAGTAATACTTGTATCAAATTGTTGATTTTTCAATACAATGTAAAAAATGATGGATATAATAATCTGACCAAGCAACTTTTGCTTTGAATTCAATCCTAAGTTTCTTTTCATAACTACTTTAATAAAGTCATCTAAGAAGCCTAATAGTCCAAATCCAATTAAAACTAGCATTAACAACCAAAATTCATAATTCAAAACACCACCATTTACTTTTGCGATAACAATTGCACTCGTTATGACGATACTTACAATAATCATCAATCCGCCCATTGTTGGTGTGCCAGATTTTTTTTGATGAGATTTTGGTCCTTCTTCACGAATACTCTGTCCAAATTTCAATCGTTTTAGAAACGGTATAAAAATTGGGGATAGTAAGACTGTTATCAAAAATGCTATGGCTATAGTAATTAAAAAAGTATATTGACTCATTCATGTTCTCTCCTATCTGCTTACTTTCCCATTATTGAGAAACGATCTCTACTCACTTACAATAATCATTATTTATTTAATAGTTGACGAGCAACTTCAGCGTCATCAAAATCATGAACTGTATCACCGATAATTTGATATGTTTCATGTCCTTTACCTGCAATCAACACAATATCATTCGGTTTAGCTTGATTAATCGCCTGTTCAATTGCTTTATAACGATCAATAATTACTTGATAGTTTTCTTTTTTTATATCTTCAATCATATCTGTAATGATTGCTTGCGGGTCTTCTGATCTTGGATTATCAGAAGTGAATATTGCTGTATCGGCATACTCACAAGCTACATTTGCCATTAATGGTCTTTTGGTTTTGTCACGGTCGCCTCCGCATCCAACTATAGCAAATATCTTTCCATTACAAAATCCTTTAGCCGTTTTTAAAACATTTTCAAGTGAATCTGGTGTGTGTGCATAATCTACGATAACTCCAAATCCTTTGTCATTTAAAATCGGTTCAAACCTACCTCTTACACCACTAGTATGATTGAGAACGTGCTTTATTACATCTAATTCAATATTAGAACAGTACGCTGCTGCACTTGCCGCAAGCATATTATATATACTAAAATTCCCCATTAGTTTACTCGTTATTTCTATTTTTCCAATAGGTGTATGCATGATAAAGTCCGTTCCATCTGACTTCAACTGAATATTTGTAGCATAAAAGTCAGCTTTCTGATTAATGGCGTACGTAATAATGGGTTGAGCTGTTGCTCTACTTACAAATGCACTATTCTCATCATCGATATTGATAACCGCATATTTGTTTGTAGTGTAGTCATTGCCTAATTGTGCGAACAAAAGACTTTTAGCAAATAAATAATGGTCCATTGTTTTATGGTAGTCTAAATGATCTTGGGTTAAATTCGTAAATATAGCTATATCAAAATCCGCGCCGTTTACCCTACCTTGATCTAATGCATGTGAGGAAACTTCCATTATCCCGACATCAACTGCTTCTAAGCGCATTTTTTCAAAACTCTCCTGCAAAAATAAACTATCCGGAGTAGTATTTTTCACTTCTGTCACCTTATTATTAATTCGCATTTCTATTGTTCCAATAATACCAGTTTTTTTATTTGTTGCTTGGAACATTTCATCAATTAAATGTGTAACAGTTGTTTTACCGTTAGTACCTGTTACACCAATTAAAGGAAAATGACGTGAAGGATTCTGATAATATGTTGCCGCAATGAGTGGCAATAATTTAGATGTATTGCCTACAACAATTACAGGTACATTTAATTGTAATTGTCTCTCTGCAATCACTACAACCGCTCCGTTTTCAACAGCTAATTCTGCATAATCGTGTCCATCTACTGTATATCCTTTAATGCAAATAAATATGTGATTGTTTTTGACCTTTCGATGGTCCATCTCGATGCCATTCACTTCTATGTGGTCAATGGAATCTTTACATGTATAGGAAGGTACTTTTCTTAATATTTCTGTTAATTTTTGCATTCTATCACCTTTTCTCTGAAATACTCCATTTATAATTTTACAACTATACTATTATAGCAGATTGTATCCCAAATTTCGATAAATCTTTGTAACTATTTATCTCCTAATACAATCCTTATTTTACTACCTTCTTCAACTTTTTCACCTGCTTCTGGTGCCTGGTTAATAATGTACTTACCTTCTCCAACTGTATCAATCTGCAATGAAAGCATATATTGAGGTAGCTCACTTTTATTTAATCCAATTAAATCAGGAACTTCAACTGTTGGTACATCTGGCCAACGATACTCTTTTTCAATACCTCCTTGTTGTTTCTCTACACCAAGTGCCCTCAGACTATCTTCAATAATCGTACCAACAATTGGAGCTGCAACTACTCCACCAAATTGCACGGTACCTTTTGGATTATCTACAGCTACATATACAACAATCTCTGGATTATTAGCTGGCGCAAAACCGATAAATGATACAACATAATTGTTTTCCATATACTGACCGTTTTGTCCTACTTTTTGAGCGGTTCCGGTTTTACCACCAACGCGATATCCCTCTACATATGCACCTCTACCAGTACCTAATGACACGACATGTTCTAATGCTTCACGAACCTGTTTTGAAGTATCTTTTGAGATGACTCTTTTTTTCATCACTGGTTTTTTTTCTTTAATAATTTCTCCAGTAATTGGGTCTATAATCGATTTTGCTACAAATGGTTCATATAAATAACCACCATTTACTGCAGCAGAAACAGCCATTACTTGTTGAATCGGAGTGACTGATACACCTTGACCAAAAGATGTTGTAGCAAGCTCTACAGGCCCTACTCTATCAAGAGAGAACAAAATACCATTCGCTTCTCCTTGTAAATCTATGCCTGTTTTTTTACCGAATCCAAATGCGTCGATGTAAGAAAATAATTTTTCTTTTCCTAATTTTTGACCTAACACAATAAAACCAGGGTTACAAGAATTCTGTACGACTTCTAAAAAAGTTTGTTCTCCATGTCCACCACTATGCCAACAATGTAAATGCGTTCCGCCAACTTCTATGGAACCTTTATCATAATACGTATCTTCAGTTAAATTTACTTTATTCTCTTCTAAAGCTGCCGCAAGAGTTATAATTTTAAATGTTGATCCTGGTTCATATGTACTCCAAACAGGCAAATTGCGGTTATATATTTCCGAATCAATATTTTGATAATTAGCGGGATCGAAGTTAGGTCTCGATGACATTCCCAACACACTACCGTCATATGGATTTACAGCAATTGCAATGGCACCATCCGGATTATATTTCTCGAAGGCAATATCTAATTCTCGTTCAATAATAGTTTGTACTTTATCGTCAATAGTTAGCTGTAAATTTGCTCCATCTACTGGTGGAACATATTTGTCAGCTTTTTGAGCTAATTTCTTCCCTTTTGCATCACTATAAAATGATAAACTGCCTTTTTCTCCGCTCAATTCTTCATCATATGTTAGTTCAAGTCCTGTTAAACCTTGATTATCTATCCCACTAAATCCTAATACATGTGATAAATAAGTCCCTTTAGGATAATGACGAATTGAATCTTCAGCAATATACACTCCATCCAAATTTAGATTTTGTACTGCATTTGCTTTTTCTTCACTTATCTTCCTACCTTCAGGATGAAGTCGAACAATTCGTTCATTACGAGAAACAGCTTCAAGTGCATTATCATAAGGCATGCCTAATACTTCAGCTAACGATTTAGCTGTATCTTCTTTGTCTGTCACTTGCCTAGGTACAACCATTACAGTCGGAGCAGATACATTTTCTGCAAGCACCTCACCATTCCGATCTAAAATCTTTCCTCTCTCAGGTTCAAAAACAATATCTCTACTCCAAAGCGCTTCAGCCTGTCCGATGAGAAAGTCTTGTAACACAAATTGCACGTATCCCAATCGAATTAAAATAATACTTAATATAATAAAGACAATAAGAAACACAGTGACAATTCTTTTTTGAACAATCATATTGGTTATTTGTTTCATTCGATTACTCCTTTTAGAAAAAGTAACTTTTTGTCCCAATATATGATTCATTCAAATAGAATAGAACACTGTGCTCTAGGATTAACTCGTTGGTGATGCCAATTCGATAGTCAATATATCACCTGATTTTAATTCTGTACCTTCTTTAATATCCTGTTTCTTTACATAACCTTCACCAGACCATTTAACTTCAATACCGATCATTTCTTGTAATGTAATGACATCTCTTAATGCCCATCCTTTTACATTCGGCATTGTTGGTTGATCTGTTAAAACGATAATTTTTTCATTTGCAGTCACTTTTGCATTGGCATCTACATTGACACGAACAATATTTTTGCCATTTCCGATAATAATTGGCTGGATACCCACTTCTTCAAGTAAGGCTTTATATTCATCCACTGTAGCATTACGCCACTCCGGTATTGTTGCCAATTTTACTGGTTCTAACTTCTCTTGATCTGTATCAATATTTAAATAACGCATGCTATTTTCCATTACATTGTTAAATATAAATGAAACAGGAGCAGAATCTGGTTCATCATCTTTTAGATTTGGTTGTTTTACTGATACATACATAATTAACTCAGGGTCATTTGCAGGAGCCATTCCTAAAAATGAGAATACATAATTGTTACGACCAGTTAAATAACCTTTATTCGTCTCTGAGTTAGGGATTTGTGCAGTACCTGTCTTCCCAGCTAAAGAATAACCATCCAATTTGTAACGATTATATCCTGTACCAACTTTCGACGTAATAACTGTTTCTAATACTTTTAGCGTTTCTTGTGCGGTTTCACTGGAAATGGGTTCCCCTACTACTTCTGGTTCACTTTTTGTCAAAGTTTCTCCAGTATCCGCATCAATAATTTCTTTTATAATATATGGTTTTAACATTTTACCATTATTCGTTATAGCTGTAGCTGCTTTCACTAACTGCATAGGTGTAGTTGTTGTCCCTTGACCAAATGCAGTAGTTATTTGTTCAATTGGATAATTATACTGTATCTTCCCAATTACTTCATTGGATAAATCGATTCCTGTTTTTTTATCGAAATCAAATGCTTTTAGATAAGATAAAAATTTCTCTGGCCCTAACTTTTCATATGCTAACTTAGCTGCTGCCACATTAGATGAACGTTGAATGCCTTCTAGATAAGTAATTGTACCCCAATTACGACGCCAATCATTAATAGCAGTTATATTCGTTCCTGCTTTATACGTTCCTGATTGGAGTGTTTCATCAGGGTTCCAAACCCCTTCTTCAATTGCTGCAGCCAATGTGAAAATTTTCATTGTAGATCCAGGCTCAAACGGTGTCGAAATGACATCATTATACCAGTTTTCTACATTACCAAGATTATTTGGATTAAAGCTAGGTCTATTACTCATCGCTAGAACTTCTCCTGTTTTTGCATGAACTACAACAGCTGATATTCGTTCAGGTTCATATTCTTTCATCACTTCAGTAAGAGAATCTTCAAGTAATGTTTGAATTTTTTGATCTAATGTTAAAACAACATGGTCACCATTATCCGCTTCTGTTATAACTTCTTTCGGATTAAGTAACTTATAATTAAATTTATCTCTTTGATAAGAGATATAGCCGTCTTTACCAGTCAATACATCATCATAGAAACTTTCTACACCACTAATTCCTATAATTTCTTCATTTTCCTTTTTTGTTAAACCTAACGTATGTGAAGCGAACATACCATTTGGATAAAAACGAATTGGTTCCTCAGAAAAATAAATACCAGGTATATCTAAAGCTTCTATTTCATCTTTTTTTTGTTGACTTAATTCATTTCCATATTTACCAAATTCCACTTGAAATTTATCCGTTTCTTTTCCATTCTTTAGTACTTCTTTTATTTCACTTGCTTCTACTTCTAAAACAGGTGCAAGCTTAGTAGCTACGTCATCAATATTCTTAACGTGTTTTGGTTGTAGAGGGTTTGTCGTATGATTTTCATCTAAAATCGCATATATTCGATAGACGACATGGTCTTGTACTAGTGGAATATTATTCCGGTCATAAATCGTACCTCTATCTGCATTGATTGTGTACTGATTCGTGCGTTTTTCATCTGCTAATTTTTGCAAGTCCACACCTTGTACTTCTCCAGTAACTTGAATAAATAAAAATCGACCAACAAGTATTAGAAAAATGATAGAAAAAATTGTCATCCAAATGATAGACATTACATTTGTACTTTTTTGGTTCATTTGATTCACCTTAATTAATTACTTCGCTAGCTTGTTTTACTTTAGAATTCTTAAGCTCTAATCCATGTTCTTTTGCAAAGTTAATAATTCTCTCTGGTTGACTTAATTCTTTCTTTTCATATGTATAATTCTTGATTTTCGTTTCTTGTTGAGCAATTTGTGTATCTAATTTTTGTGTTTCTCTATTTATTTGATCAAGACTTGAGTTGAAATAAACTAAATATGCACAAACAACAATAAGCATTGTTGCAAAAATAGAATACATTAGTTTCTCGCCACGTGTAATCCAACTATTCCGTTTTACTACTTGTTTTTTTACAACTTTATTTCTTTTTTGTGGGGATTGATACATCTCTTCATTTGTGTATAAATTTCTAGCTTGATTTGCACTCATTATTTATTCCCACCTTTCTCCTCATTGAAATTGGCATTCCATTCTTTCACTTTTTCAATTACTCTTAATTTTGCTGATCTAGACCTTCTGTTTACTTCTAGTTCCTCTTCTGTTGCAACAATTGGCTTTTTCGTTATTAAACGAAAAGGTGGTTGAAACTCATCAGGAATAACAGGTAAATTTTTAGGAAGTGGTGGCGTTGTGCTCCACTTTTTAAATGCTTGTTTACATATACGGTCTTCTAAAGAGTGAAATGTTATTACTGAAATTCTGCCGCCGATTTTAACAACAGATGCTGCTTGGTATAATGCATCATGAAA
This sequence comes from Gracilibacillus marinus, assembly GCF_042651725.1. Taxonomy (NCBI): domain Bacteria; kingdom Bacillati; phylum Bacillota; class Bacilli; order Caryophanales; family Bacillaceae; genus Gracilibacillus; species Gracilibacillus marinus. The sequence goes on along the minus strand of NZ_JBHSDV010000001.1, from coordinate 1,248,962 downwards.
AACTTTTAGTTCATCATTCACAGCAATTCGAACTGCTTGGAATATTCTTTTTCCAGGGTGTCCTCCTTTACGCCTTGCCGGCGCAGGTATTGCTTCCTTAATAATCTCCACAAGTTCAAAAGTTGTTTCAATTTTTTTTATTTGACGTTGCGCTTCAATTTTCCTAGCAATTTGCTTCGAAAACTTCTCTTCCCCATATTTGAAAAAAATACTAACTAACTGCTCGTAACTCCATTCATTAATCACATCATATGCACTTATGGAATTACTTCTATCCATTCGCATGTCTAGTGGAGCATCATGTTGATAACTAAAACCTCTCTCAGCTCGATCTAATTGTGGTGAGGATACACCAAGATCGAACACTATACCATCTACCTCATCAATTTCTAATTCAGTGAGTTTTTCTTTTAAATATTTAAAGTTGCTTTTCACATAGATGACATTAGCGCTGTATTTTTCTAGTCTTTCTTTCGCTGCATCTAGTGCATCTTGATCTTGATCAAAAGCAATTAGTCTACCATCAACATCCAATTGTTCTAATATGTATTCAGAATGGCCTCCACCACCTAATGTACAATCAACATATGTCCCTTTCGGATTTATTTTTAAATTGTCAACAGTCTCGTTTCTCAACACTGTATAATGTGAAAACATCTTTCCACCTCGCTTAGTTATACCTTTTTTAATATTCCATTTTCATTTTATAAGTCAAAGTCTAATAAATTTTCTGCTAAATCTGCAAAGGACTCCTCTGATTCCTCCACAAAACCATCCCATTTATCTGCCGCCCATAACTCTACTCGATTAGATACTCCAATAACGGCACATTCCTTCACTATATGAGCATACTGGCGAAGTGTCTGTGGTATATTTATTCTTCCCTGTTTATCTAATTCACATTCGATTGCGCCTGAAAAAAAGAATCGTGTAAATGCACGGGCATCTTTTTTAGTTAGGGGGAGTTGTTTTAACTTTTCTTCCAATATGCGCCATTCAGTCAATGGATAAGCAAATAAACATTGATCAAGACCACGCGTAACAACAAATTGTTTACCTAAATCTTCTCTAAATTTAGACGGAACAATTATACGGCCTTTTTCATCAATATTATGCCTATATTCACCCATGAACATATTGGTCACCCCACTCTCTACCATTATCCTACCACATCTCCCCACAAGTCACCACTAAAAATTAAATGTTTTTGATTTTTTTATCGCTAAAAAAGCACAAGCACGTTTTGTAACACAATTCTTGTATATAAATCATTATCATTTTTTGTTTCATTTGGATATTCTCGTAGTGCGCTAACTAACATAACCACTATTTTAAAGCACAAAAAAACAATACTTGTTAGGACCTAATATAGATAGGGACTAACAAGTATTGATTTATCACAAACTTATTGTATATGAAAAATATAATGCTGATCGTTGATTTCCATTTCTGCATCTAACAATACACGCAAACTATCTTCTCCGAATTTATTTAAATAATAAATAATATTCCAAACACGTTCTTGAAATCCATTATCAGGATGTAAATGCATTTCAACTAAATCAAAACTCCGTAATTCTTTTTCATGTATTGATTCTATTTCTTTTTGCAAACGTCTAACCATATCTTCTACATAATTCTCAATATATGTTAAATTTTTGTTTGCATAATTTAAAATATCGACACCTAACACTTCTGCTTCTTTACGCAGTGGAGAATGGACTTTTGCTATCAATTCTTTGATGTTTTTCTCCATTAATGATAATGGTTTGTTTGTTTTTGATTCAAGCCATGAAATTTTTTTATCCATCACGCCATTTCGTATCACATCGTTTAATTCCATAGACCTTTCTGTTAACTCTTTTTTTATTTTTTTCTCGATTATTGTAATCGATGCCCGTGGTAGTACTGGAGGCATACTGATTGAGAACGTTTCAAACAACGGTTTTAAAATGGACCAATATCCAACTTCGCTCGGACCACCTAAAAAAGCTAATGTAGGGAATAAAAGTTCTTGCATTAACGGCCTTGTCACTACATTATTACTAAGTAACTCTGGTTGATTTTGAGCTATTTCAAGTAATTCACTTTCACTATAGCTACATTCGTTATTTTTACCAACCCATATATCTTTACTTCTTTTTAACAGTATTCGTTCATTATTATGTTTAATAAACAAGTGTCCATCATCTTCTTTTACTTCAACACTGATATGATAACCTTGTAATCGAAGCTTTTGTAACTGTCGCTGTACGTTAGGTGCGATGACATGTTGATTTTTAATCATATGCTGAAAATATTCACTCTCTAACTTTCTAACTTGTTCATTTGCAGAATCAATCAAGACTAATCCAGTGCCTCGGAATAAATATTGAATAAAGATTGCAAAAAAATCGGTATAAGACGTAGAATCCTCTAATATACGTAACATCTTCTCATAAAGACCTTTTGTAAATGGAGATTCTTCTAAATGAAAGAAGACTTCACGTAACCATTCTCTTCCAATCTCTTTATCGAATTTTTTATGCGACACAGAGAGTTTATCATTCACTTGATCATACCAAGTTATTTTTTTAAATGTGGTTTCTTCAGGCAAATATACATGGTTAATTTCATCATAATCATGATCTTCACCAGCAACCCAAAAAACAGGTATAACAGGAACTTGGAGTTCTCTTTCTTGCTTTTTAGCTAATTGAATAATAGAAATAATTTTATGTATGGTATATAATGGCCCAGTTAGCAATCCTGCTTGCTGTCCTCCAATAACGACGACACTTTCTTTCTCTTTCAATTGTTGAATGCGTGTCAGTGTTGCCTTGTCAGCTTGCCAGTGTACATTTAATTGTTCTAATACAGTAACTAATGCATCTCTTTGAAATGTACGATGTTTTAAATCCGTCAACCTTTGATGAAATATACTCTCTTCATATGGATTATAATCAAAATTCTCCATTAATTTAGGAATTTGGTTGTAATAATCTTTTATAAATTTATTATCCGTTTCAAGCTTCAATGATTCGATATACATCGATTACAGGCTCCTTTTGTTATGATTATATATATATGAGTCCATATGTATTGTACAAAATTCAATCAAATGTTGCACATAATTTGTTTTAAGATAAACAAATATACTAACAAAACATAGTATTCTAACCCAAAACATGAACCATACCATATGTATTGTTACGCAATATAAGAATGATGTGTAAACTTAAGACAAAGTTGTAGTTGATAGGAAAAACCCACGGAAAAGGAACAGGATAACCTGCAGCAGTTGCACACCACATATAAAATCTCAAAGTAACCTGATAGTAATATCTAACAAGCATAAAACCCAAACGATTCGTAAATAGCTTTCAAATCGTTTGGATTTTTTAAGGTTAAAGAAATCTATTATCCTAATCTCTAATACATTGCTTTAATCCATAATATGATCAGCTTTTTTTAGTATCACAATACATTCTGATATGATTGATTTATATAATTGCAAGTGTTCTCTTAACTGCTTATTTTCTTCCTCTAAATCATTCATTCTTTTTGTTTGATCAATGGATTGATAGTAATTCGAAATTTTTTCTATGGATTTAATAATTTCCTGAAAATTAACATCCTGTTCACCTGCTACTACTTCTCGATTATACGTTATTTTCTTTCGGTTATTTTTCGCTACTTGTATTGCATCCTCATAATGTTTTCTAAGTGTTGCATTCCACCTAAATCCACATGCCGCTGAAGTCCTGGATAACTTATTACCTGCCTCCTTAAACGCTTCTAATTGCGTTTTACCTTCACGTATATGATGCAACACTGTCTCTGCTAATAGGATATCTTCTTCCTTTGTCCAAGCATCTTGGCGATTTCCTTGCATAAATCCACCTCCTCCATTCTTGCTATCAATGTATGCAATTACTAGAGGAGATAGACTGTAAATTTTCACGATATCACCTAACTATTATATACAAAGCATTTATTCTCATAAAAAAATGCGAGCAACGATATATCGCTACTCACATTTTTCACACAACACATTGTACTTTATTATTGTGCTACAACTTCTTTTCCGTCGTAGTGTCCACAAGATTTACATACATGGTGTGGTTTTGCTAATTCGCCACAATTTGAACATTCTACCATTCCTGGCACATGTAATTTTTTATGTGTACGTCTTTGTCTTTTTACTTTTTTTGAAGTTCTTTGCTTAGGTACTGCCATGCATTACACCTCCTTTAAAGAGAGTCATTATTGTTGTCATCTAATAAGGCTTTTAACTTCTCTAACCGAGGATCAATCTTAGTTGATCGTTCTTCCTCCGTTATCAGTGTCCAACCTTCACCTTGCTCAATTGTATTTGCTTCTAAAATCTCTTTTTCTGCAAATACACGATAAGGTATCTCTAAGATTACATTTTCCTTGATATACGGTACTAAGTCAAGTACCTCTACATTAACCGTATGAACATCTTCGTTTTCAGGATAATCTCTAGTTGTGAAACTTTCCTCCATACGAAAATCAAATGAATACGGAACGTCAACTAAAGTTCTAGCACAAGGTAAAATCATTTCTCCTTGGACAGTTAATTCACAGATAATTTCTGAACCATCCAATTTCGCACTTCCTTGTACATGTACAGGCTCGATACTACGAATATCATTATCCAAATCAGCCAAATCTGATACATCGACTAATTCATCAAATGAAATAGAGTTATCACGAGATTGTTTTAACTTTTGTAATGAAATTTTCATATTATTCACCTCAAGGCAACAAGAAATATTTTAAAAGGAAATCAATCATTTGTCAACATTTTTTCTTTACAGGCTTCTGATAAATTAGTCAAAGTATGCTATACTAATTGATTATAAGACAATTAGCAAAAATAATCGGTATAATAATTAATCATAACACAGATCGTTCAAAAAAAATAGTTAGGAGAATAGAATGATGCAAGCATGTGGTGTAATAGTGGAATACAATCCATTCCATAATGGACATAAATACCATCTTGAAAAAGCTAGAAGTCTTTCAAAAGCTTCCTGTATGATTGCAGTGATGAGTGGAAACTTCTTACAAAGAGGCGAACCTGCTATCATCGATAAATACCACCGCGCTAAACTCGCCACCGAACAAGGGTGTGACATCGTAATTGAACTCCCTTATTATTATGCTGTCCAACATAGTGAATTATTCGCAATGGGAGCAATTAAAATTTTAAAAGAACTCGGTGTACATTCCTTGTGCTTTGGTAGTGAAAGTGGTGAGATAGATGCTTTTCATCAAACGATTGATGCAATTGAAAAAAATCAATTCATTTATCAAGAATCACTAAAAAATGCAATAAAAAAAGGAAACTCTTATCCAAAATCGCATCAAATAGCTTTGAATCGTATATTTACATCTGATACTTCTATTGACATTGGACAACCTAATAATATGCTAGGTCTACAATACATCAAACAAATCCATAATTTAAATGCGAATATAAAACCTTTAACGATAAAACGGGCTCAAAGTAATTATCATGATGAAACCATTTCTTTACCATTTGCTAGTGCGACAAGTATTAGACGTTCGCTTTTACATACAGATAATCATTTTCTACAAGAAATACAAGACTCTATGCCTAAAATGACTTCAAAAACATTAGAAATGTATAAGAAGCAGTATGGATGTTTTCATACATGGGAGGCATATTTTAAGCTATTGCAATATAATGTATTAACTTCAAACGAAAGTGTATTACGAACGATTCATGGAGTAAATGAAGGTATCGAACATCGTATCATACGGACAGCAAAAGATGCTACTAGTTTTCAAACATGGATGCAACTATTAAAAACAAAACGATACACGTGGACAAGTTTACAACGTATATTTACACACATTTTAACGAAAACAACCAAAGAGGAAGTACAACAAAAACTGTTAGAGACTCCACCAATTCGGATATTATCCATGACAGGTGTTGGCAGACAATATCTCAACGACCATAAAAAGGGAACAAATCAATTATTTACAAGTAACAAGAATCCGTTTCCAGATAAGGAGCTGGATGAAAGAATCTCATCAGCATACTACTCTATTATTGATTCAAATATGATGATACATGCAAAAAAACAAGCATACTTGCCACCATATATGGCATAAATGCTTGTTTTTTTGCATGCAATTTATAATGATTGTAAGTATTCAAGTGCATCATTAAAATGATCCACGGGAATAATTTTCATATCTGTTCCGATTTCTTCTGCCGTTTTCTTCGCCACTTCATAATTGGAATCTTCTCTGCCATTCTCATATGGAGCAAAGAAAATGTCGTTTCCTTCATTGTCTGCTGCTATTACTTTTTTGTCTATGCCACCAATTCTACCAACATTTCCATCGTAATCAATTTCACCAGTACCAGCAATTTGCAAGCCATGTGTTAGATCTTCTTCTGTCAATTGATCATATATCTCCAATGCAAACATTAAACCAGCACTCGGCCCTCCAATATCACCACTACTAAATGATAATTCAGGTTGTACCTCAATATCTCGATTTGTGACTAACTGTATACCAATTCCTGGCTTATCATTTAACGACTCTAACTTAGCTAATTGTATGGACTCTGTTCTTTGTTGTTCGTCCCTAACAATCATTATATCTATTTTGTCCCCAACTTTCTTTGATTGGACATATTCAGTTAAATCGGTTGCTTCTTCTATCGTTTCTCCATCTATTCCCACAATTTTATCACCAACTTCCAAAACACCAAAAGCAGGTTTCCCTTCCAATACATCAACCACATATACCCCTTCAAAACGTATATCAATCTCTGCATTTGCTGCTTCATAAGCAACTACAGTGGAAGATTCTTGAGAATTTTCCATCATCATCAACTGTATTTTTCGATATTCTTCTTCGGTCATGTCATCATAAAATACTTCATCAATTGGTACAATTTGATGATAATCCTTTAACTTTGCTAGTAAGTAATAAAAAGGGGTTGCCTGCATTCCTTGAATCGTAACAAGGTGCATATCTCCATCACTCTCATAGCCACCTTCTACTTCTACAACAGGATTAAGCGGATCTGCACTTCCCGGTTTATAGATATAAAAAGGTAATTGATAGATAAAGAATAGTGTGACAATAACAAATATAACGCTAATAAGCACTAATTTAAGTGATTGTTTTTTCATAAAATCTTCCTTTCTAATCCGTCCAAATGAAATCCTTGTATATATTTATATGATACATCATATACCTTTTAGAGAAGACAAGCCATATTTAGTGTTCAATTCGTTCCATGCAAGGGGGCTCTTATTTGAATCAAAAATTTATCTCTTTACTGTACGCAATATGTATTTTTTTTATCGCTTTTTCAATCATTTATTTCCCACAATCCGTGTTGTCCGCAAGCAAGCGTGGGTTAGAAATGTGGGCAACTGTTGTGTTCCCATCATTATTACCATTTTTTATCATAGCAGAATTATTTATCGCCTTCGGAATCGTTCATTTTATTGGTGTATTATTTGAGCCAATTATGCGTCCATTATTTAACGTACCTGGTGTTGGCGGATTCGTATGGGCAATGGGTATGGCAAGTGGTTATCCAGCAGGTGCAAAATTTACAGCAAGATTAAGACAAGAAAATCAATTAACAAAAATTGAAGCAGAGCGATTAGTCTCATTTACAAATGCATCCAATCCATTATTTATAATTGGTGCTGTATCTATTGGTTTTTTCTATGATCAACAACTAGGTATCTTATTAGCGATAACACATTATCTTAGTAATTTTTTTGTAGGACTATGTATGAGATTCTACAAAAAAGAAAAAAAGATTTCTGTAAATAAAAGTAAATTGTCATTTAAAAAAGCTTTCACATTATTGCATGAAATAAGAATAAAAGACAACCGACCTCTAGGAAAGAAGCTTGGCGATGCTATCACTCAATCGATTCATACATTATTATTGATTGGAGGATTTATTGTATTATTCTCTGTACTAACAACGGTACTAAAAGAAATCCATCTAACTGAAATAGTATCTTCCTTATTTGCCAATACTCTTCCGCTTATTCATTTGCCTCAAGAATTCGCTGTACCATTATTTACTGGGTTATTTGAAATTACAATTGGTGCACAAGAATTATCGACGATTACATCTCAACATGTGCTCTTTTATGCTATTATTTTATCATTCATCTTAGGTTTTAATGGTCTTTCTGTACAAGCACAAGTGGCAAGTATTTTAGCAGAAACCGATATACAATTTTATCCATACTTCATTGCTAGAATATTACACGGGACGATCGCAGCTACATTAGTAACCATCTTGTACCCAATTCTTTATGTAAGTAAAGAGAGCCACACAACAATAGCAACTCAAGAGAATCATATAGAAAATACCTATTTTCAAATATTTGTACAATACGATCAACTAAATATAATGATTACGATTATTTGCTTGCTCCTTTATGTGATTTTAATACTTAACATGAAAGAATTAAAATTATAACATTATTTGTACTTTTTCTTTAATGCTTCTTCTACAATTGGTGGTACTAAATCTGAGACATTCGCGTGATATTTTGCAACTTCTTTCACCATGCTTGAGCTAAGAAATGAATATTGGTTGTTTGTCATCATAAAGAATGTCTCTATTTCTTCATTTAGCTTCCTATTCATTGACGTAATCTGCATTTCATATTCAAAATCCGTCACCGCTCTAAGACCTCGTAATACTACTTGCGCACCTTGATTACTTGCGTAGTCCATCAATAATCCATTACATGCATCCACTCTTACATTGTGAATATGTTCCGTTGCTTGTTCTAATAGGTATACTCTTTCTTCGACTGAAAATAAGGGCGATTTAGATTGATTATTAAATACAGCGACAATCACTTCATCAAATATTTTAGCACCTCGTTGAATAATATCTAAATGTCCATATGTTACTGGATCAAAGCTTCCTGGGCAAATCGCTAGACTTGTCATGACTATCAACCTCTCGTAAAAATTGTTAATCCTGTTGTACTACCTAATTTATCTTTACTCCACTTATTCCAATTAATTGAAGGAGCTTCTAATGTATCTTTCACATCATGCTCACATACAATAATGCCATTATTATTTAACAAATCTAACTCGTCAATCGAATGTAATAATTTTTCATACGAAGTTTGATAATATGGTGGATCAAGGATAATTAAATCAAAGTTGCGTTCCCTTTTATGCAATGCTTTTAATGCTCGAAAAGCATCATTCCTATATATTTCTGTTCTGTCTTCTAATCCTAATGTTTTGATATTTGCTTTAATGGTGGAAATTGCCTGTCCTTGTTTGTCAACTAAGATGGCACAATCCATTCCCCTACTTAGTGCTTCAATCGCCAAGCTACCACTACCAGCAAATAAATCTAAACAATTTCCCCCATCAAAAAAAGGACCAATCATATGAAAAAGGGACTCTTTTACTTTATCTGTTGTTGGTCTTGTTAATTTATTTGGTACACTCTGTAACTTTCTCCCTTTAAATTCTCCAGAAATCACTCGCATACTCTTGCCTACTTTCTCTTCCATAATTAAATCTATCTTACTATAGCATGAACATTCTTATTTCTTCAAATATCGTTTATCTGAAAAATAAAATTTTTCGTATAAATTACTACAAGGTTGTACACACTGTTATTAAAGCAACATTGTTTCGTTGCTTACTCGGAGAAGACTTACCATTCCCCATAAGTTCTTCCTCCGGTTTCTCCTCTCCCTTTATTCTTTTTATTTTCCATTGAAAATAAAAAGAAACCTGCAACTTTATTTAGTTGCAGGTTTTTTTTATTAAATTCCCATTTTGTAATCATATTCTTTTGCTCTATCTTTTGACGCATTTTCGTATTCCGTTTTAACAAATGGTCGATATGACTTCTCTACTTTCGTCACAAATGGCAACTTATTAAATGTTTGTAATGCTTCATCATACAAATCTTGATTCACATATATGATTGCGTACTTTAATTTTTTTGACACATGTATCAAATGTCCATGTTTCTTTAATTGTTTTATATTTTTCATATTATGAAACCATACAATGATAGATTGACGCTTAGTTAACATATTTGCTCCTCACTTTGTATTTATTATTTTCACTACGATGCTCTACAACCACATCCACCGCTACCAGATCCACAGCCACAACCACCATCTTTTAGTAATGCGCCATCTTTAGGTACTTTTATATTTTGACTTACACTAAATGCGATAATTTCACTAATTTCATCAAGAAATTGTTGGAATTGAGTTTCCACTTGCTTATAATTCGCTATAGACTCATGCATGTCCATATCTCGCTTTGCTTCACGAATCTCTTTCATTATTTTACTGTAATCCGGATGATAACGCCCAAACCTTTCCACATCGTCGTACAGTTCTTTTATTTTATTGAAACGGCTTATTAATTGTTGTGCTGTTTCATCTGTTTCTACAGTATGTTTCGCTTTATCATAAGCCAACTTGATATCGGATTGTAGTACCATTTGTCCAATTGCTTCAGATTTATCTAAAATATCAACAATCTCCATTGTTGCTATCATCTCAACACCTCCACCAATATCATACCAACATTTTGAATAAAATAAAAGTAGCAGGGCTATTTTAATCGCGATAGGCCCCTGCCATACTCATAATCATTCGTATTAATTGAATATTTTGTTGTGTCTTCTCTAATCTCTGTGGAAGTGTTTTACCATAATATTGTTTAGATTCTTTCTGTAATTCTGCGATACTTTCATCATTTCTAGAGAGTTGACGATACCACTCTGGATTTTTTCTAATAAAATGCCACAAATCATTCCTACGTTCTAAATAATAATATATTTCCGGTTCCATTCCAGTCACCTACTAATCTTTAATCTGAAAAGAAAAAGGATCTCGCACCGTTCTTTTCGGAGTATTACTTTCTGTGTTATTTGCTTGATATTGCTTTACTAAATTTAATATATGGTCAATTGCTCCATTCCATTCATAGATATGTTTTTCTAATTCATTAATATCAATAGATGCTATTTTATTTAACATTTTTGAATAGATTGGATGACTGTTTTCCTCCTTATTTGTATCGTTTGTCTCCATATAGTCTTTCCATACCACGTCGTCTTCACCTAGCAAAATAAATTGTTCATAACAAGATTGAAATGTTATTTTATTAGATCTAATAGCTTTAACTACTTGTGGATTTTTTTCTAGGAATGATTTAAAGCGACGAACATCAGGGTGTAATTTATTCACTATTTTCTCATCCCTTCCATACCTACATCTTATAAAATTATATGAACATCATGTACTGGTTGTGTCAGATTTACTAGTATCTTATTGTAGTAATCTCTTTTGCATTAGTTTTGTTTGAGAAAATTCTGAGTATAATACAATTTATTTACACCCACACCTAAATGTGTATACTCATCATTAAGTAGTGCTTGTCTATGTCCATTACTATTCAACCACCCATGTATCACTGCAGGTACATCTATATAATTTGCAGCAATATTTTCTCCTGCAGAAAGATAAAATGCTTCTACCTCTGTTAAACGCTCTTGTAATCCATTACCGTCTGGACTGTAATGTGAAAAATATTTATTTGTCACCATATCTGTGCTATGCATTTTGGCAGCTTCATAAGCTTTATCGTCCCATTTAAGTACAGACACATTGTAATATGTTCTAATTATATTCGTAATATCAAAGATTTGCTTCTCCATACTTTCCTCTAATTTAGTCCATTCTTCATCCGTAGGCTCATCATTTGTCATTAGCTCTCCATAATAGTACACTTCATATGGACGATGTAATTGAAAAACATCTTTGTTCATAAAACGAACACCTACTAACTTATCTGTATAACTGTCCATATATACTTGCCCGTAAATATTATCACTAATTTTAATAACAGGCCTCAACTTTAAATCTTGCTCAGACAATTTAAATTTAATATCATCAAATGCAATTTCATTTTGTAATGTGAACAACTCTGTTAACTGACTATATGTTAATCCTATTTCTAATGGTTGCACATTTACATTGCCTGATAATGTATACAATGTGACAATTGTGTCTTCTGCAACACCAACTTGAATATACTTCTCATCATTTGTATAAAATCTCCATTCATAACCATATAAACTATTTTCTATTCTAGTCGGTTCCCCGTATTTTTGTTCAAAATCTTTAATACTCTTATTTAAATAATGCCAAATAGCACCACTATGTTTTATCACTGGATGTTCTTTACTTATCGTCTCTTTGGCGTAAATGTGGTTATCTACTAATGGTAATTTCGTAATTACAAGTTCCTCTTTATTAAAAGGATAAAAAGAGAGGATAACAAAGGAAAGTACTACTAAAAAAAATATCAATTTTTTCATAAAAATAGACGCCACCCTTTCAGAAATAGGTTATACTAGAAATATATAACGTTAGGCACTTTTTTAATACTGATTGTTGAAATAAAATTGCATCTTTCAACAATTCATACTATTATAGTTTTAATGATAAATTTAAGATGGGGTGAAATGATGAAAATTTTAGACACAGGATTAGATGGATTACTAATCGATCTGAAGCCTTTAGATAAAGGTTTAGAAAACGCAAACTTTGTTAGAGCATCACAATGGGATTATGAAAGAGTAACGTATGATTACAAAATCGGTTCTCCAGAAAAGAATATTACGTATTATATCCGATTACAAGGTCATGCTGTAGAAGGCGATGTTGATAAAGGGGATGCAGTCATTAAATTATTAACACCAGTTGTCGGTAAACACTATTATCCACACGGCATAGAGTACGGAGAACAAGAAGAATTTCCACCGAATTTAATTAATCGTGCAAAAAGTGCCTTACAAACGGTAAAAGCAAATATAGAACCATTTACTAAATAATTTTCCAAAATGAATACATAACATGGCTGTATGTATGTACAGCCTCTTTTTTTACTATTACTTTTGAGCACACTTATAATCTCTTCAAGATTTGAAAGGAGTACAATGTATATTTAATGAAAAATTTTACGAAGCAATATTGGAAATTAATTATTACACTTCTAGTATTAGTAGTACTCGGGTATTTCATCTTACCTGTCTCCATTCCTTTAATATTAGCTTTTTTCACTGCGTTAATTCTCATTCCACTCGTTCGTATATTCATTGAGAAGTTAAAATTAAGCAGAAAAATGGCAGTAACTATTGTATTTTTATTATTTATCTTAATAATTAGTACAATAGGAACATATGCCATTGCAAAAACCGTCTCACAGGTAGTGAATTTCACACAGAACCTTCCTGATTATGTAATCCAAATAAACAAACAGATTTTAGAATGGGAGTCTGATTTAGATCATTTCGCAGCAGAAATTCCTGATGAATTAGTCAACCAAGTTAAAGACGAAATAGAGGATACTTTAGTTTCAGCAAGTAACGATTTACGCGAAATTGTTAAATTTGAACGAGTTGCCAAAGCTGTAAGTGCTGTCCCAGAATTGATTGTTAGTTTACTTGTGTATTTAATTGCATTGTTCTTATTTCTATTAGAAATACCGAAACTAAAAGCAATCGTATACAATCATTTTACAGTCAAAACAGCGGAAAAAGTTAAATTTATGAACGCTAGATTATCCTATGTCATACTAGGATTCTTTAAAGCACAATTTCTTGTAAGTATCATTATCTTTGTAGTCTCATTAATCGGATTGTTTATTATCGTGCCTGAATATGCATTAATTATGTCACTAATTATTTGGGCGATTGATTTTGTTCCAATTATAGGGTCTATCGTTATATTAGGACCATGGGCACTTTATATGTTTATTACAGGGGACACTGTTACAGGGATACAATTATCTGTGCTTGCTATTATTTTATTAGCAATAAGACGTACCGTTGAACCAAAAGTAATGGGTAAGCACATTGGACTTTCCCCTTTGGCCACATTGATTGCGATGTATGTTGGTTTAAAACTACTTGGTATTCTAGGATTTATAGTAGGTCCATTGTTAGTCATTGCATTTAATTCTGCAAAAGAAGCAGGTATTATTAAATTAGACTTTAAAATATGACCATAAATAAATTAAGTGAATGAGATTGAGACAAAAAATTCTTTAACCTAAAAAAATCCAAGCGATTCGAAAGTTCTTTACAGAATCGCTTGGATTTTTTGTTTATTAGATAATAACTCTATTTAGTAATATTGAGATTTTTTTGTGCTAGCAACCACTTCGGCTTGTCTGTTTCTCATTCCCTGTTTTTTCCCCTAAGTTATACTTTTTTTAGCAATGGGCGCTAAAAAGTTAACTAGGAGAAACTACGTACCAAGAATAGCTTTGATTAAACTTGTCGTTTCTCCACCATCATAGAGCACATACAACAATACATAGACTGCAACGCCTGTGATAGCCGTTCCAAACCAAATTACACTTGTTATCGGTCCTATCTTTCGGTGTTTTTTAATGTTACGTTTAAATGCAAGTACCAATGTCACTACTCCGAATATCGCCCCTGTTGTAGATAAAAAGATGTGAAAAATTAAAAATATTGTATAATAAATTTTTAACTCTTCAGGTCCACCAAAACTCGTATTTCCAATAAAAATAGTTCTGGAAATATAAATGATAAAAAAGGCTAAGGCACTGTAAGCAGCAGCAAGCATTGATTTTTTATGTGCTTTGAAACTCTTTTTACTTACTTGCACCCATCCAATAGCAACAAAGATTGCACTAAGAATGATAAAAAAAGTGCTTATCGTCGGTAATAATTCCATCTCATATCCCTTTCATTCGTAAATTCATATTTTTTATTATTTTTGAGCAGGTAATGGATCAATCTTGTCAGCACCATTTCTAAACCAAGGAAAGAATATTCTTGCTAACAAAATTCCGTAAATAATTTCTTGTGTAATCTTCATTAGAATGCCACCTAATTGTTGATCCTCTACTAACCCAAATGGAGAAAACATTTCAGGCCCAGTCAATGTCAAGCCACTTAATACATCTGTAGGTACACATAACGCAAGTGCGTCAATCCATCCTCCACTGGCTCCATATGTATCATAAAGACCAGTACTTGCAAAGATGATTAGTGCACATGCGGGTGTGATTAATACACCATTCGCAACCATATACCCGATTTTTAATAATGGGGATAATGTATTCATTTTTTGAATTGGTGTAAAAATTGGCCACCACATAATGAATGCAGCAATTAATATCGTACTTGTAATAACTGCATGCGCCATCTCATTTCCTTTCGCAAAATCAAATATTAATGGAATATGATAAAAAGAAAATAATCCATTAAATAAGATAATAGCAATAAGCGGTTTAGTGAGCAATGTCAACACTTGCTTCAAGATAGGTAATTCAAATACTTTAACCCACACCCATTTAGGTAAACCTTTAATTATCAAAATAGGAAAAACTAAATAGTATAATGCCATCTGCACCATATGTGAGGTAAACATAATGTGTGATAAAAGGTCAATAGGAGAACCTTTAATGAGATACAATAAAAGCAAACCAAGATAAAAATATGTACGTTGTTCTACCGTCGCTTGCTTATCATCTTTCCGATTTATAAAGAAAATAAAATAAACAAATGCTAAAACAGCAATAAATAACGCATAATATGGACTCCACAATGCTCTAAAACCAAAAATTTGTAAATCTTGCCACATCTGAATCACTCCATTATTGTTCAATACTATTTCTATTATACCTAATTAATAGTTATGAAAGTAGCATAAACACTTAAACATTTCAACAATTTAATGAACAATTCAAAACTCACAAAGAAAGCCTAAGAGTAATAAGTACTCTTAGGCTTAAATTATATTACCACCAAACTAAAACCCCTAAAGCGATAATACATAAAAATGCAGCAAACACACCACCATAGAACATAAACGCAGGCATTTCATGTCCTTTATGACTCATATGCATAAAATAATACAATTGGAAACCTACTTGAACTGCTGCCAACACTACGATAATCGGAATAACAAATAATTTATCAAGTCCTGAGGCAACCATTGAAAAAGCGATAATTGTGAAAATTATCATTAACGCAAATGTAATAACTTGTTGCTTCATTTCTTCTTTTCGTTTTTGTTTTTCATAATCTAATTGTGCTGGATGTACAGAATTCTTATCTGCCATTTTACAACACCCCCATTAGATAAACTACTGTAAAGATAAATACCCATACCACATCAATAAAGTGCCAATAAAGACTAGCAATGTAAAACTTAGGTGCATTGTATAAGTTCAAACCTCTTTTACTATTTCGAATCATTAATGCAACAATCCATGATAATCCAAATACTACGTGTCCCCCATGAAATCCTACTAGTGTATAAAAGGCAGATCCAAAGGCTGAAGAACGTAATGTGAATTCATAATGATGGATATAGTGATAGAATTCGTAAATTTCAAGTCCTAAAAAACCTAGTCCTAATGCAACTGTAATTCCAAGCCATAATTGCATTTTTTTGAATGCATTGTTCTTCATATGATACATTGCATATACACTTGTTAAAGAACTAGTAAGTAGTAGCATTGTCATAATAAACACTAATTCTAAAGTAAAAAGTTCTTCTGAAGATTTTCCACCATTTGTTGAATTATTTAATGCTAAATACGTACCAAATAAGCTTGCAAATAATACTGTTTCTCCTCCAAGGAAAAACCAGAAGCCAATAAATTTATTTTTTCCTTCTAAGGTGGCTTTTTCAGGATTTAGAGGCATCTGTTTTGGATTCAATACATCATGTTCACTCATTATTCCTTAGCCTCCTTCTCTAAATCTTCCTTATGAATGTGATAACCTAAATCGTCTTTAATAGAACGTGTTAACATCGCACCTAATGCAATCCCCATTCCAATAAAGATTAAACTCAACCAAATTGCATCATACTTTTGATAGATAAAACCAAATCCAGCGATAAAGAATCCTAAAGACATTACAAAAGGTAAGATAGAATTATTAGGCATGTGTATGTCACCAATAGGTTCTGCTGGTGTCATTCCACTTCTTCCTTCTGTTTTCTCAATCCATAGTGGATCAAGTCCTCTAACTAATGGTAATTGCTTAAAGTTGTAGAACGGTGGTGGTGATGGAATAGCCCACTCTAATGTACGAGCATCCCACGGATCTGGACCAACTTTTTCACCTTTAACGGACGTAATAACAACATTGTACAGTAATACAATCGTTCCTAATCCCATTAAGAATGCACCAACTGTACTAATCGCATTACCTAAATCTAAATTTTGATCTTCTAAATATACCCAGTATCTACGTGGCATTCCCATTAAACCTAAGAAGTGTTGAATAAAGAATGTCATATGGAAACCGATAAAGAATAACCAGAAAGTTATTTTACCTAATGTTTCATTCAGAATTTTCCCGAACATTTTCGGCCACCAGTAGTGTGTTGCTGCGAATAATGCAAATACAACACCACCAACGATTACATAGTGGAAGTGTGCAACTACGAAATAACTATCATGGAACTGATAATCTGCTGAAGCTGCTGCTACCATTACACCAGTCATACCACCCATTGTAAATGTAGGAATAAAACCAAGCGAATATAACATAGCAGTGTTTATCGTAATATTACCGCCCCATAATGTAAATAACCAGTTAAATATTTTGATACCTGTTGGGATCGCAATTGCCATTGTTGCCACAGCAAATATCGAGTTAGCTGCTGGCCCCATCCCTACAGTAAACATGTGGTGAGCCCAAACCATAAATCCTAAAAAGCCGATTAAAACTGTAGCAAAGACCATTGCAGAATATCCAAATAGTCTTTTTTTAGAAAATGTGGAAATGATTTCACTGAAAATACCGAATGCCGGCAATGCTAATATATATACTTCAGGGTGTCCAAAA
Source organism: Gracilibacillus marinus (assembly GCF_042651725.1). Lineage (NCBI taxonomy): Bacteria > Bacillati > Bacillota > Bacilli > Caryophanales > Bacillaceae > Gracilibacillus > Gracilibacillus marinus. Next base: position 1,231,027 of record NZ_JBHSDV010000001.1, on the reverse strand, counting down.
ATCCAAAATAAATGTTGCCAAATTACCGCATTCCCACCCATATTCGGATCAAAAAATCCTGATCCAAATAGACGGTCAAACATCATTAAAAATAGTCCGACTGTTAATGCAGGAAAAGCGAATAGAATAAGTGCACTTGCAACAAATGCTGTCCATGTGAACAATGGCATACGCATATATGTCATACCAGGAGCTCTCATATTAACGATTGTTACAAGGAAGTTAATACCACCTATTAATGTTCCAGCACCTGAGATTTGCAAACCTAAAACATAATAATCTACACCTTCTCCAGGTGAGATAATAGATAATGGTGCGTATGCTGTCCAACCAGCATCTGCTGCGCCTCCTGTAATCCAACCAACATTAAGTAAAATTCCTCCAAATAGGAATAGCCAAAAACCTAATGAATTTAAAAATGGAAAAGCAACATCACGTGCACCAATTTGCAGTGGTACCACTGCATTCATAAATGCAAATATTAAAGGCATTGCTGCCAAGAAAATCATAGTAGTGCCGTGCATTGTTATCAACTCATTGTATAACCCTGCACTGACAAAATCATTCATTGGTTTCACTAATTGCCATCTTATCGCTAACGCTTCTAGTCCTCCAACAATAAAGAAGAATCCACCAGCAATTAGATACATAATAGCAATTTTTTTATGGTCAACAGTTGTTAAGTAATCCCACAATGTTGAGCCAAAACTTCTCTTATTCGTAGCTACCATTGTACTCACGATGAGTTAACCTCCTTTTTTTCATATCTTAAATACAAATTATTGCGCACTATTTGGTGTAATCTCAGATGGCTTCAATTGCATCAAATACTCCGCAATCTTCTCTGCATCATCCTGTGTGATTTCACCTTTATTTTGTAAATATGGCGCACCTAACATACCATTGCCTGGTTTTTTAGAATTTGGGTCCATAATCCATTCAACTAATTCCTCTTCATTGTGTTCAAGTACACCAGCAATTGTTGTTCGATCCCCAAAGTTTGATAAATTCGGTCCTGCTGAAGGTGTATTATCAATCGCGTGACATCCAATACAACTTTGTTCAAATATTGCTTGACCTTCTTGTGCAGTAGTTGTTTCAGGTTGAACATCTTTGTTCACATTTTGTAAATCTTCAACCCATTGTGCATATTCTTCTTTGCTTACAGCAATAATTTTAAAATCCATTAATGAGTGCGAATCACCACAAAACTCTGCACATTTACCCCAATATACTCCTTCTTCGTGTGCTTGGATATACATCGTATTTTCATTATCTGGGTTTACATCCATTTTACCTGATAACGCAGGTACCCAGAATGAATGGACTACATCACTAGATAGCATTTTTAAATATACTTTTTCACCAACAGGAATGTATAAATCTTGACTTGTTTGAATTTCTTCATTTGCATATTCAAAATGCCACCAGAATTGCTTTCCTGTTACATTAATAGTAATGCTATCATCTATTTCTGATTGATCAGCTAAATCATATGTAACCAATATAGTCGGCACTGCAATAATAATCAGTAATAGAATTGGAATAACTGTCCACACAATTTCAAGTGTCTTGTTCCCTTCCACTTGCTTTGGAATGACATTTTCCTCGCCTTTCTTTTGACGGAATTTCCAAACTACATAAATGAAAATTACCATAACGACAATAAAAACTACTGCCATTACTATAGTACTAATTGTAATGACTTTTAAAGATTCTTCTGCCCCATAACCCTTGGGTATAAATGTTGTTAAATTTTCTTTACCACATGCGGAAAGAAGTAACACCATTAAGGAAAATAAGGACAATGTACGGATTTTTCCCATCCATTCTTTCATTCGTTATACCTCTCTTTCTATAGTTAAACTAATAAAATATTTAGAAAAACTTGAAATATCAAGTTCTACTTAACAATTAAAATAATGCAGTTGGAAAACTTATTGTAATCATAAGTATGAAAATAACGGTTAAATAAAGTAACGAATATAGAAACATCTGATTTGCCCATTTCTTATCATTATTCCCAACTTTGAACCCTTTTAATGCTAACATTAACCAAACTACATTCAATATAGATGCAATTACTACAAATACAGTTCCTAAATCATTCATAAAGAATGGAATTGGAAGTAAACATATTATGTATACAAGCATTTGTCTTTTCGTCATTTTAAATCCATACACTACAGGAAGCATTGGTATATTTGCTATTTTATATTCATTTACCTTTTTCATTGCAATCGCTAAGAAATGAGGCGTTTGCCAAATAAAAATAAGTAAGAACAATAGCAATGCGAATGGATGTAAGTTTGGATCAATACACGACCATCCAATTAAAGGTGGAATTGCTCCAGATAAGCTACCAACTGCAGTATTAATAGTGTATTTACGTTTTGTCCACATTGTATACAAAACGACATAACTGAACCACCCAACAAAACCAATAATCGCAGTTTGAGGGGATGCTAATAGTAAAATAGATAAACCAACAATCGTTAAAGAGATTCCAATAAGAAGTATATCACCTAACTTCATTGTACCTGTCACTGTTGGACGTTTTTTCGTTCGATTCATTACTTTGTCAATATCTCTATCATAATAATTATTGAGAACGCATCCACCAGCAATAATGAAGGCAGTTCCGAATACACACACTAATAACATATGCCAATTTGCATAGAAAGAAGTACTAGTAAAGTATAATGCTAACCAAAAACCAGCAAATGCGGTCATTGTATTTGAATTGATGATGCCAATTTTTAATAGTTGCTTCAGATCAGCCCAACTATATAAATAGCTCTTTTTTATATATGATATCATTTGTTCATTTGACTGTAACTCTACTTTACTCAACGTAGATACCCCCTTTCTATGTTTTGTAAACGGATAAGTTGTTTTAACTATTAGCAATGCTATTGTAACATGTATTTGATGTGTTCGCTATTTTACTTAAGGAATGTTTTATAATTGTGACATTTTTGTGAACAATTATTTTTTTTCAAAAAATGATCGATAATTGTCTACTTTTTTGTTATAATAAATTAGAATTAATTGAAACATTTGTACTATTTATTTCTAGCATAATATATGAAAGTTTGGCAAGACTTTTATATATATTTGTATACAGAATTTAATTTTATCTATATATTTAACTTAGATAGTAAAACTTAATATAGTAAAGCTTTTGATTTGTGTGAGGTTCTACTCCCCACTAATCAAAAGCTTGTATTCATGTCCGCCATTCCTGACCTTCTCTCAAATTTTAGGTGTGGCGGACAATTACATTTTGTTTAGAAACATGAATGAGGTGGAACAATGTTTAAAGCGTTAAAGATATTAGCAGTCGCTTCCACACTGTTAATGATTTTTGTATTAGTTGGTGGTGCTTTAGTTACAAAAACTGAATCTGGTATGGGGTGTGGAGCAAACTGGCCATTTTGTTATGGGGAATGGTCCATGGAGATGTTTATTGAGTTAAGTCATCGTATTGTCTCTGGACTAGCTGGAATTACCGTTCTTTTATTATCTATACTTTCCTGGAAATTAATCGGACATATTAGAGAAACCAAGTTCCTTGCATTTATTTCTATTTTTTTCTTAGTTTTGCAAGGGTTAATCGGAGCTGCCGCTGTTTTATGGTCACAATCAGATTTCATTCTTGCATTGCACTTCGGTATATCTTTAATCTCATTCGCAGCTGTACTATTACTTACTATCTTAATATTTGAAATTGATCAACGTTTTGATGCAGAATCATTAATTATTTCTAGATTCTATCGCAAACAATTTATCTATTTAACTATCTATATTATGGTAGTAGTTTATTCAGGAGCACTTGTCAGACATATTGATTCGAGTCTTGCTTGTCCAAATTGGCCATTTTGTGTGAATGCAGCACCTTTTACACTCGACAATAATCTTGGACAATGGGTACAAATGGGACACCGATTATTAGCAGGATTAGCTTTTATATGGACATGGATACTATTCTTTAAAATCCGAAAAGATTATCCATCTAAAAAAGTAATGATAACAGGTTGGGGCATCCAAACACTCTTTATTACAATACAAGTAATTTTAGGTGCACTCATCATTTTTACAAAACTCAATTTAATCATCGCACTACTTCATGCATTAGTCATTACATTATATTTCGGCTTATTATGTTACTTCTTATTATTATCCTACCGGAGTATAAAATGAGATTTTTCTAATAAGAGAAATACTACATAATCAAAAAAGGTTCTTTCTTACTTTTCTGTAAGAAAGAACCTTTTTAACTAAAATTTTTATTGATTCACTTTGTATATTCTTTTATTATTATATACTTTGAATTTTTTCTTATTCTGGTTTGTATCATCAGCTTCAGATGTAGTAGTTTCTAATTCACGGTATGTTCTTTGGTAATTTACATGTCTTGCAATATTATTTAATACACCAACAGAGAACAAAGAAACAAGTAAAGATGTTCCTCCATAACTAACAAATGGTAATGGTACACCTGTGATTGGCAACAATCCACTTATCGCACCTAAATTAATCGTAGTTTGAATACCGAACATTGCGGAGATACCTATCGCTAATAAACTACCGAACTTGTTCTCACATTTCATCGCGATAAAAAACCCTCTTAGTACAATAATTGCAATACAACCAATAACAAAGACAACACCTATTATACCTAATTCTTCTGCTACTACTGCCATAATAAAGTCACTTTCTGCTTGAGTAAGATAGCCTAGCTTTTGAATGCCTTGTCCAATACCCATACCACTTAATCCACCTGTAGCAATAGCAATATATGATTGAATCAAGTGATATCCACTCACATCTGGGTCTTGAAATGGCGAGTAAGCACCTGTAAAACGTGATATCTTCTCATCTGTTACCATATAAAAACTCAACATAATTAATACAGTTAAGCCGATTACAATTAAAAATGATAAATGTCTAAATTTGATACCAGAACTAAAAATTACTACACATGCAATAGAGAAAACAATCCCCGCTGTACCAATATCTGGTTGTTGAACAATTAAGCCTAGTAAAATTACAGTAACAACAAGTGGTGGTAATACTGCCTTAAAAAAATCATCAATATACTCTTGTTTATTCGTATAAACTGCTGCTAAATACATAACGAGACCGATTTTTACGAATTCAGAAGGCTGTACAGAGAAAGGTCCAATTATAATCCATGATTGAGAATTATTAATTGTTTTACCAAATAACATTACTCCAACAAGCGAAAGAATTAGAAAGAGTATGATAAATTTCGTTAGTTTTTGATAAAACTTATAATTAAAGAAACATGCAAAAAGAAAACCAACAAGTCCTAATCCTAACCATATTAATTGTTTGACCATCATATAATATGCCGGATTACCATCTAAATAGGAAGTAACCATACTTGCACTATAAATCATCACAACCCCAAACCCAGCTAAAATAAGTGGCGGGAACATTAATAAAAAATCAAATGTTTTTCGTTTTTGTTTCATATATGTATACCTCGTTATACACAATTTTAATCATTATAGTAAACAATAATACTTGTGCTTTATTTTAACATAGAATAGTCTTACATCCTATCAAACTACTGAATAATTATGTAAATGTTTGAGAAGAATATAAAAACCTTGCCAAATTAGGCAAAGTTTTATCTTAATTACTTATAATTTTTGAGAAGCTTCATGTAACACATTTAATTGTCTTTCTAAATCTTCTAATAATTTCTTACCGTCAGCTTCTTCTACTAAATTAAGTCTTACAGCAAAATCGATTTCTCTTGATAGTCCATACATTTGCGTATCTAACACTTCTTCATAAAGTGGACACTGCGGCATTGTTAAATTATCTATTTGAACTTTTATTAATTGTAAAATCTTGTCTGCATCTGCTTTTAGAAGGGCATATGCTTGCTCTTCTTTATTTACAGCCACATCAGGTATCAAAGAAATCCCCTCCGTCTAAAAACTTCTATTATTAATAATATCGTGAATATAGTAAAAATGCAAGATAATACAAAACTTACATTTGAAATAATTATATTCTTCTTATCTACTAATAATGCAATTTATTAGAACTTCTGCTATTCTAATATGGAGGTGATAGAAATGATTATACAAATTAAAGGAAATGTAAAATTCCCTATAACACTTGATCCTAGTGTATGGATTTTTGATGATCGTAAAATGGTATTAGAAGAAGCATTTGACAAAAAGAATACATTCACTGAAGTAATCGAAGAATTCTCTGGTCAAGATAGCAATCGAGTGAAACCACAAGTACATAATAGCATTAAGAAATTTAATAAAAATGAATTATTGACCAACTCATATGTGATGCCTATTTTCGATTTCTTACAAACAGCAGAAATACATTCAGATGCCCAGATTGCAATGATCAAATCAGAAAAAAACTATTTAGAAGTAACAATTGATGAGGTATTAAATAGTGTATTACTTTTTGCAATAGATGGTAAACAAATTAAAACAGATGGTCCTGCATATTTCATTTTTGGAGATGGAAGAAATAAAGACGAGCCATTTAAGAATGTAACAGAGATATACTTTCAATAGTATTCCATATGTATATTGCGAATTTAGAAAAATGAACCCTTCATAATTGTATATGTATATTTTCCATAAATAGACGAAAAATATACATATACAAAAGGAGGGTTTATTTATGTATAAACTTATTATATTTCTTCTACTATTAATGCTATCAGTAGGGTGTCAACAAGAAGAGGATCATGCTCAATCTGCAAAAGAGAAGGATAGTAAAGTTGTGCAAATTAGTAATTCCAATCAAGATCCCACAATCAAGCCATTGAATAATGAAGAAAAGGCACAATATTTAGCTAACTTAGCTAGCTCTATACCCAATGTAGATAATGCTACTGCATTAATAACGAATCGAGGCGTAATCGTTGGTATTGATGTTGATGATCAATTAGACCGTTCACATGTTGGATCGATTAAATATTCTGTACTAGAAGCAATGCAACATGACCCTCATGGAGCTGATGCAATTGTTGTGGCTGATCCTGATATTTATGAACGTTTGAAAGGAATGGGAGATAAAATTCAACAAGGACATCCAATTGATGCGATAACAGATGAACTTGCAAATATTACAGGACGATTAATTCCTGAATTTCCTCTCGACGAGAACAAAGAGAAAAATATCGATGAGAATAAACAAATATTAGATGATAAAGAAAAGAAAGAACTTGAAGAAATAACTGATGAACAATCAAATCACCAAAAGGATCGTTAAACTCGATCCTCTTGGTGATTAAGATTAATCTATTCTCTTACTTTATTGTAGTAATTTACTCCAAATTGTGAACCTTCAGAAACCATGTCCGCATTTTCGATTCCTGATTCTTCAGGATGTCCTGCTTCTCTAATTGGCATATTATTATTTTGTTTAAGAGAGTTGGTGAAGTGTTTTGCTTTCTGAATTAATCTATCTCTTCTACTTTTATCCATCAATAAATAAGAAACTGTCGCAACACCTGCTCCACCTAAAACTTTTAATAATTTATTCTTACGCATTCTATCCTTCCTTTCTACTATTTCTTATTCTTATAAGTAGTATACCCTTACTCAATAAGCTAAAACCTAAAAAGTATGGTACAATGATAATAAAGATACAGAATAATTTAAAAATTACTTATCAGAAAATATAGATGAAGTACTATAAATTGCTAAATCAAAATGAGGTGAATGTATGCGCGTTAAATGTGTAATATGTGACAATATAAATAAAATTAATTCGGATAGCCCAGAAGCAAAAAAATTAAGAAATCGATTAATTCACACGTATATGTGTCCCACTTGTCATGATCGCATTAAAGAAAAGACCATCCAAAGACACCAAACAGGCCGATTTAAATTATATAAAAAAGAAATTATAGAAGACGAATTTTTATCGTAAAAACAAAAACAACGGATCTTTATCCGTTGTTTTTTCGTTCGCTGTATAATCTTATTCGATAGATTCCCATTACAATTGCAATGATGAATAAACTCTCTGCTAAAGGTAAATTCAAGCCAAATATCAATGTTAAAAAGAACATTCCAATAAATAATAGTATGTAAATAATCAATGATTTTAATGGACTCAATTTTTTAGCAAATCCAAATTTATATGCCAATATTGCAAATAATACAATTGTTAAATATAAATAAAAAAATCCTTTAATCAACATCGCCATTTCATCACTATTATTCATATTTACTTCATTTCCAAGACCACGCATAAAGAAATCCGCTACAGGCCATAAATTGTCCGGTACTTTGATAATATTGTTTTGCATGACTCTCCCCCACTAGTAACTATTTCATAAATTCTATCATACTAAAATAGAATATGATATGCTAGTGTTAATATAAATACATGAGGTGAATATATGAGAAACATTCAATTTATTCCATTGTTATTAGCACTATTAGTTATCGCATCCTTTTCTGCAACAGGTATCGGGATCGCTATGAAAAATACCACAATGATTATCGCAACAATTATTTTAGGATTCGCGATTATGGGTATTGGTTTGAGAAGAAAAAGAAAAAGAATGCATTGATTAATAAGCGGAATCGATACTTCCGCTTATTTTAATTCAATATATTTATTTAATAGTTCGTCAACAACCATGTGATTACATGCAATAATTGTGTTATTTTCTAAGAAATTAACTCTATCTCCGTTTGCTTGGATTACTTTTCCACCTACTTCTTCTATTAATAAATATCCCGCTGCAAAATCCCACGGCGCTAAGTTCATTGTAATATATCCATCAATAATACCTTCTGCTACATAAGCAAGTTCTAATGCCGCTGATCCATACCCACGTGTACCACGACTATCAATGATTAATTGTTGAATTTTTTTCTCATTTACCTTCTTGTTTTCACATGCTAGAATACTGTTTAATGCAAAGATAGATGTAGCAAGTTGTACATCGTCTTTTAATTTCGACAGTTTCGTATCATTTCTATATGCTCCTTCACCTTTTAAGGCAGTATATAATACGTCATCCATCACATTATAAATTAAACTAATTTCGGCTATACCATTATGAATAATTCCGATAGATATTGCAAAATTCCGTTTCTGGTGTACAAAATTCATTGTTCCATCTATCGGATCAATAATCCAAACTGTACCATCTAATGATTCTACTTTATCGCCATATCCTTCTTCACCAATAATCAGGTGATCTTTATATGTACTTCTTATTTTGGAGGCAAAATACTTCTCTGTCTCTTTATCAACTTCTGTAACCAAATCATTCGGATTAGATTTTGTATCAACTTGAAATTCGCTTTTCATTCGTTCCCTAATGTTCTCCCCGGCTTCTAATACCCATTGCTTGGCATTTTCAAAAATGGTTTGTCTTGTCGATTTATTCATTCTCTTTCCTCCCAAATTATAAGATAAATATATTTTAGCAAAGATTTCAAAAAATATGAAATATAGCTATTCAGTTGCATTTTATTTATAATTAATATAATATAAAAATTATAATAATTAATAAAAGGGTGACATCTATGATATTTAGTGGCTTTAAATCAGATGACTTTGAAACATTTTACTTAGACGGTTTGGATGAAAGAATGCAGGCAATCCAGACAAGGATACAACCTAAATTCCAAGCAATTAGTGAAGAAATTCTTCCATTCCTAGAAAAAGAATTAGATAAAGACATGTATCTTCATATTGCTAAGCATGCACGCAGAACTGTCAATCCCCCAAATGACACTTGGTCAGCCTATTGTGATAATAAGAGAGGATACAAAAAGCATCCACATTTTCAAATAGGCTTGTGGCATGATCATGTGTTCGTTTGGCTTGCATATATTTATGAATTACCACACAAAAAAGAAATTGCGAGTAAATTTAAACATGATATAGAGGATATCAAGAAAGTTATTCCTGCTGATTACTATATTTCGCAAGATCACATGAAGAATGAAGCGACTATTTTTAAAGATGTAGATTTTGAGAGAGTATTAGATCGCTTCGAAACAGTGAAGAAAAGCGAGCTATTGATTGGTAGACGTTTTGATAAAGATGATGATGTGCTAAAAGATGGTAAGGCATTTGTAGATGAAGTAAAACAAACTTTTTCTCAATTAAGACAAGTGTACCTTTCTTCATTAAATATTTAATCTAAAGATGTAGCCTCTTGCTACATCTTTATTTTGTCTTTTCCATTTAACGTTTTTGCCTTTTGTATGACACGATAAGGTATATATGTTGTTTGCTTCTCGAAATCACGATCTAACTGTTTTTCTTCGCTTTTTGATGGGACAATCTGTTTAAAACGTTTGTATGCTATCAATATATCTTGTTGTAATACTCCATTAGTATATGCTTTCTCAATTAACGTATAATAATTCACAACATCAATTATTTCATTTGTTGACCAACTGTCATTTAACGGATAACTATAATTCATTCTATCGACTCCATTTCCTTACATATCTTTACGAATTAATAGTAACACAATTACTTATTTTAAAAAATTATATAGCTATTCTATCTTCAATTTGCTATAATACCTTTTGTTTTATATCACTTCAAATCAATTATCATGAACAAGAAGGAGCAGTACTTTTAATGTATACACAAAATGATACCCCACTATTTAGTGGATTATTACAACATATTCAAAAGAATCCAAAACAATTTCACATTCCTGGACATAAAAAAGGCAAAGGAATGCATCCTGAATTCAAGGAGTTTATCGGCGAAAATGCTCTTGCAATTGATTTAATTAATATCGAACCACTCGATGACTTACACCACCCTCAAAAAATGATTAAACATGCACAAGATTTAGCAGCAAAAGCCTTCCATGCTGATCACACTTATTTTTCTGTGCAAGGTACGAGTGGCGCGATTATGACAATGATTATGAGTGTATGTGGTCCCGGAGATAAAATTATTGTACCAAGAAATATACATAAATCAGTATCGTCTGCGATTATATTCTCAGGTGCTATCCCTATTTTTATACATCCAGAGGTAGATCATAAATTAGGATTTTCTCATGGCATCACTCCAAATGCTGTTGAAAAAGCTTTACATGCACATCCAGATGCAAAAGGGGTCTTTGTGATTAATCCTACCTATTTTGGTATTGCAGCAGATTTAGTAAAAATTGTAGAGATAGCCCATCAATATCATATTCCTGTTCTTGTAGATGAAGCACACGGTGTACACATTCATTTTCACGATGATTTGCCATTATCCGCAATGCAAGCAGGTGCAGATATGGCTGCAACAAGTGTACACAAATTAGGTGGCTCTTTAACTCAAAGCTCGATATTAAATATAAAAGAAGGATTAATTAACCCAGAACGTGTGCAAGCAGTAATGTCAATGCTAACAACGACATCTACCTCTTACATATTATTAGCATCATTAGATGTCGCACGTAAATATTTAGCAGAACAAGGTCATGCATTACTAACAAAAACGATTAAAGAAGCACATCGAGCACGTAATTATATAAATTCTATTACCAATCTTTACTGTCCTGGTGAAGATATGCTTGGAAGTGAAGCAACTTTTCATTATGATCCTACAAAGTTAATCATTTCAGTAAAGAATTTAAGTATAACTGGTCACGAAGCGGAAGTATGGTTAAGAGATAACTTCCAAATCGAAGTAGAATTATCAGATATGTATAATATTCTCTGTATCATCACACCAGCTGATAGTGAAGAAGATATAAATTATTTGTTACATGCATTAGAGGAATTATCTAATCATTATGATACGACTAATGAGGAACAATCCCTTCACGTACATGTTCCAGATATCCCAATTTTAGCTGTGAGTCCAAGAGATGCTTTTTACGCAGAGTATGAAGTAATACCATTAAGAGATTCAGCCGGAAGAATCAGTGCAGAGTCTATCATGGTATATCCACCTGGAATCCCAATTTTTATTCCTGGTGAGATTATTTCCATTGAGAATTTGGAGTATATCCAAGACAACATTGAATCAGATTTACCAGTACAAGGGCTACATGATACATCTCTTCAAACTATTAGAGTATTAAAAGAACACCATGCATTTAAATAAAAAAAGCACGACAGTTTTCAATACTATGGGATGTTTTGCCCTAAGAGCCACTTTTTAAGTAATCTTCGCTTAAATAGTTAGCTTAGGATAAAAAAACACGGACAGGGAAACGGACAAGCCGAAGAGGTTTTAAAAGCTCAAGATAACCAATAGAGTGATATCTCACTATCCTTCTAAAACGCATGTACGTATCAAATCCAAACGATTCGGTAAATAACTTTCGAATTGTTTGGATTTTTATTATGAAAGAATTGTTTTGTCCCAATCTCCATTTTTATAAAGTGCCTTCTATACATACTCATGGTATTTGAATAGTGCTCGGATCTAGAATTTCATATCCCTCTTCTCTTAATCCACTAACAATATCTGAAAGCGCATCTTTTGTCCATTCACGGTCATGCATTAATAAATTCGCACCAGGTTTAAGCAGTGAATAATCAATATCTATCTCTGGTGCTTCACCTGAAATCATCGCTTCTGTTAATTTTTCACTATTCATATATGGTTCAAAATAATCATAGCCATATGTCCAATTCATTAATAGCATGCCTTCACTTTTTACTAATTCTTTAGCGAAATCTGTATTATCCCCATGAGGCGCTCTAAAAAATACCGGTTTTTCGCCGATAATCTCTTCAATTAAGTCATTTAATTTCACAATTTCTTTTTGTTGTGTAGCTTCATCTACAACAGATAATTGTTGATGGTTGTATGTATGGTTTCCAATGTGAAATCCCATTTCATGAATTTTCCGTAAATTAGCTTTACCTTCTTCTGATTCTAAGAAATGACCATTCACAAAAAATATAGCATCTGCATCAAGTTTCTTTAAGATTTCTGCCATTTCGACTGCATATTTATCCGGTGCATCATCAATAGTTAATAACACTACATTTTTATTTGTTGTTTCATTTAGAGGGATAAAATCAGAGTTCTTAGTCATTTGATATTGTTGCTTGCTTTCTTCATTAATTACGTCTTCTGTGTCTTCTATCGCTTCATCTGAATCGACATCTGTTTCTTCTTCTACAGGAATAGATTCCGAATCATTTTTATAGTCATCTGATTCTATTTTTTCATTTGCTGTAGTGTTTTCCTCTTTCTGCTTACTTTTATCCTCTGTACTATCGTTATTACAGCCAACTAATAGTAAGAACATCACGCCTAATACAATAAGTGCATGCCATTTCATTTATTTTATCGCCTCCATAATATGTAGCAAAAGAGCCTGCAAATGCAGGCTCTAATGAATATTTATTTTACAATATGAATTGGAGTTCCAATAGCTACTTCTGCAGTTTCCATTGTAATCTCCCCTAATGTAGGGTGTGCGTGTATTGTTAATGCTAAATCTTCAGCTGTCATTCCAGCTTCAATTGCTAAGCCAATTTCTGATATCATGTCACTTGCGTTCGATCCAGCAATTTGGCCACCAATAATCAAGCCGTCTTCTTTACGAGTTACAAGCTTCATAAATCCTTCGCTTGCATTCATAGATAATGCACGACCATTAGCTGCAAATGGGAATTTAGATGCAACAACATCATATCCAGCTTCTTTCGCTTGCTGTTCCGTATATCCAACAGAAGCTAATTCTGGATCTGAGAATACAACTGCAGGAATTGCATTATAATCAATTTCCGCATTTTCTCCAGCAATTACTTCTGCAGCAATCTTACCTTCATAAGAAGCTTTATGAGCTAATGGAGGTCCAGCAACAATATCACCAATAGCGAAAATATTGTCTACACTTGTACGACATTGGTTGTCAATTTCGATTAGACCACGATCAGTCATTTTAATACCAACTTGCTCTAAGCCAATATCAGCAGTATTTGGACGACGACCAACAGTTACTAATACATAATCCGCCTCAACAGTTTCTTCTTTACCGTTTGCTTCATATGTTACTTTCACACCATTATCTGTTTCTTCTACACCTTTAGCCATTGCTTCTGTTACGATTGTAGTACCTTTTTTCTTCAATGATTTCTTAACAAGAGCACTCATTTGTTTTTCAAATCCACTTAAGATATCTTTCATACCTTCTAAAATGGTTACTTCTGTACCGAAGTTTGCATATGCTGTACCTAATTCAGTTCCAACATATCCCCCACCGATAACAACAAGTTTTTTAGGGATTTCTTTCAAATTCAAAGCACCTGTTGAGTCTAAGACACGCTCAGAATATTTAAATGTTGGTAATTCAATTGGTGTAGAACCTGTTGCAATAATACAGTTCTTAAAAGTATATGTTTGTGAACTTTTATCATCCATTACTTTAACTGTATTTTTGTCAACAAAGTATACTTCACCACGTACGATATCTACTTTGTTACCTTTTAGTAACCCTTCGACACCACCAGTTAATTTTTTAACTACTGATGCTTTCCATTCTTGAACTTTTGAGAAATCGACAGTTACTTTTTCTGATTTAATCCCTAAAGTTTCATCACCATATGCATATTCCATACGATGACCAGCTTGGATTAGTGCTTTTGATGGAATACATCCAACATTTAAACAAACACCACCAAGTTCACCTTTTTCAACAATCGTAACTTTTTGGCCTGTTTGTGCTGCTCTAATTGCTGCAACATATCCCCCAGGTCCAGCGCCTACAACAAGTGTATCTAGTTCAATTGGAAAATCTCCTACTACCATTTATTACCCCTCCATCATAATTAATTGTGGGTCTTCTAATAATCTCTTCACTTGATTTAAAGCCATTTGTGCAGTAGCCCCATCAACAATTCTGTGATCAAAACTCAATGATAATGCTAATACTGGTGCAATAACAATTTCACCATTTTTAACTACAGGTTTTTCAGCAATACGTCCAATACCTAAAATAGCAGCCTCAGGATAATTGATTACTGGAGTAAACCATTGACCACCAGCAGAACCGATGTTACTGATTGTACAAGAAGCACCTTTCATTTCGTTTGGAGCTAATTTACCATCACGAGCTTTTCCTGCTAATTCATTAATTTCTTGTGATACACCAAAAATTGATTTACGATCAGCATTTTTAACAACTGGTACTAATAAACCTTTATCTGTGTCTGCTGCGATACCAATGTTGTAATAATGTTTTTGAACAATTTCATCTGTTGCATCATCAATTGAAGCATTAAGAATTGGATATTTTCTAAGTGCAGAAACTAATGCTTTTACAACATATGGTAAATATGTTAATTTAATTTCTTGTTCTGCAGCAATCGGTTTGAATTTCTTACGATGCGCAACAAGCTCAGTAACATCAACTTCATCGTGTAGTGTTACGTGAGGAGCAGTGTGTTTAGAGTTAACCATCGCCTTAGCAATTGCTTTACGGATACCGCTCATTTTTTCGCGTGTTTCAGGGAATTCACCTTCTGGAATAGAAGCAGCTCCACTATTAGAAGCAGTCGCTTTATCTTCTGATTTTACATCTGTTTCTTCAGAAGATGATTTTTCTACTGAACCACCATTTAAGAATGCATCGATATCTTCTTTTAAGACACGATTATTTTTACCAGAACCAGAAACCTCAGTAATATCTACATTATTGTCACGTGCATATTTACGTACAGATGGCATTGCAATTACTCGGTTATTTGGATCTTTTTGTTCTTCTTTTGCTACTGTCTTTTCAGCTTTTTCTTCTTTTGCTTCTTCTTTAGGTTCTTCTTTTACTTCTTCTTTCGTATCATCCGAACCAGCATCTTCATATCCTTCTGCATCAATAGTAATGATTGTTTCACCTACTGTTGCAACAGAACCTTCTTCAAAATGTATTTCTTTTACAGTACCATCAACAGGTGAAGGAATCTCCACAACTGCTTTGTCATTTTGTACTTCACATAGTACATCATCTTCTTTTATTTCTTCGCCTGCTTTAACAAACCATTTTACAATTTCACCTTCGTGGATACCTTCTCCGATATCAGGCAATTTAAATTCAAAAGCCATTCTGATGACCTCCCGTCTTGTTTAGTATTAGAAATTGATGACTTTATTTACTTTTTCAATAATATCATTGTAGTTTGGCAACCAAACTTCTTCTGCTTGTGTGAATGCATATACAGTATCTGGTGCAGCTACAGTTAAAATTGGAGCTTCTAAATGTAAGATTGCACGTTCTTGAATATGTGAAACGATATATGAAGCCATTCCAGCTTGTCTTTGCGCTTCTTGAACCATTACAACACGGTTTGTTTTTTCAACAGATTTCAAAATTGTTTCGAAATCTACTGGCATAACTGTACGTAAGTCAATTACTTCCGCTTCGATACCGTCTTTTTCTAATTCTTCAGCTGCTTTTAATGCAGAGTGAACCATTGCACCATAAGCGATTAATGTCACATCTGTACCTTCACGTTTCACTTCCGCTTTACCTAATTCAATAGTGTATTCTTCCTCAGGTACTTCTTCACGGAATGAACGATATAATTTCATATGCTCCAAGAACACTACAGGGTCATTATCTCTAATAGAAGAAATTAAAAGACCTTTTGCATCGTATGGAGATGAAGGAATAACTACTTTTAGACCTGGTTGTTGCGCAACTAAGCCTTCTAATGAATCAGCGTGTAGCTCAGGTGTATGCACACCACCACCAAATGGAGAACGAATCGTAATTGGCGCATTCATTGTGTTACCTGAACGATAGCGCAAACGAGCCATTTGTCCACTAATTGCATCCATTGCTTCATAGACAAAGCCAAAGAATTGGATTTCTGGAACTGGACGGTATCCTTGTGTTGCTAAACCAACCGCAATTCCTGCAATACCAGATTCAGCTAAAGGCGTATCGAATACACGATCTTCACCGAATTCTTTTTGAAGTCCTTCAGTCGCACGGAAAACCCCACCATTTTGGCCGACATCTTCTCCAAAAACTAGTACATTTTCATCATTTTTTAGTTCTACACGTAAAGCATCAGTAATTGCTTGAATCATTGTCATTTGAGCCATGATTTACTTCGACTCCTTTGCTTGATATTCTTCCAATTGTTCCTCCAAGTGAGCTGGAAGTTTTTCATACATGTTATTAATCAGTTCAGTAACTGTTTGTTTCGGTTGTTCATCTGTTTTCTTGATTGCTGCTTTAATTTCTTCTTTTGCTTTTTCAATTACTTTGTTTTCTTCTTCTTCAGACCATAATCCTTTATCTTCTAAGAATTTACGGAAACGTACGATTGGATCTTTTTTCTCCCATTCAGAATCCATATCTTCTGTACGATAACGTGTTGGGTCATCTCCTGCCATTGTATGCGGACCATAACGGTAAGTAAGTGTCTCAATTAATGTAGGACCTTCACCGTTAATAGCACGTTCTCTAGCTTGTTTCGTAACAGCATATACTGCTAAAACATCCATACCGTCTACTTGCACGCCATCAATTCCCGCTGCAATAGCTTTTTGAGCTAGCGTTTTAGCTTTTGTTTGTTTTTCTACAGGAACTGAAATCGCGAATCTATTGTTTTGCACAACAAAAATTGCTGGCGCATCATAAGCACCCGCAAAGTTAATACCTTCGTAGAAATCACCTTGTGAAGTACCACCATCACCAGTATAAGTGATTGCAACTGCCTTTTTACCACGTTTTTTCATACCCATCGCAACACCAGCTGCTTGTGTATATTGTGCACCAATGATAATTTGTGGACTTAGTGCATTGACACCTTCAGGGAATTGATTTCCATGAAAATGACCGCGTGAGAATAAGAATGCTTGATATAAAGGAAGTCCGTGCCAAATTAATTGTGGAACATCACGATATCCTGGTAATATGAAGTCTTCTTTTTCTAACGCAAATTGCGTTCCTAATTGTGAAGCCTCTTGACCAGCTGTTGGTGCATAAAATCCTAAACGTCCTTGTCTGTTAAGAGCAATGGAACGTTGGTCTAATATTCTTGTATAAACCATGCGATACATTAATTCTTTTAATTCTTCATCTGAAAGATCAGGCATTGCATCTTCATTGACGATTTTACCTTCTTCATTCAGAATTTGAAACGTTTCAAATTGTTCTTCAATGTTTTCTAAAATACGTTTCAAAAAAAATCACCTCTTCCTTTCTCAATCCCAAATTTTAATTTATCAGAAATAGCTTTCCCAAAAGATTAAAAAATCTGTACCAAAAACATTATTATTGCTATACCCTAATGAAGCTTTTTTAATCAATTGTCACAATAAAAAAACTGTTACATAAAAAAAGCAATTAAATATTGGTACAATTTTTATTCATGTATAGTTTAGCTCATTCATGTCCTTAGGTCAAACACTTTGCAACATTTTATATATTTTTTTATCCTGTATTCTAAGAGGTCTTCTTTCCCTTTTTAATCCATAACTTTCCCATCTGTTTCAATTTCATTTAATAACTGTATTAATATTTTAAAGCAAAACAAAAATATCTGTGTAAAATAGATGTTCCACAAGTTTATTCTTTAATCGAAAAAATTAAATAATAGAAAAAACTCCCCATTAATTGGAGAGTTAATCTTCAAATACGACATTTAAATCTGCAGCTTTATAAAATTCTTCTTTTAGAATGTTGTATGAATCTGTTAATTCATTAAATTGATTATTTAAATCAAGAACTTCTTCATATAATTTGTTGACTGTATTAATTTGCTCTGTTAATTCTTCTTCTGTAAGCTCTTCTTTTACGAATAATTCATATAGCTTCACATCTTCATTCAAAGAATTTTGATATGCTTCGTTCAGTTTATAATACGTGGAGAACCTTTCTTCCATCACTTTTGCCATTTCTTCTGCTTTTGCAGCAACTTCTTCTTTCAATTCAGGCACATACTCACTTATATTGCCAAATTCTTTTTCAGCAGCTTCAATACTTTCTTTTTCTGTCGCTAACATTTCTCTTCTCTTATCTATATTTGTTAAAGCTTCTTCCTGCAATGTTTTGATTTGGTCCATTTCGTCAGATGATAATTCAATAAGTTCATTATAAATGGTTTGATCTTCTTCTTCTAATTTCATAAATGGTTCTTGTTGATCAGCAAAAGGTTGTTCCAATTCAACAGATTTTTCTAAATGCTCATACATTTTGTCTGCTGCATTTTCTCCGCTACAACCCGCAAGAATAATACTTAATGCAAAAAGTAATACTATTTTTTTCATCTACTATAATCCCCTTTATATAAATTGACATGATACTATTGTAGTATATCATAATTATAGTGCAAAATATTGTATCATTCCCATATTTCGTTATATGATAAACTATATACGTATAAAGTATATTATATTATTCCTAAATTATAACTCATCACACATGAGAAAAATAGATAAAATGAGGTGCTAACATTGATTACAATGAAAGATATAGTTAGAGAAGGAGAAACTGTATTAAGGGAAGTTGCTAAAGAAGTGCAATTACCACCTAGCGAGGAAGAAAAACAAATTTTAGCAGAAATGCTAACATATTTAAAAAACAGTCAAGATGAAGAAATAGCTAAGAAATATAACCTACGTGCTGGTGTTGGTTTAGCTGCTCCACAAATAGGTATAAGTAAAAGAATGATTGCAGTCCATTTTGAGGACTTTAATGATAAAAAATACAGTTACGGATTGTTTAATCCAAAAATTGTGAGTCATTCTGTTGCTAAAACATATTTAAGTGGTGGAGAAGGCTGTTTGTCTGTTGATAGAGAAGTGCCTGGTTATGTCCCTAGATATGAAAAGATTACAATTAAAGCATTTGATCAAGACTTAAATGAGATAAAATTGAAATTAAAGGGTTATGCTGCTATTGTTTTTCAACATGAGATTGATCATTTAAATGGTGTGATGTTCTATGACCATATCCATCAAGATAATCCTTTTACAATTCCAGAGAATGCTACTGCTTGTGATGCATAATGTGGCAATAATACAATAAAACACTAGACCTACGTAGTTTCTATTGTTACGTAGGTCTAGTGTTTTTAGATTAAGTTCAGTTTTTCTAGCCCTTTTTTTATGCCATCTTCTGCTACATCACTAGTAACATAATAAGCTTTCTCTTTTACGACATCTTCTCCATTACCCATTACAACACCATAATTTACTTTTTCAATCATTTCTATATCATTTAAACCATCACCGAAAGCATACGTATCTTCCCAATTTATATTCAGATGTTGAATAAATTGTTCGATGCCATGTGCTTTTGATCCATTTTGCGGTAACACATCACAAGAAAATTCATGCCATCTAACAAATCGTAAATAATCAAAAGCTTCTTCATATTTTTTTTGCTCATAATTTTGGTTAAAAAGTAAAACTTGATAAACAGGTTTCTTCTTATAAAATTCTTCGTCTACATTTGGTTGTTCTCGCTTAAGACTACTCATTCCTTCTAAAATATGTGGATGATCTAAAACGGTTGAACTCATTTCATCCGATGACTGAAAAACTAATGGGTGATTATGATCTTTACTGAATGTAACTAATTCACACATTTGTTGTTCAGAATATGGTTGTTCATGAATCACTTCGCCATTATATACAGCATACTGACCATTTAAGCTTACAAATGATTGTATATCAAGCTCTTCTAATATCTCACGAAACATAAACGGTGCTCTACCTGTTGCAATAGCGACAATAATCCCATTCTCTTTCAACTTTGCTATTGCTTCTTTCGTTGATACTGGAATTTTTTTATCATGATCTAATAATGTTCCATCAATATCAAAAAAAACGATTTTTTTACTCAAGTTCATTCTCCTTCTCTATTCACTTAAAAGATTGTGTCCCCATAAAATAGTATAACATCATAATCAAGGAAGGAAGTATTATTTGAACTAACCAAGTATATAATATATATATTATACAGCTAACTATTACTATAATTTCTAAGTAAGGTTACTTGGTATTCGTCTGATTGTATCACCTATTATTATAGCTTTTAAATAGCTTGAATAAATTGGAATTAAAAAATCTTTTCAAAACTTTTAGCTTATTTGTTTCAAAATAATCAAAATCATAC
This sequence comes from Gracilibacillus marinus, assembly GCF_042651725.1. Lineage (NCBI taxonomy): Bacteria > Bacillati > Bacillota > Bacilli > Caryophanales > Bacillaceae > Gracilibacillus > Gracilibacillus marinus. Next base: position 1,209,936 of record NZ_JBHSDV010000001.1, on the reverse strand, counting down.
TATACTAGAAAGTAATAGGGATTGGATCGGTTCATTGAGTACTTACTTTTCTTTCTATGTTAATTAGGAAGGAGTTGGAAGTAACTATGTTAAAACGTTTGAAGGAAAAACTTAAAAAACGATGGCGAGATGTATTAAGAAGACGTATTCCAACTACAGTTCAACGTTCAAGATTAAAAAACGATATATCCAAACATACCATAGGATCTAAAGAAAAATAATCGCAGAAATGAAGGAGAGATAGAATGATTTATAAAGTATTATATCAAGAAGATCCATTAGAAATTCCTGTACGTGAACATACCAAAAGCATGTATGTACGTGCAAATTCCATTCGTGAAGTCCGTGAAATTGTGAAACCAAAAAATATAAATATTGAATTTATCCAATTAGTTGAAGACAATCATTTAGATTTTGAAAAGGAAAATCCTGCATTTAAAGTGGAGAACGATGAATCATGAAATTTGTAAAAAATGATCAAACAGCAGTGTTTGCACTTGGTGGTCTAGGGGAAATTGGAAAAAATACGTATGCAGTTCAATTTCAAGATGAAATTATTTTAATTGATGCTGGTATCAAATTCCCTGAAGATGAATTGTTAGGTATTGACTATGTCATTCCAGACTATACCTATTTAGTGCAAAACCAAGATAAAATAAAAGGTTTATTTATTACTCACGGACATGAAGACCATATCGGTGGGATTCCATATTTATTACGTGAAATTAATATACCTATATATGCAGGCAAGTTAGCAATTGGACTAATTAAAAACAAATTGGATGAACATGGACTTTTACGAAAAGCAAAATTACACACATATCAAGAAGATGACATTATTAAATTTAGAAAAACAGCCGTTTCTTTCTTTAGAACAACACACAGTATTCCTGATTCCTATGGTATTGTTGTAAAAACACCTCCAGGTAATATTGTACACACAGGTGATTTCAAATTTGATTTTACACCTGTTGGAGAGCCAGCTAATTTAGCAAAAATGGCTGAAATCGGTAAAGAAGGCGTGTTATGTCTTCTTTCTGATAGTACGAATAGTGAAGTACCTGGATTTACTTTATCTGAACGTGTAGTTGGTGACAGTATTAATGATATATTCTCTAGAGTGGATGGGCGTTTAATTTTTGCTACATTCGCATCAAATATTCATCGTTTGCAACAAGTTGTGGAAGCAGCCGTTAAACATAACCGCAAAATTGCTGTTTTTGGAAGAAGTATGGAAAGTGCGATCAAAATTGGACAAGAATTAGGCTACATTAAAGCACCACAAAATACTTTTATTGAAGCTAGTCAAATAAACCAATTACCAGCAAATGAAGTGACGATTCTTTGTACAGGTTCCCAAGGTGAACCTATGGCTGCACTTTCTCGTATTGCTAATGGAACACATCGCCAAATTCAAATTATTCCTGGCGACACTGTGGTATTTTCTTCTTCACCAATCCCTGGAAATACTCTCAGTGTAAGTAGAATAATTGATCAATTATTCCGTGCAGGTGCTGATGTCATTCACGGTCCTTTAAATGATATTCATACGTCTGGACACGGTGGACAACAAGAACAAAAATTGATGTTACGTCTAATACAACCAAAATACTTCTTGCCGATTCATGGTGAATATCGCATGCTAAAAGAACACACTAAATTAGCTGAAAGCTGTGGTATTCCATTTAAAAATAGCTTCATTATGGATAATGGTGAAGTGCTGGCATTAGGTAAAGATCAAGCAAGTATTGCAGGTAAAATCCCTTCAGGATCTGTATATGTAGACGGTAGTGGTATTGGCGACATAGGAAATATCGTTTTACGTGACCGTCGCATTTTATCTCAAGAAGGTTTAGTTATTGTTGTTGTTAGTATTAATATGAAAGAGTTCAAAATTGCATCAGGCCCTGATATCATTTCTCGTGGCTTTGTATATATGAGAGAATCTGAAGACTTAATTAATGATGCTCAAAAAATAGTGGCTAAACACTTGAACAAAGTAATGGAGCGTAGAACAACTCAATGGTCTGAAATCAAAAATGAAATTACAGACACCATCGCACCATATTTATACGAAAAAACAAAACGTAGACCTATGATTTTACCTATTATAATGGAAGTTTGATTTATAGCAAAAGGGAGCTTTGTCAAAGCTCCCTTTTTTCAATCTTCTAATACTAAATTTTTCTCAAATCGTGAAATATCTTTATCTGCTCCAATAACAATCAGAATATCATCTTTTACTAATTGTTGATCTGCCATTGGCGATACATTAATTCCCTTTTCATTTGCTTCTTTTATTGCAACAACATTACAACCAAATTGCGCTCGAATATCCAACTCTAACAATGTTTTTCCATGCATTTTCTTTCCTGCTTTTACTTCGACAATACTATGATCATCTGACAATTCTAAATGATCCAATATATTCGTTGAAATGATACTATGTGCAATACGTCTACCCATATCTCTCTCTGGGTGTACGACATGATCAGCACCAATTTTGTTTAAGACTTTTTCATGGTAATCATTCTGTGCTTTTACTGTAATTTTATTAATACCTAATTCTTTTAACATTAGCGTTGTTAAGATACTTGCTTGGATATTATCCCCGATTGCTACGATAACATGGTCAATATTCCGAATACCTAATTCTTTTAAGACATTTTCATCCGTTGTATCTGCAATGACTGCATGTGCTGCAATATTTTTAAATTCATTCACTTTATCTTCATGAATATCTATTGCTAAGACATCCATTCCTTCTGCACTCAACTCTCTACAAATACTCCCACCAAATCGCCCTAATCCAATTACTGCAAATTCTCGTTTCATTACAATTCCTCCAATGTTCACAATTCCAATACATCTATTCTAACATATTAATCCATTTACTTAATAAGATTTACTATTCGTTATAAAAACAGGCATTTTCTAGACTCAGAAAATGCCTGTAACTTTTTATAGTGCATCTAACATATCAAATTGTGATTTTACAAGGTGGTAATATTCCCCTTTTCTCTTCATTAAATCAAGGTGACTTCCTTGTTCAAGAATCTTCCCATGTTCTAACACAATAATGTTATCTGCTTCCCTAATCGTAGAAAGTCTATGTGCAATCATAATTGCTGTACGTCCTTTAAGTAACTTTCTTAATGCTTGTTGAATTTTCACTTCTGCTTCTGTATCAATACTTGCCGTTGCTTCGTCTAAAATTAAAATCTTAGGATTTGCAAGTAACGCTCTTGCAAAAGATAATAATTGTCTTTCTCCTGCAGATAAGATATTCCCTCTCTCCTCTACTTCTGTTTCATACCCTTTAGATAGACGTTGAATAAATTCATCTGCACCAACTATTTTCGCAGCTTCTATCACTTCTTGATCTGTAGCACTTGGTCTACCAAACCGGATATTCTCTTTTATAGACCCAGAAAAAATGAAAGTATCTTGTAAAACAACAGAAATATTTTCTCGTAAACTTGATAATTTCATTTCCCTTAAATCATTTCCGTCAATCTTCACAGACCCTGCGGTCGGATCATAAAAACGACTGATTAAATTTGCAATTGTAGATTTACCAGAACCAGTATGACCTACTAATGCTACCGTTTGACCTTGTTTCATTTCAAGTGAAATTTCGTGTAATGCAATTCTATCTTCATTATAAGAAAATTGTACTTTATCAAATTCAATATGTCCTTTCATATCTTTAAATTCTTTTGCATTCTCTTTTTCGTGTACATTTGGTTGTTCATCTAAAAACTCAAAAATACGTTCAGATGATGCCATTGCCACTAACAATTGATTGTATATTTGACCTAATCTAGAAATCGGCTCCCAAAACATTCCTAAATAAAAAGCAAAAGATACAAATGTACCAACATCTATCGATCCAACTAAAATCAAATGTGCACCATATGTGATAAGGATAACTGTTCCAATGGCATTGCTCATTTCAACAAATGGACCAAAATAAGAACTTTTTCGCATCGCGATTCGTTCCATTTCGTAATTATCTCCATTCACACCATTAAAAAATTCTGTATTTTCTTTTTCTTGCGCAAAAGATTGTGTAATACGAATCCCTTGCATACTTTCATTTAAATGGGAATTTAAACGAGATTTTTGAATCCTAACATCTTGCCATGAGCGGCGTATATTTCTTCGCAATTTTGTTGAAATTATAAACATAATTGGCAAAATAACTAATACTGCTAAGGCAAGTGGTGGACTTAATACGAACAAAATAACGATAATACCAACTAACATAATGATGTCCATTAACAAATTGATAATTCCATTTGTAAATAATTCTTGTAATGAATTCACATCATTCAAAATTCGAACAAGGATCGATCCTGCTGAACGTTTATCAAAAAAGTTATGTGATAATCGTTGAACGTGTGAAAATAACTTTCTTCGTAAATCATATATAACACGTTGACCTAGTATATTTACCCATTTAATCCGAAACATATTAGCAAAATAACTGAAAATATATAAAATGGCTATTCCAATGATTAAATAGGCTAAAAGTGATGTATCTTTGTTTTCAATAGCCTGATCGATAGCCACTTTTCCTATCAAAATAGGTACTACCAATCTTACTATTGTTGATATTAACATCGCCAAAATCGATGCAGGCAATAAATTTTTAGCATATGGTTTTAAATATTCCAATAAACGTAACATTTGTTTCCAATTAAAAGGTTTCTCTACCGCTTGATCCAACGGATAATAGAAGCGTGTCAAATGTGGACTACCTTCTCTTTTTACTGATTGTGTCGCATTCTTATTCATTTTGTGTCCCTCCCTTTAAATAGATTCCATCACAATATCTTTGTCTTTATATTGAATATCATAAATTCTTCGATATGCTCCATCTTGATTAATGAGCTGTTCATGAGTTCCTCTTTCTACAATTTTCCCGCTATCTAATACTAATATTTCATCAGCATGTTTTAATGATGAAATTCGATGTGCAATAATAAACGTCGTTCGATCTTGCATCACTTCTTTTAATGCTTTTTGAATTTGATATTCTGTTTCCATATCAACTGCGGATGTTGCATCATCCAGTACCAATATTCTCGGATCAATTAATATGGCACGAGCGATGGCGATACGTTGTTTTTGGCCACCAGATAAACCCATTCCTCTCTCACCAAGCATCGTATCATATCCTTTTGGCATTTCCATGATAAATTCATGTGCTTGCGCCCTTTTAGCCGCTTGAATAATTTCTTCCATACTTGCATTCGGATTTCCGTATGCAATATTTTCTTTAATTGTAGTAGAAAATAAAAAGGACTCTTGTAGAACAAACCCAATATGCTTTCTAAGTTTTTTCAATTCATAAGAGCTAGTTGGTTTGCCGTCAATGTACACGACACCTTGATCCGGTTCATAAAATCGTGTGATTAATTGTGTAATACTCGTCTTACCTGCACCTGTTGGACCAATTAAACCAATTACTTTTCCAGGAGGTGCATCAAAGCTAATATGAGACAACGCCGCATCATCTTCTGCTACATATGTCAATGAAACATCTTTGAATGTGATGTGTCCTTGTATTGTATCTGTATTTAGTGGGTCTGTTTCTTCTATAATATCTTCTTTTGCTTCTAGTATTTCTAGCAATCTTTCTCCAGAAGCTTTCGCTTGTGAGAATTGATTCACGATAAATCCTAAATGCATAAGCGGTCCTAATATATAAGAAACTAAACTAAAAAAGGCAACCAGTTCACCTAGTGCGAGACTTCCATTAATGACTAAATACCCACCATATACAAGCAGCGCAATCATACTAAGGTTCCCGATTAATTCCATTAAGGGAAAGTATCTTGCCCAAATATTAGATGTTTTAATATTCTCATCACGATAATTAATGTTATTATGAGAAAAACGATCAATCTCAAAATCTTCTTTAGACAGCGATTTTACTGTATTCATTCCACTCACATTTTCTTGTATACGTGTATTTAAACTTCCTAAAGATTTTCTAATGCTTCGGAAAGCTGGATGCACTTTTTTGTCAAATCTTTGTACAACAACAATTAAAAAAGGCATAACAGCCATCGTTACTAATGCTAATGGTACAGAATAATAAAACATAACACTTAAACTAATAATGATTAATAATGCCACTCTAATTAATTCTTTAAAACCTGCTGATAGAAAAAATCGAAAGCCTTCCACATCCATCGTAAGCCTTGACATTAAATCACCTGTACGCGCATTATCGTAATACGTAAAAGAAAGCCTTTGCAACTTTTTATATAATGCATTACGAAGATCAAATACAGATTTAATCCCAAATAAATCTCCTAAGTATTGTTGATAAAAATTCGCAATTCCTTTAAGAATCATTAGGCCAATAAAAACAATTGCAATATACTTGATTAAATTGTATTGTTCCCCCAATACGACATCATCAATTGTTATCTGTAATATAATCGGATAAACAACTGTGATGACGGTTACAAATAGAACAGAAAAAACAGATAAATAAAAATACTTCATAAAAGGCCAATAAAATTGCTTTAGTTTCTTAAATGTTTCCACTATGTACACCCCCATTTTTTTACGTAAATATAAATATAACGGTTCCCGAAATAAAATGCTACCATTTCGACTTAATTTCTGAAATTTTTTTAATTATATTTTTACCATAATTTCTCTTCACAAAATAATTCTTTATCACTTAAATTTCAATCGTAATAAAGAACTGTTTTGCACTCCTTATTCGCTTCATTTGTTAAAAGAACTTCTCCTTAAATCAATTAAACCTTTTAATATTGATTAACTACTAAATATTTTTAAGTAAGCTATCATTCCTTATATTTCGACAATAATATAGTAATTGTTTGAATTATGTGTTGTTTTTCCATTATCATAGATAATGAATCAAAAAATTGGAGGCTAAATTATGATTGATATTAAATGGACTGAGCTAGTTAACACGTTACTAGTGTACTCTGCGAAAATCGGTATATTACTTATTGTTTTTTTAATCGTAGCACCACTAGGCAAAAAATTAATCTCTTCCTTATTAAGAAAATCTACATCAACCAAAAGAGTATCTGAAGCACGTGCACTAACATTAGAAAAATTATTAATCAATGTATTTTCATACACATTGATATTCATTTTTGTTGTTATGTTCTTTGGAATAATTGGTCTAGAAATCGGGCCACTTATTGCAGGTGCGGGTGTGATTGGTTTAGCGGTAGCTTTCGGAGCGCAAGGCTTAGTTAGTGACATCGTAACGGGTTTTTTCATTCTCTTAGAAAAACAAGTGGATGTAGGCGACTATGTTACGACTGCTGGATATAACGGTGTAGTTGAAGAAATCGGTTTAAGAACGACACAATTAAGAGGATTTGACGGAACACTTCATTATGTTCCCAATCGCGAGATAACAGGTGTCAGTAATCATTCTAGAGGAAATATGCGAGCACTTGTAGATATTGGGATTAGTTATGAAGACAGTATTGATCACGCAATTTCTGTATTAAAGAGTGTATGTGCAGAGTTCGAAGCAGATGTGCGGTTTGAAGAAGCACCTGACGTTATCGGTGTACAAGCTTTTGGATCAAGTGAAGTAGTTCTTCGTATTATCGGTCGCACAATAAATGGAGAGCAATGGAGTGCAGAAAGAGATATTCGCAAAAGAGTAAAAGAAGCATTTGATGAAAATAATATTGAAATTCCATATCCACACCAAGTGAATGTAGTAAAAAATTAATACACTTTATTTTATTAAGAGATTATAAACAAATCGGAGTTTCGCAAATAAATAATGCGAAACTCCGATTTTTATTTATAATTCTTTAGCATTTCTACTACTGCTTGCACACCGATTTGAATTGCTTCTTCATTCGGATTTAATTTACTATGATGTAAACCATATGTTGAACCTACACCTAACCAAAACATAAAACCATCTATCTCTTTAAGAAAATACCCAAAGTCTTCCCCTGTCATCGCTGCATTTGCTTCTTTATAGATGATATTACTACTATTCATTATTTTTTCAAATTGGGATACTACGTTACCGTTATTGTAAACTTGATGATACATTGCGCCATAATCTAATCTGATTTTACACTCATATAATAGTTCATATCCTTTAATATGTCTTTCTAATTCTGCTTTAATCACACGCATTGTTTCTTGATTTAATGTACGAATTGTACCCTCTAACTTTGCTTCTTCTGCAATCACATTCTGCACAGTACCTGAAGTCATTTTACCAATTGTAATAACTCCACTATCTAGTGGATCAATTTTTCTAGAGATAATCTGCTGAATTTGAGCGACAAACATACTAGCAGCAACCGTCATATCTTTCGTCAAATGTGGGTATGCCGCATGTCCACCTTTCCCCTTAAAATCAATGAATAGTTCACTAGTATTCGCAAATAAAATCCCCTCTCGTGAAGATACTGTTCCAACAGGCAATTCTGGTGCGATATGTAATGCAAAAATCATATCAATATTCCATTTTTTGAATTGTTCTGATTGTAACATTGGTTTTGCTCCACCCGGTCCCTCTTCAGCTGGTTGAAAAATAAAAAGCACATTATCATCTATTGGATGGCGTACGATTTCATTAATAACACCTATAGCAATGGTCATATGTAAATCATGCCCACATGCATGCATACATCCTTCGTGTTTAGAATGATAGGGAAGATTTGTTTCTTCTTTTATCGGCAATCCATCTATATCCGCTCTATATGCTAATGTCTTGTTAGGATTTTTGCCCTTTAAATATACAAATAGCCCTGTCTCCCATTTTTCTATAACCATATTCGGTGTTTTTATTTTTTCTAAAATTTGCAATATGTATGCTTGAGTCTTAAATTCCCGAAACCCTAATTCTGGTATTTGGTGTAAATCTCTACGTATTTTTATTAACTGATTATAGTTCATGTTATTCTCCCCTAATAAAAGAAGTGTATCGCCAAAGAAGGCAGGATATACTATTATCCTGCCTTCACTTGTTAATCATTTAATTTTCGAAGTGCTTCGATAATCTCTGTTTTTGACTTTGTTTGATCATCAATTTCTTTAATTACTTTTGCAGGTGTTCCTGCTACAACTGTGTTTGCAGGAACATCTTTTGTTACAATCGCACCCGCTGCAACAACTGCTCCTTTCCCAACTCTTACGCCTTCAAGAACAACTGCGTTTGCACCAATCACAACATTATCTTCAATGATTACTGGTTGTGCGGATGGGGGTTCAATAACACCTGCTAATACAGCTCCTGCACCAACATGACAGTTTTTACCTACAGTGGCACGTCCACCTAAACATGCATTCATATCAATCATCGTTCCGTCACCAATTACAGAACCGATATTAATCATTGCACCAAACATAATAACTGCACCATCGCCAATTTCCACGTGTTCACGAATAATTGCACCTGGCTCTATTCTTGCATTAATATTTTTCATATCCAATAAAGGAATTGCAGAGTTACGTCTGTCATTTTCGATGACATAATCCTCAATTTGACTTTTGTATGTATTTAGTAACTCATTCACTTCATTCCATTCTCCAAAAATAACACCATTGTTATCATTTAAAAATGTTTGAATCGAACCTTCTGTCTTGATTTCGTTTAATTTCTTACCTTTTACATACACTTTTACAGGTGTTGATTTTTTACTGTTTGAAATAAATGATATTATTTCATTTGCATCCATCATTTTCATAAAGTTAAATCCTCCAAGTATTTATTTTCGATATTTATAATGTACTAAAAATTATTTTATAGTACAAGTGTGCACTATGCATTCATATAAATTGATTTGTTCACTTCTTTTAAAATGGCACGTCTAGTTAATATCCCAACAAAGTAATTCTGTTCATCTACAACGCAAACAAATGCATTGTCAATTACTACTTTGATTGCTGTTAAAAAATCGGTGTCTGACGTTACGGATGGTTGTTCTTTATTCATAACATCTTCTACTTTTCGCTCACTTAATTTCTCCATTTCATATCTTTCCATACCCATAACATTTTTTAAGATAGGTGTTTTTGCGATTGTACCCTGATATTTAAAATCTAAATCTAATACTGGAACAGAAGAATAACCTGACTCCACTAATACAAGTAAAGCATGTTCTAATGGGTTCCCTAATTGAACATGCGCCACTTTCTCAGCAGGTATCATTATATCACTAACTTTTAACTCTTCTAATCTCTTTTTTAATGTGCTCAACATGACGACACTCCCTTACTATTTGGTGAAGGAGTAGACCTTTCACCTTACATATTCTAACACAAAACAAACAATAATGTGTATTTTGAATATGTTTGCAAGCTAATAAAACAAGAACATGTTATAATAAGCAAAAGCGTAAACGCCCGTTTAGAAACGTAGTGACTGGAGTGAACCAACTTGAGATAAAGGAATCACGGTGAGCTTGCGAATCGATGATGACTTATCGTAAGGTGGTTCGCGAAGTCACCTAGTTTCTGGGCGCTTACGCTAGACGAAGCAAAAGCGTAAACGCCCGTTTAGAAACGTAGTGACTGGAGTGAACCAACTTGAGATAAAGGAATCACGGTGAGCTTGCGAATCGATGATGACTTATCGTAAGGTGGTTCGCGAAGTCACCTAGTTTCTGGGCGCTTACGCTAGACGAAGCAAAAGCGTAAACGCCTGTTTAGAAATGTAACGACTGAAGCATTTCGTTACAATAGAATTCAAGATAAACTTATACAATTCATACAAATTAACATATGATTATTTGATGAGGTATATTTTACTCTCATACTTTTTTTAATTTTCTAACTAAGAAGAAAGGTTTTTTTATGAACAGACGAACATTTTTAAAAAGAATACTTGGTGGAGTCATTTCGTTAGCTGGTTTAACAGGTGGTTCTTATGTATATGCGAAAGATATCGAGCCAAAAATGCTTCATACACAAAAAGTACAAATAAAATCTAATCGCATACCAGCGGAGTTTAATGGGTACAAAATTGCTCAATTTAGTGATACACACATCGGCTTCCATTACACATTGGAACAATTAGAAGAACTTGTTTATGAAATAAATGCACACAATCCTGATTTGATTGTATTTACTGGTGATTTAATTGATCACCCAAATGAATATAATTGGACTAATACCTTAACTGAAACGTTGAAAAAACTAACTGCAAATGATGGGAAATTATGGATTTACGGAAATCATGACCATGGTGGTTATGGAACAGACATAGTAAATCAAACGTTCGAAAATGCCAACTTTACCCTATTAAAAAATACGCATACATACATAGAAAGAAACAATGAGAAAATTGTAATCATTGGCTTAGATGACATTATGCTAGGTCGACCCAATATAGATCAAGCATTGCCTAATGATTCGGATACCTTCTCCATTATTCTAGTTCATGAGCCTGATTATGCTGATAAAGTGAAAGATTACTCTGTTGATGTACAATTGTCTGGACATAGTCACGGCGGACAAGTACAACTACCTTTTATTGGGTATATTTATACACCCTATTTAGCAGAGAAATACGTAGAAGGCTCTTATAAAGTTGGCAATAGACCATTGCAATTATATGTAAGTAGAGGAATTGGAACAACTAGATTACCTTATCGCTTTTTCTGTAAACCAGAAATTACAATATATGAATTAAAGAAAGGTTGATTATTATGAACAAAAAATTATTTCTCGCTTCCTTATTATTTATTCTTTTATTGAGTGCATGTGGAAATAAATATGAAGGACAATTTTCCTTTGAAGTGAATGATTTCACCTACACAAATCAAGACGGAGAATCTGTATCTAAAAGTGACCTTGATGGAAAGTTTTGGGTTGCTAATATGATTTTCACTGAATGTCCTGACATTTGTCCTCCAATGACTGCTAATATGGCGCGCTTACAAAAAATGTTAAGTGAAGAAGGTTTGGACGTTGGACTAATTTCTTTTAGTGTAGATCCGACTAATGACACCCCAGAAGTACTCAAAGATTATGCAAATAATTATGGAATCAATTTTGATAATTGGAGTTTTCTAACTGGTTACACAGATGCAGAAATAAAAACATTTCTTAATGAATCGTTTAAAGCGTATGTAGATAAACCTGAAGGAAGCGATACAGTTATACATCAGTCCACATTTTATTTAGTTTCACCTGAAGGCAACGCAATTAATGGATATAATGGTTCAAAAGCGGAAGAAATGAATAAAATAGTTGAAGATATTAAATCAATGAATTAAAGTAAATGTAGAAGCATCTTTTGCTTCTACATTTTACGTTATAAGGTTAAATTTATTTAAAAGAATTATATACTATGATTAAAATGGATGTGACACTATATGGAAGAAACACCTAATAAAATTGGTCAAGCTCTTTTTATTGTCAATCGACATGCTAAGACAGCTCCAGATCCTTCATACCTCTATCAATTAAAAAATGCCACAATGGAAAAACTTCTGAAGGAGAAAAAAGCGTTAAAAGTTGGTTTACATTACTCGAACAATCCTAAAAGAAGCAGACAACATTCAGTCATTCTTGTACAAGTTGGAGAATATTATTTTCATATGCCACCATCAAAAGAAGATATGAAACAATTACAGCATTTAGGACAACTTGATTCATCTTACAGAAATCCTAAAACAACACTGTCACTTACTATTGCAAAAAAAATATTGATGAATTATTTAAATTGGAATGCAGATAAATTATCTAAACCAAGAACGCATTCAACTACATCCTATCCATTTCACTCCACCTACCCGACTACCCTCTCCCCCTTTTATCATAAAAGAAATAAATGAGGTCTCACACTTTTTGTTGAGTCCTCATTTTCCAAATGTCAAACATTCTTTTTGTACTGATAAATACAGAAAAGATAATAATCGCGTAAACAAAATAAACCCTTTCATTTTGTTCTGTAGCTGAATCCATAATTTGGTATGCAAAGATTGTGACAATTGCAAAAGTCAAAAATGATGTCCATTCTAGCGCAACAATTACCCGTATAAGAGGCAAGATAACAGAATAGCCAATGATAAGTAGGATTAAAATAAATAGGACAGTACTTACTTCATGTTGCATCGTAATAAGTAATGTATCGATGAAGGCAACAAATTGCTGCCACTCTTCTTTTAACATTTAACATCAACTTCCTTCCAATTATACTTTTATGATAAACTATTAATTATTGTTATCAGTATGGACAATTAAGTAGAATTTATAAGTGACGGAGGATCAAAAATGAGTTTATCAATTAATAGTACAGTAGAGGATATTGCGATATCTGGTATTCGAAGATTTTTCAACTTAGTACAGACCAAAGAAGATGTACTTTCATTAACAATTGGACAACCCGATTTCCCTACACCTACACATATTAAAGAGCAAGCAATTAGTGCAATTCATAACAATTACACATCCTATACCCACAATGCGGGTATTCTACCATTACGTGAAGCTATTGCTAATTTCGTTTCAGAAAAGTACCATATCACTTATCATCCAGAATCAGAAATAATTGTAACTGTTGGGGCTTCACAAGCAATTGATATAACATTACGTACGATATTAAACAATGGAGATGAAGTCATTCTTCCTGGCCCTGTCTATCCAGGTTATGAACCGTTAATTAAGCTTGCAGGTGCTGCGCCTATATATATTGATACGCGTAAAAATAATTTCAAATTAACAGCAGATATGATTGAACCATATATTACGGAGAAAACAAAAGCTATATTAATTCCATATCCTTCTAACCCTACAGGTGTCACATTAAATGAGAAAGAACTTACAGACATTGCTACCCTCATTAAAAAGCATGATATCTTTCTTATTGCTGACGAAATCTATAGTGAAATTGTTTACACTCAAGAACATATATCTATTGCCAAGTTTTCTGAAATACGCAACCAATTAATTGTAATTAATGGGGTAAGTAAGTCGCATTCCATGACAGGATTTAGAATTGGATATATCCTTGCACCTGAATGGTTAGCTGCACATATTTTAAAAGTTCATCAATATAATGTGTCTTGTGCAACCTCTATTAGTCAATATGCTGCTCTAAGCGCATTAACAACAGGAATCCATGATCCTATCCAAATGAAAGTTGCATACAAAGAGAGACGTGATTATGTCCTTTCAAGATTAAAAAGTATAGATTTATATACATACACACCTGATGGTGGCTTCTATATCTTTATTGATGTTTCACACTTAGAACAGAATTCATTCGATATTGCAATAGACATCGTGGATAAAGCAAAAGTGGCATTAGTACCTGGAAGTGCTTTTTCGACATATGGAGAAGGTTATGTAAGACTTTCCTATGCATATGATATGGCAACTTTAAAAGAAGGAATGAATCGATTAGCAGATTACTTTCAAAAAGTGAATAAATAAGTTTGTTTTACAGTTAATCTAGAATTGCTTTTCATACTCAAAACAAAAAGAGCTAGCATACATCTCCTAACTATGCTAGCTCTTTCATATTTATTTTTATACATTTGGATTTCTATTCAATCTCTTGTAATATTCATAGTCATTCAACAATCGATCAAGTTCTTGACTAATATTCAATGATTCTTCACTTGTCATCCCTTTTGAAAGAGCAACATCGGTCATCTCTTTACGAAGTCTTTCAATTTTATCTATTAATTCTAATTGATAATGTCCCATTCTACCGTGTTACCCTCCTTTAAATAAATTGAAATTTAACAATAAGCGTATTGATTATCCCAAAAATTGAATAGTTTGTAAAGCTTTACAGAAAATGAGACAAAAAAACTTCAAATGTAACATTTTATTCAAAAATTTTTCGACACTGTTCTCAATTTATCCATTTTATATGATATATTGGAAATAAATAAATCTGGGGATGATGGATATTGCATTACAAAAGAGATGAACCATTTCGATATCAATTTAAACAACCAATTCAAGCACAAATAGATACATCTACTGCTGGAGTAGGTTCTTGTAAAATAATAAATGTTAGCCCATCAGGCATGAAAATACGAACAGACCTTCAGTTGTCTTTATCTGAAAACACCTATATCCAATATAGTATATTAGATGAATTTTTTCAAGTTAATGGTAATGTTGTTTGGACGATGGATTATGGAGACTATAATGAGTATGGATTGTCATTACAGAGTTCGGATGATTACAAAAATTCACTTGTGGAGACATTAAAAAAACTAGCTCGAATTCAATTAAACAATTGAGTGTTTTTTTCAAAGTCTATATCATATTGTTTTTTAAATTTTATAACAAATGAAAACCGTATGACTTGATAGCCATACGGTTTTCATTTGTTTCTTACCTGTTCATACATTATGATACACGATCAAAAATACTAAACCCGATTAAAGTTACAAGAATAACCATAGAAATAATACCAAAGATTGCTTCCATCCAATCACCCCTTCTGATATTGTATATACTCATTATACTTAATATTTTACTTAACACAACTAACTCTTTAAAACATGTTATAATTATTACTAATTACTCCATGGAAAGCAGATGATACATATGCCTTTTTGTCCCCATTGTGGAAAACAAGTACAGATTGATGAGAAATTTTGTATTACGTGCGGAAAAGCTTTACCGAACAATCTTAAAGATAGATATACAATGAAAAAATCTTTTCTAAGACATAATTGGAAAATCCCAATAATTGTTTCCATGCTTTCTATACTAATACTTATTGCTGTCTATTATTACTTGAATTATAGAGATACTCAAGCATTACAATCATATGAAGAAGCTGAACAATTAGCAATGCTTGGTGACTATGAGCAAGCACTCTCAAAACTTAACACTGCAATAAATTATAAAAACAACTTTCCTTATGCAAAAGATGCTCGCCAACTAATGGAATATGTTCTATCTTTTCAACCTAAATTAGAAGCTGTTCAAATATCTACGTCAGAGAACAACTTTGAAAGTGCATTTTCAACAATATACACAATTGAGAAGAAATTAAATCTTTATATGGGAACTTTTGCAGAAACAATGCAAACAAAAATCAAGCAATTAAAGACAGACACCCAAATAGAACAATTACATTATCAATTTGAAAATAAACCAACAATGGATCAATTAAAAACATTGATATGGGAAGCTGAAGCAATAGATGACGAAAGAGCTGAATTATTAGCAAAAGAAGCAAGTGATAAATTCATTTCAGAAATTTATCAAGAAGCTACAAAACTATTAGAACGACACCAATTTAATTCTGCTATTTCTCTAATTGATGATGCATTTATTTATTTAGATTCATCTGACACATTATTAAATTTACAGTCTACGATACAGAAAGAAAAAGTAGCTTTTGAATCATATCAGCAACAATTAATTCAACATGCAACCGATATTAGTGAGAATGATACAAAATCGAATAAACAGAATGCACTTAAAGTGAAAGAAAGCAATATTGTTACAAAAGATAATCAAGTTATCGTAACAGGCAAACTTTTAAGTACTGCTACAGTGCCAATCCACTCTATTAAGATAAATTATGCGATTTACGATAACAAGAAAAAAATAGTTAGTAATCAAGTATATCTTGAACCAGATCAACTATATCCAAATGAAGAAGGTAAATTTGAATTTATTCATTTTGATATTGATCTGAAGAAAATAGAATCGAAAGCTCTCACTCTCTCAATTGAAGAAATCAAGTGGTATATTGACTAATATGGAGGTACATAAATGAAGTTAAAGAAGAAAATAAATCTTATTATTGCAATAATTATTTCTCTTGTGACAGGAATCATTGCTGTCACATTCATCATCAATTGGCAACAAACTTCATTAATTGTCAACAAACCATTTGTTCAAGCAAATTCGACTTCTTCTACACAATTAGATTTACAAACAATAATTCACAATGCCCAAAAAGGCGTTGTTCAAATAGAAGCAATTAACGGTATCCAACAAAAAGTAGGAGCTGGATTTCTCTATAATCACAGTGGAGATATCGTTACAAATGCACATGTTGTGGAAGACGCGGAACATATTATCGTCAAATTAGCAAATGGGCATAAGTATGTTGGTGCAATCGTAGAAATAGGCGAAACTACAGACATTGCGGTAATTAGAGTGCCTGAATTAAAATATACAGAGCCATTAGCAATTGAAGATAATTACCAACCAAAAATTGGCGATGAAATTATCGCTATCGGAAGTCCTACAGGTATTCAAAATGCTGTTTCTCTTGGCGTTATTGTTGGATATGACCGTACATTTTCCATTGCTCCATTTGATTATGAAAATGTCTACCAAATTTCAGCAAATATCACTTATGGCAATAGTGGCGGTCCTCTCATTCTAAAAGAAAATGGTAAAGTAATTGGCGTAAATGCAGCCGGTATTAGCGATACAGATATTGGTTTTAGTATTCCTTTAACGACTATTACAGAAAAGCTATCTAATTGGATTGCTGAAGTAGATGATGCAAGTTTAGTATATTCTTCACAACTTGATAAGAATTTAAATTTGGAAATTACTGAAGATGATGCAAAATATATTATTGAATATTTCTTCTCAAATATTACATTAAGGGATTATCTAAATGCATACACATTATTAAGTAGTGAATTACAATCAAGTTGGGAATATACAGAATTTCGTAATACATTTATCTCAACAATTGACGTGAATATAAAAGAAATGAGAGTGACTGAGCATTCGGACAAAGAAATCCACTGGAAGGTAGAAAGCGATATAGTTGTTCGAAACAACAATAAAGATAAAACAATTACTCAAATAAATCAATTCGTTTTAGGTTATGAGCATGACCAATTAAAAATTATTGACTATGTAAAAAATAAGTAATAAATAGAGGTGATCACCTTTGCGTATTAGAAGTATTAGAACATGGATAATCATTTTGCTATCGGCTATTATTATCATTACAATTGTAGCACCTAATAAAAAAGTAGAAGTTTTACAAAAAGAAGAAGCAGGCAATATACATGCTACTTCTACTCAAACAACTGCTTCTACTAGTATTGACCCTAATATTCATTTTTTAATCGAGGATGAAGTTGTGACAATTAATACAGAAAATATTCCTATTCTTTATTCACTTTTGAGTACTTCTCAAAATATTCATTTGACAAAAAACAAAATGTCTCTTCAAAAGGTGGAGCCACTGGATACGTATCTACTATCATTTAATTGTCAAAAATCATGTTCTTATATGATTATAAACATGACAAAAGACATGGAATCAATGTTATTAGCTGATTATGTTAAATTTAAGAAATATTATGTATCTCCAAATCGTGATAAAGTTCTCTTTGTATTTCATCAAAAAGGGTACGACAAGACAATCGTTTTTGGTTTAAACGAATGGAAACAAATAAAATATACGACACTTCAAGAAGTAACCGAGCCACTGAACATCCAAGATATACAATGGTTGGACAATAAATCCTATGAATTAAGTCTCAGTACTACGACGCAAACTGTTATATATGAAGAAATGAAGGAAGAATAAAGGTCATACTATTATCTATAGAAAAGGTGAAGTCTACTTACTCAAAATAGACTTCACCTTTTGTTTTTATATTTACGATTTCTTCTCCATCATCAAATTGAGTGTGGACGTATATAATATGCTTCCCTTCTGTCAGATTGTCATACACTAAAGGGTCTTGAGGGTGATAATGATATCCAGGCAATAACAACCTATTTCGGTGACTTCCAGTAAATACTGGATTATCTTTATCCATTGTAATTGCTGTAAGTGGCGTGCGGTGTTTTATTGATAATTTTTCTTGACCAATATATTCAAGAGATCTCAATACTTGAAACTGCTCTTTATTAACAGCTTCTATTCGTATATGTATAATATAATCATTATATTCTTCTTTAAAAATAACCGTTTTTTCTAATACTGGTTGATGATTGAATATTGAAAACAAATAAACACCTATACTTATAGTAATAATCACCAATGTGACAATTAGTACTTTTTTCCTCATTCGATACATCCCCTTATCCCTCTCTATATACTATATGACGAATTTAATTACCAAAAAGTTTCATTAATTATTGTTAGAATTTCATTTTGTCGAAAATTTTAGTAACATCTTCTATTCAAATTTTTGTATATTTTAATTTTTTCTAAACAAACTATTAGTATGATTATTCATGAATGCTAATGGAAAGGAACATGCAAATGAGATCTATTTATTTGTTACTATTCACCGTTACTGCAATGTTTTTGCTACACGGTTGTACGGAAAAAAATAACGATGCTCAATCGAATACAAATAACTCAATTCTTCCCTTGAGTAATGAAAGTACACCATTAACATATCCCATACCAAAGAAAGTACAACAAATTATAGAAAAAAAGGAAAATCATATTAAAGATTATAAAGTAATTATGACGAAAGAAGATCTATTTATTACGATCATCGTTCAATCAATAAACCAAGTGAATGAACAAGATATCGCTAAACAGATAGAAAAAGAACTAATTGATGCAATCTCCAATAAAGAAATTCACGTAACATCAGATGAGAAATTTTTGATGGAAATCAATAAGTTACAAGAAACAAATTCCATCAGTAAAAAAGAACTAGAGAAAACACTAACAGAATGGAAAAAACTTTTAAAAGATCAAACGTAATGAGGTGATTACATTGTCGAATAAAGAAACATCCTATCAAACTTATGAAAAAAAATTAGAACCAAAACGCCCTGTGATTAAAAATTGTATCAAAGCATTTCTAGTTGGTGGCTTTGTCTGTGTTATTGGCCAACTTATTTCCACTTTTTATATGTATTATTTCCATTTTACAGAACAAACAGTCGGTAACCCAACTGTCGCAACATTAATATTTATAACCATGATTCTAACAGGTATTGGAGTGTATGACAAAATCGCACAATTTGCAGGTGCGGGTACAGCTGTTCCTGTTACTGGCTTTGGTAATGCAGTCATTTCTGCTGCTATTGAACATAGAACGGAAGGATTTGTACAAGGGGTTGGAGGAAATATGTTCAAGCTTGCTGGTTCTGTCATTATGTTTGGTGTTGTTTCTGCTTTCGTTGTCGCATTAATTAAAACAATTATACTTAATTGGAGTGGTATGTAATGTTAAAAGGAACAGCTACTATCCTATTTGACCAACCACCAAGTATCCTATCAACAGGTATTGTTGGAGGACCCTTTGAACAAAAAGCTGCAATTAAAGATGATTTTGACACATTTTTCACAGATCAGTGGATGGAAGAAAAATCATTCGAACAAGCACATTGTCATTTAATTGAAGAAGCGTGTAGTATTGCAATGAGTAAAATAAACTTACAGAATGAAGATATTTCTTTTTTTATTCATGGTGACCTGATTAATCAGATTACTCCTTCTAATTTTGCAGCGAGTCAATTAAATATACCATATTTAGGGATATTTAATGCCTGTGCTACTTCTATGGAAGGATTAGCAATGGCAGCCTTATTGTTAAGTACAAACAATGCAGAATATGTTCTCACAGGAGCAGCAAGCCATAATTCTGCAGCTGAAAGACAATTTCGATATCCTACTGAATATGGAAGTCAAAAACCTGATACCGCCCAATGGACAGTTACAGGTTCAGGCATTGCATTACTTGCAAAAGAAGGTTCTGGACCGAAAGTTACTTCCGCAACTATTGGAAAAGTGATTGACGAAGGGATGACAGATCCATTCAATATGGGCGGTGCTATGGCTCCAGCAGCGTATGATACGATTTTACAACACCTACGAGATCGAAATATTGATGCAAATTACTATGATTATATAGTAACAGGAGATTTAGCTAAATATGGCAGAGAAATTTGTATCGACTTATTCCAAAGAAATAATCAACAAATTACTATCGAAAGGTTTCTTGATTGTGGATTAATGATTTATTCTAAAGAGCAATCCGTATTTGCAGGCGCAAGTGGACCTGCATGTTCAGCAATCGTCACATATGGACACTTGTTGAAACGGATGCAAAATGGAGAAATTAATCGTTTATTAATTGTAGCTACTGGTGCATTGCTATCACCATTATCTGTGCAACAAAAACAATCTATCCCTTGTATTGCACATGCTGTCTCCATTGAAAATATACCGACAGGAGGAGCGTCATAATGGTCTTTTTTTGGGCATTTCTTGTCGGAGGTATCATCTGTGTAATTGGTCAATTATTATTCGATGTGGCCAAATTAACTCCAGGCCACACCCTTAGTATTCTCGTTGTCGCTGGAGCTATATTAGACGGATTCGGTCTATATGAACCGTTAATCGATTTAGCAGGAGCTGGTGCTACTGTGCCAATAACTAGTTTTGGTAATTCCTTAGTCCATGGTGCATTAGAAGAAGCAGATAAACATGGCATTATCGGTGTCATCACAGGAATGTTTAAAATGACAAGTTCAGGCATCACAGCAGCAATTGTCTTCGGATTCATCGGCGCACTACTATTTAAACCAAAAGGATAATCAAAAGCAAAAACGCCCGTTCAGAAACGTAGCAACTGGAATGAATCAAACAAAATAAAGGAATCACGATGAGCTTGCGAATCGATGATGACTTATTGATGGTTGATTCATGAAGTTGTCTAGTTTCTGGGCGTTTGAGTTCGACGAATCAAAAGCGAAAATACCCGGTTAGAAACATAGCGAGTGGTGAGTATTAGACTTAAACAAGAAACGAAATATAAGACACAAACTTTAATGAGTCATGATGAAATGAATTGTGTGCATATAAACCGATGTGGCTTGCACACTCCCCCTTTCCATGGCCCATTCTCAGCAGCTAACTTTTTCATGTACATAACGCATATATAAAATCCCCACATTAACAAATAGAGTCAAATACACACTAAATCCAAATGATTCGGTGGTTACCAAATCGTTTGGATTTTTGTAATTAAAGAACTATTTTGCATCATTCTTTTTTATCTATGCTATTTTTCTTTCACAACTATTAATCGTTAAATCGAACAACAATTTTACCCACTTGATTTTGCTTCTCCAAATAGGTAAAAGCTCTGTCTAATTCATCAAAAGAAAAGCTTGTATCTATAAATGGTTTGATGTTGTGTTGCTTCACAAATGCAAGTAATTCTATAAATTCTTCCCTGCTCCCCATTGTTGATCCAATCATATGATATTGCCCATAAAAAAATTGTCTAAGATTAAATGAGAATATATCATCTGTAGAAGAACCATATGTAACGATCCTTCCACCTTTTTTCAAAACTTCTAAAGATCGATTGAACGTCTTCCCTCCAATACTTTCAATAACTAAATCAACTGTTTCATCATGCAGTTCTCTGACCCAATCATCCTCTGTCTCCAAACCTCTATCATATTTTAAGTCAATCGCCATATCTAATTTAGCTTGCGTTCTAGATGTAGTAATAACACGTAAACCAATTGCTTTTGCAAACTGGATTATAAAGGTGTTTACGCCACCACTCACTCCAGGAATGAACAATGTCTCCCCTTTTTTTGCTTGTCCTTGTGTGCACAACGCACGATAACCTGTTAATGCAGCTAAAGAAAATACTCCAGCTTCTTCCCAAGATAAATGGGATGGTTTTTCAGCTACAAAGTCTTCGTGTATTACTATCTTTTCTGCAAAAGTTCCATTGTATGGGACGCCAACGATTTCAAATTCTTCAGGTGGAGCTTCATTTTTATTGTACCAATTTAAGCCTGGATTAATAATTACTTCATCCCCTACATGAAATTTGGTAACATTTTCTCCAATTGCTTCAACGATTCCTGCTCCATCCGATCCTAGTATAAATGCTTCTTGAGATTGGACGCGTTCTTTTATCATTAAATCTCGATGATTCATTCCTGCTGTGATTAATTTAACCTTCACTTCATTTGGATGAACACTCGGTTCCTCCATCTCTTTCCAAGTATATAATCCATTCTCTACTACATATGCTTTCATAAATCACCCTTCTCTCCTCGATGTAATTGGATATCATTTTCTATGCTCTTTTTTAATAATTGTTGTATTTCACCAATACCTCTTGTTCCTAATAATGGGAATTCAATTGTTTGAACATCATCAAATATCATGTTTACAATTGGAATATATTTCTTTCCCATTAATGCAACAATATGAGAAAAATGATCCAATTTTTTCTCTTTCTTTTGTTTTAATAACTTATCTGTCGAGATAATCTTCTCTTTAAATTTAGGTTGAAAAGTTACATCATAATTAGATTTTATAACATCATTACTTATCAGCAATCCATGTTTTGCTGATAAAATCACATAATTAGTACTGTAGTTTTTCGCATAAACTTTAGTAAGTTTATGTAATGTACCGATATATGCTTCATCTGCAATGGCATGCCCATATTCAGGATATTTATCCCATATTTTTCTTTTCCCACACGGAATAACAAATAATATTTCTCCCATTATAACTCCTCTTCATCCATATTTTACTGTCATGTTAATTATATCATCCATGAAAATGTGTAGCAAAAATACATTTAATTATTATTTTTCCTCCCGTGTGAAAATGTTATTATAACAATATTGTAAACGATTTCTGTTTTCTTCCTTTTTTGAAATGTCAGAAAATTTCTTCAAAAACAGTTGACCAATTGCAAAAATGATTGTATTATTGTCGTCAATCAGATATTTTTATTTAACAAATTTCTCTTAACAAGCAGTAGACAGAATGGTTTGTTTCGTATAGTATATAATTATACTGACAATTCAGAAATATATAAAAACGTTGACGGGAACTAAAGATGAAGATTATGTATTTACAGAGAGCCAAGGTTGCTGGGAGCTTGGCAATACACCTTCATTCAACTACTCATCCCTGAGTGTTATACTGAACAGTTCTTAACTTATTAAGTATAACCAGGTGTAATTGCACCTGTTATCAAAAAGAAGCAGCTTATTAATTGTTGCTTCACAAGGCAATATTTGTAAAAATATTGTGAATCAGGGTGGTACCGTGAAAAGAAAGGCCTTTTCTCCCTTGTTGATCATTCCATTTCATATGGATTATGAACAAGATAGAATTGGCCTTTTTTGTATATACTTGAGACATTCACAATTATTAAACCGACATGATAATAGGGTAAATTAGTGAATTTGTAGGAGGGATTATAAATGGAAAGAGCGAATACGCAAGCAGAACAAACTTCAATGCAAAAGGAACCTAAAACTGGTGCTGACTTGCTAGTAGAGTCTTTGATCAATGAAGGTGTAGAAACAATCTTCGGTTATCCTGGTGGTGCTGCATTACCTATATTTGATGCATTATACAAAGCACAGAATTCTTTTACACAAATATTAGCTAGACATGAACAAGGATCTATTCACGCTGCAGAAGGTTATGCTAGAGTTTCTGGCAAACCAGGTGTAGTCATTGCTACTTCTGGTCCAGGTGCAACTAATTTAGTCACAGGGATTGCAGATGCCATGATTGATTCTTTACCATTAATCGTCATCACAGGGCAAGTTGCACAAGGTATTATTGGTACGGATGCATTTCAAGAAGTGGATGTAATGGGTGTGACTACTCCTATTACAAAGCATAATTACCAAGTACGAAATGTGAATGACTTACCTAGAATTGTTAAAGAAGCATTCCATATTGCTACAACTGGTCGTCCAGGACCTGTATTAATTGATATGCCTAAAGATATATCAGCAGAAGTAATCACAAATCATTTGCCAAAAGAAGTTATTTTAGATTTACCTGGGTATCAGCCAACGATTAAACCTAACCCACTTCAAATTAAGAAGTTAGCTGAAGCAATTGAGCAAGCAAAAAAACCAGTAATTTTATCTGGTGCAGGTATATTATTTGCAAAAGCTTCTGAAGAAATCAAAACATTTGCTGAAAAATATTCCATTCCTGTTGCATCAACACTTCTTGGTTTAGGTGCATTTCCGGGTGAACACCCATTATTTTTAGGAATGGCAGGTATGCACGGAACATACGCTGCAAATACAGCACTTTATGAATGCGATTTGTTAATTAATATCGGTGCAAGATTTGATGATCGATTAACAGGTAACTTAGCTTCTTTCGCACCAAATGCTACTGTTGCGCATATCGATATTGATCCAGCAGAAATCGGTAAAAATGTACCTACTGAAATACCAATCGTTAGTGATGCAAAAGAAGCTTTGACAAAACTTTTAGCACACAATATACAACAACCAACACACGAAGATTGGTTAGTTCGTCTACATGAGAACAGAAAAGAATATCCATTGTGGTATAACAATCCTGATAGTGAGATGATTGGTCAATGGGTAATTGAAAAAGTATATGAAGCAACAGAAGGAAAAGCAATCGTAACAACAGATGTTGGTCAACATCAAATGTGGACAGCACAATTTTACAAATTCAATAGTCCTGACCGTTGGGTTTCATCAGGTGGTCTTGGAACAATGGGATTTGGCTTCCCTGCTGCAATTGGAGCTCAACTAGCTAAACCAGAAGATACGGTTGTTTCTATCGTAGGTGACGGAGGATTCCAAATGACATTGCAAGAATTGTCTATTTTACAAGAAAGAGGCTTACCTGTAAAAGTAATTATTGTTAACAATCAAGCACTTGGAATGGTAAGACAATGGCAAGAAGCATTCTATTCAGAACGTTATTCTCAATCGATATTTAACATCCAACCAGACTTTGTTAAATTAGCTGAATCGTATAATGTTAAAGGATTGAAAGTCACAACACAACAAGAATTTATCGATGCATTACCTGAGATATTTGATTATGAAGGTCCTGTTCTAGTTGATGCAAGGGTAATCCAACAAGAAAATGTATTTCCTATGATAGCTCCAGGTAAAGGTCTTAATGAAATGATTGGGGTGAAACCATGAAACGTATTATTACAGCTACAGTAAGAAATCGTAGTGGTGTACTAAATCGTGTGACAAGTTTACTTCAACGTAGACAATTTAATATTGAAAGTATTTCTGTCGGTCGTACTGAGACAGAAGGCATGTCTAAAATGACATTCGTTGTCGATGTTGAAGATTATCAAAAATTAGAACAAGTAACAAAACAATTAAACAAACAAATAGACGTAATAAAAGTGTCTGATATTTCAGAAAAAGCAATTGTCGCAAGAGAACTTGCACTAATTAAAATTGTTAGTAATAGTCAATTGCGTGGTGAAATCCAAGGAATTATTGATCCTTTTAGAGCATCCATTATTGATATAAGCAAAGACAGTATTTCCATTCAAGTTACAGGAAAACCTGAAAAAATCGAAGCACTTATTGAATTGCTTAAACCATTTGGTATTAAAGAATTGGCCCGTACTGGTGTCACAGCATTAGTAAGGAGTCAACAACCAGCAAGTAATGATTCAACCCTCCCTTCTATCTTAGGGTAAAAACAGTATATATTAGAAAAGTGATCATCATGATCTCTTTTCTACTACTATAAAAATATAAAAATTAAAATTATTGAGAGGATGTAATTTAAAATGACGAAAGTACTTTATAACAACAATATTAACGAAGAGGTATTACAATCTAAAAAGGTAGCAATTATTGGATATGGTTCACAAGGTCATGCACATGCACTTAACTTAAAAGAAAGTGGATTCGATGTTGTAGTTGGTCTACGTAAAGGTGGTTCATGGGATAAAGCTGTAGAAGATGGAGTAGATGTAAAAACAGTTGCAGAAGCTGCAAAAGAAGCTGACGTAATCATGATTCTTCTTCCAGATGAGTATCAACCAGCAATCTATAAAGAAGCAATTGAACCAAATCTAGAAGCAGGCAATTCACTAGTATTCGCTCATGGTTTCAACATTCACTTTAATCAAATTGTACCACCAAGTAATGTAGATGTATTTTTAGTTGCACCGAAAGGTCCTGGTCATTTAGTGCGTAGAACGTATCAAGAAGGTGCTGGAGTACCTGCACTTTACGGTATTTATCAAGATGCAACTGGAAATGCTAAAGAAATTGCACTAGCATACGCTAAAGGAATTGGATCAGGTCGTGCTGGTATTCTTGAAACAACTTTCCAAGAAGAAACTGAAACAGATTTATTTGGAGAGCAAGCAGTATTATGTGGTGGTGCATCTGCATTAGTTAAAGCAGGTTTTGAAACACTTGTAGAAGCTGGATACCAACCAGAGGTAGCTTACTTCGAATGTCTACATGAGTTAAAATTAATTGTTGATTTAATGTATGAAGGTGGATTAGAAAACATGCGTCATTCTATCTCTGATACTGCAGAGTGGGGCGATTTCATGTCAGGACCACGTGTTGTTGATGAAAGCACAAAAGCTCGTATGAAAGATGTACTTACTGACATTCAAACAGGTAAATTTGCTCAAGGTTGGATTTTAGAAAATCAAGCAAATCGTCCACGTTACACTGCTATTAAACGTGCAGAAAATGAACATTTAATTGAGAAAGTAGGTAAAGAGCTGCGTGAATTAATGCCATTTGTAAAGCAAAAGGCAATTAATAAAAAGGAAGTGGTCTCTAATGACTCAAATTAAGATTTTTGATACAACACTTCGAGATGGTGAACAATCCCCAGGAGTGAATCTAAATCAATTAGAAAAACTTGAGTTAGCTAAACAATTAGAACGCTTTGGGGTTGATGTAATGGAGGCAGGTTTTCCTGCTTCCTCCCAAGGTGATTTCAATGCAGTTAAAAAAATTGCAGAAACAGTAAAAAATGTTTCTGTTGCAGGCTTAGCCAGAGCTGTAAAATCAGATATAGATGCATGTTGGGAAGCATTAAAAAATGCAGAGAACCCTCGCTTACATGTCTTTATTGCTACCTCCCCTATTCACATGAAATACAAATTAAAAAAATCACCTGAAGAAGTGATTGAAACAGCTGTCGAAATGGTGAAATACGGTAAACAATTTTTTGATCATGTAGAATGGTCAGCTGAAGATGCTTCACGTTCTGATTTAGATTTCTTAGCAAAAATAATCGAAAAAGTTATTGATGCTGGAGCAACAGTCATCAATTTACCAGATACTGTAGGATATACAATGCCAAGAGAATATGGCGCAATGTTCCGTTACATGAAAGAAAATGTTCCAAATATTGATAAAGTAGATTTATCTTGCCATTGCCATGATGATTTAGGAATGGCTCTTGCAAATTCATTTGCAGCAATTGAGAATGGTGCAACACAAGTCGAAGGTACGATTAATGGTATAGGAGAACGCGCTGGAAATGCATCATTAGAGGAATTTGGTGTTGCATTAACAATCCGTAATGATTATTATCCATACCAAACGAATTTAGTATTAAAAGAAATTAAACGTACGAGTGATATGGTAAGCAAATTCACTGGTATGACGGTTCCTGGAAACAAAGCGGTAGTTGGTCGAAATGCTTTTGCACACGAATCTGGTATCCATCAAGATGGTGTGTTAAAGAATGCTGAAACATATGAGATCATTACACCTGAATTAGTTGGTGTACAATCAAATAATTTAGTATTAGGTAAACACTCTGGCCGTCACGCTTTCACTGATAAAATTAAACAACTCGGTTTCACATTAACAGATGATAAAATTAAAGAAGCATTTGTTGCATTTAAATCTTTAACAGATAGAAAGAAAGAAGTAACAGATGATGATTTGTTTGCAATATTAACAGATATTCAAACAGATACATCTAATATCAAACGATACTCACTTCAAGAATTTAAAGTACAATACGGTTCTTCTGACAAGCCAAATGCAACTGTTACATTGCATACACCTGATGACGATATCATTGAAAAGACCGCAACAGGCCAAGGAAGTGTAGAAGCACTATACAATACTTTAGATCAAATTATTAAAGAAGAAACACATCTCACTGATTTCCAACTCAATTCAATAGGAAAAGGTAGAGATGCTCTCGCTGAAGTACATGTCTCATTAACTGTAGAAGATGTACATGTTACAGGTCGCGGTTCAGCACAGGATGTTTTAGAAGCTGCTGTCCAAGCATATTTAAATGGTGTAAACAGAGCAATTTACAAAACAACCACAGATAAAGTATAGATAATGGTTTTAGGAGGTCGTATTAGTGATTAACAAAATCGTCATGCTCCCTGGTGATGGAATTGGTGCAGAAGTAATTTATGCAGCAAAAGAAGTACTAGAAGCAATCGCAAAAAAGTTTGATAGACAGTTTGAGTTCTCCGTTCACGACATTGGAGGGATTGCAATTGATCGTCATGGTACTCCCCTCCCTACTGAAACAGTAGAAGCTTGTAAGAAAGCAGATGCTGTACTATTAGGTGCTGTTGGTGGACCGAAATGGGATAATAATCCGTCTGATTTAAGACCAGAAAGAGGATTACTTGGCATTCGTAAAGCATTAGATTTGTATGCGAACTTACGCCCAGTAAAAGGATTCGAAAAGTTATTACATGCCTCCCCTCTTCGCCAAGATATCATTCAAGGAAGTGACCTTCTAATTGTTAGAGAATTGACTGGTGGATTGTATTTTGGAACACCTAGTGAACGACGAAATAATGGGGAAGATGTTGTAGATACGCTGGCATACTCTCGCAAAGAAATTGAACGAATAGTAGACAAAGCATTCCAAAGTGCTCAATTACGTAAAAAACATCTAACTTCCGTCGATAAAGCAAATGTACTTGAATCTAGTAAACTATGGCGCGAAATTGTGGAAGAGAAAAAAGTTCAATATCCAGACGTAACTGTGGAGCACGTGCTTGTTGATGCCTGCGCAATGAAATTAATCACGAATCCAACCGACTTCGATGTCATTGTTACAGAAAACATGTTTGGTGATATTTTAAGTGACGAAGCATCAGTATTAACAGGATCACTTGGTATGTTACCTTCAGCAAGTCTTGCAGAAGATGGCGTGGGATTATATGAACCAGCACACGGATCTGCTCCTGACATTGCAGGCCAAGGAATTGCAAATCCAATTGCCATGATTCTATCTGCCGCTATGATGTTACGTTATTCTTTTGAGATGAACGAAGAAGCTCGTGCGATAGAAAAAGCTGTAGAAGATGTATTAAACGAAGGTTATCATACAAAAGACTTAAAAAGTCATGATGGTACATTAGTTAATACAAATGAAATGACTGCACTTATTACTAAAGCAATATTGTAATGTTTCACGGACCCTTTCGGCGTACACTATGTCTCATAGCAATACGCCGATATTTTTTCACAAGATTATAGCTAAACTATTTGTGAGTAAGGAGTTGAAAGAGATGAGAAAGCCTAAAACAGTAGTCGAAAAGATTTGGGAAAAGCATGTCGTCCATCACGAAGAAGGGAAACCAGATTTATTATATATTGATTTACATTTAGTGCATGAGGTTACATCACCTCAAGCATTTGAAGGTTTAAGAATCAATAATCGGAAAGTACGCCGACCTGATTTAACATTTGCAACAATGGATCATAATGTTCCGACAATTCATCGAAATGTGATAAAAGATGAAGTATCCAAAACCCAAATGGAAACATTGAAAACAAACTGCGAGGAATTTAATGTTCCATTAGCAGATATCCATCATCCTGATCAAGGTATTGTACACGTCATAGGTCCTGAATTAGGATTAACTCAACCAGGAAAAACAATTGTTTGTGGAGATAGCCATACTTCTACACATGGTGCATTTGGTGCTTTAGCTTTTGGAATTGGAACAAGTGAAGTAGAACATGTTTTAGCTACACAAACGATTTGGCAAGCAAAACCTAAAACACTTAATGTAAAAGTAAATGGCAAGTTAGGTACTGGTGTCACTGCAAAAGATTTAATTTTAGCAATTATCGGGAAATTCGGTGTGAAATTTGGTACTGGCTACGTAATTGAATATACTGGTGAAGCAATTCGTAATCTATCAATGGAAGGTCGTATGACAGTATGTAACATGTCTATTGAAGCTGGTGCAAGAGCTGGTTTGATCAGTCCTGATGACACGACTGTTGAATTTTTAAGAGGTCGACGTCATGTACCAACTGGAGAAGCTTTTGATCAATTAGCAGAAGAATGGAAAGCACTTGCTACAGATGAAGGCGCAATTTATGATGAAACAGTTGAAATCGATGCAGCAGATATCGAGCCACAAGTAACTTGGGGAACAAATCCTGGTATGTGTATTCCAGTAAGTGCAAATGTGCCAAGTGTAGAGGATGGTCAATCAGATAACGATAAAGAAGAAATTAAACGAGCATTGGAATATATGGGATTACAAGGTGGAGAACCAATCTCCTCTGTTGCAATTGAACATGTCTTTATCGGCTCTTGTACGAATTCACGTTTTGCTGACCTAAAGAAAGCAGCGGATATTGTTAAAGGACATCATGTGCATCCAAATGTGAGAGCAATTGTTGTACCTGGTTCACATAGCGTCAAAAAACAAGCAGAAGATGCCGGTATTGATATCATTTTTAAAGAAGCTGGATTTGAGTGGCGCGATGCAGGCTGTAGTATGTGTTTAGCAATGAACGATGATGTCGTACCTGAAGGAGAACGTTGTGCATCTACTTCTAACCGTAACTTCGAAGGACGTCAAGGTACTGGTGCAAGAACACACTTAGTTAGTCCAGAAATGGCTGCTGCTGCTGCTGTTAAAGGACACTTTGTCGATGTACGGACATTAGGAGTACCAGCACACAACTAAAGAATATATGTAATGAAGGGGGTAACACGTGATGGAACCAATCAGAAAACATACTGGTCTTGTCTATCCATTAAATCGTGCGAACGTGGATACAGATCAGATAATACCAAAACAATTTCTTAAGAGAATTTCTAGACAAGGATTTGGACAATTTGTCTTTTATAATTGGCGCTTCGACTCAAAAGGAACATTACGAGATGATTTCTCATTAAATCAACCGAAATATGAGGGCACATCTATTCTAGTAGCAGGAGAAAACTTTGGATGTGGCTCTTCACGTGAACATGCACCATGGGCTTTATTAGACTATGGATTTCGAGTGGTTATTGCTCCGAGTTATGCAGATATTTTCTATAATAATTGTACAAAAAATGGAATATTACCTGTTATTTTAAGTGATGACGACGTCCAAACATTAATTAAAAATGCAGAAGCAGAACAATACTATCTAACAGTTGATCTTGAAGCGAAAAAAGTATATGACAACAAAGGATTTGAGGCAACATTTGATTTAGATTCTTATAAACGCGAAATGTTATTAAACGGTTGGGATGATATTGCCGTGACCCTTACACATGTCGATAAAATAGATCAATTTGAAGCTAATCGTAAATAAATTTCAATCCTTTTGAACCCATATTCGTTTTTATAACGATATGGGTTTTTTAATTGTAGGAAGAAGCAATCAAAATGTATCGCATACTCGTCTACTAACCATTCTTATTATTGGCATCCTCCCCACCTTTATGTTTAAAAAGGATTTCCAATATCAAGTGAAAGTTGTTTCCACCAATGTGGTTATACTATGGTTACAGGAGGTGATTGATTTGTTGAATAAAGAACAACTAGACTCATGTAAAACGGAACTGTTAGCTAGAAAAAAACAATTATTACAACATTTAAAAGATGATTATGGTCTCTCTGCTGCTATGGCCGACCAATCTATTTCTGAGTTATCTAGTTATGATAATCATCCAGGTGATTTAGGTACTGAATTATTTGAACGAGAGAAAGATCTCGCGCTTGACATGCGTACAAAAGATGAATTATATGAAATTGAACACGCACTAAAGAAGTTGGAAGCTCACACATATGGGCTGTGTGAGATTTGTCATCAACCGATCGCATTGGAACGTCTACAAGTGATTCCAACAGCAACAACATGTGTGAATCATACAAAAACAATGAATGTTTCCAAAAGACCAACCGAAGAAACAACAATATCCCCAACATTAAATGAAAAAATATATAGAGAAGAAAATACGCTCTTTGATGAAGAAGATAGTTGGCAACAAGTTGAAATGTTTGGTTCTTCTAACACACCTTCTGATTATTTTCAATCAGAAAATGAGTATAATCATTTATATACAAACAGTGATGAATTAATCGGAAGTGTAGAAGCATTGGAAGGGTTTTTGCTAGCAGATATCCACGGTAAATATATTGGTGTGAACGAAAAACATGAAAGATATGAAAATTATCTCGATGAAAATCATGTCGAGTCGATTTTTTATACGAATGATTAAAATATTACCCGAACAGTTTAAGCTTAACTTGAACGTTCGGGTATATTTCATGCACTTAATTACGTAAAGTATTCTAATTTTGCATTCAGAAAAAACTCTTTCATATAAGCGTATAAATGATCTTTAATTTCCGTTTCTTCTTCCTTTGTATAGATATATTTTCCAATTCCGTATTTCCCCCATTTGTATCTTCTTTTTGCTTCATCTAATTCTAATTTGGTCATTGGATAGTTTTTTTCGATTACTCGCTTGGCAGGCTTTGTAAATCGATGTTGAATAAATTCAAAGGTAAGATTGTTTTGTGCGTCTTGTGGTAATTCCTCTGATAGTTTTTTAAACATCTGATAATACCCTTCTTCCCAACCTTCGTGTAAATAGATTGGCGCGACAATGAATCCTAATGGATATCCAGCTCTAGCAACTTTTTCTGCCGCTTCTATTCTTTTTATTAATGGAGACGTCCCTGGTTCAAAGTACTTTATGACGTAATCTGCATTGATACTAAAACGGAAACGGGTTTTCCCATTATGTTTAGCATCTAACAAATGATCGACATGATGAAATTTAGTAACAAATCGGAGTTTTCCATATTCACTTTTTCCGAAAAACTCAATTGCCTGTTTTAATGTGTGTGTTAAATGATCAATACCAACGATATCAGATGTACATGATGCTTCAAATCTGGTTATTTCAGGTGCACGTTCTTCCATATACTTTGTTGCAGCATCAAATATTTCATCTGTATTTACATATGTTCGAATATATGGTTTACTGCCCATCGTTGTCTGCAAATAACAGTAATGACAATGTCCCATACACCCTGTCGCAAAAGGAATGGCATACTCAGCAGATGGTTTAGAAGTATCAAATTTTAGCGTTTTTCTTATTCCTACTACAAGCGTTGATTTCGCGACACGATATTTTTGAAAATCATTATCTCCAGGTAAATTTCTCACTTGATTATGAGATGTAGTGTAACGAATCTCAATATCCATCTTCTCAAATTTTTGCTTAAGTTCCTCCCCAAGTGGATATTCCAATGCGTTTGGTTCAAAATAAACGAGTTGTGGAACAAATGGCTTAATCATCGAATAAGTCTCCGTCAAAGAATTGTTGATAAGCTGCTTCTGCTGATTGTTCATTCGGATAAACGGCTATTTCTTCTGTTAAAGGATAGTATGTTTCATAAAGAAATAATGCCAAGCCCTTTGGATTATCAGGATCATTCACAACAGCTGCCTCTTGAATATTCGCAACATCTTGCGTGTGTGGATTACGATAAAACACATACACAACATCTCCAACTCTGTATTGATTATAATCAGAAGAATCAATCATCTTTTATACCTCCCCTATTTCTTATAGAGATATGTTTCCAAAGGAAGTCGATTTTATGTATGGTTTCATTATTCCACATCAAACCCCATCATTTGGCATACTTGACATTCGTTTATTTTTGTAATAAATTTAACTATGTTAGCACTCATCATACGAGAGTGCTAATACAGAAATAAATGGGAGGCGCAATAATGGAGAAAAAACAATTTCAAGCAGAATCGAAACGCTTATTAGAAATGATGGTTCATTCTATTTATTCACAAAAAGAGATTTTCTTAAGAGAACTCATTTCCAATGCAAGTGATGCGATTGACAAAATTTATTACAAAGCATTAACAGATGAGTCCATCACATTCCATAAGGATGATTATTATATTAAGATCGTACCTAACCAAGATGATAGAACATTGACAATAAAAGATACAGGTATCGGTATGACAAAAGACGAACTCGAAGAAAATTTAGGTACAATTGCCAAAAGTGGTTCACTTGCATTCAAAAAGGAAGTCGATATGCAAGAAGGACAAGAAATCATAGGTCAATTTGGTGTTGGTTTTTATTCTTCTTTTATGGTTGCTGAAGAAGTTACCGTTTATACTCGTTCATTACATAATGAAGAAGGTTACAAATGGCATTCTAATGGCCAAGATGGCTATACTATTGAAGCTTATGATAAGGAAGATATTGGTACAGAAATAGTAATCAAATTAAAAGAAAATGAAGAAGAAGAGAATTATGATCAATTTTTAGAAACGTATCAATTACGTTCACTTATTAAAAAGTATTCAGATTTTATTCGATATCCAATCAAAATGGATATTACGGAAAAACAACCAAAAGAGGATAATGAAGAAGAATTTATTGATGTAATTGAAGAACAAACCATCAATAGCATGGTCCCTATTTGGAGAAAAAATAAACAAGAATTACAAGACGAGGATTACAACCAATTTTATCAAGAGAAACACTTCGGTTTTGACAAGCCTTTAAGTCATCTACATGTAAGTGTTGATGGTATGGTTAGATTCCAATCTATTCTTTACATTCCTGAACAATTACCATTTAATTATTATTCACAAGATTTTGAAAAAGGGTTAGAGCTTTATTCAAATGGCGTATTAATTATGGAAAAGTGTGCAGATCTCTTACCTGATTACTTTAGCTTTGTTCGAGGTATTGTTGATTCTGAAGATTTATCATTAAATATTTCTCGCGAGATATTACAACAAGACCGTCAAGTGAAATTAATTGCTAAGAATATCGAGAAAAAAATTAAAAATCATCTACAAAGTTTACTTAAAAATGATAGAGACAAGTATGAGACATTCTTTGATGCATTTGGTCGTCAATTAAAATATGGTGTATACAGTGAATTTGGGGCAAACAAAGATAAATTAAAAGATCTCATTCTATTCTATTCCTCTAAAGAGAAAAAATTGGTTACATTAAAGGAATATGTAGAACGCATGCCTGAAGACCAAGAACACATTTATTATGCAACAGGGGATTCACATGATCGAATTGAGAAACTTCCTCAAACTGAGCTTGTGAAAGACAAAGGATTTGAAATTTTATATTTCACAGATGAAATAGATGAATTTGCTATTAAAATGCTGATGAATTACGACGAAAAAGAATTCAAGTCTGTTTCTAGTGGTGACTTAAATCTAGAAGATGAAGAAACAAAAAAAGAAGCAGAAAAACAATTAGAAGAACACAAAGATTTATTTGCTGAGATGAAAGAATTATTAGGTGACAAAATTAAAGAAGTACGTCTGTCTACCCGTTTAAAATCACATCCAGTCTGCTTATCTGCTGAAGGCGATGTATCGATTGAAATGGAAAAGGTTTTGAGTCAAATGCCAGACAGTCAAAATGTACAAGCGAATAAAGTATTAGAAATCAATAATAAACATGAGGTATTTCAAGCATTAGTCAACGCACATGAATCTGACAAAGAGAAGTTAAAACTTTATACAAATATTTTGTATAACCAAGCATTATTAATTGAAGGGTTACCTATTGAAGATCCTGTAGCATTGACAAATGACATGTGCAAAGTGATGATTTAATCACGAACATAAGAAGACATGAAGCAAAATCGGCTTCATGTCTTTCTTTTTATCTTATTTAAGAAACTTTACACAAACAGGTTCTGGCGCATAAATGTCTTTTTCGATTAATGTCAGTTTACCAGTTCCTTTATCTCTTTCAAACAATGTTAAATTATTAGATTCTTGATTGGAAGCTACAAGGAAGTTTTCTGTCGGATCAAGTACAAAATCACGAGGCCACTGCCCTTCTGTATGTGTCCATTCCACAAACTCAAGTGTACATTTATCTGTCACTTTAAATATTGCAATGGAATCATGTCCTCTATTCCCTGCATAGACGAACTTTCCATCACTCGAAATGTGAATTGCACTGCCTTGGCTATTATCTGTGAAATCACCAGGTAATGTAGAAATGCTTTGAACTTCTTCAAATTGTCCATTTCCATCATATTTTAAAACAATTACTTCATTACTCAACTCTGTCATCACAAAAGCATATTGCCCATTTGGATGAAAAGTAATATGTCGTGGGCCGCTTCCTTCTTTTGTATGGAACACATATTTCTTCTCTAATGTGCCTGATTCATACGCATAACTAGTAATCGTATCTGTTCCTAAGTCTACAATCACTACATATTTTTCGTCAGGAGTAAATCC
This sequence comes from Gracilibacillus marinus, assembly GCF_042651725.1. Lineage (NCBI taxonomy): Bacteria > Bacillati > Bacillota > Bacilli > Caryophanales > Bacillaceae > Gracilibacillus > Gracilibacillus marinus. The sequence continues at coordinate 1,172,688 of NZ_JBHSDV010000001.1, read as the reverse complement.
TGCATAATGCAAATGTGGCTTCTCTTGACGTTCGTGTGGTCCATTTCCTTCATGTTGTGCTGTATCTACAATCTTTACAGAGCCTTCACTATTGATCGTGTGTAGTACTCCTAATGTCGAATGATAATTTGCTGTTACTAAAACGGAATTGGCTTCATTTACTTCAATATGACATGGTGGTGAGCCTTGTAGAGACTGTTCGTTAATTTTTGCTAACTGTCCATTTTCGTCAATTGAAAAGGAAGCTACTCCACCTTCTTCACCCATTTTTGCAACTGCATATAAGTTTTTGTTATCTTTACTTACCGTAACATATGTAGGGTTACTAAGTTCTGCGGCTACAGTAACCTGTTCTAATTTTTTGTTATGTACGTCTAACTCAAAACGATACACACCTTTACTCTCTTTTTTTGTGTATGTACCAACATATCCAATAAATCGATCGTTCCCCATTATATCCCTCTTTTCAATATTTTATATGTAAAGTATATCAAAATACTGCTTATGTTGCTATTTTCTGAATTATCTAGATATTTCTATATTGATGCAACAAATGAAACAAAGATGAGTATGACAAAACAGGTTCATCATACTCATCATTCATTACATTCCAGGGTTTTTTTCTTTTTTCATTTGAAAATAAGCATATGCTCCAATTCCAATAGAAGCTAACATTGGTAAAATGGTGTTTCTTTTACGCATCATCATTCCTCCTCTTGTACTTACATTCGTAGTATTTGATGAGGCGTCTTAGTCTATGCGTATGAACATTTAACATTATTGAAATTTGCTTCCAACAAATAAAAAGAACAAAATAAACAAACCAATTGTAAAAGGCAATGCACCAATTAAACTTAAACTCATCCCATTATATCCACCAATTACTTCATTTCCCACAAGATAAATGATTACACCTACAGCACAACTAGCAAACCCCCACCAATAAGGAAGCTTTTTTACTAAGCTATACAGTCCTCCTAAAATAAATAAGCATAAAAAAATCCATGGAAGGACAACATAAATAACAAAACTCATTTGCTTCATCCTTATCTAAACTTTTACGTATTTTTAATTTCATTATACCCTTTTTTCTAACACAAAAAAACCAGAAGCAATTGTTCATGCTCCTGGCAGTATGCTGGCTTCGGTGTTTGAATATGTTTGTAGTAATTTTCTTGTTCGAAATACTCTTGTCTTGACAGCTTGTGGACTGATATTTAAAATTTTAGCGATCTCTGAATCACTGCACTCTTTAATAAATTTAAGATAAAATACTTTTTTTAGCTTTTCACTGCTATTAGAAATATGTTCCTGTAAATCCTCTAATGTGGAGAAATAATTCACATATTCTTCTACAGAAACGTGAGAACAGATTGCTAATTGTTCAAGCTCACATGATTCATCCATGAATACTAATCTCGATTGGTTCTTTTTCCTTAATAAGTCAATTGCCGTTCGTGATGCAATCGTTCTTAACCATGATTTTATCTTATCAATTTGATGATTATTCGCTAAAACTCTGTGAACTTTAATCCATGTCTCTTGCACGCAATCTTCTGCTAACTGATAATCCTTTAAAATACTTATTGCCGTTCCTAATAGCATATCTTGGTATTTCTCTACGATATCTGAAAAATTTTCTTCATCTATTATTTGAGTCGTCAACTATTTCACCACCCTCGTCTTTTTTTATTAGATTATTATTTCAGTTGGTTAATGATAGATGTCGGAAGATTCTCTTCAGAAATTAACATTGTACTTAATACATTGTCTTCATTACCATAAAAAATTATTTCGTATTGTCCATCATAATCAATCATTTCAATTAATTTTGTTAGATCTTTGATTTCTTCTTTATTTTTAGTTCTGTATATACTATCTAATTGGTTATTTTGTAAATATGGTATTTCGTCTTCATATATTTCATTATTTACATGCTTAATTGCAACCATTCCTACATTTTCTTCATTAAATTGAAATGCATAACCATTCTCTAATAAATAATCAAGTGTTCTAGTATAACTATAAGGAATATCAAAATACACATGTTCTTCATTATCTAACACCATTACTAAACTATAACCAGTATAATATGTGCTCTCTGTGCGCACGAATGAAGTATCTAGATAATCTAACTGAATCAATTCGATAAGTTTTTTCGTACTAGTCATATCCAATGATGTTGTCACATCTCTATTACTTAAGTTTACTTCATTTATTTTTAGTTTGTTAAAATCAACAAATAACCATGGTTTATTCATTTTTTTAAATTGATCTGATTCATAAATTGGTTTAAGTACGCTCATAAATTGTTCCTTTGATGGAATAAAATACTCTCTCGACATTTGTAATCCACTTTTGAGATTGTACGTAATTTTTATCACTGTTGTACCTTCATCCCAATTTTCTTCTGTAGATTTATCTACTTCTTGTAAAATTTGCTTGTGTAAGGTTATTGTTTGTTCAATTAATTGTGGATCATCCATTACAATATTCACTTCATCATTAAATTTGTATTGCTCACTTATTTGTCTATCCTCTATTTCCACTGATTCGACTTTGCTTATTTCAGGTACGTTTGTTTCATATCTAAATAGGTCAAAGACAATCACAAAAATAACAGAAAAAGCAATACCTAAGTAGATTAAAAATCCTTTCCATTGTCCAAATATTCGCCAAGTTTTTTGAATTAACATTTCTGCAAGAATGTACCCTATACATGCACCGAAGACGTAACCAAATGATATCCACCCAAGTGCTTCATTCTGGACAGCACCGAAATAAAGTCCGAATAGTAGCATAAAGCATATCGTCACACCAATTTTGAATATCGGCTTTAAATGAGTAAAAATAATCGTGTGTGAAGCACTTTCGACATTTCTAATTTTGAACAACCATAATCCAATAAAGTAAAATGCAACACTTATACATACATATACAATTAAGTATGTAGAATTGATAGCCGTATACATCATATCAATACTTTGTAATAATGGTGATAAAGACAAAAGCTGCGACTCTAAATAACTAGAAATGGAGAAGCCGTACAACAGCATATATAGATTATAGATGATTAAAAATACGATACCTGACGGAAAGAACAAGAAAATATATGTCAATCCACCTTGTACTGCGGTGATCCCAGTTATCCCGCCGACCATCACAGTAGATGTATAGATTAAACTAGGTATAATTAATAGAAATGCAAACCATTCTCCAAATGATTCATAATAAAAAATAGATTGTAAGTCTAGAAATAATGTCATAAGATACATGATTAAACCTGTAAGTAACACTGGTAGTACAATTAACACGTAACCAATAATAAAATGAATATTGAATAATTGTGTTCGTTTAATAGGCAAACTGTGCATAAAATCTGCAGACCCTTTTACATTCGCATAACGGAAAGAGAACATTCCAGCTAATACAGGTACTGTGATCATTAATATTGATTGAATTGGTCCTTGTATCTCTAATAATGAGAATGTATAATCATCAAAATAGTTATTTTGAAAACGATCCGAATATTTCATAAATATATCTAATGGTAAGATAAATAATAATATGACAAAATAAGCAATTCCAATCCAACCTGTTGTTCGAAAGTGTTGTTTGATGATTTCTTTTTTAAAGTAAGACATTTTCAATTGCATATCCAACACCCTCCATTTCATAAATAAAGATTTCTTCCAAGGTTAATGGCAAAATATCAAATACAACTGGATTAAATTGCTCCATATATGATTGAATCTCTTGCTCATTCCCACGTACAATACATATAAATACACTACCACGTTTTTCACTATGTAATATAGATAATTCAGGGAACTGTTCTAAAGCGACATCATGTTTAAAAGCAAATTGTAGTTTATGCACATCTGATTTTAAATCATCCAAGTCTTTTTCAAGTAGTAATTCTCCTCTATGAATAATCCCAACAGCATCACAAATATCTTCAATTTCTAAAAGATTGTGTGAAGATACAAGTACTGTCATTTCTCTGTCAGCAACTTCTTGTATCACCCATGATTTAATTTTCCTTCTAATGACAGCATCTAATCCATCAAATGGTTCGTCAAGAATCAAGTAATCTGGCATTGCACATAACGCCAACCAAAAGGCAACTTGTCTTTGCATCCCTTTTGAGAATTGCTGAACTTTTTTGTTAGGATCTAAATCTAGCATTTTTTGTAGTTGTTGAAATCGTTCTTGATTCCATTTTGGATACATATCCTGATAAAAATTAGCCATTTGATTTGGCGTATAGTGAGAAAAGAAAAATAAGGAATCAGGAATATACACTATTCTTTCTTTTAATGCTATGTTCTCAAAAACAGGTTTTCGTTCTATTTCCACAGCTCCACTATTTTGTTTCATTATACCTGCAATTGTCTTTAATAACGTAGTTTTACCAGCACCATTGGAACCTAACAATCCATAAATAGAACCTTTGTTTATTCGTAATGATAAGTCGTTTAATATCTTTTCTTTATCAAATTTTTTATTAAGATTCTGAACTTGTATCATTTACTTCACCCCCGATTAACTCATTCACTATTTCTTTAATTTCATTTACAGTTAACCCTAAAAATATCGCTTCTTGTAATTGTTTTTTCAATTGTTCTTTTACTTCGATTAATTGTTGCTGATTATTTACTAGTTCCATTTGATTCACAAAACTTCCCTTTCCTTTGACCGAATAAATATATCCTTGTGCTTCAAGTTCACGGTAAGCTTTTTGAATGGTATTTGGATTAATAGATAATTCTTGCGCCAATTGTCTTACTGAAGGCAGTTGTTCATCTTGTTTTACTATCTCATTTATGATTAATTGTTTAAACTTCTCTACAAGTTGTTCATATATCGGCTTTCTATTTCTCAAATCGAGTTCAAACACGTATCCTACCTCCAAACTGTATGGTCTGTATTAAGTGTATTAACTGTATTAATATATGTAATACAGTTATAAGTATACATCTAAAAATGTGAAATGCAATAGTTTTTTTATAAAATCAAAAAACTCACTAGCTATAAATACACTAGTGAGTTTTCTCATTATCGTTTATATAGTTATTATATAGACTCGTACCACTCTCTTGCTGCTTCGATTTCTGTTCTCGTAAGTTGATGACCGTTATTTTCCCAATGTACTTTTACACTACCACCATTATCAAGTAGAATTTGTTCTAATTCTCGAGTTTCTTCTTCTGTACACAATGGATCATTGTGGCCTGCAGAGATGAAGATATGCACACTCGATAAATCCGGTAATTCTATTCCTCTTCTTGGTACCATTGGGTGATGTAATATTGCCTTATTTAAAGCATCTTGATAATGGAATAATAAACTTCCTGCAATATTCGCACCATTTGAGTAACCTACTGCAGTCACATTATTTCGATCAAATTGATATTCTTCACTTGCTTCACCTAAGAATTCATACAATTCTTTTGTACGTTCAACTAAATCTTTCTCATCAAATACGCCTTCAGATAAACGTTTAAAGAAGCGCGGCATTCCGTTCTCCAACACATTCCCTCTTACACTTAAAACATTTGCATTTGGGTCTATCATTTCTGCTATACCTAATAAATCTTGTTCTGTACCTCCAGTACCGTGTAACAATAATAAAGTCGGTCCATTAAGGCTTTTCCCTTTTTTAAAAATGTGTTTCATACAATCACCCTTCATTTCATTTATTATCTCGAACTCAAAACATCTTCACACTTATTGTATCCATTTTGGTTAAATACTGTCAAACTGCTTGTTTTGTAGATAGTTAAATACTACAATATAATAAACTTCTTATACAAAAAGAGAGGAAAATATATATGGGAAAGATACCATTTATGATCGATCTCACAAATAAAAACATAGTAATTGTAGGTGGCGGAAAAGTTGCAGAACGAAGATTATTGCTATTAAAAGACCAATGTGCTTCTATTACTGTCATTAGTGAAACAATTACAGAAGAAATAGAAAATTATATAGATAATACATCCATCTATTGGTATAAGCGTCCGTTTAGAGACGAAGATATAATCGATACAGATTTTGTCATTATTGCTACAAATGATAAAAAAGTTAATGAGCATGTCATCAATGTAACACCAAAGCATGTTCTCTTAAACGCAGCACACAATGCAAATGAAGGTAATATTGAATTTATGAAAACAGTGAAGCGCGGGTTATTGCAAGTAGGCATCCATACAGGGGGAGCTAGCCCTACTTTAGCAAAGAAGCTCTATCATGATATAGAAGCATCCTTCCCTTCTGATTATAGTGACTATGTTGATTTCTTATATGAAGTAAGACAACTGATTAAACTATCACCATTAGAAAATATGGAGAAACATGCACTACTAAAAGAAATGGTAGATTGTCCGATTTATGACAAAGAAGAACAAGCATTATTTATTTTACAATTAAAAAAGAAAATAGAACATCCCCGCAGTACCAAATAATCAACTGCGAGGATGTATCAAAGTATTATTATTGATTTCTCCAATTATGTACATACTCCATCATCTTACCACTATGAAGTTGCTCTTTTGCATATTGTACCCCTTGTTCTATTGTAGGTTGAAAGCCAAATAAATAATAGCGTAGACCTGCATTTAAAAGAACTTGATTGTAATAATATTCGTATGCTTTTTTTTGCTCTCCGCTAAACAAACTTGTAATAATTGTTGCTTGTTCGGATGCAGACAACTTGATTGATTTATCAAACTGTTTACATTCTAGCCCATACTCTTTTGGTTTTACTGTGAAAGTGGTCAAATCGTCTTTTGTTATGTGATAGACAAAACTATTTCTATGTACTGGAACATCTTCAGACCCTTCCATACCTTGAACAATAAATACATCTTCATATACCAAGTGTTTAAAGACATCATTTAATTTGTGTATTGCGGTACGGTGAAATGCACCTAACATGATTCTTTTTGCATTCGCTAAATTTAATAATTTCTCTACTGTATTCAATAATGTACGTATGCCAATTTCTTCACGGATGGTTCTTAGTTGATGTAATGGAGGACAATACTCTTCAGGATCAACGAATACAAATGTATCAGTAAGCGATGGCTTATTTGCTTTCCAACCTAAATGTTCCATTATTGCTTTTAAGGATGTACCATATTTTGGTGGCAATGAATTAGGTGCGGCAATATATGCAGGGATCCCAGCTTCAGCAAGTAACATCGAGACAGGGATTGTTGCTGCAAAAGAATTTCTGCCATTGTATGGCCCAGTAAAATCAATGATGTTCTTTTGTACTTCTTGAGCTAAAGTGAGTGTAGTAGCATTTTGTTGTAGTACGTGAATCCATGCTAGTAACTCTTCAGGAGATTCCATTTTAATACGTTCTCCAACTAAATATGCTGCAATTTGTGCATCTGTAGCATGTTGATTCACAATTGTTTCAACTACTTCTACCGTTTGCTCATATGTTAAATCTTTTGCACCTTTTTGACCACGCGCCACTTCTTTAATCCACTTTTGCAAGTCGACTTCTCTCCCCTCTCGCTTCTTCTACCCTATCTGCTAATACTTGCACCACATTTTCATGATGACCTAAATATTCAGACATGATAATCTTTTGGTTTGGTTCTAGTGAAATAGATTCCATGTATTTTCTCATACCTTTTATTAACAATCCCGTAAATAACAAATACGGCACAATGAGTACAGATTTCTTTTGTTTCGTTACTTTCTCTACTAATAGTTCTTCAAATTTGGGTTTACTTGCCGCTAAAAAGCATGCTTCGATTGTATTGTTAGGAAATTTCTTCTGTAATAATGAAATAATGGTATTCGTATCTTCTAGTGCTTGCATATCACTACTACCTCTACCAACAAATAGAAAATCATATTGCTCGTAATCTTGTGTCAATTGATGAATATGATCTGTCACTGCATCGATCATCTTTGGCTCCACTTCGATTGGACGACCATAATGGAAAGCAATCGATGGATACTTATTCTGTTGTTGATAAATGATTTCAGGAATGTCTATTTTTGCATGCCCAGCTGTTAATAATAATATAGGCAAAAAGACAATTTTTGTTGCGCCTTTATGAATAACATGACCCACAGCTTCTTCGATTGAAGGTTGTTGTAGTTCTAAAAAACATGTTTCTTGAATTGGAACATCCACAAGTTTTTTCACACGATCAATTAATGCGAAAGATTCTTCTTTTGATTCTTTTACTCTACTTCCATGACAAATATATACGATAGCTTCCAATGTATTCACCTCTATTAAGCTTCTATAGCTCGTGATTCAATATACCTATTCATTGCTTTTAATTGTAAAAGTTGTTCATGTATTTTTACTACTTCACCTATAATGATGATTGCTGGATTTCTCACATGTTTTGATACTACTTGTTTTTCAATTGTTGCTAATGTTCCTACTATAACAACTTCATGTGTTGTTGTCCCATTTTGAATAATAGCAATAGGTGTAGTAGATTTTTTACCTGCTTTCAATAATTGACAGATAATAAAGGATAAATTACGCATCCCCATATATATTGCTAACGTGTCCACAGAACGTGCTAATCCTTTCCAATCTACTTCGGTAGGCTCTCCAGTTATAGAATGTCCAGTTACCATTGCAAAAGACCGACTAGTTTCACGGTATGTGACAGGTATGTCGACATTTAGTGGGACTGCTAATCCTGCAGTGACACCAGGTATGACTTCATACTCTATTCCATTAGATGCGAGTGCAATGGCTTCTTCTGCTCCACGACCAAATACATAAGGATCTCCACCTTTTAATCTTACCACATTTTTCCCTTGCTCTGCATATTTTACTAGCAATTGATGAATCGTTTCTTGTTTCATGAAATGTTTATTTGGGGACTTACCACAATATACTAGTTCTGTTTCTTTTTTTGCTAAAGTTAATAATTCTGAGTTAACTAATCGATCGTAAAAAATGACATCTGCATTTTGAATACATTTCGACGCTTTTATTGTGATTAAATCCGGATCGCCTGGTCCAGCACCTACGATATATACTTTCCCCATAATAAATTCCCCCTTATTTCTTTCCTGAATATTAATCTTGACGTTGAATAATGTAATTTCTCAAAAAGAGAAAAACCGAATTTTGTTAGGTATTTTTCTCACAAAATTCGGTTCAGAATCTCATAGGTAGCTACATTTATTTATTGTACTTATTCGACTGGGATTAGAATAAAAATACTCTCATTCTCTTTTATCACTTCAAATGTTTGTACACATCCATTATCAGGCTCTTGTACCATCCCGTCTGTCATGTTGATTTTCCAATCATGTAGCGGGCAATATACATATTCTCCACTTACCATTCCCTCCGCTAACACACCACCTTTATGTGGACAACGATTTTCTATCGCACGTAATTCTCCATTTGCTAATTTGAATAATGCAATCTCTTGATCATGAATACAAATTGTTTTGCCTAATTGATTCGGTAAATTATTATACTGGCCAACAAATACTTTCTTCACTGTTTGTTCCATCATTTCAGCTCCTTATTTAACAAATACTTTTTCATACAATTGTTTCAATGTTGTATCACTTTCCATTACTTCTTTCCAAGGTTCTTTATACACAGATAGTGCTTGATTCATTCTTTCATTTAATTGCTTTCTCAATTCACTATTCGAAACAATTTCTTGAATCATTTCTAAACCCACACGTTCCACAAAATGTGATGTTCTTTCTAAATATCTTGCATTTTCACGATAATACTGCAAAAATGCAGCTGTATATTCTAATACTTCTGCTTCTGTTTTTACTTTTACTAACAAATCCGCTTTTCTTAAATCTGTTCCTCCATTACCTCCAACATATACTTCCCAGATACCGTCTAATCCAATAATACCGACATCCTTAATACCACCTTCCGCACAGTTTCTCGGACATGCAGATACACCCATTTTTACTTTGTGTGGTGTATTTAACCCTTCAAATTTCTTTTCTAATTGGATACCCATTCCGGTTGAGTCTTGTGTACCAAAGCGACAGAATTGGGAACCTACGCATGTTTTAACTGTTCGTAATGTTTTACCATATGCATACCCTGATGGCATGCCTAAATCTTTCCATACATTTGGTAAATCTTCTTTTTTAATTCCTAATAAATCAATTCTTTGTCCACCTGTAAGTTTAATCATTCCGACATTGTACTTATCTGCAACATCTGCAATAGTTCTTAAATCATCCGCATTTGTTACACCGCCATACATACGAGGTACTACAGAATAAGTGCCGTCTTTTTGAATATTTGCATGCAATCGTTCATTTACAAAACGTGATTCTCTTTCGTCCTCGTGTTCTTCTGGATACAGCATACCTAGATAATAATTTAATGCTGGTTTACATTTAGAGCATCCTTCTTCCGATTTCCAGCCTAATACATGCATGACTTCTTTGGAATGTGTTAAATGTTTTGTTCTTATTTCTTCAATTACTTCATCTCTTGATAAATCTGTACAACTACAAATCGTTTCTTTTTCATTTGCTTCATACCCCTCACCCAATGTAGCTGTTAGCAAATCTTGAACCAATGACTTACATGTACCACACGATCTTGATGCATTCGTACATCCTTTCACTTCTTCTACTGTAGTTAATCCTTTTGTTTGAATTGCGCTCACAATCGTACCTTTGGATACACCATTACACCCACATATTATTTCATCATCAGCCATTGCTTGGACAGTACTTTCTTGGCTGTCTGTGGCAGATTGACTCTCAAAATAGTCTTCTATATTAGCACCTTGTTTAATTAAATGTAATAGTTTTGTACCTTCCTTTGTATCGCCGAATAATACTGCACCAACCAATCTATCTTTCTCGATTAGTAGTTTCTTATACGTATTTCTCCATTCATCAAATACTTTTATTGATTTGGTTTGATTTGTTTCATGAATCAAACCAGTCGAAAATACATGTACACCAGAAACTTTCAATTGTGTCGATAAGACAGATCCTTTATACCCGGTATGATTCATTCCACATATATGTTTGGCTAATGCTTTACCTTGATCATATAATGGTGCCACAAGTCCATACACCATTCCATTATGTTCCGCACATTCTCCTACTGCGTAAATGTTCGGGACAGATGTTTCCATATAATCATTTACAACAATCCCTCTATTAACTTCTATCCCTGCTTCTTGAGCCAATTGTACATTTGGCTTTATCCCTACAGCCATCACCACTAAATCAACTGGGATTTTCCCACCATCACTAAACCGTAACCCTGTTACCCGTTTTTTTCCGATGATTTCAGCTGTTTGTTTTTCTAACCAAAAGTTCATTCCTTGTGCTTCTAATTCTTTTTGTAACAATTTACCTGCAGCTATATCTAACTGTCTTTCCATTAAATAATCTGATATATGAATTACATCTACGTCCATTCCTAAATTTAATAAGCCTCTAGCTGCTTCTAATCCGAGTAACCCACCTCCAATTACGGCAGCCCTCTTGTAATGTTTGGATGCATCTAGCATTTTCTCACAGTCTTCTATATCTCGAAATGCTGTAACACCTTCTTTATCTACACCAGGCAATGGTAGCATGAATGGATTCGATCCTGTCGCGATGATTAGATAATCGTAAGCCATTTGTTTCCCTTTATCAGTAGAAACCATTTGATTATGTGTATCAATTTCGATAACTGTTTCACCTGGATACAATCGGATGGCATTCGCTTCATACCATTCCCATTCGTTTAATGTAATATCTTGTAATGTTGTATCTCCTTGAAGTACTTTGGATAATTGAATTCGATTATAATTCGGATAAGGTTCTTTACCAAACACGGTGATATCAAAATAATCAGGCATCAATGTAAGAATTTCTTCTATCGTACGTATACCTGCCATTCCATTACCTATAAGTATCAGTCGTTTTTTTTCCATTTCAAGTCCCCCAATTTGCTTTATCGATTCGTAACCTACTACTAGGGTACATGGAAAAACAATAGATTCCTAACCAATTGTTAAGTTATCTAACATACTTTTTTTAACAACTTTTTACATTAAAAGTATGTGATATGTTCTAACAATCTATAAGACTTTTCAATTCTGACGTGATAATCTTCTACTCAGAACTGTAATGTTAGTGTAATCAGGGGGATTTATTATGACTAAAGAAAAACTTGTGCTTATTGGAAATGGTATGGCAGGTATGCGTTGTATCGAATACATCCTTCAATTAGATGCAACTAAATATGACATTACCATTATTGGTGAAGAGCCTTATTCTAATTACAATCGCATCATGCTCTCTTCCGTCCTACAAGGAAAAACAACACTTAATGATATTATCATTCATCCATTTGAATGGTATGAGAAAAACAATATAACATTATATACAAACGAAAAAGTAACTCAAATTATGCCATCCGAAAAAATAGTCAAAACGACAGACAAAGATTTTGTCTACGATCGACTGATTCTAGCTACTGGTTCTCACCCATTCATGCTCCCTATACATGGGATTGATAAAAAAGGAGTATATACATTTAGAACAATAGATGATTGCAATGCACTACTACAAAAAACAAAAGAAATAAAGACAGCTACAGTTATTGGTGGCGGTATATTAGGGATTGAAGCGGCTAGAGGTTTATTAGATTTAGGTTTAGAAGTAAATATTGTCCACTTGGCAGATCGTGTAATGAATCATCAATTAGATAATCTGGCAGCCGAAATGCTACAACACACATTAGCAAAGAAAGGTATGCAGTTTTTTCTAAATAAAAAAACGAAAGAGATTATTGGAAATGATTATGTAGAAGGCATTTTATTTGATGATGGAACAAAGATTCTAACAGATTTAGTTTTGATGGCGGTAGGAGTCAGACCAAATATTGATCTAACTAAAGATACCAAGCTTCAAACGAATCGAGGAATTGTTGTAAATGATTACATGGAAACAAGTCTTCCTAATATTTATGCTATTGGCGAATGTGCAGAACATAACAATAAAGTTTACGGACTAGTCAAACCTGTCTATGAACAAGCAAAAGTATTAGCACATCATTTATGTAATCCGCGTTCACTAGCATACAGTGGCACACTATTAACAACACAATTAAAAATATCGGATGTAGAAGTTTTTTCTATTGGACAAATTGAAACAGATTTAGATACTAAAATAATTGCAACAATTGATCAAACATCCCATACGTATAAGAAAATAGTTTGTAAAGACGACAAAATAATAGGTGCCATCCTGATAGGAGAAATATCTCAAAGTAATCCATTAATTGATGCAATTAAAAAACAAAAATTTCTGTCAGATAAGGAGAAAAAAGATTTATTATTACCAGTGAATCTGCAAAATTCTTATGCAGCATGCCTTAAGAATGATGAGTATATTTGTACATGTAATAATGTTACAAAAGGTACAATCATTGATAACGTCGTCGAACATCAATTACGTACAGTTCAGGAAATAAAAAAATGTACGAAAGCATCTAGTGCATGTGGTGGTTGTAAACCTGTAGTAGAAGATTTACTTACGTATATTCATAGTGATTATTTTGTCAAACCTATTGTTACTAAGAACTTTTGTCCATGTACCACGTTATCAGAAGAAGAAATCGTTCGACAAATTCAAGATAAACAATTAACAACAATCCATCAAATACGAAAAGCACTCAGATTTAAGCAAGTAGATGGATGTGCAACATGCAAGAAAGCATTAAGCTATTATCTTGATATGATTTATCCAGACCAAATCAATACTAAAACAATTTTTTATATAAATGAAAAAATCAATGCATCTAAACAACAAAATGGAAAATATACCATCATTCCCAAAATATATGGCAATGTAGTGAGAAGTTCTAATTTACAGAACATATTATCCACATTACAAGCATTTCAGATTTCTGATGTAACCATTCAACACAATAAACTAATACTCCAGAATATTGAAGAGAATGACGTATTAGCAATTTGTGAGACGTTACAGATGCCACTCATACCATATGTAACAAATATGTTGCTAACTGTTCATATTGCTACAAATCCATTTCAATGTACGTGTGATAGCAATGAATTAATCACTTTTGTCACATTTATTGAAAAGCATCTGTCCACACTCCCCTTGCCGCATATCGTCGATTTACGTGTGCATTGTTGTGGAACTACATTCCAAGAAACACAGAAAAACGATGTGCATATTGTTCAACAGCAGGATGTGTTTGAGATGTATGTAGGAAAAGATACCCAACTATTATCTATTGCTAATAATCAAAAAGATGCACAAAAATTCATTCTGTCCCTTTTTCAATATTATCGACAAACAGCCAACTATGACGAAAACATACATGATTGGATCATACGAATGGGTATAGTCCATGTTCGAGAAATCCTTTTTAATACAGAAATGCAAAACTTATTGTTAGCTAGTTTAATCAGTGAAAGAAATAAAAGGAAGTGGTCTACATGTCTGATTTAATGTTAAAGTACTTTCGTGAGAAACAACAAAAAGTACAAACAGAAAATGTATACAATACACAATGTCCATTTTGTAGTATGCAATGTAAAATGCAACTAATCGAAGAAAAAGTAATCTCTCGAAAACACTACAAATCAATTGGAAAAGACAACCCTACATCTAATGGAAGACTTTGTGTAAAAGGAATGCATGCTCATCAACACGCCCTTCATCCAGAACGTATTAAGCAACCTTTAATGAAAGTAAATGGACAATTCCAAGAAGTTTCATGGAAAAAGGCACTTGAGGTCATTAAAGAAAAATTCACACATATAAAGAAAACATATGGCCCGAATGCTTTATCTGTATATGGTAGTGCTTCTATTACGAATGAAGAAGCATATGTATTAGGTAAATTCGCTCGTGTAGCACTCCAAACAAAATATATCGATTATAATGGTAGACTATGTATGGCATCAGCTGCGACTGGTGCAAATATGACATTCGGAATGGACAGAGGCTTTACGAATACAATCGAAGAAATCAAACACACACGTGTGATTATTTTAGCTGGAACAAATATCGCCGCATGTCAACCAACAATGATGCCTTATTTAGAACAAGCAAAAAACAACGGCGCATATATTATTGCAATAGATCCTCGAGAAACCAATACAACAAAGCTGGCGGACATACATGTAAAAATAAAGCCAGGTACGGATATTGATTTTGCAAATGGTATGTTAAAAGTATTGGTAGAAAATGATATGATAGATACTTCCTTCATCCATACAAAAACACATAATTATGACAATTTACAACGATATCTCTCTACACTTTCTTTAGAAGAAATTGCAACAAAAACTGGCGTTCCCCTTTCCGATATCATTCAAATAGCAAAAATATTTGGTTCAGAACCAACCGGAATGATATTTACAGCAAGAGGAATCGAACAACAAATTAACGGTACAGATACAGTAAGAACTTTTTTGAATCTCTTATTAATTACTGGTAAGATTGGCAAAAAATATTGCGGTTATGGAGCGATCACTGGCCAAGGAAATGGTCAAGGCGCTAGAGAACATGGTCAAAAAACAGATCAGCTTCCTGGTTATCGTTCGATTGAGAACAAATCTGATCGCCAATATATTAGTAAAGTATGGGGAATAGAAGAATCTGATTTACCAAGAAAAGGTGTATCTGCATATGAAATGTTTAAAAAAATCAATCAAAATGAAATAAAAAGTATGTTAATCATGTGTTCAAATCCCATCGTCTCCAATCCAAATGCGAATTTTGTAAAAAAAGCTCTTTCGAAACTTTCCTTTCTTGTTGTAGCTGATTTGTTTTTATCAGAAACAGCTCAGTTAGCCGACATTGTCTTACCATCTACATCTTATCTTGAAGATGAAGGCACAATGACAAATGTCGAGGGTCGTGTGATGTTACGTGAAGCAAACTTCCCGATACAAGGAAATGCTAAACATGATTGGCAAATTATTTGTGAAATCGCTCGTGTTTTAAAAAAAGAAAAGTATTTTCCTTACACATCTGCAGAGGAGATTTTTGAAGAATTACGCATCGCTAGTCGTGGGGGCAAAGCCGATTATAGTGGAATTACTTATGAGCGAATGAAAAAAGAAAAAGGAGTTCGTTGGCCATGTCCCTCTACACAATCCAATGAGACGACAATTCTCTTTAAAGAGAAGTTTGCACATGGAGATGGAAAAGCACGTATATTTGTGAACGAATTGCATCCAAATCTATCTAAACCTGCCCTATCAACAACCTATCCTTTGTATTTAACAACAGGTAGGGTGATGTCACATTACTTAACTGGTGAACAAACGAGAAGAAGCTCGTCACTTAGAGCAAGAGAAGTTGAAGCATACATGGAAATCCATCCAGAAACTGCAAAATTGTATCATATCAGACCAAATTCACTTGTACGTGTAGAGTCACGTTATGGCTCTATCATTGTAAGAAGTAGAATTGTCTCTACAATTCGAAAAGATACACTATTTATTCCGTTCCACTGGGATGAAAAACAAAACGTAAACAAATTGATTGATGATACTCTCGATCCATACTGTCAAATGCCTGGTTTTAAATTAACTGTTGTTACTATATCCTGTATGGATCGATAATATTTCGTTCACTTGTTGATATATTATTACAATGACAAAAAGGGCTTCATTATTGTTTGCCACCAAATAATCAAGCTAATTACAACAGCTACAAATACAATTAAGCTTTTTATACCATAAGGAATTTTATTAGGAATAAATCGTAATGCTAATGAGAAAATAAGACCTGCTACGAATATGTATATAAATGCATAAACTAATAATCCTAAAAAATTATCTACCGGTAATTGCATTGATTCTTTTAATAAGTCCATATTCACACCTCTTTAATACATCTTTCTAATATATTTACAAATACTATCATACATGATTATGCTCGTTTTGAAAGTGTTTTTTCACTACTAGCATAATCTTTTTTTACTTACTTACGTAATTCCGTGATAATGATTCCCACACAATAAATCGAAAAACACAAGAACAATGAATAGTTCTTGTGTCACATGCAATGAAGTTTTTTACCGTTCTGACTTAAAATTCATGATAATTCCTGCTGTTTCTTCAATTGATTTATCAGACACATTTATAACAGGACATTGTAACTTCTCCATCCACTCATTCGCAGTTCTCAATTCTTTCTTAATCTGATCCATAGAAGCATATTTTGATTGTGCTGGAAGTCCCAATGTTTTTAGACGTTCTGTTCTAATTTTCAGCAAATGACTAGGGTCAATGGTGAGTCCTACAACCAATCTATTCACATCATGAAATAATTGTTCTGGTGGTTCCATATCGGGTAATATTGGTAAATTGGCTGTCTTGATTCCTTTATGTGCCAAAAAAATACTAAGTGGCGTCTTCGAAGTACGTGATACACCTATTAACACAACATCTGCCAATACAAGTCCTTTTACATCTTTACCATCGTCATACTTCACAGCAAATTCAACTGCTTCAATTCTTTTAAAATATTCATCATCTAATACTTGTCTTTGTCCAGGATCTGGCTTTGGCGCATCATTAAATGTATCAATATATGCTTGCATCATTGGACCCATTACATCTACTGCACGAATACCTTCTTTAATCGCTTCTTGTTGCATTTTTGCTCGTAATTCTGGTTGTACAAGTGTGTATGCAATAAAGCTATGTTTTCTCTTTACTTCTTGAATTATTGTTTCGATTTCTTCTTCTGTTTGTATATGGCTATATCTTTTAATCTTTACTTCTTTACTCGTAAACTGGCGTATAGTCGCTCTCACTACTGCCTCTGCAGTCTCTCCAACTGCATCTGAACAAACATAAATATATGTATCATTCTGTACCATTCTAAAGCTCTCCTTTGTTTTTATGCATCAGATTCCACTTCAATTAATGATTTCACAATATTTGTCTTTGTAATTCTTCCTACCACTTTTAATGCTTGTGGATTATTCTCATTCACTGCTTTCACTACAGGTAAACTGTCAATTTGATAATAAATCAACTTTCTTGCAGCTTCGTACACGCTATCATCCGGAGAAACCGTATATATTTTAGGTCTTTTTGTCATCACTAGTTGAATTGGCATCGCTTGTGCTTGTGCATTACCTAGAGTTACCTTTAGTAAATCCTTCCGTGATACAATTCCAGCTAATATTTGATTCTCATCCACTACCACGAGTGTTCCTACATCTTCTAAAAATAATGAAATAACTGCATCATTTACAGTTGTTGTCGCCTGAATCGTTATTGCTACACTTTGAATATCCTTCACTGGAGTCGTGTGCCACCAATCTGAACGCTCCAACCTGTTTAAACTTCGCTTACCAAGAAAGTACCCCACTTTTGGTTTTGCTTCGATATTTCCTGTCATAACTAATACAGCTAAATCTGATCTTATTGTTCCTTTACTGACACCTAACATTTCCGCAATTTGTTCTGCGGTAATCGGTTCATGTTTCTTTAATATTTCAATTATTTCCTGTTGTCTCTTTGTAAAATCGATCATGTTTTTCCTCCTGATCTACCAATCAAGTTCCTATATATAATTAGTATAGTGTACTTTTCTGTATATGACTAGCATGATATGCTATATACTTCACTATCAAAATTGTGTAAAATCAAAGTATTGTGGAAAGGTTAACATTTTTATAAATGATATTATCTGATACATGAATACTACATAAGGAGAACAAAATTAATGCAAAGACATACGAATTGGAATTACATATTATTGTTATTTGTCATTTTCGGTGGGTATTTAATATTTGGAATCTCTGAAAATATTAAAGGCCCTGCTTTGCCTGAAATGCAAAGTGAACTCTCATTATCTGATGGTAAGCTTGGAATTTTACTTGCTATTAACTCATTTGGATTCTTACTTGCTTGTATGTACACGCCATGGTTAACTTCTAAATTGGGTGCAAAAACAACTAGTATCCTTACTTTTGCTTTGATGGGCTTATCAGGGATTGCTGTTTATTATTCTACCAATTTATCTTCGCTTATTGGTGCTTATTTTTTACTTTATTTAGGAAACGGGATGCTTGAAATCGGATTAGCGATTATTGCTGCTCGCTTATTTACCAAAAACACCGGTACAATGTTAAATCTTTCGCACTTCTTTTATGGACTTGGTTCAACTGTTGCACCAATTATCGCAGCGCAAATGATGGGATGGGAAATAGCTTCTACTGTACTAGGTTGGCGTGGCATGTATGTTATTATGCTCTCCCTTTCTTTATTACCAATTATCCCAGTAATAATTAGTCGTTTTCCTATACAACAGGGTGAAGATAGTGAAGAAAGTACATCATTTAAGAAATTAACCAAGGACCCAATTGCATGGCTAATTGTTTTTGCTCTTACGATGGGCGTAACAGCAGAATTAGGCATTGCTGCATGGTTAGTTAATTATTTAGTACGCGTGAACGATTGGACTATTACAGATGCATCTAATATGTTAGCACTATTCTTTTTCTCTTTTATGTTAGCGCGTTTTATACTTGGCCCAATAACAGATCGTATTGGTTTTGCGAAATCCATTATTATTTTTTCTTTCTTAGCAGGCACGTTGTGTATCATCCCAATTTTCACATCAGATAAATTATCGATTCTTTTTGCTCTGGCTGGTTTTGGAATTGGACCAATTTATCCTACCATGATGGCATTACTTGCAAAAAAATACCAAAAAGGAACAGATGCCGCTATTACTTTCACTGTTGTGTTAATTGGTATCGGTGGAGTAGGTACAAATCTCCTCATAGGATATATTATTGAATTTGTTTCGAAGTTGTCTCTCGGTCGAACGTTGGAAGCTAGCAATCAAATTGGCATGCAGACAGGGTTTTTCTTTATTGCAATGACAGCCATTCTTTGTGGTATCGCTACAGCCGAAATTCACAGACGACTCAAAAAAATAGGTCAAGTGATTTAGTATAAATAAAAGCTACAAACACTAGGTTTCCCCACGTGTTCGTAGCTTTTTTCTACTCTTCAAGTTGTTCTATTTTCATTTCTTCTACTGTTGCTGTGCCATTATCTAATAGGTTCACAGATACATTCACTGTATCTCCTTGTTGAAGGAAGATTGCTAGTGGGTGGTTACTTGCATTTACTGTATATATAGTTACATCATGTTCTAATAAAAATTGTACAACTTGACCTTTCTCTGTGGATGTTACCAATACACGTTCTACAGTACCACTTAATTCTTCTAGATTCGTTTGATCTGTTGCACCAACATTCCCTGGGTTTTGTAATAATGCCATTCGATATGCATCTAGCGTTTGATTAGCTGTTTCTCCAAATACAACAAAATCCGAATCGTCTGCTTTAATATACGCATATTGTTTATGCAATCCATTTGGATCTAATACATTTACTACCCATGTTGGATGTCCATCAATATTGTATAATACAGGCATATATCCTTCCCATCTCTTTTCAGGGAATTCTTTATTGACAATTTGTTTCGCGCCTTCACTGTCCATTATCGCGTTATCCTTAGATCCACGATAATAAGTTAATTCTCCTGTTCTCGCATGAATTAATGTATAGCCAAGTGCTGAGTCAATATTCTCTTTTGGCGAGGTTAAATCTGTAAAATAATACATCTGTCCCTGTTCATCAAATATTGGTGTGACGCTTGACTCTGAGCCAGATTCGTTCGGAATTTTTACATCCCTTTTGCCAAACACGCTATTTAACCAGCCATGAATGTATTTCCCGTAGTATTTATTCTCTAATGACGCTAATTCTGAACTTATCGAACCTTCAATAAAGTCTGGTGCTTCGTCTACCCCATACATCTTCATGTCACTCGTAACTGGGTCAATAACTACGACTTTTACTTTTTCTAAATCCGGCTTATTCGTAATATGCATTGGTTTATAAATTGTTTGAACATACCACGGTTTTCCTTCTTCATCCACTTCAATTTGTGCTTCTCCACTTTGGATATATTGAGGATACTTATTGTAAATGATTCGATCAACATACTTATGGAAATAACTAGAATTTGTATACTCCATTTCACTATCTACAAATTGTGGTTGTGCATTAATATTTGTAGCAGATATCGTAAAATATCCTGCTGTTACTTTTCCACGTAAAAATTTCCAAAAATCAGCAAATTCAACTGGTGCGACATATACAATTTCATCTTCTACCTTTTGAACTTGGAGCTTTCCTAAATCATAAAATTGTGGATTTGGAACAGCACTCATCGCTTTTTGAATTTTATTACGTGCAAACTCTGGTGCAACGACAATCGGTGTCTCATCTTTTGTTAATGGTTTTGCTTGTTCTTGTTCAGATACTGCGATGGATTGATGCGCTTCATCTAAACTAACTACACTCACAATAATAACGACAATCACAGAAAGAAGTGCTACGATTGTGATTGTACTAAACACAATAATAGACTGTTTTTCTACTTGTTTTTCCTTATTAAAATTATATATTAGTAAAGGTAATAGAATCAAACTAACAATAATATTTGCATATAACATATTAGGTACAGTAATTGTTGGCATTAAGAAATAAAATACAATACCTGTGAATACATACCCAAACACAAAGATAAGAATACCTTTTTTCATTAAGTTAGATGCTTTCTCTTTACTAATTGTTGTGATTGCAATAAATCCTATTAGATATAAAATCATCGCAAATGCTGTTGCTACTAATATACCAATCATATTCATCGTCCCCTCTCTACTTTCTTATTTACGATTTAGTCATGGCAAAAGTTTCATTTATACACATTTATTTTTTTTGATATACTTTTTGGAACCATTTTTGTACAGATTGCTCTTCTCTAATGACATCTACATTTTCTTGTGCAATCATACATCCTGCTTTCATAACAATTACTTCGTCCAATATTGTCTCTATTTCAAGTAGCTCATGTGTGGTGATTAATAATGTCTGTGTCTCCATATTTACAAATTGTAACAACCCTTTAATGATTTTATCTTTTACAAGCGGATCTAACCCAGCCAACGGTTCATCAAGAAGCAATAGCGGTGCATTTCTAGCAATTGTAGCGGCTATCTTTACTCTTCCTACTTGACCTTTTGATAAATAGTTTATTTTTTCATTACGTTTTAACTCAAAAAAATCTATTAATTGTTCTGCTTTTTTTCGATCAAAATCTCCGAATTGTGATTGATAATAATCCATTAATTGTTCAATTGTAAAGTAATTATAGAAATACTCCTGATCAGGACTATATGCAATGCTTTCACTTCGATCATTCGGTAAATTTATTGTACCTTTATCCTGTTTGAACACACCTGCTAGCACTTGTAAGAATGTTGTTTTTCCACTCCCATTCTCGCCAATAATACCAATTACTTTGCCTCTATCAATTGTACAAGTACAATCTTTTAATATCGATTTAAACATTCTGGTTTTTGTAATATTTCTAATTTCAATCATGATCCTCACCGCCCTTTAATGTTTGAACTATTTCTTCTTTACTAAATCCTAATGCATGCATATCTATGATAAATTTCTCAATATATTGTTGTTTTAGTTGCTCGCGTAATGCGATTACTTTCTCTGTATCATCCGTCACAAACGTTCCTTGTCCTCTTTTCGTAATCGTTATTTCTTTATGTTCTAATTCACGATACACACGTTGAATGGTATTTGGATTTACTTCTAATTGAAAGGCTAACTCTCTCACAGAAGGTAGTTTTTCTCCTTCTTTACGTATGCCACGTGCAATTTCTTGAATTAACATATCAACAACTTGCAAATAGATTGGTTTCTCACGATCAAATTGTGGAGGCATGATTACACCTCCACTTTTTTGATAAAGAGCTGTAAACTAAGCCAATAGAAGAAATATAAGATAGCTCCAGTGAAGATTATCATGCTCATAGATAAATAGCCGTCTGTTATAAATAATTGGAAGGGCATTTGTTCTGTTTGGATCTCGATAGTCCAAAAATTTAGAATGATAGGTATTTCGAATAGTCGTTGGAAAAATTCAAAAAATACTACAAATGTAATGACCATGACAATGACACTAAGTAAAAATCCTACTTTGTTTCGTATCCATTGATAAATCACCCAAGCTATAAATATAGCTACTGTTGCAATCATTTGTATAATAAGCATATAGAAAAATAGATACCAAATAATTTTCATCAGTGCTGCTAAGGTACTATCAGAGAAATCTAACATTATGGACACGATACTTAGTAGACTTAACCAAATAAAAAAGAGTAAATAAAGAAGAAATGCATGTAACCATTTCATTTGAATTTGTTTTTTTATATTACCTTTTTGAAACAAAAATAACGTCATTTGATGCTTCTCCATATTAAGACTGAATAACATTGTGCATGGGATAATCATTAACCCCATGATAGACTGACCTATCATATATTCCGTGCTTAAAAAAATGGTATGTTCATTACTCAATGTAATAATAGAAAGTACCCCATAAATAACTAATAAGAAAATATGAAAACCGCGCATCATCATTATCTCTTTTAGCCACAATCCTTTACTTCTACTCAATGGTGTTCCTCCTATTCCGCTATTTTTTTAGTATTTGTATGGAAAATATATAGAAAAGGCCTATAAGTATAATAAGCCCGATGATATAACTAATGGAAATCGTATCTGTTTGTATAATAACTCCTTCACTATCTCGATGAACTTGTAGAATGACTACCCATAATTCTCTAACATACTGCACAAAAGTTAAAAAAGTTTCCCGAAAAATAAATAGAATACATACGCTTAAAAGTATCACGATTGAACTGACGAACGAAGAAAATTTATCTTTTAATACTTGATAAATGCTCCAGCCAAACAATACGAGTACAGTGAAGAGAATTGCATATAACATCACTTTAATCATTATCGTAAAATCAGTCACAGAAATATCCAACAAAATGGTCAGAATAAGCAATAGAGTGGTATACATTACACTTACACTAATACTTAGCCATACTTTTATATGTACTTTCACTGGTATCGTTCGTTTGTGATAGGTAAATAAAGAATGTTCCAATGTTTCTTTATACAAGCTTAACAGTAAAACCACTGGCATTATTACAATATTTAAACTTAATAAATTATTGTACACATATTCCGTCATCGTTATCTCTCTAAAATAAAACACCAGTATCATGCTACACATCATACCGAAAATGAGTATGTAATTTTTCTTCATCATTAGCATTTCTCTCTTTAGTAAACCAAACATAATTCTCCCTCCTTTGTATTATTGTATTAATCAAATAGTACACTAATACAAATGAAAAATCAATCTAATTTTAATTCATTAAAAAAAGCCGCCATTCGGCAGCTTTCTTAATGATATCTCGTCACATCCACTTGATCTAATATCATATCATTTAGTCTATTTTGAACAGCTAGTTGAAATCTGTGTAACTGTTCCTTTTGTTGTGCATTTGCACTTTTCATTACTCTATCAATACTTTGAGATAATTTTTCCAATTCTAACTGAGCATTCCAATAATCTTCATTCATCATAAAACCACTTCTATTCGATTGTTCTAATTGTTCTTCTGCTTGTTGGACAATATGCTGTCCTTCGATCAATAAATTTTCAATGGAGTCTCTTGTTGTCATCATGATCACCTCATGTATAGTGTGGACTATCCATTGAAATTCATACACAAATAAAACATTCTTTGCTACAATACAATAGGTATGTTAACTATTTTAAATTATATTTTATCGCAACTTATATCATAGTATACGAATTCAAAATAAAGGGAGTGTATATTTTTTGCAATCGATTATACAATATTCGCATCAATTATTAGCAGAAATCATTCAACAAGGAGATATCGTCATTGATGCCACATGTGGTAATGGGCATGATACGGTTTTTCTTAGTAAAAAAGTCAAAGAATCAGGTAAAGTGTACGCTTTCGATATCCAAGAACAAGCAATCAAAAATACAAAAAAGAAGTTAGATGATGCTTCCATCACTAATGTTTCTTTAATACATGACGGCCACGAACATGTAAAAGCGTATATTTCTGAACACTCTATTGCTGGTGCAATATTTAATTTAGGTTATTTACCCAAAGGCGATCATCATATTATTACAACACCATCTAGTACATTAGCTGCTATCGAGTCGATTCTTCCTTTATTAAAAGTTCGCGGTCGTTTAGTTTTAGTGATTTATCATGGACATGAAGGTGGAAAAGATGAGAAGAACGCCGTTATCGATTATTGTGCACAACTAAATCAAAAATATTTTCAAGTGTTGCAATATCAATTCATTAACCAAGTCAATGAGCCACCATTTATTATAGCAATTGAAAAAGTCAACAAGCTCGAATAGACGCGCTTGTTGACTTTTAATTAGTATCTGCCTGATAGTCGATTATATAATTTAATATTCCAATGAAAGAACTGTGATTTTCTTCCACTAGCACGTAATAATCGCTTACTTATTTTTACCGCTTGTTCCATTTTTCCCACTTTAGGATCTGCTAAGTATAAACCGACCAAGCCATGTTGTACCATTTCGTGAAAAGGCCTATCAGGTAATTCTTGTATATGTTCATTTGTTTTATTCACAAAATAAGTCAATCGTTCTTCTAATTCTCGTTCATCTTTGTAATAATTACAAAAGTTCAAATCCCCTCCAAGCCTGTCTTCCTCTTGATCAATAAAATAATCAAGCATAATATGTAGTCCTTGCATATATGGGAAGTAACTTGTATGTATTTTTTTTGCTAAATTTTCTGTAATTTCATGCTGTAATCCATAAGAAATCAGATAAAATATCCCCAATGTGGAGCCAGTACATGCAGAAAATTCATACCAACTTAACATTGGCCACTTTTCTTTATATGTATAAAACCAATTCTCTAATCGCGGTATTCTTTCATCATGACAGACATGTTTATGTACTTGTAAATCACTATACAATTCTTCCAGTTCTAATAAAAACGGCTGAATTACATTGAAATGACGGACTTGCTTCACAATTTTTTGACATGTTCTTACTAAATCTTTTAAGTAATCATCATCATCTTGGTCTTCTCTTAATGCATAATAATTTGGAATAGGTGCATC
Source organism: Gracilibacillus marinus (assembly GCF_042651725.1). Lineage (NCBI taxonomy): Bacteria > Bacillati > Bacillota > Bacilli > Caryophanales > Bacillaceae > Gracilibacillus > Gracilibacillus marinus. The sequence continues at coordinate 1,146,577 of NZ_JBHSDV010000001.1, read as the reverse complement.
TTCTATGAAGCAATCTCGCATCGATTGATGGAGTAAACGAAAATCATCTGGATCTAATGACGTACTTCTATCACATAAATTATCTAAATAGTCACTTATTGTTTGATATGCAACAATAAATGTGATTGCTTCTTTCCAATATGGACCTGCTAGTACACTATATACACTGCCACCTTGACAGTGAAATTTCTTATCTTGAATGCTTGCTAACGCTTGTGTTCGTAATTCTTTATTTGGTATCTTATTAGCACGGTTTGTCCAATACGCTAATTCTTTGTTTACTTGTGGAAATATTTTTTGATATACCTGTTTCATCAAAATAGGTGCTTTTGTTGGGACTCTTTTTACCAACATTATTCCCTCACTTTTATCATATTCTTTCCTTCCATATTATGATAACATATTATTAATCATTTCGCAGGAGGTAGCTTATGATTTTAGAGTATAATGAAAAAATACCATTTATTGATCAAACTGCATTTATTGCACCAGATGCTGTCATTACAGGGGATGTGACGATAGGTGCTTATACATCTGTATGGTTTAAAACGGTGATACGTGGCGATGTGGCTCCAGTTCGAATTGGAGCATACAGTAATATACAAGACCTTTCTTTGCTACACCAAAGTCCTGAACATCCATTAATTATTGAGGACTATGTAACGATTGGACATCAAGTTACATTGCATTCTTCTATTATTCGTCAACATGCGTTGATTGGAATGGGTTCCATCATTTTAGACGGCGCTGAAATTGGAGAAGGAGCTTTTATTGGAGCTGGTAGCCTTATACCAAAAGGAAAAGTAATTCCAGCCAATTCTCTTGCTTTCGGAAGACCGGCTAAAGTAATTCGAAAATTAACCGATATAGATACTAACGAGATGATGCGGATTCAAAAAGAATATGTAGAAAAAGGTATTCATTACAAAAAACAACTCGCTCGTCTTAATCAAAATAATATATAGCTTTTTTCAAAATAATTGCTTTGTATGGATTGACTAACTAGTGTTTCTGTCACCATATTTCAAAGCAATTCGCTTTATATATGTATGGAGGAAAATCATGTACATTTCTCTTTTTATTGCATCTACTATTATGTTTGCTTTTTTACTTTTTTATTATCACAAAGCAACCAAAAAAATATTACAATACATGTCGATTATTTATCTTTTTTTATTTGGTATGACAAGTGTTGGGCTAGGCAGTTATTTTATTTATTCCATCGATTTTACATGGGTATATGCTGCAGATACACATTCCTATACCTCCACCAGACAGTCAACCACATCAAGAATTGTAACTACAAAGGTGCCGAGAGCTATGCAACTTACTGCGCCAATTGTAAAACAATTCCCAGAATTGCCACGTGGTTGTGAGGTTACTTCTCTTTCCATGCTATTACAGTACCATGGAGTCGACACAAATAAAATGACCTTAGCAAACGAAATAAAAAAAAATTCCACACCATATGAACTGATTGATGGCAAAGTACACTTTGGGGATCCAAACAAGGGATTTGTTGGAAATATGTATACATTTGATGAGCCGGGATTAGGTGTATACCACAAACCTATTTTTGAATTAGCTTCAGACTATGTTGGAGATGCCGCAAAAGATTTAACTGGAGAATCGTTTGATACAATCATTCATTATGTTGCAAATAAACAACCTGTATTGCTTATCACGAACATTACGTATGAACCATTAAAAGAAAGTCAATTTCGTACTTGGTATACAGAAAGTGGCCCAATGAATATTACGATGAAACTTCATGCAGTACTTGTTACCGGATATGATCAAGCATCTATTTATTTTAATGATCCATATGATGGAAAACAAAAAAAAGCTCCCAAAGATGCCTTTATTAAAGCATGGGAGCAAATGGGAAAGCAGGCAGTCTCCATTCAATTATAGGGAGGCAAGCTTGCTTTCTGTTTTATCTTCATTTTTTAAATCTTCTATATTATATTTACCTTCCATATAAATTTGGTGCCAAATCATAAACATAAACACAGTCCAAAGCTTACGGCTATTGTCTGCTTTGTCTTGACAATGATCTTCAAGCAATTGACTAATTACTTGTTTGTTTAGTAAATGATCTGTAGCACTTTCCTTTATTAATTGTTTAGCCCAACCATTCAGTTCATTTTTTAGCCAGTGTCGAATTGGTACAGGGAAACCTAATTTTTTGCGATCAAGAATATGATCTGGGACAATTCCTCTTGAAGCAAGTCGTAAAATATGTTTCGTTGTTCCTTCAGCAATTTTCATATTTACTGGTATTTCACTTGCTACACGAAAAACTTCTTTATCTAAAAATGGTACTCTTAATTCTAAGGAATGTGCCATTGTCATTTTGTCTGCTTTTAGTAGAATATCTCCACGTAACCATGTATGAATATCTACATATTGCATTTGATTGACTAAATGGTCGTTCTTTACATTATTATAAATGTTCTTCGTAATATCTCTATAACTTAGTTGGTTATCATAATGTTTTAAAAGCCCTTGCTTGTCTATTTCTTCGAATATTTTTGCATTTCCAATATATCGTTCATGTAACGGGGTTGTCCCTCTTTCCAAGAAGCTCTTTCCTTTTACACCTTCAGGTAAAATCTGCGCTACTTTTGCTAACAAATCTTTTGCAGGTGTTGGGATAGATTGAAACATCTTAAGTGATTCTGGTTCACGATAAATATTGTATCCACCAAATAATTCATCAGATCCTTCACCTGATAATACAACTGTCACATGCTTCTTCGCTTCTCTTGCTACAAAGTATAAAGGTACACAAGCAGGATCTGCTAATGGATCATCTAGGTGATAAATAATTTTCGGTAGTTTTTGTACATATTCTTCTGGCGATATCATATAAGAATAATTAGCCACACCTAATTTATCCGCTGTTTCTTTTGCAACATCTACTTCTGAATAGCCTTCTTGTTCAAATCCTACAGAGAAAGTTTTAATTTCTGGATGGAAATCTTTTGCGATTGCTACAATTAAAGATGAATCGATTCCACCTGAAAGGAATGATCCTACAGGTACGTCACTACGCATATGAACATTCACAGAATCGTACATAACATCTTGAATTTTTTTAATTAATGACTGTTTTTCTTGATTCACTGGTGCAAAAGTTGCATGGAAGTAACGATGAAAAGTTAGTTCATTATTCGGCTTTTTGATGAAATAATGTCCTGGCTCTACTTTTTGAATCTGTTGATTCATTGTCATTGGTTCAGGCACATATTGAAAACTTAAATAATGTTGCAATGCTTGATAGTCTACCTGTTCTCCCATGTCAGATATAATACTTTTCTTCTCAGAACCAAAATAAATACCCTCTTCTGCTTCTTTATAAAAAAGTGGTTTAATACCAAATGGATCACGTGCACCGTATAATGTTTCATTTGATTTGTCCCAAATTAAGATAGAAAACATTCCTCTTAATTGACGAAATGCTTCGACACCATATTCTTGAAACATTGCAATAATTACTTCTGTATCAGAATCTGTTGTAAATAGGTAACCTTTCTCTACCAATTCTTTTTTTAGTTCTATATAATTATATACTTCACCATTAAATACCATCCAAAATTTTTCATCATTATATGTAAATGGTTGATGTCCACTCTCAATATCAATAATACTTAATCGTCTAAATCCAAATAATACTTGTTCATCTTCGTAATACCCTTCATCATCTGGACCTCTATGATAAATTGCATGATTACGTTGTTCAAATTGATGTCTTTCTTGTTGTTCCCACATTTTATTTTCGGACTTTAATATCCCGACAAATCCACACATAATTAAAAATCCTTTCTCCATCTATTTCTATATATAATATATGTTCGAATACCTGTGTTTTTTTAAGACGTATTCTCCACTTACTTAACGCACAAAAGTACGAGAAAAAGCCAAGTACACATCGGCACTTGACCTTAGTATCTCAATTATTTAATTTTATATGTTCTTTATCTTTTTGACAAGTAAGATACTAAATCTTCTACTTTATTTGTTTGTTCCCATGGGAATTCTATATCTGTACGTCCAAAGTGTCCATAAGCAGCTGTATTACGGTAAATTGGTCTTCTTAAATCTAGCATTTTGATAATCCCTGCAGGGCGTAAATCAAAATGATTACGTACAGCTTCTACTAGCTCTTCTTCTGTATACTTTCCAGTTCCAAACGTATTAATAGAAATAGACACTGGTTGTGCGACACCAATCGCATATGCTAATTGGACTTCACAAGCATCTGCTAATTTCGCTGCAACAATATTTTTTGCAACATAACGTGCTGCATATGCACCAGATCTATCTACTTTTGTTGCATCTTTCCCACTGAATGCTCCACCACCATGACGTGCATAGCCGCCATATGTATCTACAATAATCTTACGTCCTGTTAGCCCTGCATCCCCTTGAGGACCTCCAATAACAAATCGTCCTGTTGGATTAATGAAATATTTTGTATCCTCATCCAATAATGCTTCTGGAACTACTGGCTTAATTACAAATTCTTTAATGTCTCGTTGAATTTGTTCTAATGTGATATCTTGATGGTGTTGTGTGGAGATAACAATTGTATCTACACGAACAGGTTTGTCATTTTCATCATATTCAATCGTAACTTGTGTTTTACCATCAGGTCGTAAATAATCTAATGTTTTATCTTTTCTTACATCTGTTAATCTTTTTGCTAATTTATGTGCTAAGCTAATCGGTAATGGCATTAATTCCTTTGTTTCATTATTCGCATAACCAAACATTAACCCTTGATCCCCTGCACCAATTGCTTCAATCTGATCATCAGTCATTGTACCTTCTCTTGCTTCTAATGCCTGATTTACTCCTTCGGCAATATCTTGAGATTGTTCATCAATTGCTGTAAGCACACCACATGTCTCTGCATCAAAACCATATTTTGCTCGTGTATATCCGATTTCTTTAATTGTGTTTCGAACAATTTTAGGTATATCCACATAAGTATTTGTTGTAATCTCACCTGATACTAACACTAATCCCGTTGTTACAGTTGTTTCACATGCTACCCTTGCATTTGGGTCATTCTTTACAATTTCATCTAAAATCGCATCAGAAATTTGATCACATATTTTATCTGGATGTCCTTCTGTTACAGATTCAGATGTAAATAAACGTCTGTTTTTTACCATCTTTGTTACTTCCTCCTTAAAAACTATCCATGAAACTTTCAATTAGACATATAGCGTCATGAACTTACATTTTCCATCTATCTTCACTATACATTTTTTTGTTTAAAAATGCACGGATATCATTCAGGTTAATCCGATAATATTAGTTGGTTATTCAACCGCATCTATTTTTCATATTATTTCTACTAGCATTTGTAAACACTATACCCTAATTCTAGTCTATATCGTACCTTAAAGCGCCATATAAAGTCAATTACTATTTTTTGAAAAATGACATATTTCTCTTGCTTCTATGTATGATTAAAAAAGGATATTTATACAGCAAATAAAGAGTAGCTAATTTTTGTAGATAAAATTAGCTACTCAATCTTTCCTTAATATATGCTAGACTGTATGTTAAAACATCATCTTTCATAATAAAACTAAATGTTTCATTGTGCTTAATATTTGTTGGTATTTCTTCTAATAGGACTGGTCCTGCTGTTTCAAAATAACTTGTTTGTTCTGTGAGCTCTTTTATTGTTGCAAAATAGATATTTTTTACAATCGATTGGTACCTACTTTCTACACAATATTGCCCAATATAATATAATTGATCTACTTTTGCTCCTGTTTCTTCATTTACCTCACGTAGTGCAGCATCATCTGCTGTCTCATTCTTCTCTACTTTTCCTCCAGGAAACTCTAATCCTCTGCTTAGATGTTTCGTTAATAACCACTTTCCCTTATATCGACAAATTACCCACACATGCTTTGGTGAAGAATCAAATGGATGATCTTCAAACGACAAATTTACTTTATTGTTATAATAATCATTAAAAGTTTTCATAATAAATATTGTACCTTGCTTCTTTCTTTTTTGCTAATCATTCGTAGCTAATCTTCGCAATTTTCCATTCCTGGTTTACTTTTTCAAAATTCACTTTTATTGTGTACTCACCGTGTAAATCAGAAACATTTGCTTGTGTAATCATTACTTCTTGCTCACTTATATCTTCTCTTTCGTATTTGTTTGTTGATACAAACCATGCAGGCGTCTCTGTTGGTACTACATATAATTTATCCGCTTCTTCTATATAATAAAAATCAACAAATGGTTGTACTACATCCCTTTTTGCAATGGCATCAAATGCTTTTAATAATTCCTCTTTTGAATTGTAGTGCAATACTTGATTATTTTCATGAATATCTTGCACTAACGTATCCATGAAATCATCCATTAATGTCGCAATTTTCTTCTCTGTTAATGGTGTTTCTACTTGTTCTTTCGTATCATTATTTTCCTTTTCAAAACGTTTCGACGCATACTCATAATTCGTATACACCACTTTTTTTGTTCCATTGATTGTTTTTCCTTCTAGTATCATATCTGTATTCACTAATTGATTAAAAATAATGATTCCCATTCCCAAAAATACAGTTAGTGTGATTGTTGTTATGATTTTTTTCATTGTGTTTTCCCCCTCACCCTATCTCTTTCATTAATTATTTAACCTATCTTCAACTTTTTAAACATCTTTATATATATATATTGACGATATTTCATGCAAAAAAGTTTCTTGATATAGATAATGCAAGCTTTTTCTTAAGCATTTGTTTACTTCTCTTCTAAATAATCTTCTCCGATTTTTTCCCGCTTCATCCCTGCTTTTGTTTCTTCTGTACCTAGCTTATAAATCATTTGATAGGCACCGCTTAATCCTTCATCATATGCATCATTTTCTGGATCATTATGATATGGAACAAATGGTATATGTGCACGTATATATGTGCTAAACTCAGCACTTCTCACTTCATTGAACTTTTCGCGTAATAAAAACACTTCTTCATCTGTTGCTTCAATCGTAAATTGTGTATTTGTACCATATGGGATTTGTGAAATTTCTTGTGTGGCTATATTGACATAGTATGTTTTTTTCGTCATTTTTTTCACCTCTAGTATGTATGTTATGTAACTAATTAGAAAAACATACGAAAGAAGGTGTAAAATAAAAAAAGAGAAATGCATTGGATTTTTTTCAATGGATTTCTCTTTTTTTCTATATTTATACTGTTTGCATTTGTTGTTTTGCTTCTTCCACTGCTTGCTTGATGAGACAGCGTCCTCTTCCATGTGGAATACACATTGGTGTACCAAACATTGGATCATACATCACATCACACTTCATACGGAAGACTTCATGTACTAAACCACCACTTATTATTTCTTCTGGTTTTCCTTGGGCATATACTTTTTTATCTTTTATCGCAACAATATGGTGTGCATAGCGACATGCTAAGTTTAAGTCGTGTAACACCATGACAATAGTGCTTTTTCTTTTTTCATTTAATTCAAATAATAAATCTAATATTTCTATTTGATGTGTCATATCTAAATACGTTGTCGGTTCATCTAACAAAATAGTATCTGTACCTTGTGCTAATGTCATTGCAATCCATGCTCTTTGGCGTTGTCCACCAGATAAAGAATCCACTGCACGATCTTTAAGGAATAACATATTCGTAGCTTCTAATGCTTCTGTTACTGCTTGCTCATCTTCATTTGACCATCTTCTAAACATTGTCTTATATGGGTGTCTACCTTGTCTTACTAATTCTTCTACTGTCAATCCCTCTGGACTTGTTGGACTTTGTGGTAAAATAGCTAATTGTTTTGCTACATCTTTTGTAGGTACTTTTGCAATATCTTCTCCATTTAAGATGACATTTCCTTGCTTTGGTTTCAATAGACGCGCAAGTGATCGCAATAGTGTAGATTTCCCACAACCATTTCCACCAATAAATACCGTTATTTCACCTTTTGGAATTTTTATATCAAGTGCATCTATAATTACTTCTTCCCCATATCCGAGCGTCAAGTCTTTTGCTATCAATGTTTCCATTTAGACATCTCCCTTGCTGACATCATTCATAAACGTCTGTTGGTCTTCTGTCCTATCGAACGAATTCATGTCTTTAGTGTATTTGTTTTCATAGCAAAAGTCAATGATAATGTTTATCAATTAGTGATTGAGAGATGAACAATGTCTTGTACATTAATTCGGATGATGCCTTCCTGACAAATTAACTGTAATTCATGTGTAAACATGTCTATTTTTTTTATTTTCCCTATTTTCATGTCCTCTCTGTATGGATGGAACAGACGAACTGCTACTGGAAAGTCATATTCTAGAGCTTCTTGAATTACTAGTGAAAATTCTTCTAACTGCTGCTCATCTACAATTGGTTTCTTTTTTTTATTCAATTGTTGCTGATGTTTCACTAATACTTCTTTATGTTCTGGCAACATCATACGACTTGATTCCCATAATATATTTGATCCTAAAGTTAACTTGGAATGTTTCATCCTATTGACCTCCTATTTATAATGTCCTCCAATTTTCTCCGCTCTAGCAAATGCCTGCCCATCTTTCGTCAAAGAAGACGCTCGTAAAATAGATGTACGCCCATATTTCGCTCGGATTGTATCAATTACTTCATTTAATTTCTCATCTTTTATTGTATTATCAAATAGGTTTAATTGATGACTTGTAGATGATTGTAATCGAGATAATGCAATACTTGCACTTCTAATTGGTTCTTTATCCCAATACAAAACAAATAATCGATACGCAGCCTCAAAAATATCCATCCCATTATTTGTAGGAGAAGTCAATTTTATTTGACGATAAAACCCTGTCCGCACATTAAAATCGACTCCTCTCACTCCGACGGATACTGTCATACCACGATATCCCTTTCTTCTAGCGCGATAAGCTACTTCTTCACTTAATTCTAATAAAATCACTTTGATTGCTTCTTCTGTTTCGTAATTGTAGGGTAATGTCATTTGATGTCCAATTGCTTTTTGTTGATTATGTGTTTTGGGAGTTACTGGTGAGGTATCTATCCCATTAGCGATTTGCCATAATACGACGCCATTAATTCCCCAACGTTTTTTTAATGTATTTACAGCAGATGTCGCAATATCACCAATTGTCTGCATTCCCATTCTCTCCAAATGTTGTCGCATTTTGCTACCAACTCCAAACATTGACCCATGTGGGAGTGGCCACATCACTTGACGCATATTACTTTCATCTAATTGAAAAATACCTTCTTCGTTCTTTTTAGCAAAGTTATCACAAGCTATTTTAGCTAATACTTTATTTGGACCAATACCAACTCGACAATATACACCTGTAGCATCCATGATGGCTTCTTGAATATTTCGTGCTATTTGATGTGGTTCGCCAAATAAACGTTGACTATGTGTTACATCTAAAAATTGTTCATCAATCGAATATGGTTCGACTAAGTCAGTAAATTGTTCAAAAATTGTTGTAATGCGATACGAAATATCAATATATCGTTGCATTCTCGGTTGTACAACAATAAGATTCGGACATTTTGCTTGAGCGGACCATAATGGTTCTGCTGTTTTTACCCCCTTTTGTTTGGCTAATGGACATGCTGCTAAAATAATGCCACTTCTGCGCTCAGGGTCACCTGCAACAACAACAGGCTTCCCTTGCAATGAAGGTTGATCAGCCTTTTCTACAGATACATAAAATGATTGCATATCAACTAAAAAAATAACCCTCTTCATCATTACACTTCCTTATAAGAAAAACGTAAGCGTCCTCCCTGTGAAATCAAAAAGTATTTCCATATTAGATGTATTCTTATCTCGATAAAAAAGAACATACATTCGTACACTTATTGTATACGAATGTATGTTCTTTTATCAATGGTAATTACTACAATACGCTATTTTTTATGGTAAACGTTCCATTAATTTATGACGTTGCAATTTATTTGTTGCATTTCTCGGTAATGTATCTGTAAAAAAAATATGTTTAGGAATTTTGAATTTAGCCAAACGTTGATGACAAAATTGAAGCAGCTCTTCTTCTTTTACATGTGTGGAAGTGACAATAAAAGCGACCGGAACTTTTCCCCACTGTGCATCATCCACTCCAACAACACCCGCTTCTTCTACACCTGGAATGGCCAAAAGAATATTTTCAATTTCTGCAGGATAAATATTTTCACCACCTGAAATGATTAAATCACTTCGACGATCCACTACATAAAGAAAACCTTCCTCATCGATATAACCTAAATCTCCTGTTCGAAACCATCCATCCATCTGTGCGCGCTCTGTTGCTTCAGGTTGTTTATAATAACCTTTGGATACCATTGGCCCTTTTACCAAAATCTCTCCGACTTCTTTTGGCCTTTGTGCATTTACACGCACCTCAGCAGAAAATAATGCTTTCCCAGCTGAGCCTAATTTGCGTATAGCATCCGCATGATTTAGTGTGACAATTTGAGAGGATGTTTCTGTCATTCCATATGTTTGAATGATTGGTACATGATAATTTGCTGCTTTATCTAATAAAGCTTTTGGAGCAGGTCCACCACCTAACAACATACACCTGAATGTGGATGGATAGGTCTCATTAGTTATTTTATTTAACAACCGACTACAAGTAACGGCAACAACAGAAACAATCGATACATTTCTCTCCATAATAGCTTGATGAACGATTGTTTCATCAAATTTCTCTACAAGTAAAATAGGCATACCATAAATCATACTTTTTATTACTGTCGACAATCCACCAATATGAAAAATCGGCAAGCAAACTAACCATTTATCTGTTGAACTAATCCCCAAATTAAGCGCAGAAGCAATAGCACTTGCCCAATGATTATCATACGTATGCATCACAGCCTTTGCTTTTCCAGTTGTACCAGAAGTAAACATCATAGAACAAATATCATCTAATGCTATCGTTTCATCTAGTCGGATATTCGTTTCTTTTAATTGTTTAATTGTAGAAAAAGCATAACACGGAACAGGTAATGTCAATGTAAGTGCCTCACATGTATCCGAATATAGGACACTGTCTATATCTGCGCTCGCACATTGTATGGCTAATTCCTCTTGTGTAAGTCGTGCATTCAGAAAAACAACAGGCTTATGTAAATATGTACAAGCAAAAAATGCAACAATCATCTCAATAGAATTGGTGGACAGTATACCAATATGCTTGTTCGTTTTACTTGTAGTGTAAAGTTTCTTTGCAAAAACGATGGACGCATCATATAAATCAGCAAACGTCCATGTTCCATTGTCTATTGTTTCCACAGCTATAGCATTTGGTGACAAGGATGCGCGTTTTGTAAGCCAATGTTCCATTATAAATCTCCTCTCTGTCTAAAAATAAATCTGCCTCTATTATAGTTGATACTATATCTCAGATACTACAAATAGAGACTGAGACATAGAAAATTTTAGTGGAAACAGACAAGCCGGGAGCGGTTGTAAAGCACATAGCTAAGTTCAAAATTACATCTCACTTTCCTTCTAAATACGCACAAAATCCAAATGATTCGATAAATAGCTTTCGAATCATTTGGATTTTTGTAATGAAAGAATTCTTTCGTTCCAATCTCTATTTTACTCAAGCTAAATCTAGAGTATTAAGGAAAACGAGGGAACTTCTTGAAATCTGGTTTACGTTTTTCTTTAAATGCATCGCGGCCCTCTTTTGCTTCATCTGTTGTGTAGTATAGCAATGTAGCATCTCCACCCATTTGTTGCAATCCAGCAAGACCGTCTGTATCTGCATTAAAGGAAGCTTTTAAGAAACGTAAAGCAGTAGGTGATTTTTCTAACATTTCTTCACACCATTGTATTGTCTCTGCTTCTAATTGTTCTAATGGTACAACAGTGTTCACAAGTCCCATATCTAATGCTTCTTGTGCATTATACTGGCGGCATAAATACCAAATTTCACGAGCTTTCTTGTGACCAACGATACGTGCTAATAATCCTGCACCATATCCCGCATCAAAGCTGCCTACTTTTGGTCCTGTTTGGCCAAAAATAGCGTTGTCTGCAGCAATTGTCAAATCACATACTACGTGTAATACATGTCCGCCACCAATTGCATAACCTGAAACCATCGCTACTACTGGTTTTGGAATGACACGAATAAGTCGTTGTAAGTCTAATACGTTTAAGCGTGGAATCTCATCATCGCCAACATATCCGCCATGACCACGTACTTTTTGATCTCCACCTGAACAGAAAGCTTTGTCTCCAGCTCCAGCTAACACAATTACACCGATGCTCGAGTCATCTCTTGCATATGTAAATGCATCGATTAATTCATTTACTGTTTTTGGAGTAAAGGCATTATGCACCTCTGGTCGATTAATTGTAATTTTTGCGATTCCATTATATTTTTCGTAAAGTATTTCATCATAAGAACGTACTGTAGTCCATTCTACTGACATGTTACATCCTCCTTTGTTTTAAAAACTCATTAACTATTGTACCAAAAATTTCGGATTGTTCCACATGAATTGCATGCCCACTATTTTTTATAACATGAAATTCGTTATTTTGTATAAAAGAAATCATCTTTTCTCCAATTTGAATGAACTTCTTATCACTCTCACCAACAAGAATACAAACAGGGCACAAAATCGTTGATAAATGATTCCACAATGATGGCATCGTACCTGTTCCCATTGTTCTTAAAGATAATGCAAGTCCTTCTCTAGATTGGGCTAGTCTTTCTTCACGAATAGCTTTTTTAAGAGGTGTGGGCAAATGCTTTTGGGAAAAAAATAATGGAATTTCCTCCCAATAATCTACAAATGCTTCAATCGGATTTTCTAAAATAAAGGTAGCTAATTCCTCATCTGCCTTTATTCTTTTCTTCCGCTCCTCATCATTTTCTATACCTGGAGTTGCACTCTCTAGTATTAATGATTGCACAAATATAGGATATTTTTTTGCGAAAGATAGTGCCGTTCTACCACCCATGGAATAACCGAGTAAATGAAATTTCGTTAAACCTATTTTTTTACATACTATGGATACATCATCAATACATTTTTCCATCGAAGATATTGTTGCCTTAGTTCGACCGTGTCCAGGCAAATCTATACGAATAAGCTGATAATCAGGTAGATAGTGCTTTAAAAATCGAAACGTATGAGTGGAGCCTGTAAAACCATGCAAAATGACAAGAGGCTCTCCCTTTCCTTCACACTCTACCCAATACTTATGTTCGTCTACCTCAATAAACATGTGTTCCACCATCTAGTTCCTCGAGCATGATTTTTTCAATTTGATCCCATTTCGTTTGATGCCATTGTACATTATTCGCCCGTTCTGTCTCTACTTCGATGATGGTGACATCTTTTCTTTGATAAGAAGCAGTAAGTGCTTGTACATACTCCTTCCAATTACGTGGTTTTTCGTATGCAATATCAAATGCTTTAGCAAGATGGGAAAGTGTCATCTGTTGTGGCGTACCAAATAATAATTCATAATGGGGACTATCTTGTTTTGCTTGTGGCAAAAAGGAGAAAATCCCCCCACCATTATTATTCACAACAACAATAGTAAGTGGCAAATGATACTTATTCGCCATCAACAATCCATTCAAACTATGCAAGAAAGCGATATCTCCAACAACTAATGTAGTACGCTTATTCGTCGCACTCATTCCGCTCGCAGAGGATAAAATGCCATCAATCCCATTTGCACCACGGTTTGCATGTAATTCTATCTGTTTGTCTGAACATAACCAAAAACTATCTAAGTCACGTATAGGCATACTATTACTTGCAAATACAATATGGTCATCTGCCGATACTGACTGGATACCAGATATCACATGACCTTCTGTTAATTCATTCCTCGCGTTACTTTTCAATACTTCTTTTGCCATAGCATTCCACTTTTGCCATGACATTAAAAATGTTGGATGAAAGGAAATAGGTACTGTTGCTAATTGTCTGAGAATATGGGACACTTCTCCGAATAGAAAGTATGTGTCTACATTTACTGGTTCACTATATCCTCCGACTTGATCAATTACAATATGTTTCACATTCGATTGTTGTTGAATCCATAACAAATATGGTTTGGAGATTGGCATTGCTCCAACACGAATGATAAAATCTACAGACATGTTTGTGCGCACATGATTGGATTTCAAAATCGCATCATATGTTTCGATAATATGGGATTTACTGTGTGAACCATTTCTTAATCCAGAAATCGGATCAGCAAAAATTGGAAGTTGCCATTTTTCAGCTAAATGTACGATAGCATCTGGCAATTGGTCAAAATGATTTGGTCCACATACAATGATTCCATTCTTCTCCTTTTTCAACATCTCGTAAATTTCGTTGAGTACTGCCTCATCTAAACTAGTAGTCGAAGTCGTGTATGAAGCAACACCCACAAATGGTGTCCCCCAAATGCCTTCTAATGAGAAATCTGGAAGCAATGGTTCTCGTAATGGAAAATTTAAATGTACGACACCAGATATACCAGAAGTCGCAGTAATGACAGCTCTTTTCGCTTGGTTTCTTACATATCGAAGCATGTTTGGCTCACTACTAGGTAATGCCATTTCATGAAACCATTTCACATAATCCCCAAACATCTTTATTTGATCAATTGCTTGTGGTGCCCCAACATCTCGCAATTCATTCGGTCTATCTGCCGTAAGCACAATTAACGGTATTCTGCTGTAATGTGCTTCAATAATTGCTGGATAGTAATTCGCTGCCGCTGTTCCAGACGTACACAATAAACAAACAGGCTGTTTTAACCGTTTCGCTATCCCTAATGCATAAAATGCTGCAGACCTTTCGTCAATATCTACCCATAAGTTAAATTGTTGATATTCTGCCATTGTAAGTGCAAGTGGCGTAGAACGAGAGCCAGGAGAAACGACAACATGGTGGACACCACTATGGTATAATTGATCCGTAAATTGACCGATATAATATGTTAAATCATAGGTATAATTTGTCATACTTCTCCTCCTAATGCATCTAACATCGGTGTAAACTTCATTTTTGTTTCTTCATATTCCATCTCAGGATCAGAATCTCTCACTACACCACATCCAGCAAATAAGGAGGCGTGTGATTGACGAACTAAGGCAGAACGAATTGCCACAGCAAATTCTCCATTAAAATGAGCATCAAACCAACCAATTGGCGCACCATACCATCCTCGTTGCAATGATTCATGTTCCCTTAAAAATTGAATAGACTCTTGTTGTGGAAATCCACTAAGTGCTGGAGTCGGATGCAATTTCTTAACAATATCAAGCAACGTAAACCCCTTATTTAATGTAGCAACAACAGGTGTATATAAATGTTGCAAATGATGTAATGGATATAATACTGGTTCTGTAGGCACAACAACATCATGCGCACATGAAGAAACGGCATCATAAATCATATCTACAACAATTTGATGTTCCTTTATATTTTTTGGATCATGTAATAAAGCTTGTCCAATTGCTGCATCTTCTTTCTTTGTTCGTCCTCTTGAAGCAGTTCCTGCAAGACATGTAGAAAGTAATTGTTCATTTGTTACTTTTACTAGTCGCTCAGGAGTTGCTCCTACAAAACAAGCATCGTCTTTTTCCCATGCAAACACATAACTATTCTGTTGTGTATCAAGCAATCGTTGCAACACTTCAGTAATGTTACAACACTTAGCAAATTCCACCTGCAATTCCCTTGCTAATACTATTTTTTCAACAGAAGTTTTTTCAATATGATTTGTAACTTGTTTCACAAGGTCTTTCCATTCTATTGGATCTACTTCATGTTGAAGGATTACTTTATTAGTAATATCCAATTGAACTTTATTGGAAAGTAATTGTTCTTTTTCCTTTAGAATAGCTTCAGCAAGTGTAGAAATGTTGCAATTTTGGGTAAGTAATAAATTAATCGATAAGTAATACTCCGCACCATGTACAGTAAGTAAATATTTAGGAATCCTAAATTTACTTCCTTCATATCCTTGCCATAAGTCACTGTGGTGTGCACCTTCATCAAATGGAAACCCACCAATTGCGACAGGACCAATGGAAGATACTTCTATCGATTTGTTCACAATAGCATGTTCCATTAATTGTTGCCATTCTGTTTGAATCATTTCATACGTGTGCTCTTTTGCTTGCAACGTATATGTTTCTCCGATTCCAACTAAAAATTGTTGTTGGCTAGAATCAGACCAAAAAGTTCGATTCATGCCTAGCTCTTTCCCCATAGCAAAAAAAGATAACAGATCTACTTTAGATATGTGTTCTGTTATACTAACAAGGGTAGGTGTCGTTTTATTTAGTTGTTTCTGTGCTGTTTGCAACACACCTTCTATATCTCTTCCCTTTGTTTCAATCATCTATAACCCTCCAATGTAATAGGGCGTTTCTCATAAAACGTTATTCATTATAGTATTTGACAGTAAATATTGCAAAGGAAACATTCCTTTAAGATTCCCCTGTATTCTTCACTTGTCTTCTCTTATGTTCTTCATTCATCCAAGCACATATATATAGTATAACAAAAAAATAATGAAAAAGTATGTTAATTAACTTCCCCTAATATCGATTATTCAAACAGTTTACATTGACACCTTTTAAACATTTCACTAAACTTAAAATGTTGTACATCAAATTTACTATATAAAAGCAAGGAGATTAAGACATGGGAAACAATTCAGATGTAACAGGGAACCATTTAAATGAGAAGCCAGGATTCCATGTATGGTGGCGTTTGTTAAGACCACATACATTAACAGCCTCATTTATTCCTGTATTTGTTGGAACAATGTTAGCAGTACTTGATGATGCCTTTGATTTTATTTTATTCCTAGCAATGTTAATGGCATCCATATTAATACAAGCAGCAACAAATATGTTTAATGAGTATTATGATTTCAAACGTGGACTTGATAACGAAAATTCTGTTGGGATTGGCGGAACAATCGTCAGAGATGGTATTCAACCAATTGTCGTGAAGCGATTGGCTTTTGCCTTTTTCGGTGTAGCGATAGTGTTAGGTATCTATATTTGCATCGCTTCAAGTTGGTGGATTGCAGTTATTGGTGTTGTATGTATGTTAATTGGCTATTTATATACAGGCGGTCCTATCCCAATTGCTTACACTCCATTTGGTGAATTATTTTCAGGTATATTAATGGGAACAGTAATTATTGGAATTAGTTATTATATTCAAACATTATCTTTATCTATCGAAGTAATTATCGTTTCTATTCCTATCGCCATTTTTATCGGTTCGATTCTATTAGCAAATAATATCCGCGACTTAGATGGAGATAAAGAGAACGGACGAAAAACAATTGCTATATTAATTGGAAGAGACAAAGCCATTTCTCTATTAAAATGGTTAATGATTATTGCATTTTCTCTTACCGTTATTTATATCGCTTTCGGCATATTGCCAATTTACAGCTTAATTAGTTTACTAAGTATCAAAAAAGCATTGTATGTAATCCAAACATTTCGGGCCAATCATACGAATGTCGGTATGATTCCAGCAATGGCTGCAACAGCAAAAACAAATACTATTTATGGTGCACTCATAGGACTTTCCTTACTAATTCATATTCTATTTCCTTTTTCTTTTTAAAAATTAGATGATGGAAAGATTGTTTTAAATAAAGGAGACAATAATGACTAATTTAATGGACCTTTTAGATATGAAATATGTTCATGTAAATAAAGATTTAGTAACTATTGAAATGCCTGTAACGGAGAAAGTAACACAACCAATGGGATACTTACACGGTGGTGCGACGGTTGCTTTAGCTGAGACAGCTGCAAGTCTTGGGGGAATGCAACATGTCCATCCAAATGAAAAAGCTATTGTAGGTTTGGAGATTAATTGTAACCATATTAAAGCAAAAAAAGATGGAAAAATCATAGCAAAAGCTATACCCATTCATATCGGAAAACGAACGATGATTTGGGAAATAAAAGTTGTCGATGAAGTAGAACAATTAATCGCAATAGCCCGTTGTACTTTAGCAGTCATTTCCACAAAATAAAGAAAAAGCGCATTAATCGATGCGCTTTTTCTTTATATATTTGTTCAGTTTTAAAAAGATAAAATAGAATATGGTACCTACAAGAATGGCTTTAATTAAGTTAAATGGAATAATTGCTGTAATAATTAAAGTCCATTTTTGATTTTGTGTGAACGTATCCCAACCAATAAAGGAACTGTATATAGGTAAGATAACAAAATAGTTCATAACTGACATTCCAACGATTAAAAGAAATGCGCCAATTACTAAGCCAATCCAAACACTTTTATTCGTACGATACTTATAATACATAAAAGAAACTGGTACTACGAATAAGATACCCGCAATAAAGTTTGCTATTGCTCCAATTGGATCATATATTGCTGTTAATAATAAATACAACAAATTTTTTATTGCTAAAACGACAATTGCAGCTACCGGGTTAAATAGCAATCCACCTAATAGTGCAGGTAAATCACTAATATCAATTCGCAAATACGTCGGCAGAAACGGTAAAGGGAAATTAATAAACATAAGTACTGCAGAGATTGTACCTAATAACGCAATAGATATAAATCGATATAAAGATGAATTCGAAAATAATAAATTATTCAAGTATGCTCCTCCTTGCTCTCACACATTGTTCCAAATGCATACTTTAACATCTTATCCTTCCTTATATTTCATGTCAATCGTTAAAGATGGCTTTCTACAGGTTTAAGGCTTTCTTCCCCAGTAAGTGATGATAAAAATTCAACTAATAATGTAATTTCTGCCTCTATATCTCGTATCGATGCTGTTTCTACTGGTGAGTGCATATACCTAAGTGGTAAAGAAACAAGACTAATCGGAACACCATTTCCTGTCAATCTCATTTTATCTGCATCTGTGCCTGTATAACGAGGAGTTAATTCATATTGCAAAGGCATATTTAACTGTTTCGCAGTATTCTCTAACAACTGATTCAACTTTCTATTAATTGGTGCACCTTTAGCTAAGACAGGTCCACTTCCTAACTTAATATCCCCATGTTTTCGTTTATTAACAGATGGATAATCTGTTGCAAATGTAACATCACACGCAATCGCACAATCAGGCTTTAAACCCGCAGCAGCAAAGTATGCACCACCCATATTTGTTTCTTCATTGACTGTGCTTACAGCATATAAACCGATATTCAACTTTTTCTCTTTTAACCTTCTAACTACTTCCGCAACAATAAATGCACCTGTCCGATTATCAAGTCCACGCCCTGAAATATAGCGGTCCATTAACACTTCTGATTCTCTTCGATACACGACTAAATCACCGATTTGAACATGTTGCAAGACCTCTGCTTTACTCGTTGCCCCACAATCAATAAACAAATCTTCTACATCAAAGTCATCTTTTATCCCACCATGGTGTTGTGCATTGACACCAATCACCCCATCTAATGAAGAATGCTCTCCAATTAACTGTACTTTCATACCAATAGCTGCTTTGGCATTTATTCCGCCAAGCTTATCTATATAGACAAAACCATCTTCATCAATACGATTAATAATAAATCCAATTTCATCACAATGTCCTGCTAAGAGAATATGAAATGGTGCATCAGGATTGACGATAGCAATCGCATTTCCGGCATGATCTGTTTCTATTTTGTCCGCAAAAGGTCTTACATATTGCATCCATTTTCTTTGGATTTCCATTTCATAGCCAGATGGTGATGGTGTATGTAATAAGTCGAATAAAAATTCTAAATGTTTTTGATTCATATAATCATTCCTCCAATATAGTAAAACTTCAACTTGATTGCATAAATATACTAAAAATGACCAAAATAAGAAAATAATGAATTCTTAAAAAGTCGAACTAGGTGATGTCTATGCTTTGGAACAAATGCATGCAATTTTATTTTCATTTGCCCATCTTTGTTAGATTATTGTTAACGGTTATTATTACCATGCTATTATTTGGTTTCAGTATTCACTTAATCGAACCTGCTCATTTCCCATCCTTATTTGATGGTGTGTGGTGGGCATTTGTGACTGGATCCACTGTCGGATACGGAGATTATGTACCATTAAGTACAACAGGAAAATTAATCGGTATGTTGCTCATTCTAGCTGGGGGTGGCTTAGTAACTTTTTATATGGCTACTATTTCAGCTGCGACAATTACACATGAAAAAAACTTAACAGAGGGTAAGATATCCTATCACGGTCAAGAACATGTCATAATAGTTGGTTGGAATGAACGAACAAAAAGATTAGTGGATATGATTCAACATAATCAAATTAAAAAAGAGATTGTCTTGATTGATCAATCATTAAAAAAAGTGTCCTATCAAAAACATCGTATTCATTTTATTCATGGTGATCCTACTTCTGATCACATTCTAAAGAAAGCGAATATTGCTTGTGCCACACATATCATTATAACTGCAGATCCATCGTTAGAAGAAGAAGATGCTGACAGACAAACCATTCTAAATATTATTGCAACGAAGGGAAATCACCCATCTGTTCATATCATTGCTGAAATACTTACAGAAACACATGAAACCAATGCAATACGTGCAGGTTGCGACAACATTATTAGAGCAAATCAATTTATGAGTGCATTGTTCTTACAAACACTTTATCATTCATCAAGTCAAACTAATTCAATTATAACAAAACTGTTAACAGAGCAACAATTTTGCACAATTCCATTAAAAAAAGAATGGATTAATCAAGATTTCAACAAATTAGTAAATGATTTTTCCACGCAAAAATACTGGTTAGTTGGTTATATAAGAAGTGATGAACTATACATTTATCCAGATTCATTTACCAAGATGGAAGGTCATGATCAATTGATTTATTTAAAAAATAGCAGAACGAATAAAGATATTACATAATCCACTCATTCGTTCTGCAAACCAAATGATAACTCACTTGCTAGGTATATTATTTAGCAAAACTTCTAATTCTGATAGCACTTGCTTTCCTTTTGTCACATATTGGCTAGGAATGTCTGCATCTTTATCTGTTGGTGATTGAAACTGATTAAATGCAGCTTGCATCACACTACTCTCTGCATATGCATCCACATTATTTTGATATTGATGTGTCAACAAATAAGGTGTATCCATTTTAATTATTGCTTCATCACTGTCTATATCCCCATTTATTGCATGAAATGGTACTCTAAGAAAGTGATACCCATCTTCATTTGCTAATTTGTAATCAAAATATCCATGATCATATTCCCAAGCACCATTTAATGAGTATCCTGCTTTTTCTAACTCTATTTTAATTTGTTGAAATGGAAATACTTTATTCTCAATTGTTGATTGTAATTCATACATACATTCACCTACTTTTTGTCTATATGTTTTACTACTGAGTAAATTTTATGTATGCGCATATAACAAAAAACTCGACACAAGGCCGAGTTTTGTATTATTTCAGTAAATGAAAAGATTAGATGAATACTTATAGAAAAAGTTTAGTGAACTGAAATAGCGACACCCAGCTCAAGCGCCCAGAAACTAGGTGACTTCGATAATCAACTATCAATAAGTCATCATCGGTTCGCACGCTCTCCGTGATTCCTTTATTTCTGTTGATTCTCTCCAGTCACTACGTTTCTTAACGGGCGCTTTCGCTTTTGTTTCGTCTAGCTCAAGCGCCCAGAAACTAGGTGACTTCGATAATCAACTATCAATAAGTCATCATCGGTTCGCACGCTCTCCGTGATTCCTTTATTTCTGTTGATTCTCTCCAGTCACTACGTTTCTTAACGGGCGCTTTCGCTTTTGTTTTTAAAGTCGTTTTTCTAATTTGGCTTTTTCTTCTTCAAATCCTGGTTTACCAAGTAATGCAAACATATTCTTTTTGTATGCTTCTACACCTGGTTGATCAAATGGATTCACTCCTAATAAGTATCCACTAATCGCACATGCTTTTTCAAAGAAATATACAACATATCCAAATGTGTATGCGTCTAATTTAGGTAAATGTACTAATAAATTTGGTACTTGTCCATCTGTATGTGCAAGTAATGTTCCTTGGAATGCTTTCTCATTAACAAAATCTAATGTTTGACCAGCTAAATAATTTAAACCATCTAAATCTTGTGCTTCTTCTTCAATTGTAATATTTGATTTTGGTTCTTCTACATGTAGAACTGTTTCAAAAATATCACGACGTCCTTCTTGTACATATTGACCTAATGAATGTAAGTCTGTAGAGAAGTTTGCGCTTGATGGATAAATCCCTTTGAAGTCTTTTCCTTCACTTTCGCCAAATAACTGTTTCCACCATTCAGCGAAATATTGTAATGCTGGCTCATAGTTAATTAGCATTTCGATTGTATTTCCTTTGTTGTATAAAACATTTCGAACTGCTGCATATTGGTACGCAGGGTTTTGATCAAGGTCAGAATTGCTTAATTCTTCTTGTGCTTTTTGAGCACCTGACATCATTTCATCAATATCAATTCCACTAACAGCAATTGGAAGTAATCCTACTGCAGTAAGTACGGAATAACGTCCACCTACATCATCTGGAATAACAAAGCTTTCATAGCCTTCTTCATTCGCTAATGTTTTCAATGCACCTTTTGCTTTATCTGTAGTAGCATAAATACGTTTTTTCGCTTCCTCAACTCCATATTTCTCTTCTAAAAACTTGCGGAAAATACGGAAAGCAATTGCTGGTTCTGTTGTTGTACCACTTTTAGAGATAACATTTACAGATACGTCTTTATCTTTTAATACATCAAATAAATCATTGATATAAGGCGCACTAATATTGTTTCCTACAAAAAATACTTGTGGTGTTTTGCGCTGTTCTTTTGTTAGTTCATTATAGAAAGAATGATTTAACATTTCGATTGCAGCACGTGCACCTAAATAAGATCCACCAATACCTACAACAAGTAATACATCCGAATCTGATTTGATTTTTTCTGCTGATTTTTTAATGCGAGCAAATTCTTCTTTATCATAATTAGTCGGTAAGTCTACCCAACCTAAGAAGTCATTTCCTGCACCTGTTTTGTTATGTACCATTTCATGAGCAAGTTTCACTGGCTCTTTTAAATAATCTAATTCATGTTGACCAAAAAAACTTAATGCTTTTTCATAATCAAAGCGAACATGTGTCATTTTGAGACCCTCCATATATTTTAATCACTCTATAAATGTACCGAATAGTTTGCTTGAAATCAAGCATGTTACATTGTTTTTTATGTATTTTAAATGAAAATTTCAAAAAAATAAGATAATTTAAATTTTCTTTTCCAAAAAAATCACTTCTACTTTCTGTGCATCCACTTCATCTAAGTTATTGCATATTTTTCTTGAAAATCCACACAATAAGTAAAGTAACAGAGCAAAAAAGGAGGTTTATTCGATGAAGAAACTTGCATTAATATTAGTAATTGTCGGTGCAATAAATTGGGGACTAATTGGACTATTTCAATTTGACTTAGTTGCAACCATATTCGGCGGAGGTAGCCAAGACGGCGCATTCGCAAGAGTAATCTATACAATCGTTGGAATCGCCGGAATCATAAGCATTGCATTCCTATTCAAAAATGAAGAGTAGAATCAAAAGCACGGGGGAACGGTTAGAAACGTAGTGACTGGAGTAAACTGACTGAGATATAGAAATCACGGTGAGGTACGAACCGATGATGACTTATCATAAGGCGGTTTACGAAGTCACCTAGTTTCTGTCCCTAATTGCTAGACGTATCAAAAGCATAAGGAAATGGTTACAACGCACATATAAAATCTCAAAGTTATCAAGCAGAACCATCTAATACGCACAAAATCCAAACGATTCGTTAAACATTTTCGAATCGTTTGGATTTTTTTGGAGGAATTCATCTCTATTCAGATTGTTTAATCCATTCTTGAAGCTTGTCTTTTAATGTGTTAAAACCATGTTCGCCTGCTTTTTCCGCAATGGCTTTTTCTTTTGCTTTTTCAACTTTTGGTTGTTCTAATGCACGAATCGATAAAGCAAATTTATTATGGTCCTCATCAATTTCAAGTACTTTAACTTGAACCTTATCTCCTTCTTTAATATGGTCATGAATATTTTTAACGTAACCATTTGTTACTTCTGAAATGTGAACTAATCCTTGTACATCTTCACTTAAAGAAACAAATGCTCCATATGGTTGTACACCTGTAACAGTACCTTCCATTATATCTCCAACTTTAATTTCATTTGACATTCTTTCACTCCTCAACTTGTTCTCAAATACGATTTGCTTGTAGACAATTAATAATGTTAGCACAAAAGGAAGTGAAATAGCAAAAATTTTAAAAAAGGAATACCAAATCAAAAGGACCATGAAAAATTAACATACTACTTCGTAACTGCAACTTGCATTTTTGACTTTATCAGTGGTCTCATAATCTACTATCTTGTTACATTATTCATTTTAAAAAAAAATTGACCAAACATGTTTAAATATTTTTTAATATGGGAAGTATAGTACTATGTAAGACTTTCTCGTATTCCCCCTGGATAGCAAAGCGATTTTTTCGCTTTGCTTATTTTTTTATCCAAAATGATGCCTAGACAAAGGAGTAATGAAGATGGGAGCATTTGTTCATTATAAAAATCACGCAATATATTATGAAATACATTCTTGTCAAAAACCGTCTAAAGAATACATATTGTTAATTCATGGATTTTTAGCATCCCAATATTGCTTTCGCCACATGATTCCAAAACTCTCGGCTACATACAACATTATTTGTATGGATATTCCTCCATTTGGCAACAGCTCGAAGATAAAGGATAATCTCTATACATATGACAATATGGTAGATGCCATTTTTTTTCTTTTAGATCAATTAAACATACATAAAATCACTGTATTAGGTCATTCCATGGGTGGACAAATTGCAATTCGATGTGGCTATCGTTATGCAAATCGGATAAAGGAACTCTTTTTGTTATCACCATGTTGCTTTATGAAAAAATCTCCAATGTTCACAAGACTCGTTCGATATAATCCATTATCTACTTATTTCGCCAAATCCTTTTTAAGAAACAAAGGTGTAAGAGAAGTATTGCGACAATGTATCTATAATGACAGTATGATTACACCAACAATGATTGAAGCATATAAACATCCATTCGAACAAAAAGAAATATACCCGACATTATTAACATGGTTAAAAAATCATCAAGGGGACTTACATGAACAAGCACTAAAACAAATTACATTACCCATTACAATATTTTGGGGCAAAAGTGATTTACTATTGCCATATGAACTTGGCTATCATTTGCTATCTAATTTGCAAAATGCAAAATTAATTCTATATGAAAATGTTGGTCACCTATTACCAGAAGAAATTCCTCAATTACTAGTTCCGGCAATCATTAAAGCTAAGAATGAAACTGAGTTGCTATGAATATTTGTCTAAACATGATTAAATAGTATATAGATATAACAGAAAAAGGAGAGACGAATATGTCATCACTATTCGAAGCAGAAATTAATAGACAGAATACAAAATCAGCAAAGTGGGATTTGGTTAAACACTTATATGGGTCTGAGGATGTATTACCAATGTGGGTAGCAGATATGGATCTCAAAGTACCAGAAGTCGTAACAAAAGCACTTCAAGATAGAGTAGATCATGGAATATTCGGTTATACATTAATTGATACATCAGTGAAAGAGAGTGTCAGTAACTGGGTAAACACAATGCATCATTGGAAGATAAATAAATCATGGTTACAATTTAGTCCTGGAGTCATCACAACACTACATATGGCTGTACAGACATTTACAAATGAACAGGATAACATTTTAATTCAGACACCAGTGTATCCGCCATTTTATCAAATAATTGAAACACATAATCGTAAAGTAGTAAAAAATCCACTCTTATTTGTTAATGGCAAATATGAGATTGATTTTGATGATATGGAACAGAAAATGCAACAAGGCATTAAAGCATTTATTCTATGTAACCCGCATAATCCCGTAGGACGAGTATGGTCTAAAGAAGAGTTAATAAAGATTATCGAGTTATGTAAAAAATATCATGTGCTAATACTTTCTGATGAGATACATGCAGACTTAGTCTATCCTTCTTATCAACATATCCCTATTGCATCATTAGATGACGAAATTCGTGACAAAACGATTACGTGTATGTCACCAACCAAAACATTCAATTTAGCTGGTTTACAAGCGTCTTACGCAGTAGTTCCTAACAAAGAAATGCGTGAACAATTGGATCAAATGTTCCAAAAGCAAGGAATTCACGGTATTAATACAATGGGTATTGCCGCATTGGAAGCCGCTTATACTGATGGTGCAGAATGGTTAGCATCGTTAAAAGACCATCTCCTGAAAAATGCAACAATGATAAAAGACATGTTAAAAGATTGTGAGGAGATTACGATGATTGAGCCTGAAGGGACATACTTAATTTGGCTTGATTTTCGAAAGCTTGGATTCACACAAGAAGAGTTAAAAGAATTATTACAGAAAGAAGCAAAAGTAGGATTAAATGATGGCGTATCATTTGGTATAGAAGGTACTGGATTTATGCGTGTCAATATCGCAACAACAAGCGAACGAGTGAAAGAAGGCATGAGCCGAATCATACACGCTGTGAAAAATAGATAATACAAGCATTCACTAACACAATGAATAAAGAAGAAGAGATTACTCTTCTTCTTTATTTGTTTCTGTCGGGTCTGTTGGCTTTTGTTCTTGTTCACTTTCCGATAACGAAATCACACCACAAACCAGTCTTGCCCCTGCATTACCGCTAGGTTGACTGATTCCGTCATCTTCTTTTTCGTGAATAATAATGGAAGTACCTTCTTCTCTTAGTAAAGAATTCTTCCCATCTAGCAATGTTGCTCCAGGTAACTCAAATTCTACATCTGCCGTACCATCTGCTTTCACTTCGATATTCGGCATATCACCAAGATGAGGCCCATCTGGATGCATTAAACCATGTTCCATTCCTTCAGGATTAAAATGATTTCCGGCTGTTTGGAAATCAGGTAGATCGCATTTTGCATATTCATGAATATGTACACCATGGAAACCAGGTTCTAGCCCTTCTACTTTTATTTGAACCGTTACTTTATCTTGTTGGTTTTTAAATGTTGCTGTTCCAACAGCATCTAAATCTTGATTATACAACCTCACTTCAAGCGGTGATCGTTCATCTGTTTGACATGCGATAAGAATGACAAGTACACATAATAATACAAGACTTTTTACTAGACGCTTCATTAGTGTATACCTCCTATTTGTTCGTATACTCTAGTATGAACAAATAGGATACATAATAATCAATTATTTTTGCGATCTTCGTTAAAGTCTATCTGTTGTTCCCACTTCTTTTCTTCCTTTTTTGAATATTTTATAAAAAAATACATTGCCGCAATAGCTGCTACAACAAAAAAGAAAAGACTTATAGCAGCAGGTATATAATCCGCTTTATCTTCAGGGAAATAAAGAAATTCCATCATTTGTATCACAACCTTTTCTATCATTTGGTAAAAATCACATACACTTATCTGAATAAAGTAGAAAAAAGCTAGTGGATACCAGCTTTTTTTGTTTTCACTATTTTCTACTTAGTTTCCCAAATGTTCTTGAATTGTTTCTGCAATGCCTTCTAATGCTTGTTCTTCGTCGTTACCATCTACAGTAATGCGGATTTCTGCACCTTTAGGCACACCTAATGACATAACACCCATTATTGATTTTAAATTTACTGTTTTGCCATTATAATGTAACTCTACATGTGATTCATATTGACCTGCTTTGTTTACTAAAAGTGTTGCTGGTCTTGCATGAATACCTGTATCACTTTGAATTGTAAAAGTTTGTTCTTTCATTCCTAATTCCTCCTCAGCAATCCATTCTTATTTCATTTTATGAATGCATTTTCATTATATGAAGTTACTAGTTTTTATTATATACGATTATAGATAATTTATAAACTAAAAACATAAGAAATTTTACCAAAAAGCAATCGATACATATCGACAATACTATTTGTATTCTAGTATTGATTATGGTATTTTCAATACGTATAGATAAGATACTTAATAAGGAGGATACTTACATGAGTGTTCATATAGGAGCAAAGAAAGGTGAAATAGCTGATACGGTCTTATTACCAGGAGATCCCCTTCGTGCGAAATACATCGCAGAGAATTTTTTGGAGAATCCTACTTGTTACAATGAAGTAAGAGGAATGTATGGCTTTACTGGAACGTACAAAGGAAAGAAAATATCAGTACAAGGCACAGGTATGGGTGTTCCTTCTATCTCAATTTATGTGAATGAATTAATCCAAAGTTATGATGTGAAGAAATTAATACGCGTTGGTACATGTGGTGCCATAAATAAAGATGTAAAAGTTAGAGATGTCATCTTAGCAAGTACTTCATCTACTGACTCACAAGTAAATCGTATGATATTTAATGCAATTGATTATGCACCAACAGCTAACTTTGATTTACTACGTACAGCATATGATATCGGCAAAGAAAAAGGATTATCTTTAATTGTCGGAAATGTCTTTACAAGTGACAGTTTTTATCGTGACAATATGAAAGAGCTCCTCCCCTTACTAGATCAATATAATGTGTTAGCAATTGAAATGGAGACGACTGCATTATATACATTAGCAGCGAAATTTGATCGTAGTGCATTGTCTATATTGACTGTATCAGATCATATCATCACAGGTGAAGAAACGACTTCTGAAGAGCGCCAAACAACATTTAATGAGATGATTGAAGTATCTTTAGAAGCGGCTATCCAATAACCATTTATTGAAACTTGTAAATATGAAAAAGGGAAAGTGAACCTTCTTTTCCTTTTTTACTACATACATGCATATGATATAATAAGGAAAGATTGCTAACAAAAAAAACATACATAGCATCATTTGACAGTGTAGAAAGGATGGCACGAAGTTGGAGCTTTTCGATAATTTCCCGTTATGGGCATCGCTATTAGCAATTATCTTTGCACAAGTTGTAAAAGTACCATTACATTTAATTGCAACAAAGGAATTTAAACCAGGACTTGCATTTAGTACTGGTGGTATGCCGAGTAGTCATTCTGCAGCAGTAACAGCTGTTACTACAGGGATTGCAATTGAACATGGTCTATCCTCTGGATTATTCGCTATATCATGTGTAACAGCAATAATCATTATGTTTGATGCAACAGGAATAAGAAGACAAGCTGGTGAGCAAGCAATTCTTTTAAACATGCTAGTAAAAGATTTTCATTATTTTGTATCAGAAGCAAAAGGATGGTCAAAAAAGGGAGAGTATGAAAAGCAAAAAGAATTAAAAGAATTACTTGGTCATCAACCAATCGAAGTATTTTTCGGCGGACTAACCGGAATAATTATTGCATTTTTGCTTCATCCACTCTTTATATAAAGATGTTGAAAATCGTTTTCTACAGAAATAATTTTCTAAATAACAAAAGACTTTAATCTAATTTTAACAGATTAAAGTCTTTTTTCATTGATTTTCTAACCTATTTTAACTAGGTGATAAATATTGACTTCTAAAAACTTGTAATGCTTCTGTGTCGTTTAATGTTTGAAGTGTTTGTTCAGATAATTTACCTTCTCCATATTCTACTACATACACTTCTACTTCTTTCTTGCCCCACTCATCATATACTTCCTTCACTGTAGGATAGTAAAGATCTATTTTATTCCCTTTAATTGCACTGCCCGTGTCTGCTACAATTCCATATCCATAATCAGGAATAAATAATATTGTTCCAATCGGAAAGACAGATGTATCTGCTGCAATAGTAGAATATAAATCTCTTGTCACTTTCACACCAGAATACGTAATTCCATATGCAGGATGGTCTGGTGTTTTTCCTGTAGATTCTACGCCTGCTGTATATCCTGTTGCCACAACCGTTTTTGCTTCATATTGAGATAAATCAAGTGTTTCTTCTAATGTAGTAGGACCTGTTACTTGTTCATTCGAAATGTAAGTAGTAACTGCAGATTGATGTCTTACATATCGCTTTTTATCTAACAATTCTTTATGCACAGGTGTTTCCATCTCTCTATAAAACTCTTTTTGATCCGCTATTGCAGCATACACTTCTTGCGCTGACAAATTAGATACAAAAGTAAAGCTCGACATGACTGCAACCATAAACAATACAACAAAACTCAAATTCTTTATCCATTTTACTAACATAAAAAAAGATCACACCTTTCTCTAGATGTCATCTTTTCCATATTTCATGAAATTATACATTTAAAACATTTTATAGCCATTTTTTCTTAAAAATCGAATAACAACACCAGCTAGTATCGTACCAATCATCCCAGATGATAGCAAGATGATATCTTGGATACCAAGTGAAGCGAATTCATTTAGTAACATGGAAAATGCATTACCTGGTGAAGTGAAGTATTCGGTGAAAGATACATTATCAATAATAAAAATAACGATAAACGGATATACGATTACCATTAGCCATGTTTGTCTTAAGATCATATTTAGAATAAAACTAATCCCAAAAAATAAAACAAAAAATAATAAAACAGAAATAAATAATTGAATCATACCGTTTTCCTCTCTATTTGAATCTATCTAAATATGTATTTTAATCGTTAACTATCTTTATTGCAAGTCTGTATCTTACTCTTCTTAATATAGTGAAAGAAGTAGAGGAGTATCCCTCTACTTCTTCTGCAAATGGTTATTAACCAAAGATATTAAACTTACCTTTTTTCAATACAAGACCTACTCCGCCGATTTTGAATAGTGCACGGTTGTCAATCACTTTCTTCATGAAAGAAGCTGACCAACCGAATAATTTCTTACCACCAAAGATAGATCCCATTGCATCTTTATCACCTAGAGAACACACTGTTCCACGATTGATGAATTGGAAATCTTCCATCTCTCCGCCTTTAACTAATGCAATTAAATTGTGTGCACAAACTTCTGCTTCTTGCATTGCAATTTGCGCAGTTGGAGGATATGGTCTATCAATTTCTTTATTCCAAATTAACGCACAGTCACCTACGACAAATACATCTTCATGAGAAGGTGCACGTAAGTGTGATGTAACTTCTACTTTACCACGGTTATCTTCAAGAGTTGATTCTTCAACTAAATGATTCGCACGTACACCAGCAGCCCAAACAGTTGTCATTGTTGGGATATCTTCTCTTTCTCCATTTTGTTCAACTGTAATGCCGTCTTCACGCACTTCTTTTAAGAATGCACCTAATTTAAATTCAACACCACGAGCTTCTAAAGAATTCATTGCATATTCAATTAACTCAGGGTCAAAACCAGGCATAATTGTTTCCATTGCTTCTACGTTAATTAAACGTACTTTACTTCTGTCAATATCATATTCTTTACATAATTCTGGTATACGGTTCGCTAATTCACCTAAAAATTCAATACCTGTGAATCCACCACCACCAACAACGATATTCAAACGCTCTTGTTTTGCTTCTTTTTCGTTGTTGTATTTTGCAAATTGATATTCAATGTGTTGACGAATTAAACGAGATTGATTAATACTACCGATTGTAAATGCATTCTCTAATAGTCCAGGAATACCAAATGTTGCTGCTTCAAATCCTAATGCAACAACTAAGTAATCATATTCAATGACACCATTAGATAACTCTACTTTTTTCTCATCGGGCTTAATTGCAGTTACAGTGTCTTGAATAAAATTCACTTTTGCTGAATGAATCAGATCAGTTATTTTCACGCGACCTCTGTCATGGTGTAAAGTACCTGCAGCAACTTCATGTAACCAAGTAGATTCATAGTGATAGTCATGTTTGTTTACTAAAGTTATTTTTGCATCATTTACCCCTAATTTCTTTTGTAGCTTTGCAACAGTAGTTAACCCACCATATCCAGCTCCAAGAACTACGATTTTTGGTTGATTCATCTTTCTCACATCCATTTAAGTATTTGTTTGCAAATTCGTGATATTATTCACGTACTATGTTAGATTTGCACTTTTTATTAGTCCATAGTATATCTTAGACCTTTTTCCGACATATTTCAACCCTTGTGATTCAATTTGTTAAAAATATTAAGGATTTCCAACGAGAATCATTTTACATCTACTATAAAGTGATTAAGTACTGTTCATTTACTACTAATTTGTGATAAAATAATAGCCATTGATGTTACATTTAGGGGGAGACTATTTTGTCAGATCAAGTTTATGATATAACAATTATCGGTGCAGGTCCTGTAGGATTATTCACTGCTTTTTATGGCGGACTGCGTCAATCTTCTGTAAAAATTATTGAAAGTTTACCACAAATCGGTGGTCAATTAAGTGCATTATATCCAGAAAAATACATTTATGATGTAGCTGGTTTTCCTAAAGTTCGCGCACAAGAATTAGTCGATAATTTGAAAGCACAAGCAGATATGTTTGACCCAGAGATTGTCTTAAATCAATCTGTTGAGAATGTAGAGAAATTAGAAGATGAAACATTCAAAATTACAACAAACGAGGAAGTACATTATTCTAAAGTGATTATCATCACTGGCGGTAATGGTGCATTCCAACCACGCAAATTAACTTTGTCAAATGCAGAACAATTCGAATCAACTAATCTACATTACTTTGTTGATAAAATGGAAAAATTCCGTGACAAAAAAGTTGTTCTATTTGGTGGTGGAGACTCAGCTGTTGACTGGGCATTAATGCTAGAAAATATAGCTAAACAAGTGAGCATTGTCCACCGTCGTGATGAGTTTAGAGCACATGAAAGTAGTGTGGAAAACCTCAAGAATTCTAAAGTAAATATCGTTACACCATTTGTACCAGAAGCATTAATTGGTGACGAAAAAATTGAGCAAGTCGTTCTAAAAGAGGTAAAAGGTGATAAAGAAATTACTATAGATGTTGACAATGTATTAGTGAATTATGGATTTATTTCATCATTAGGACCAATAAAAAATTGGGGATTGGAAATAGATAAAAATAGTATTGTTGTCAATTCGAAAATGGAAACAAACATACCTGGTATCTACGCAGCTGGAGATATTTGCACATATCCTGGTAAAGTTAATCTAATTGCAGCAGGATTTGGCGAAGGGCCAACAGCAATCAACAACGCAAAAGCATATATGGATCCCAAAGCTAGAATTCAACCAAAGCACTCCACAAGCATGTTCGAATAAACGGAAGGCACTCACCTACTATAATTGGTGAGTGCCTTTTTTTATATTTATTCTTGATTATGACTTGGAATCGATTTTCACAAAAATTACGAAGAATATCGCAATGAACAACACAAAAATAGCTAAATAAAAATATAATGATTGAAATCCAAGTCCACTAACAATAAGACCCAATACAAATGAACCAATTGCCACACCTGCATCATACAATGTATAAAATGTCGCATTAGCATATCCACTTCTTGAAGCAGGAACTTTGTTCACAATCATGGACAATAGAAATGGCAATAAAGAGCCATAACCTACACCCATTATTGCGGATGCGATTAGAAATATGGTTCCTGTTGATGCAAATGCCAATCCAATAAAGCCAAGTGAAAATAATAGCATACATGGCAAGACAACAAAAATTGGACCTTTTAAATCAAACATTCTTCCCAAAAAAGGGCGAGAAAGAAGCATCGCACAAGCAAAAACTAAGAAGAAGTAACCTGATACATGCGATAGCCCAGCATCTTCTGCAAATACAGATATAAACGAAACAATACTAGCATATGCAAATGCCACAAGTAGACCAATAATAGAAAATAACAATGCTTTTGGTTCAAATAAATTTTTCATAGACCATGATACACGTACCTTATCTTCAATCTTTTCACTGTTTTGGACAATAAATGCACAAAACACACTAATAATAGCAAAAACATTCAATAATACAAGTAATACGGAATAGGAAAATAATTGTTGAATGGTTAATCCGATAAAGGGACCAATTACGATTGCAACATTCATCGACATCGTAAAATAACCAAGCCCTTCTCCTCTTCTATTTGGTGGAACGAGATCTGTGGCAATTGCTGAAGTGGCAGTAGTTAAAATAGCAAATGAAATTCCATGCAAAAAGCGCAATATTAAGAGAGTTATATACGAATGTACAAATACATAAAATATTGTTGTTACAGTAAATAAACAAACACCAATCACTAACATTTTTTTCTTTCCAAATAAACTTAATAAATTACCAGAGAATGGACGAACAAGAATAGCAGAGAGTAACATCATCGTCACAACTAATCCCGCTTTTGCTTCAGAAATGCCCCATTCCCCTATCACATATAGAGGCAATGTTGTTAACAATGCATAAAAAGTAATAAATACAAATAAATTAACTAATCCTATACTAATAAAGTTTTTTGTCCAAATTTTTTGACTTGCCAAATAAAATCATCTCTTTCTATCCTAGTTTGTTTAACAAATGATGTAATTGTTGTATCTCTTCTTCCTGAAATTGCTGAAGAAAGTTTTGTTCCATTCTTTTAATTTCCTTCATGATAGAAGAATAGCTTTCTTTTGCTTTTGGTGTTAACTCTACAATTCTTTCTCTTTTGTCATTGCCCATTTCTCTTACAATCCAACCACTGTCTTCCATCCTCTTCAATGTTCTTGTAGTCGTTGGAGCTTCCACTTCTAAATACTTCCATAAATCGGTTTGCGTCATCTTCCCATGTTGATAAATGGTATAAACAATGGTCCATTGGGAGGCAAATAGTCCAAATGGTTCTATACATGCATTCAGTTCTTTCATGAACAAACGCTGTTTTTGATTAAACAAATGAAATAAATCACTTGTATCCATAACGTCACACCCCGCACATCTCAAATAACTTTTACTCACTCTGTAAAAATATAGATAATTATTTACCTAGGTAAATAACGACAAATTATAGTGTATACCATACTCATTTTTATGTAAAGAAAAAACTAGCAGAACGTTAGCTCCACTAGTTTTCTCATTCATTATAGTTTAACAACTCTCTGGTGTTCCTTCTCTTTCTTTCGCTTTAAAAGACGAACCACATCCACATGATACAATCGCATTTGGATTATCAATAGTAAATCCGCCACCCATCATGTTTTGTTTAAAATCTATTGTCGTTCCTTTAATGACATCAATATCAAACTTTTTGATCAAAACTGGAATTCCATTTGTAACTTCCATTTGATCTAATTCATCGTTCATCTCTTGTTCAAATCCAAGGGAATAGGATAATCCACTACACCCTCCACCTTTTACACCAAAGCGTAACTTTACATCTTGTTCCTCTTCTTTCATCATTTCTTCAATTTGATGCCTTGCGTTATCTGTAATCGTAATAATCATAGAAAAAAACTCCTTTTTCTAATTGTATGTTAAGTATACAAAAAGACTTCCTCAACATTCAATTGTTTTGCTCCCAATAAAAAATTCCTTCAATAGTTGTTTCTGCTTTTCCTCGCATCCATACGATATCTTCTTCATCCCATGTAATGTATAAATCGCCACCAGCTAAATGTACAGTGATTTCTTGCCCTTTGGCTAGCTTTTCATTTAATACACTTGCAACAACCGACGCACATGCACCCGTACCACATGCTTGTGTTACACCTGAACCTCTTTCCCATACACGGAAATGAATTTCTTTGTCATTCACTTTTTCGATGAACTCCACATTGACACCTTCAGGAAATCTAGCATCTTTTTCAATTAATGGTCCTAAAGTCGTAAGTGGTGCTTCATTTATCTCATCAACGAAAAATACCGCGTGCGGATTCCCCATCGATACAGTGGTTACAGCTAAATGCTCTGTACCAATAGTAAAAGGTTCTGCAATTACGGTTTCCCCTTTCGCACCTTCCATTGGAATGGTTTCACGAAGCAAGTGTGGTTTTCCCATGTTCACTGTTACTTCATTTATCAAAGTTCGATCACCATGTACTTCTGCTACAACATTTCCCGCTTTTGTCTCAATCGTAAATTGTTTCTTCTTGACAAGATTATTTTCATAAGCAAACTTCGCGACACATCGTAAGCCATTTCCACAATTTTTCCCTTCTGAACCGTCATTATTAAAAATTCTCATACCTACATCTGCAATATCTGTAGGATGTATAAGAATTAATCCATCAGAGCCAATTCCGAAATCTTTATCCGCAACGGCAATTGCAAGATCATGGAGGTATTCTTCTTTTATTGCATAATCGAATACATTAATAAAAATATAACTATTTCCTAATCCATGCATTTTAGTAAAAGGTATTTTCATAAACAAACTCCTCATCTATCTTTAAAAATTACTTCATCTACATACGCATATACTTCATCAACCAGCTCATCTGGTGAATCAGCAGTGACCGGATTCCCATTCACAATCGCAACAAAATAATTGCGACAGATCCCACAAAAACTAGTACAGCCATATTCCGCCACTCTAAAATCCGGATCTTTTATTAACTCTTGTCTTACTTGTTCAGTTCCTTTTGCCAAGTTCTTTACACAAAAAGCAACATTTACTTGAACATCCATGTTATCACACCTTTAAAAGCTTCTACCTCTCAGTTTATCACAAACTTCCTTGTTCCTCATTATAAACTAGCACTCTTTTATTTACAAAACTGTAGTGACACGCTAAAATATAAGAGAGAGAATGATTATCAAATGTGACGAATTGCATAGCTCGAATTACTGCATGCATTTATAATAGATGTAGATTGGAAAGGGGTAGATGAGATGGAGCAACAAATGGAACAAGTACAAGAAGTTTTGAATAAATTACGTCCATTTTTATTAAGAGACGGTGGAGATGTAGAATTAGTAGATGTAGAAGATGGCATTGTTCGTTTGCGACTAATGGGCGCATGTGGGAACTGTCCAAGTTCTACCATCACTTTAAAAGCAGGAATTGAACGTGCTCTGATGGCAGAAGTTCCTGGTGTAAGAGAAATAGAACAAGTTTTTTAAAATTCTAATGCTAAATATAGCTATTAACAAAATATAAAAAGTAAATCCTATCAATTTCGATAGGATTTACTTTTTATTTATTATACTTCACTTTTAATTCGATCAACGAATACTCCAGCATTCTCCACTTGTAATGAAAGCCACTGGTATGATGGGTAATCACTTTTCCATTGCTTCAATGCACTAAACACATTTTTGTCATCTACAATTGCAATCATTGTCGGTCCAGCACCACTAAGGAATACACCATATGCTTGCGAACGCAAATATGTTGTCAGTTCATCATAATGTGGAATTAATGACTTACGAAATGGTTGGTGAAAATGATCTTTTTGCATCATTTCCCCTAACAAATACCATTTACCTTGGCAAATTGCAGCAACACTCACATTTGCCACACTACTTGCCTGTACACTCTCTTGATAACTAAATTGAGTTGGTAATACTGCACGAGCATCTTTTGTTTTTAATTCAAAATCAGGAATAACAGCAACAAACGTTACACCCTTTACAGGTATCTTCGTATATTGCACTTCTCCATCATAGTGCCCAATTATACAACCACCTAATAATGATGGTGCTACATTATCCGGATGTCCTTCAATATCTGTTGCAATTTGTAATTTCTCATCTTTGGTTAAGTCTAAATTTAATAAAAGATCTGCTAACTCGATTCCTGCAATAATGGCAGTAGCACTACTTCCCAAACCTCGAGCTAAAGGTATTTCACTTTTCATTTCTACATAACAAGGTTTTAATTCTTCTTTTTTTCCATACTTCTCCGCAACTTGTTCTACAATCTGATAGACTAAATTTTCTTTACCACTTGGTATTCCCTCTAAACAAGCAGAAGTAGGAACGAACTCCCACTCCTCGCTTATTGTTACATCTAATTCTAAATATAAATTGAGTGCTAACCCAATGGAATCAAATCCAGCACCTAAATTAGATGTACTTGAAGGAACTTTTATTTTCCAATTCATGCCTTCACACTACCTAAAATCTCGTTCATTACGACTTCCTCTTCATTTGGAAGCACTGTTGGTTTTACTTCACTATAATCAATTGCCGTATTCGGATCTTTTAGTCCATTTCCAGTAAGTACTGTTACAACAGTTGCACCTTTTTCTACTTTACCTTGTTCTAATTTTTTAAGTAATCCAGCAATAGACGCACATGAAGCAGGCTCTGCAAACACACCTTCATTTTGTGCTACCCATTTATATGCTGCAATCATTTCTTCATCTGTAATTTCATCGATTTCTCCATTAGATTCATCACGTGCATTCACAGCACCTTGCCAACTTGCAGGGTTACCGATACGAATTGCTGTACCTACTGTTTCTGGATTTTCAAAGACACGATCATGAACAATTGCTGCTGCACCACTCGCTTCAAATCCCATCATTTTCGGTAAACCAGATTGTTTTAATTCATTGTACTCCTTAAATCCTTTCCAATATGCTGTAATATTACCCGCATTGCCAACTGGAATAAATAAGTATTCAGGTGCTTTTCCTAATGCATCTACAACTTCAAATGCAGCAGTTTTTTGTCCTTCAATACGATATGGATTAACAGAGTTAACTAATGCCACTTCACCAGTTTCCCCAAGTTTACGAACGATTTTCAGTGCATCATCAAAGTTCCCTTGAATCGAATAAATTTCAGCCCCATACATAACTGCTTGCGCGAGCTTACCTTGTGCAATTTTCCCTTCTGGAATAACAACAATACAACGTACTCCTGCACGCGCAGCAAACGCAGCTGCAGATGCAGATGTGTTACCAGTAGAAGCACAGATAACAGCTTTTGCACCATCTTCTAGAGCCTTTGCCATTGCCATTACCATTCCACGGTCTTTGAATGAACCAGTGGGATTTAAACCTTCGTATTTTGCATATGCATGAATACCATATTTCTTTGATAATTTCTCAAGTTTGATTAAAGGTGTGTTCCCCTCATGCAAACTAATCATTGGTGTATTTTCATTAATCGGTAAATATTGTTTGTACTCGTGTAATAATCCTTGCCAAGCCATTTATTAGTCCTCCCCATCGACGCGATAATAACTGATAATACGATTTACTACGTCTAATCCTTTTAGATTTTCTTTACTATTCATTAATTGTTGCTTACTTATTTTATGCGTAATCATGACAATTTCAGCAGTATGTTCTTTTTCAGATGGTAATTGTAGAATTTTTGCAAAACTTATATTCTCATCTGTGAACACATTTGTGATTTTCTGGAATGTACCTGCAGTGTCATCTACTTCCATACGAATAAAGTATTGCATATATTTCTCGTCATTTTCTTTTAATTGCTTTTCGTATTGTGGTGTAATGTAATCATTACCTGTAATACCTAAGCGGATATTTTTCACAACTTCCATCAAGTCAGAAACTACAGCAGTCGCTGTTGGTAAACTACCAGCTCCTGGTCCATAGAACATTGTCTCCCCAACTGCTTCTCCATATACATATACTGCATTCATTTCATTCTTTACTAATGCTAATGGATGGTCTTTTGGTAACAATGTTGGTTCGACACTTACTTCGACTTTTCCGTGATGAATGGAAGCAATCCCTATTAATTTAATAGTATACCCTAAGCTTGTCGCAAAAGTAATATCTTCTTGAGAAATTGTACGAATTCCAGATACTTCAACATCTTCTAACCCAATTTCCATTTTAAATGCTAAGTTAGCTAAAAGCGTCATTTTTCTTGCAGCATCTAGTCCATCTACATCTGATGTTGGATCAGCTTCAGCAAAGCCTAAATCTTGCGCTTCTTTTAACACAGGCTCAAATGCTAAGTCTTCATCTGTCATCTTCGTTAAGATATAATTTGTTGTACCATTCACAATCCCCATAATTTTCTGAATTTTATCAGAAGCAAGACCCTCTGTTAATGAACGAATAATTGGGATTCCACCAGCAACACTTGCATCATAGAAAATATCACATTTATTTTCTTTCGCTAAACGCAATAGTGTTTGACCATGTATTGCCATTAAATCTTTATTAGCTGTGACAATATGCTTTTTATTACGAATGGCTTTCTCTAATAATATATTTGTATCTTCAATGCCGCCCATTACTTCAATAATGATATCAATTTCTGCATTGTTAACCAGTTCTTCTGGATCTGTTGTTAACCATTCTTTTTTAATAGA
This sequence comes from Gracilibacillus marinus, assembly GCF_042651725.1. NCBI lineage: Bacteria > Bacillati > Bacillota > Bacilli > Caryophanales > Bacillaceae > Gracilibacillus > Gracilibacillus marinus. The sequence goes on along the minus strand of NZ_JBHSDV010000001.1, from coordinate 1,106,358 downwards.
AATATCACGTTTCTTATTTATATCAGATACTAAGATTTTTTTTATATTAATTTCACTGCCAACCTTATATTTAATCTCTTCGGCATGATCCTTTAATATTTTTACCACACCTGTACCAACAGTGCCTAATCCACAAAGGCCTACATTCACTTGACTCATTCGATTGCCTCCCCCTATTTGTATGTTTTGCGAAAACAATTGTTTGTGTATAGTGGACATTATACATGTCTCTTTCCTGTTTATCAATACCCATTTGCCTATCTATAAAGAAAAAAATGCATGCATCCTGCTTCGGATGATGCATCCTTTGCACTTAATTCATTAACCAATCTAATTGTATAACACTTTCTTTAGATATATCAATGCCAATTTGATAAAAAAATGTTTGTAAATTTTTTTCATAATGAATTTGCATTTCTTCTATTTTGCCTAATGGAGTGTCACTATAATTTAACCTAACACATTCGTCCATCGCATCATACAAATGAATAGGAAAGAGCAGCCTTGCAAATACCATTTTCCAACTGAACGGTGATGGTTGGCAAATAGATAGATAATCTTTTAAAAATGCTTGTATAGTTGGATGATTAATCCCATCCTGTTCACACAACATTGGTCTTAAATATTCCGCTATATCTCTTGCAGGATGATCATAGATAAGACGATGCGTCCAAATATATGGTTCTTGTAATTGATTAGATAAACGAGCATAAGCAAGTACAGGTTGATCGAATTCGTTATAATTTCTTTCTTTCATCACAAGATTCATATATTGAATCGCATTTTCGGATATACCTATTATATATGGAAAATAATCGACTAGTTCACGCATGAATGGTGGTGTTGGTTTATGTTGGTAATATGTTTTGAAAAGTTGTTCATATTGATCGACCTTTTGAATCCACAATTCTTTCCAATTACCATAATTGTTAATGGACTCTACTTTATAAGGAAAAAGCTGACCAATTCTATGAAATATCGCAAGTTGTTTACCAATTGACATTTGATGTAATTCAGACTCTCTCGCATAATAGAGCATAAATGTTTCTTTACCAATCGATGTAATAAACTGATTATGTACATTTTGAATTGGACAAAGCACATTCGCTACATCATACTCATGAAAATGTTTTGCAATAAAGTATTTTTCCCAAGCCTCTTCTTCTGAAAAGGTAACAGGAATAATAAAGTAATGATATTCATTATCTGTATATGTCGGATAAGGGTGTTCCGCAACCTGTTTACTCGGCGTGTGAATAGGGTAATGTAAGAATAACGGATGCATACAAATTGCCTCCTTCACGTATAATCATTTTTTTCTGGTATAATAATATATGTCAACTGAGTTAGAATAATGAAAATATAGGATGTGAGCAAATGTCAAAATCAGAACTAGAAGTAAGGGCACGTCAATTGCTGAAAGAACGTGGTGTTGAGATTGAGGATATTGCTGAATTAGTATATTATTTACAAAACAAGTATCAAGAAAATCTAACGATGGAAGCATGTTATGAGAATGTAGATCGGGTTTTAATGAAGCGTGAAGTCCAAAATGCGATTCTAACAGGGATTGAATTAGATATTTTAGCAGAACAGAAAAAATTATCTTCCCCATTACAAGAAATTATCGCAACAGATGAAAGTCTATACGGGATTGATGAAGTCATTGCATTATCTATTGTGAATGTTTATGGCTCTATCGGCTTCACAAATTATGGGTATATAGACAAGGTAAAGCCAGGCATACTCAAAAAACTTAATGACAAATCAGACGGAGATTGTCACACATTTTTAGATGATATTGTCGGTGCAATCGCAGCTGCCGCATCGTCAAGACTTGCACACGGAGCAGTAAATGACCACAGTATAGACGATGAATGACAATACAAAAGCTTAAAGTACAAAAGCCCAAACGATTCAAAAGCTAATAATCGAATCGTTTGGGCTTTTATATATTTAGGATGAAAATGAAATGTGACTTAATTTTCCTTCTAAATATGTGCTTGCAACCGCTTCGGCTTGTCTGTTCTCCTTTCCGTGGGTTTTTATGCTTACCTTTCTCTACTTATATATCTTGTTTGTTTATTTCTTTTTCTTTTAATAATGGTGATGTAAGGATAAATATCGTGACACCACATGCTATAAGTATCATTGTTATCTTTACTAGAATAAGTGGGATAATCCATAACGTACTAAGTATCCCAATCCATACAATGCTAATAGCAAATAATTTAATATTAAGTGGCACACCATTTCCTTTTTGATATTCTTGAATGTACTTACCAAAATAGCGATTTGTTTCAATCCAATGATGCAATTTTGGAGAGGATTTACCAAAACAGAACCCTGCTAAAATGACTAATGGTGTTGTTGGTAACAGTGGAATAACAATACCGATAATTCCTAATAGAAGGCTAATACTTCCACCAATCACCCAAAATGTTCGTCTCACTCTATTCATGCATATGTCACTCCGTCTTGCTTATTGTGTGAAGCTCTTCAGTCGTATTAATATTCTTAAAAAACACTTCCTCTTTCTTTGTAAATGGGATATAGTGTACTTGTAACCTTTTTAATAATTGATACATTGCTCTATTGTCATTTGTGAGCATTTCATAAATATGCCTTTTTACCCTTCTGTTGTAAATAGCAACTAATGGTTGAATATCGTCACAAACTTTTGCAACGACTGCATCCATTTCAGGATTTATATGATCTGTAAGCTTATATAAAATCGATTCATGTAGTAATGGCATATCTATAGGTAATACGACATACCATTCTGCTTCTAACTGATCCATTGCAGTATACAATCCCGCCAACGGTCCCATTCCTTTAAATCTCTCATCATCCACAAGGACAGAGACAGGAGATGGATAACAATTTATCTGATCTTTTTTCGATAAAATATAAATATCTGTTGTGATTGATTGTAACACACGAATCATATGTTGATAAAAAAATTGATTTTTCCATGTTGCAAATGCCTTAGGAGTACCGAATCGACTAGATTCCCCTCCCGCTATAATAACACCCTTTATTTCCATTCGTATCACCTTTCACAAAATATTCACTATTATGTAACAAATCTGTTTATTTATTAATGATTAAAGATAAGGATAATATGATAAGATGAACATATAAAACATGTATTTAAAATACTTAATTCTCACTAATTTATATAAATATGCAATATAATGGAGGGTTCATTTATGCAACCTGTTAAGAAAATTGTGCACCAAAGACATGAAGATAAAATCTCAAGTGAATTAAGAGCATTATTAGAATCCATTAGTCACACGAAAAAAACGTATAAAAACACCTTCTTATTTCAAGAAGGTATGGATGCGAATGAAATATATATTCTGAAATCTGGTATCATTCAAATTGAAAAACTTACTGCGGACGGTAAAGAACTTACGTTACGTATATGTAAAATGAATGATTTAATTGGCGAGTTAACATTATTTAGTGATGAAGCAAAATACTTACTAAGTGCACGAGTATTGACATCAGGAGAAGTATTAGTAATTAATAGAGATTTACTCGAAAAAGCACTAATTAAAGATGGTGCATTAACATTTGAATTTATGAGATGGGTAAGTAACCATATGCGAATATTTCAATCAAAGATTCGCGACCTCTTATTAAACGGAAAGAAAGGTGCTCTTTATAGTACATTAATTCGTTTAACAAACAGTTACGGAATTCAAACAAATGACGGTATTTTAATCGAAATGCCTTTGACGAATCAACAATTAGCTAACTTCTGTGCCGCTACTCGTGAAAGTGTGAATCGAATGTTAAGTGAATTGCGTAAATTAGACATTGTTCATGTAAACAAAACTGGACACATTATTGTAAAAGATGTAGATTTCTTACGTCAGGAAATAGGCTGTGAGAATTGTCCAATTGAAATTTGTAATATTGACTAATGATTATAAAAAAATTGATTAATCGTATCTGATATAGACTCAATTAATTGTATTTCTGAATCAAATAGCAGATGGTTACCAAATTCTTGATTAGATGGATTATTGGTAATCACTGCTTTTATATTATTTAAATGCTTCAGCCTATTCCAATCATCATCATTTCTTATTCTCACTATTTTTCCAAATGCCTCTTGTTTAAATCCTTCTATAATTACTATTTCTACCCCTAATTCTTTGTATAAAACTAGTAGCTTTTTAACGTCCAATACATCGTTCGTCGCTTGGAGATGGACTGTATTCTCACCTAATACCGCACTTAATTCTGCGCCATTTTCAAATGTCTTACTAGAATCTGTACTGCTTGGATATTCCGGTTCTCCACCATGTCCATGATGTTTGATTGTTGCACACCGAAAACCTTTTTCCTTGAAATATTTCAAAAGATGAATACTTAGCGTTGTTTTTCCACTGTTCTTAAATCCTACTATTTGAATCACATACATGACATTCACTCACTTTTCGACAGTATCCCCTTATCCACCACTTACTGGTGGAATGATTGCTACAATATCTCCTGACTTTATCTCATCGTCTTCGAGTGCATATGCTTCATTTATTGCAACCATTGCTTCTGTTACACGAACTAATCCAAATTCTTCTTTTAAGTATTCTTTTAATTCGCGAACAGAGACCCTATCCATTTCTAATGGAAGCTTGTCTTTTTGTAATTGCTCTTGTAATTGGGCAAATAATAACACTGTAATCATTTTATTCATTCCTTCTCCATTTTTGGTAAGCCATTTTGATAAGATGTCTTTTCTAATTGGTCACCAATCCATTCTTGTCCATCTTCCCAAATCTCTTTTTTCCATATTGGTACAATTTGCTTAATTCGCTCAATAGCATATTCATTCGCTTCATACGCTGCTTTACGATGTGGCGATGACACTGCAATCACTACGGCAGCCTCTCCAATATCTAAACTACCAATTCTATGCGTAATCGCAACAATCGCATTCTCCCATTTAGATGTGATTTCTTCTCCAATCTGCGCCAACATTTTCTCTGCCATTGGGACATATGCTTGATATTCTAAGTACACCGTTCGTTTTCCATTTGTAAATTCTCGAACCGTACCGATAAAAGTAGTGATCGCCCCTGCTTCTCTTTTCTCTACTTTCTGTATCAGTTCATTCGTGTTAATTGGTTCAGTTACTATTTCGAATAACTTCATGACAATCCTTCTCCTTAATATAGCTCATCAATTAATCGTATATCTACTACTGCACCTTTTCTGTAATCATCTCTACCTGCTTGTAAATGAATCAGACAGTTTGCTTCTGCTAAAGAATGCACCATATTTGATTTATCTTTTCCAGATAATTTTACATGAAGTTGACCTTTCTCCATATATGCCTTCCCTCTAATAAATCGATCAAAGGAATTTTTCTTGTCAATCGATTCAGATAAAATCGCTTTTTCTATTTTTAAACCTATCGATTCTTTTGCTAAGTATGTATCAATCATTGGTTTTGCAAATAATTCAAAGCCAACATAGCATGCAGACGGATTCCCAGATAAACCAAACAAAATTTTCTCATTGATTGTAGAGACAGTTGTTACACTACCTGGTCGCATTGCTACCTTATTAAATAATACTTCTGCATCCATCTGTTGATAGATTGCTGGTAACAAGTCATAATCACCAACAGATACACCACCTGTTGTTATAAGAAAATCTACTTCATTCAATGCACGTTTCATCTGTTCCACACATTCTTCTAATACATCACTAACTTGTCCATAATACTTAGCAATCGCTCCAGCACGTTTTATTTGAGAAATAATCATATATGCATTGCTGTTACGAATTTTCCCTTCTTCTAATGGCTCACCAACTTCAATCAGCTCACTACCTGTTGCCATTACACCAATAACTGGTCTTTTATATACAGGTACGTCCTTATAACCAAATGTAGCTAATAATGCAACAATACCTGGATTAATTTTTGTCCCTTTTTTGACAATGACTGTCCCTTTTGCTACATCTTCTCCTTGAAAAGAGATATTTTGATTTTTTTTCATTTTCTTAATTAGTTTGATTTGACTAGGTGAGTCTTCGGTAATGTCTTCTAACATAATGACACAATCCGCATTTGTCGGTATTTTAGCACCTGTCATTATTCTAATTGCTTGGCTCGGTTGTAGTGGCTCCGTATAGACACTACCTGCACCAATTGCACCAACAACATCCAATACGATTGGGTTGTGTAATGAAGCATCTATTGTATCATTAGCAATTAACGCATACCCATCATATGGTGAACGATCAAATAATGGGACGTCATGATCTGCGATTAGATCCTCACTTAAAATGCGATTATCTGCATCCATTAAAGGAATCCGCTCTATATCTCCTTTTATCTGACAAGCTAACACTTTATTTATTGCATCTTCTACTGGAATTGGATTACGATGTAAGTTCATTTCATTCATCCTTTTAACCAACTATTTGATAATACAGTTTCTTTGCAGAAGCAATGGAATTCGTACCATGTACAAATACTCTGCCATCTTGGAAAAATACCATTTCATGTTCTTCTAATTTTAATCTAATAAGGAATGGATTCATTACCATTTCGCCAAATTTTTGGACATGTATAGCTAATTCATTTAATTCGAATTGTTTCCCTCTTATTTGAACAGTATCTCGGCCGCAAAGTACCGCAACCTTCTGTTGATTAGCGTAATCTAATGAAGGATATGTCTGATTATCGCCACAGCTTTTGCAGTTCGCATCTTTTGCTTTTGTCACATCAATCGATTGAAATTGATTTTGCCATAAATCAAACAAAATTAATGTTGTTCGAAGCTTGTCATTTGCTTCAACTAATAGCTTCAACGCTTCTGTTACTTGATAAGAAACAACCACCTGTACTGCTGGTCCAATCACACCGACAGCGTCACATGTCGCTCCAAACATTGGTGTTACCTTTAATAGACAATCCATACAAGGTGTTTTTTTTGGAAGGATCGTATACGACATACCAGCACTTCCTACACATGCACCAAATATCCACGGAATCTCATATTTTTGACAAAGGTCATTAATAACAAATCTTATATCAAAGTTATCTGTAGCATCCATTACAAGATCGATATTATTTAAATACGGTTCCAGTGAATTCGGATTTGCATCGAGTACAACCGCTTCAATGTTCACTTGGCTATTAATTTTATTCAATTGTTGTTTCGCTGCGATTACTTTCGGTGTATGATTCAAAACATCTTCTTCAGTGAAAAGGTGTTGTCTTTGTAAATTTGTCAAATCTACATAATCTCTATCTATAATCGTTAAATTACCAACACCTGCTCGCACTAACATCTCAGCAATGGAAGATCCTAGCGCTCCACAACCGACAATAAGTACATTTTTTTCTAACAACTTTTCTTGTCCACTATCACCAATATGTTGAAACATCATTTGACGATGATAACGTCTTAAATCTGTATGCATTCTCATCACCTACTATTTTTATCCACCAATGTATGACATTTCTATTTTTTTGCGATTTTTTGCTGTTTCCTCAGTGCGTTCATCAGAATATCGATCTTCACGTTGATTCCAACGTTGTATAATAATTTGTTCGAGTTGATCGTCGCTTACCCCTGAACGAATGATATCTTTCAAATTAAACCCAGTTCCTGCGAACAAACATGTATAAAAGTGTCCATCTGCAGCAATACGTGCACGGGTACAAGAAGAACAAAATGATTCAGAAACAGAAGTAATGAATCCAACTTCACTACTTGTCCCTTTATAACGATATCGTTTAGCGACTTCTCCAATATAATCAGGGTTTACAGGTTCTAATTCATAGATTTCACTTAGTTTGTCAAATATTTCTTTTTTCGTAATCACATGTTTAAAATCCCAACCATTTGATTGGCCCACATCCATAAATTCAATGAATCGTAATGTAACGCCAAGCTCTTTAAAATAGGTAGCCATTGGCACAATTTCATAATCATTCATACCTTTTTTTACGACCATATTTACTTTGACATGTAATCCTGCTTCTTTTGCTAATGTGATACTTTCTAATATCTTATTTGACTTCACATTACTATCATTAATCGCCATAAATGTTTCATCATCTAGTGCATCTAAACTGACATTGACACGTTTTAGACCTGCTTCTTTTAATTTTACCGCCATCTTACCTAACAAGACTCCATTTGTCGTTAAGCCTATATCTTCTAATCCTGTTAATTGACTTAATCTATTAATTAATGAAGCGATATCTTTACGTAATAATGGCTCTCCACCTGTTAAACGTATTTTTTTAACTCCTAAGTTTAAAAATACTTGAGCAATTCGCTCAATTTCTTCAAATGTTAATAAATGTTCTTTTGGTAGGAAAGCAAAGTCTTTTCCAAAGATTTCTCGAGGCATACAATACCTACATCTGAAATTACAACGATCTGTCACTGATATTCTTAAATCTTGAAGTACTCTACCAAATTTATCCGTTATGACTGATTGTTGCATAAAAAACCGCTCCCTATTTTAATATTTTCTACATCCATTAAAACACAATAAAACAAATCACAATGTGAATTAGGTCACAACGCCATTCTCTACTCACGAAAAGTGTTCGCTACACCCATTTCGTCAGCTAAATATGTTTTAATTTTTTGCTCAAATGACTTGTAGTAAGTATGATTGTCATTTAATGTCGATACAATCACTTCATGGTCAATTTTGTCATATTCTTGTATTAAGGATTTCCTTAGATGCACTAATGAGTGGTATGCATCCTCTTCTTCCTTTTCAAGAACATTCTCATCAACCAATATAGAAATAATATCTGCATAACTACCTGGGTCTCGCATCACAAATCCATCAATCATCATGTTCCCTATATCTAATAATGACTCGATTAATAAATGTGTCACACGCTCAAGTGCTAACTTATTTATTTCCGTATCAATAGAAATTCGCTTAGACATTGCTAATTGAGTAGAGAAAAATTCTAGTTTATTCATTAATTGATGAATATCAACAAAATACATGGTAAAAACACCTTTCTATTTATATATTAATGCTAAAACTTTACTGTATTTTCACTTTTTGCTACGATGTATCTGTACTGTAAGACACTTATTAATTTGAATTAGAGGTGAAGAAGTTGACACTATCTTATATTAAAGACGAGAAACAAAATAGTGAAACAAGACTGATTAGTTTCATAGGGAATACGATTCGTTTTGATCTAGCTATTATCCAATCTCCACTGTTTCATCCAGACTTGTTAGTAATAGATTTAAACACGAATAAATATTCTAAAATTCAACTAGATACATTATTAGAGCCCAATTATGTAGAACATACTTTTCAGTACAACGAAATGGAAGCAGACGACATTAAAAAATATCTTAGCCCAATTATAGCTGCATATAAATAAAGTTGTTCGTAAACCTTACAATAAACCGTAAAAATGTGGAAAGCGCCTTGACAATATGGTATCGAATGTATACATTTCATTGATTCCAATTCACCGGCGCTTTTTCTATTTCTTCATTTGCTTTACAATGAAATATCGACAACCAAAATTGCAATATTCATACAAATAATCTTCTAGTGTACTTATTTTTGTATCAAATGTTGCTTTTGCGTTTTGATCATCATAAAATCCTTTTAACCTTAATTGATCATATCCCCAATCCCCAACAATAAAATCATACTTACTTAATACATCACTATATCGCTCTTTAAATGCCTTCTCATCGAAACCATCTCTATAATTTTCTATCATTTCATACGTTCTTCCTTGTACTTCAAACATCTATTCCTACACACTCCTGTCTTTCTCAAAAATTACCTATTTTTGAATATGTTACTTGAATGAAATAGAAATGTTTGACTTAAACTAGTGCTAGTCAGTTCTATATCATTTCTCATTCGTACTATTTTGTGTTCTATCCTTTTGATTCATAATGAACATGTTGTATTACTATTTCAGATTAGTTATTTTTACATACAATGAAGGGAGCAATATTTTTGAAAATTAAGTCAATAATTATCGCTATTTTTTGCTTTTTCTTATTCTCTACTATAGCACATGCCGAAGAAAATGTGGATGATGACATAGAAAAAATTAACTTATTTAAGCAAATGGAATTCATCACATCTGTTCCATGGTATTATTTAGCAGCTATCAATCGTTACGAAAAAAATATTCGTAAACAAGAAGAAGATAGACTTATCCATATCGAAGTTCCACCCGAAAAATGGTTCGGGTTCGCTCCAAATAACGAAGACAGCCTTTCACTGAGTTTGGAATTGTTTAATGGTCTAGGTCGTGATGGAGATGGCAACAATAAAGCAGAATTAGATTCAGATCTCGATGTCTTATATTCTATATCCAACTATTTGCAACGATATGGGCACACAGAAGAAGATATGAAAGCAGCTTTATGGAATTATTATCATCGAGAATTATCTGTTTTGTCCATTGTTAACTATGCAACGATGATTAAAAAATACCATACGTTGACTTTTGATCAAACCGCATTTCCAATACCAAAAGGATATAATTACAGCTACAAAAATACTTGGGGAGATGCTCGTGGATTTGGCGGTCGAAGAATACATGAAGGGACAGATATTTTTGCTAGTTATGGGACCCCAGTAAGGGCAACAACATTTGGCGTAGTGGAATTAAAGGGTTGGAATAGATTTGGTGGTTGGCGTATTGGTATTCGAGATATGTACAATAGATATCATTACTATGCACATCTAAACGGATTTGCAGATGGCATAAAAGTAGGGGATATCGTAGAAGCTGGACAAGTTATTGGTTCTGTCGGTTCTAGTGGCTATGGTCCTCCAGGTACTGCTGGAAAGTTCCCACCACACTTGCATTACGGAATGTATAAAGACGATGGGAAGAATGAATGGTCATTCGATCCTTTTCCATATTTGAAGAAATGGGAAAGAGCACAATAGAATTTCTTTATCAAAAAAAGAACCGAACCTGTTGACTTATAAAGTAAACAAGTTCGGTTCTAACCATAGCATTTTTATTTTGATGAAAGCTTGGCATTAATAATACTTACAATTAAGCCGCCCCAAATAACTGTTATACCTATGACTGCCATAACAATAGAACTTGTCGACACGAAGCATAACCTCCCTTATGATTGGTTCTCTTTTGATGGCCATTTTTTTAATGTAATTAATGTACCTAAGAACATTACTGCAATTGCTACTACCCATCCATAACTAAATAGGAATTCAATTGGATAACCTTCATATGCTCTTGATAGATCTGTTTTTAAGTTCTGAAGCATCATATAACCAAGAACGACTGGTGTTACAACACTTAAGCAAAAACGCCACCATACACCTAATTTAATATCTGACACTGCATCTGCGTGGTTCTGCAAATCTTTTAATGAACGAGCAAACCAAGCAATTGCTACAACTTCAAATAATCCTGCTAACGCAACACCATAATTATTAATAAAATAATCTACAGTATCCAGTAAGTTTAAGCCACCTTGATTTGCATAAAATAGCGAGAAGATACATGCTAATCCTCCACCAAAAGCAACTGCCATCTTACGTGAAATAGAGAATTTCTCTTGCACTGCTGAAATGTATGTTTCAGAAATAGAAATCATCGATGAAATCCCTGCTAATACTAATGACGCAAAGAACAAGACTCCAAATAAGCTCGCTGCCGGCATTTGATTAATAATTTCAGGGAATGCCATAAACGCTAACCCTACTCCGCCTTTAACTACTTCATCAATTGGTTGAGATGTTTGCAGTGCCATAAATCCTAGCACAGCGAATACTCCGATACCTGCAAGCAATTCAAAAGAAGAGTTTGCAAATCCTGTAATAAATGCATTATTTGTAATATCTGATTTTTTCGGTAAATAAGAAGAATAAGTAATCATAATTGCAAATGCAATCGAAAGACTAAAGAAAATCTGACCATATGCGGCTACCCATACAGAGCCATCCATGATTTTACTCCAATCTGGTTTAAAAAATGCATCCACTCCATCAAGTGCACCTGGTAATGTTAATGCACGTATAACAATAAAGATAAAAACAATTAATAATGTTGGGATAAAAATTCGATTGGCAACTTCTATTCCTTTTTTAATTCCTTTTCCTAAGATAATAAATGCAACAAGCCAAACAATTAATAATGGAATCATGACATTTGGTACAATCGATCCAAAAACACCTGGATCAGACAATGATAAGAAATCTGTCACAAAGAAATTTGTTGTATCATCTCCCCACTTCGTACCAATAGAATAGTACGTATACATTATTGCCCAGGCAATAATAATTGGATAATATGTGGAAATAACAAAAGAAATCAGTACTTGCCACCAACCAATCCATTCCATCCCTTTACTTATTTTCGAAAAACTTCTTGGTGAAGAACTACGATATTTATGACCAATAGTGTATTCCATAATTAATAAAGGGATACCTGCTGTTAGTAATGCAAATAAATATGGAATAAAGAACGCCCCTCCACCATTTTCATATGCTGTTGCAGGAAAACGCCATATATTTCCTAACCCAACAGCTGATCCAATTGCTGCTAATAAAAAACCCATTCGTGATCCCCACTGTGATCGCTGTTCCATAAAATCCTTCTCCTTTCATTTTATTAAGAATAAGTGTTCCTACTAGGTTTACTCGACATTTTAAACAAACCTACTATTTATTCATTTCTCTTATTACGAATATTGTTAACTTTGAAATTATATCGAATTTTCAAACAATTTGTCAAAGGTAATATTTAGTCTGTTCTAACAATTGTTACATAAATGTGAGTATAACCATTCCATTTATTCAAATGGTTGAAGTGGGACAGAGAAATTGGACTTACTTTCTCCACTTTGATAATAATTAGGTACGTCACCTGGATCAAAAACTTTTGTTACAGGGATATTTTGTTCTATCCGAACTGGTCTTGATGCAAATGGAATGACTACTTTCATTTCTACTGCGACATGTACATCAATATTAATAAATGCACCATTCACACCCGTTTCTACGATTTCACTTTTAATTTGTGTTTCTACATGGCCAATCACTTCTATGTTAATAGGAATTTTTGGACCTAAATTCGCAAGTAATGGGATACCTAATGCTTGGCCTAAAGGTACTTCAATTAATAATCCTTTTTCACGAATATCATCTATTAGTTCTTTTTCTGAAGGATCTAATTCTAGTTCCACCTCTAATGGAACACCTGTTTCAGGACGATCCCCTTTCTCTAATAATTTCAGAAAGTTTTCTACACGATATTGAACATTTCTTTGTACACGGTTTTCCACTATCGAATTAAATATGTAATTCTCCACTTTTCCTTCATCATCTACTTTTGTTTGTACTAGTTGTGATGTATCCAAATCATCAGATATTTTTTTATTGACAGCAATGCCCATGGCTTGATTGGCAATTTGTTTTACTCTTACTTCGGCATAATCTAATAAAACAGGTTTTATTCCTTCGTTAACAAGCAGAATACTTCCAACCATACTAACGATAAACAATAATAAAGCTATATATATCATTTGTTTATTTGGCGTGTTAGAGAGCCGCTTTCTCTTTTTGAACATAAAAAACCCTCCTTTCCTATACATATATGAAGGAGGGGGTAGAAATAGATACTATTTTTTTAAATGAGTGGTTGATGTGCTTGTATAATAGTTATATTTGGATATGCAGATAAATCCAAATCATATGGTTGAACTGTCTCACCATTATCTTCAATGATTCGAATAAATGGATTCACATCATATCGATGATTTTGTTTAATTACAATTCCTTTTCTTCCATCACTCAGTCCAACTGTTACACCATTAGGATAGATTGCTACAGTCCTTTTAAAAATATCAATTAGCTTTTTATCAAATTTTGAGTCTGCACCTTGATATAAAATCTCTATCCCTTCATGTGGTAACATCGCTTTACGATACACACGATTACTAGTTACTGCATCAAATACATCAGCAATACCTAATATCTTCGCATATGGATGTATTTTATCCTCTTTCAGTCCTCTAGGATAACCAGATCCATCTAATCTCTCATGGTGTTGAAAAGCACAATGAGCAACAAGCAATGGTATACTGTGACTTTTTCTCAGTATTTCAAAACCATATTCCGTATGTGCCTTGACTATTTGGAATTCGGTATCTGTTAGTTTTCCTTCTTTATTCAATATTTCTTGTGGTATATAGACTTTTCCAATATCATGTAATAATGAACCTAAGCCGATTACTTGTAAATCTTTCTTGTTATAACGCAATTCTTTCGCTAATGCAAGTGTATAAATCGTTACATTTAATGAATGATTAAAAACATAATCGTCAATAATTAATAGATCAGATAAGTAATGCATGACTTCTTCTTGCTCATACAAGTTTCCAATTAAACCTTTTACGATGTCATTCATTTGTTCCGAAGCAGCATCCATCAAATGACTTGCATTTTTAATATCCTTTGATTCAATAGACTGAAAAGATGTCTTAATTTTATTGACAGCATCTAATCTTTCTTCAGCAGATATTGGTGGTGTAATCAAAATGTCTTCAGTAAATTTGTCTCGCATGTATACATACGTAATTCCACTACTTTTTAACCGATTAACCATTCGATTCGTTAACTTCACATTTCGCTGAACAAGCACTCGACCTTTGCCATCATATATTGGTTTTGCTAATTCAATACCTTCACGTAACATACTTGTCGATACTAATCTCATTTGAAACTCCCTATATGATTAACCAATTTTATTATCCACTAAATAAGATTAGCAGAAATGCTACGTTTTTACTAGTTATTTCACGCAAAATTAAACGGAAATTATCGAATTATGTCTAAATTATTTCATCTAATTATTCTTTCTTCTCACTAATTAAGAGAAGCGCTTCTCGTATTGGCATACCTTTTTTCCAACCATATTGCTTATTTGCTGTGTGTGTTACTTTTTCTAATTTCCCATTTAATAAATCATCAATTGTCTTGACACCAACTGCACGCCCAGCCACAACAGGGCGATCTCGCAATTTATCATTTAATACATCTACATCCAAAGCTCCGCACATCACATAACCAATTTCATTTGTAATAATGAGTAATGTTGTATATGGTAATTGCACAACAATCGATACATATGGATGTCCATCTATTGTTAACGGTTTTACTTCCATCATAAAAAACACCCCTTTCCCTAAATCATATGTATAGGCGAAAGAGGTGTGACAATATTATACAGTTTCTTTTAACATACTTGCTAACAAGTCTCTCATAAATTCAGGTAAATAGAATCTCTTCTGCTTTGCTCTTACAATTACAGGAAACATTCTACCAAAAGTAAACATATCAGCTGTCGCTAATTTATAGATTTTGTCTGAATGTAATGATTCATTCTGATAATAGATTTCTTTCACATGTTCTTTACCATTTTTGTCTTGAGACGTTTCCACAGTTATACCAGCAAAAATCATTTTACCAACAACTTTTCCCCTAAATCCAAAACCTTTTACTTCTAAATGGATTAGTTCTTCATCAAATGCGCCTCGGACTACTTCCATCAGTTCTTTACCTGTTAATTCGACAACACATGGGTTAATCGGATGTGGACAAATCGAATGAATATCTTTAAACGTAATCGCACCTTTACCTATAGAATCTAGTAAAATACCAGCATTTAACATCGATACATCTGCATCTGTCCATTTCAACAAGTAAGATGTAAATTGTTCAATAATAGGTGTAGACTCATACCAATTTACATCTAAAGGAGCTTCTACCGATGTGATTATTCTATTTAGTTGTTTATCTGCTTTGATAGCTAATTGATCTAATTTTGCTGTTGTTTGCTTATCATCCTTATAATGATTGATTGGTACAGCATATGCTTCTTTGTGTATTAACTCTCGATTTTCATGATCCCACTCTAAGTGTACTTCTCCGACATAATGTCCATACTTCCCAGCAGCAGTTAACAATGTACCGTTTATTACTTCTCCATTTTTGAATAAATGGTGAGTATGGCCTCCAATAATTATATCAATCTCATGGAACTGTTCTGCAATGATTTGATCTTCCGTTAAGCCTAAATGTGATAACAAAATAATGATATCTGCGTTTTTCTTCATCTCCGGTAATCGCCTAGCTAAATAGTTAATTGGTGATTCCACTTTCCAACCTAATGGATTGTAAAATGGAGTAAACGGTGCTGTCAAACCAATGAATGCAATTTTTACACCACTTTCAGAATGTACGATATGATATTCTTTTAACCATTTTGGTAATGGTCCTTTTTGCGGAAGCAAGTTTGCACAAGATACGTGAAAGTCTGCATCATCATATAAATGAAATAAATCTTGATAGTCTAACGTAATGCCTTCATTATTCCCTATTGTTGCTATATCATAAGAAGCATCATTTAATAACTCCACATTAGATTTTCCTAATGTCGCTTCTGTAATTGGGTGGAATCGATCTGCATGGTCTCCAATGTCTACAGTCCAATAATTTTCTTTATTATTATGATGTAGCTTTTCCTTTTCCTTTAAATAACTAACGATTTTTGTCCATTGTTCAAAATGACTATGTAAATCATTAGAATAATAAACATGCAAATGTTCAATCATTCCTCATCCCCCTCCCAGAAACTTCATTTACATAAATATTCCTTGATAAATTAAACGAAGTCCAATTAATAACAAGACAGCGCGAAGTAAATATTCAATTCCTTTACTTGATAATTGTTGACTTACTTTCGCACCTAACACACCACCAAACCATGCACCCGGTATAAATGCCCATACATAATTCCACTCAATATGTCCTAACATGATATGTGTAAAGGAACTAACTGTACTTAATGATAAAATCATAAACATAGATGTTGCTGAAGCGATATGTGGAGGAAAATGAAATAGTAAAATCATTGCAGGTACCATCAGTGAACCTCCACCGATACCAAAAAATCCTGATAACATTCCTACAACAAAAGCAATTCCAACAGCAATATATGGAGAAAAATGATACATATATGTACTATTTCCTATATGTATTTCACGTCTCACAAATCCCTTTCTCAGTGGTAGATCACTGAGTTGTGTTTCATTTGTTTTGTTTTGAAACATAAAGCTAATAAATATAAGAAACATAAATATTCCCAGAAACAACGAGAACATATCTGTTTCAACAAATTGATTTAACCAAGAACCTAATACACCGCCAGGTAAACTACCTAAAATAAAAAACAAACCGCTTCTATAATCGATTCTTTTTTGTTTAGCATAAGTAATCGTTGAGGACATTGCAGTAAATACCATTATCACTAATGATATGCCAACAATGGTGTTTGCAGTAGCCCAATGAAACATGTCTGTAGTTGCATGAAGGATAAGTAATATTGGTACAAGAATGACTCCTCCACCTAATCCTACAATACTTCCTAACATTGCAGATAATAACCCAATAATTAAACAAATTACGATAACCACACTATCACTTCCATATTATGTAATAAAATTCCGTTATGTTCTCTACTCCAATGTAAATACAATGAAATAAAAGAAGGGTTCTATAATGAACCCCTCTTTTATTATATAGCTTATTTAAAAAATAATCCAACTGAACCGTCTATTCTTTCTTTATTGTGAATCATGATTTTATGAAGTTTTTCTTTTTAAAAATAAATAAGTAGTACCACTCAAGAAGAGTAACAACCCAATCAACATGTATTGATACATTGTAGTTGCAGTGTCTGGAAGAGTTTGTCCAGCATCTATTACAACATCCTGTACTACTTCTTCCTCAGCTTCAAAAACAGTATATGTGCTGAAATGATTGGTTTCTGCTATTACCTTTCCATCTTGCCATTTCCCACCTACAACTTCCCATTTCTCAAGTTCTGGATTCCAGTAAAATACTTTCGCATTGTTTGTATTTTTTACTTTCTCACTGTCAACAGAAAAAGTTAGTTTGACTTTTTGATTGAACTTCTCTACTAGTTTGTTATCTTGTTTCATTTCGAAATCATAGACCACACTTAACGCTTGTTCTATATCTGCCATACGCTTTAACTGTATCGATACAGGTCCAGATTCCTCATCAAAATTAGATGCAGATAGGCTTAAACTGACATTTTTTAACTTAATGATGATAATTGCATTAGTCTTCATCAAATATCTTATTTGCTCTTGCGTAAAGATTACCTTTACAGTGTCACTTTTGTCATGTAAATCTATCCATAACTCTCCATTATTAGCTAAACGTTTTAACTCATCCATTTCCAATGTGGCTTCATTGTTATTAACAGTAGGAGCTAATGTAACGCGATTTTGTTTCTTTTCATTATTTGATTCTCCCGGCTTTTCAGGAGTCACAGGTTCTTTTGGGTTTTCAGGACTCTCAGGAGTTTCAGGTTTTTCTGGCTTTACTGGTTCTTCTGGTTTCGGAGTAACTGGTTCAGAAGATTCGATTGGTTTAATCGTTGCTACAACACTCTTATCATGATAAGTTACTGTTACATCATAGCCTTCAGCTGTCACGTTATCAAAGGTACCTTTCAACTTATCTGCAGTAAGTAAAGTGATTTCTTTTGATTGATTAATACTGTAATCAGACAAATCTAAATTTAAATTACCACCATCAATATATAACATTCCATCTACACTGACTTGAATGTCATCATTGTCCATATTAATATTTAGTAATCCACTTTCCATTGTTGCATTCCCATTTATGTGTAACGTTTCAGCTACATTCACTAAAATTTCACCATTTTCGATGTACAGATCACCTGTACCAAAAGAAGTTGCTGAAGTAGCTTCTAATGTTCCACCTTGTAACAATGTACCACCAGTGTAACTATTATTCCCCATTAACGTAAGCTTCCCTGTCCCTTGCTTTGTAAGCATGCCACTACCACTAATATCATTTCTCCAACGGTCATGCGCATGGAATCTACCTTTTGAAGCATCCATATTCACTGTAACGTTACTTAGAAAGGCACCATACCCATCTGATGCTGTAACTAAGTCTAGCCTTCCCCAACCGTTTGATTCATCAATTACTGGATAGCCCGAATCAATTTCAGTAGTATACAACACTTCTCTTCGCTGTTGATCAGTCAAATATGGTTGACGAGTTTCTAATAATACCTCTGCTCCTTTTGGTACGACAGGATCTAAACCTTTCGTTCCTGTTTGAGGTAAACCATAAGTGAGCTTCTCGCGATAAAATGCTTTATTTGCCTCATGATCTTCAAATTTTTCTTCATCATATGCGCTTTCGAACGTATAATCTTCCGTAACTGTATGTGCATAATCGTATAGACTTAATCCTTTTGATTCCGCCAGTTTACCAAATACTTCTCCAGCATTTGTATATGCCTTATCTAACACTTCTTTGTTTTCAGATAAATTAAATGCATATGCAGTCATTGCTGTTGCTTGAATTCTTGCTCCAATAACATCAAGAGGCGAGTGCATCCCAGCCACTATTCTGTTTTCTCCCATTACAGCGGCTCTAGTTAAAAATTCCGCATATCTTTCTGGTGTAGCATATGCAAATCCAAATGTGGATAAATAAGATGCACTAGTATGTCCACTCGGAAACGCGCCATCTTTTCCTCTTCCATCTTCTGCTTTTCTTTTTACATATTCTAACGCAGGAATTACTTCTACATTCGACTCATATTGTTGATAATGTCGTTCTCCAATTTCTTTTTTCCCACCTGAAGGTAAATCTTCTACTCGACTCTCTCCGCTACCAATTGTTGTCCAAATAGGCAAACCGTTCTCATCAACCATTTCTTTCACTTCTCCATTTGAATTCATTCTATAAGGTCTCGGAGATGAGAAAAAGTATTTAGAAGGATTGGATGAAGACGGATTTCTAAATCTGATTAAATGCACTAAATCCATCGCATTAGATAATTCAGACTCCTCCCATTGTCCCATTCCTTGCGCTTGATCTTCAACTGTTGCCTCTTCTAATACGATATTCATTTCCTCTTTTGTTCTGATTACATTCGTTACCGGTTTAACGATATCTACATAGGTATTAGCCAACGGTCCATAAGCTTCCATCATACTATATACCTTATCTCTTTGGTCATCATAATAGGCAGCCAATGCCTCTTCTTCTGTTCTATTTTTCGTAACCTCTTCTACATATTTTATATTAGCTACCCAAGTCTCTGAATCTCTTATTTCTTCATTAGCATATGTATTCTTATCTGCAACTACTTTTGTTTCATCATTTTTGTATCCATCAAAATAAACAGTTGGTCCGTCACCATATTTAGCAATCTCTCCTTTTACACCCGGTATAGTTAATGCTGTTCCGTCTCTCCACATAGGTTGATTCATCGACCAGACTTGGTCAAATCCATCTAGAATCTGGATAAAAGGATTGGTTAAAGCAATATTTTTTAAAACTGAATCATTCGCATTCCCACCATGATCTATTGCTGGTAAAGGGGCGCTAACCAAAGGTGCATCCGTATTTAATACATGCGTAGTTCCTTCTGGTTTAGACGGTTTAGTATAATCTGCCTGACTGATGGCTTGTACAGGAAGTATACATGATACCATAGTGAGTAAAGCAAGTATGATTATGGATACTTTTTTCAACATCTTCATTTATGTAATTCTCCTTTTATTCTACTAATTTATTTATTCCGACAAAATTAATAGTAAGGATTTAATATTAAAATACTGTAGTAAAACTGTTAAGAATATGTGAATTTACATGTATGGATAAATTACTTATGAAATTTTGTGGGTCATGTAAGGAGGATTGGAACCTTTTAATAATGAGGAATGTTAAACTTTTTTAAATACAAAAACCCTTGCCAAATTAATATGACAAGGGTTGTGATTTTATTAACCAATAGAACCTTCCATCTCGAATTTAATCAAGCGATTCATTTCTACCGCATATTCCATTGGAAGTTCTTTCGTGAATGGTTCAATGAAGCCCATTACGATCATTTCTGTTGCTTCTTCCTCAGAAATACCACGACTCATTAAATAAAATAATTGTTCTTCAGATACTTTTGATACTTTTGCTTCATGCTCTAATGAGATATTCTCATTTAAAATCTCATTGTAAGGAATCGTATCAGAAGTTGATTGATTATCCATAATTAATGTGTCACATTCGATGTTCGAACGTGCACCATCTGCTTTACGACCAAAATGAACAATTCCACGATATGATACTTTTCCACCTTGTTTAGAAATGGATTTAGATACGATTGTAGAAGATGTGTTTGGTGCAAGGTGATGCATTTTTGCACCTGCATCCTGGTGTTGACCTTTACCGGCTAAAGCAATCGATAATGTCATACCACGTGCGCCTTCACCTTTTAAGATGACAGCTGGATATTTCATTGTTAATTTAGAACCGATATTCCCATCAATCCATTCCATTGTTGCATTGGCATCACATGTTGCTCTTTTAGTTACTAAATTGTAAACATTATTCGCCCAGTTCTGGATTGTTGTGTAACGGCAATATGCATCTTTTTTAACAAAGATTTCAACAACAGCACTGTGTAATGAATTCGTTGTATATGTTGGTGCAGTACATCCTTCAACATAGTGTACAGATGCGCCTTCATCCACGATAATTAACGTACGCTCAAATTGACCCATATTCTCAGAGTTAATACGGAAATATGCTTGTAAAGGTGTGTCTGCTTTGACACCTTTTGGAACATAGATAAAGGAACCACCAGACCATACAGCAGAGTTTAATGCAGCAAATTTGTTATCAGAAGAAGGGATTACTTTACCAAAGTATTCTTTGAATAAATCTTCATTCTCTTTCAGTGCTGTATCTGTATCTTTAAATACGATACCCATTTTCTCTAAGTCTTCTTTTAAGTTGTGATACACTACTTCTGATTCATACTGTGCAGAAACACCTGCTAAATATTTTTGTTCTGCTTCAGGAATACCTAATTTATCGAATGTACGCTTAATTTCTTCAGGAACTTCATCCCAAGAACGTTCTGAACGCTCAGATGGTTTTACGTAGTACGTAATTTCATCAAAGTCAAGTTCAGATAGATCTCCACCCCATTGTGGCATTGGCTTTTTATAAAATTGTTCCAATGCTTTTAAGCGGTATTCTAACATCCACTCAGGTTCTTCTTTCATGTGTGAGATTTCTTCTACTATTTTACGTGTTAATCCTTTTTCTGTACGAAAAATGGAAATATCTCGATCGTGAAAACCATATTTATATTCGCCTATTTCAGGTGCTTTTTTAGCCATTTTCATACCTCCTAATAATGTAGGATTTTAGCTTACTGCTTTTCATCCTCTGCTACTGCTTTCTCCATTGCTTTCCAAGCTAACGTAGCACATTTAATACGTGCTGGGAACTTCGATACACCTTGAAGTGCTTCAATGTCACCTAAGTCCATTTCAACTTCATCTAGTTCTTCTCCTAGCATCATATTTGAAAAAATGGATGACATCTTCACTGCATCATCTACATTTTTACCTTTAATTGCTTGTGTCATCATCGATGCAGAAGACATGCTAATCGAGCAACCTTCTCCTTCGAACTTAGCATCTTTGACAATATCATTCTCTATTTGCAGATGCAACTCAATTCTGTCCCCACATGTTGGGTTGTTCATATCAATTGTAATCGTATCATCAGCTAAAGTACCCTTGTTACGAGGATTTTTATAATGATCCATAATTACTTGTCTATATAATGTATCCAAATTGTTAAAAGACATCACCAAAATACTCCTTCGCTCTTTGGATTCCCTCAACTAAACGATCAATATCATCATTCGTATTGTACAAGTAGAAACTAGCTCGTGCTGTTGCTGTTGCTTGCAACCATTTCATCAATGGTTGTGCACAATGATGACCTGCTCTTACTGCAATACCTTCTGCATCTAGTACTGTTGCAGTATCGTGAGGGTGTACTCCTTCGATGTTAAATGTAACTAAACCACTTCTTTGTTTAGGTCCATATATTGTAATGCCATCAATTGTGGATAACTTTCCTTGTGCATAGCTAACTAATTGCTTTTCATGTGCTTCTATTTCTTCCATTCCAATTTCGTTTAAAAAGTCAATCGCTGCGCCTAAACCAATTGCACCAGCTATAATTGGTGTCCCCCCCTCAAACTTCCAAGGGAGTTCTTTCCAAGTGGAGTCATATAAATCAACAAAGTCAATCATTTCTCCACCAAATTCTACTGGTTCCATTTTTTCTAGCAAAGCTTTCTTACCATATAACACACCAATACCAGTTGGTCCACACATTTTGTGTCCAGAGAATGCATAGAAATCACAATCTAATGCTTGCACATCTACTTTTAAGTGAGGGATTCCTTGTGCTCCATCAACTAGTAGGATTGCTCCATTTTCATGAGCTATATCTGCAATTTCTCTAATTGGATTTATTGTTCCTAATACGTTAGATACATGTGTAATTGCAACGATTTTTGTATTCGAAGTAATTGTTTCTCGAGCAGCATCTAATGTAATCGTGCCATCACTTTCCATCGGAATATACTTCAAAGTAGCTCCAGTACACTTACATGCTTGCTGCCATGGAATGATATTACTATGATGCTCCATCTGTGTAATAACGACCTCGTCACCTTCTTTTAGAAAGTGACGTGCATATCCATACCCAACCATGTTAATTGCTGTCGTTGCTCCTCTTGTAAAAATAATCTCTTCTGTTGAAGCAGCATGTATAAATTGTTTAACCTTATCACGTGCACCTTCATATTGATCTGTAGCACGAGTTCCTAATGTGTGTACACCACGGTGCACATTAGAATTATTTAAGTGATAATAACTATTTAATGCTTCGATTACCTTTATTGGTTTTTGCGATGTTGCTGCAGAATCCAAATATACTAATGGGTGGCCGTTTACCTCTTGATTTAGTATCGGAAATTGCTCACGAATCGCTTCGACGTTCATTAGTATACTTTCCTTTCAATTACCTCTGTTAATTGATTTCGTACTGCTTCAATTGGAATTTCCGTTACTACAGGCGCTAAGAAACCATGAATGATTAAGCGTTCTGCTTCTTGCTTAGAAATTCCTCTACTCATTAAATAATACAATTGAAGTGGATCTACACGGCCTACAGAAGCAGCATGACCTGCTGTAACATCATCTTCATCAATTAAAAGAATTGGATTTGCGTCCCCACGTGCATCTTTACTTAGCATTAATACACGAGATTCTTGTTCCGCATTCGATTTGGAAGCACCATGTTCGATTTTTCCAATACCGTTAAATATTGCTGAAGCAGCATCTTTCATTACACCATGTTGTAAAATGTATCCTTCTGATTGCTTACCAAAATGGACAATTTTCGCAGTGAAGTTCTGTGTTTGGTCACCACGACCTACAGAAACAGTCTTCGCATAAGAATAAGAATTATCACCAATTAAATGTGTAATATTCTCAGAAACTGTATTTCCATCATTCATCTGACCTAAGTTCCATTCTGTTTTGGCATCACGATAAGCTACACCACGACGGTTTACATATACTGTTGTGCCATGCGCAAAATTGTCTACAGTACCAAAGTTGATTTTTGCGTTATCATGTGCAATAACTTCTGTAACAATATTCGCAACTGCTTTCTCATCATGATTATGAGAGATATAGTTTTCTACATATGTTAAAGAACTGTTCGCCTCTGCAACGACAATCACATGGTTGAATGTAGCTGTTTCTGGGTCTTCTTGCCAGAAAATTGCTTGAAGCGGTTCTTCTACAACAACGTTTTTAGGAACATATACGAATACTCCACCATTCATTAATGCAGTATGAAGTGCAGTTAATTTGTGTTCATCAATTTGAACTGCATCTTTCATGTAATAACGTTGTACCAAATCGCTATGTTCATTTAGTGCTGTTTGGATATCTGTAAGAATAACACCTTGTGCTTGTAAATCTTCTGAAAGTGATTTGTAAGCAACTGTTTGATTTCGTTGAATAACCAAATTTTTATTTGTATTTTCCATATCAAGAAATACTTGAATATCTTCAGGCAATTCTTGTAAGGAATTTAATTCCACTGCTTTCGTATCATGTTTGAAATCAGTAAAGTTCCATCTTTTAATACTTGTTTTATCAGGTTTAGGCATTTCTAAACCTTCGACTAAATCTAATGCTTGCAAACGTAATTGTTGCATCCATTCCGGTTCATTT
Source organism: Gracilibacillus marinus (assembly GCF_042651725.1). NCBI lineage: Bacteria > Bacillati > Bacillota > Bacilli > Caryophanales > Bacillaceae > Gracilibacillus > Gracilibacillus marinus. The sequence goes on along the minus strand of NZ_JBHSDV010000001.1, from coordinate 1,081,135 downwards.
CTGTTTGCAGAAAAAGACCGAATATATTCTTGATCAAACGGTAATTTAGTTTCCACAGTCATACGATACCTCCTAACCTTTATGCATTTTGTCCTACAGTTTCGTCTTCGATTCCTAATTCTTGCTTAATCCAATCATAACCTTCCGCTTCAAGTCTATGAGCTAATTCAGGACCACCAGATTTAACGACACGTCCTTGCATCATAATATGAACATGGTCAGGAGTGATGTAATCAAGTAAACGTTGGTAGTGTGTAATAATTAAGCAACCAAAGTCTTCGCCACGCATTTTGTTGATACCTTTAGAAACAATTTTAAGTGCATCAATATCTAAACCAGAATCAATTTCATCAAGAATTGCAATTGCTGGTTGAATCATCATTAATTGTAAAATTTCGTTACGTTTCTTTTCTCCACCAGAGAAACCTTCATTTAAATAACGTTGTGCCATGTTTTTATCCATTTCTAGATAATCCATTGCACTATCCATTTCTTTAATAAACTTCATTAATGAAATTTCGTCGCCTTCTTCACGGTGTGCGTTCACAGAAGAACGTAGGAAGTCAGAAGTTGTTACACCACTAATTTCACTAGGATATTGCATTGCTAAGAACAAACCTGCTTTTGCACGCTCATCAACTTCCATTTCTAACACGTCTTCCCCATCTAATAAGATTTGACCTTTTGTCACTTCATATTTAGGGTGACCCATAATTGCTGATGCTAAAGTGGATTTCCCAGTACCATTTGGTCCCATTACAGCATGGAATTCTCCACCTTTAATTGTTAAGTTAACACCTTTTAGTATTTCTTGACCTTCGATTTCAACATGAAGATCTTTAATTTCAAGAGTAGAACTTGCCATAGAAACATACCTCCAAAACATTTAATGTATAGTTTTTTAAGTGATATTAAATTCATTCTCACTTTATTCTCATTACAATCTTATACTATTTCGAATCTAATATCAACCAATATTAATTCAAACATTTCCCTTCCAATTTGTCACAGTAAAAACAACATGCTCCTTTCTGTTTATTCTGAAAACGCATCGACCTAAGAACGCTCTAAATAAACGTATACTAACATCTGTTTTCATTTACTTGTAATCAGTTGGAATCTCCCTTATTATAACACACTTAAATTATAATTATCGATTATCGTAGTAATTCAACAAACGATATACAAAAAAAGCTGTATGAAATCATACAGCTTTTTTTGTAATATATTTAGCGATGGACTTGTCGATGAATATCTTGAACAATTGATTGACTTTTTACATAGCTTTTATAACGATCTTTTTCAACTTTTAAACGTGTGGAGAGATTTCTACTGTACTCTTCATATCCGACATCGTGATTTTGATGCATTGCTTTCTCCATTTCATGTGTGTAATGTAGATCGAGCTTATGGTCATTAATAATAAATCAATCCTTTCATTTGTTTGACAAAATCATTATACCATGTGCAAAAAGATTTCCAAAATGTCTCATTCCTTTATACACATCTGTTAGAACTGATTTTTATTTATATGGATGAATTACCTAACCATACTTAATAATTTCGGCTATTTACTATCATTTATTCAGATATAAGCTATTTCTGTTCCCATTTTTTTACAATTTGATATAAGTTTGTGACAGATTCCATCTTATAAATAGGTTCTGCTTGTAGCGTTCCGTTCCATAAAACTAATGCAGGTACACTTTCTAATTTGTTTTTCTTCATAAAATTAGGATGTAGGGATGCATTTAATTTATATATCACTCTGCTTGGATTTGTTTGTTCAATTATTTGAAGCATTTTCTCAGCTAATTGACATGTTGCACAGAATGGGGTGTGAATAAAAATTAGTATATTCTCATTTGCTTTACTAAGTGCTGCTTCTGTTTCTGAATTCCATTCTTTCATTTCTATCACCTTTTATTTCATTTAGAAAAAATCTTACTATACGAATATCGTTTATTTCTAACTAATTTTATCTTGATAAATAATCTGGATGTATCATAATATGAGATGAAATTAATGCCGTTGCTAGCGCAGCTTCTGGTGTTGCTGCTACTTCTCTAAATGCTTTATCAACATAAATATGTGAAGCATGTGGCAATTCTTTAGATAATTGCTTTCGTAACTTCTTACCCGCTTTATCTTCATCAACTAATATATATACGTCTCGATTTTCCATATCATATGTTTCAATTAGACCTTCTAATTTTTCTATACCAATCGTACCATTCGTACAAACAATTTCCACATGATCATTTATTAATTTTTCTACTTTATCTTTATCTGATTTACCTTCTACAATTATTAATTTCACATCTTCATTTGACATCCGTTCACCTACTTCACATACGAATAAGTTCACTCTCATTCTTATAACAAAAATAACTTAGTTTATTCTATGGGATAGTAATGTAAAGATATACCTTTTCATAAGATGTTTCCAATTTATTTACTAATAGATATAAAGGAAGCATTCGCAGCACATACTACGAATGCTTATTTTCTTTATTCTTCATTAATCATTTGATCATATTCGTCTGCACTCTTTAGTTCTTCAAGTTGATTGGAATCTGCAACCTCTACATCAATCATCCATGCTTCCTCATATGGTGATTCATTGACTAATTCAGGATTATCTAATAGGTGTTGATTCACGGCAACAACTTTTCCGCTAATTGGAGAATATAATTCAGAGACTGTTTTTACAGATTCTGCATTACCAAAAGGTTCTCCTTTTACTACCTCGTCACCAATTTCAGGTAGTTCAATAAACACAATATCGCCTAGTTCTGACTGTGCATGGTCAGTAATTCCAATTCGTACAGTTGTATCATTTTTTAATACCCATTCATGCTCATCTGAGTATAATCTTTCTTTAGGTAGATTCAATGTATACCCTCCTAGTTATGATAAAAGTTCTTCGCTTTTAAAAAAATATGTACCTTTACTTCTAATATACTATTAATATAACGTTTATTTCCAAGTTTGGTCAAATACTTCTTCTTTAAAACCAACTGTCACTTTCGTTTCACTTACAGTTAAAGGTCTTTTTAGCAACATACCATCAGAGGCAAGATAATCTAACTTCTCTTCTGTAGATGCTTCTTTCAGTTTATCTTTTAATCCAAGTTCTCGATACTTTTGTCCACTTGTGTTAAAGAATTTCTGAATTGGCAAATCGCTTTTCTCGATTATTTCTTTCAATTCTTCTTTTGTAGGGTTCTCTTCTATAATATGTACAGCTTGATACGTTACCCCATGATCATCTAGCCATTTCTTTGCTTTTCGACATGTACTACATTTCGGATACCAATAAAAAGTTACGCTCATCACTCTTACCTCCCATGTTTCTTTATTCCTATTATTATTTTAACGAAAAAATGAAATAGAAAGCAAACAATACAACATATCCTTTGAATGAATAATTCTTATCATGTTACACAAAATACTTGTGAGTTACTATTTATGGGATTGTCGGTGTCTACCATAAACTAATGTGTTATTTCATTCACACAACATGTAAGGAGGATCATCATGCAACAACAAATGAATCAAAACATTATGCAACAACCGCCACAAATGATTAGTACGAAGGATCATTTATATTTAACAGATATGTTGTCATGGAATTTAAATGCAGCCAAAAAAGCTCATTTTTTTGCACAACAATGCACCATTCCTGAAGTAAAAGAAGCGATTGAAAAAGCTTGTAAGATGCATGAAAAACATTACCAAATGATAATCGAGCATCTAAATGATAATAAGAGTAAAATGATGTAAATGGAGGTATGGACATGCAGCCAATGTCTAATAAAGTTCAAAACCCTGAAACACAAATCACCAAAACAACTGCAATGAATGATCGAGATTTTATTAATGACATACTTGCGACAGAAAAGTATTTGACACAGGCATATAGTACAGCATTAAATGAAGCAAGCAACCAAACCCTATACCAAGATATCTTACACATATTTGAAGACACTCAAAATTGTCAACGTGAACTATATAATATGATGTTTAAGCATGGCTGGTATAGTTTAGACAAAGCAACTATCCAGGCTTGTGAGCAGAGTTATCAACAATTTCAACAATACAAGAGCCAGTTACCAGTACACTAACTTAAGCGATTTAGATAAATAATCACAAATATGGAAATAAGACCTTTCTTTGAACTGAGGTCTTATTTCTTTTTTTAATTATCCCACACACTTACCTCCCTTTTACCAATGCATCTGTTCACACATATTTACAAAACGTAATCATTACGATATAATACGATTAGCTTTATTATCTTAAATCGAGTAATCGATATTACTTGAATTAACAATAGAAACAATGTATGAGTATTCCAACACTTTTTGAATACTCATTTTATCTTTTATATTTTATTTTTAATAAAGGAGAATGCTTATGACTAAGGCCATTGTAAATATGGAGCATGTTCATTTCCGTTATGGACATAGAAAAGCGCTTGATGATATTCAATTTCAAATTAAAGAAGGGGATTTCATTGGTTTGGTCGGACCAAATGGTGGCGGTAAAACAACATTAATTAAGTTAATTCTAGGTATCGAAAAACCAACTAGTGGATCAATTGAAATCTTTGGACAACCAATTGAAAAATTTAAGCAAAAAAATGTAATAGGATATGTATCCCAAAAAGCAAATAGTTTTAACAAAGGTTTCCCTGCGACAGTATATGAAGTTGTTGCAATGGGATTAACTGCTAAATTAGGTATTATGAAACGCCTAACAAGACAAGACAAAGTGAAAATAAAAGAAACAGTTGCCAAAGTCGGTATGTTGGATTATTTATATGATAATATCGGCGATTTGTCTGGTGGTCAACAACAGCGAATTTTCATTGCAAGAGCACTTGTTAGTGATCCTCAATTACTCATATTGGATGAGCCAACTGTTGGTGTGGATGCAGAAAATGTAGAGAAATTCTTTGACTTGTTACATGAACTAAATCAACAAGGCATTAGTTTGTTGTTAGTGACACATGATATCGGTACAATGACACATCACGCACAACAAGTCGTATGTTTAAACAAAACACTTCATTTTCACGGAAATCCAAATACTTTTTCTTCATTATCGAAGGAACAATTATCAGAGTATTATGGTCATCCACTAAATTTAGTTACACATCAACATTAATAAGTCGGAGGAAATTTCATGCTAGCTAACTTTTTTGAATACGAGTTTTTAAGGAATACTTTTTTAACTGGTATTATTATTGGAATCATTGCACCATTATTAGGTACGTTTATCGTTGTAAGAAGACTATCTTTAATTGCAGATGCCCTATCGCATGTGACATTGGCTGGAATTGCATTTGGATTATTGTTAGAAAAGAAAACAGGTGCAGTCTTACTCACACCATTCTATTCTGGACTTGGATTCTCGGTAATCGGATCATTGTTTATTGAACGATTACGTAGAGTATATGCTGCATTTCAAGAATTAGCCATCCCTATCATCATGTCTGCAGGCGTTGGATTAAGTGTTATATTTATTTCTATTGCAAATGGTTTTAATACAGATTTATATAGTTATTTGTTTGGTTCGGTTTCTGCTGTTAGTAGACAAGATTTAATGAGTATTGGTGTAATTGCACTTATTGTTTGTGTTGTTATTTTTGTATATTATAAGGAACTATTCTTACTATCATTTGATGAGGAACATGCAAGCGTCACAGGAATTAACGCAAAAACGATACACTTTATTTTTATTTTATTAACAGCGCTAGTAATCGCAGCCTCTATTCGCATTGTTGGTGTATTACTTGTTTCATCATTAATGACATTACCTGTTGCATCAAGTATACGAATAGCAAAAGGATTCAAACAAACGATTATTTATGCGATAATCTATGGAGAAGTTGCTGTCATTGCTGGCTTAATTAGTGGGTATTATTTAGAAATTCCACCAGGTGGAACTATTGTAATGATATTAATTCTATTATTGATAATCACAATTACAGTAAAAAAAATTGCCACAGCTTTCGTGATAAGAAAACATCGATTACATGATGAGGTGAGTGAATGAACACAAAAGAAGCACTTCAATTATTAAAAGAAAAAGGATATAAATACACGGAGAAAAGAGAACATATGATAGAATATTTCGTTTCCGAAAATCGTTATCGTTCTGCTAAAGATTTATTAGAAAATATGGAACCAAGTTATGATGGTATTAGTTTTGACACAATCTATCGCAATCTTCATTTATTTGTACAATTAGATATACTTGAAACAACGGAACTAAACGGAGAAAAACAGTTTCGATTGAAATGTGCTCATAGTCACCATCATCACTTTATTTGTAAAACTTGTGGTGTCACAAAAGAAATTCATCATTGTCCAATGGAGCAAATCAGTGAAGAATTACAACAATTTATGATTGAAGATCACAAATTTGAGATTTACGGATTTTGTCCAGCTTGTAAATAACGATATACGATTCAATAAGCTAAATGTGCAGATATTATCACATTTGGCTTTTTTCTTATTTTACACATTCTTAACATAAATCGGTTGTTCTTTACATCTATTCATCATATGCTTTTGATGATAGGACATAATGAGAAGGGTGTTGATTAAAATGAGAATTGCTATTTTCACAGATACATTTCTTCCGGATGTGAATGGTGTTGCAAAAACATTAGGTAGATTTACTGCTTACTTAGAGAAAACAAACAATGATTTTATTGTCATCTCACCAAAGCAACAGCGAGAAGAAAAAACCAATCATATTTATCCGCAAGCTAGCTTTCCATTCCCCTTATACTCTGATTGTAGATTTTCTGTTCCCAATAAAAATGAAATACGTCAATTATTGAAATCTTTTCAACCAGATATCATCCATGTCGCCACACCTTTTTCTATCGGGTTATGTGGTGTGCAATTAGCGAAAAAAATGCATATACCGTTAGTCGGTTCCTATCATACCGATTTTGACCATTACTTACAATATTATCATCTTACCTTATTAAAAAAACCATTGTGGCGTTATATGGAATGGTTTCATCAACCAATGCAACGGCTTTATGTTCCCTCCTCTTATACATTAAAACAACTATCCAAACGCAACTTTCATTATTTAGATATTTGGAAAAGAGGTGTAGATACACAAATTTTTCATCCTAATTATAAGACAACATTTATTCGAGAAAAATACAAAATAAAGGAAAAATATATCTTATCTTACGTTGGAAGACTTGCACCAGAGAAGAACGTTGACATACTTACATATTTATTTCATTCCCTCCCTTCTTACATCAGAGATGATATACATTGGCTTATCGTAGGTGATGGACCTTCTAAAGATGGTTTAATTGAACATTCCAGTTCACAAATTACATTCACAGGATTTTTACAACAAAGTGACATTGCACCAATCCTTGCAGCAAGTGACTTATTTGTCTTTCCATCTGCTAGCGAGACATTTGGGAATGTTGTATTAGAAGCGTTAGCATGTGGGACACCTGTCATTGGCGCAAATGCAGGTGGAGTAAAGACAATCATTCAAGAAGGTTTTACTGGTGTTTTATGTCACGAAGATGATAAAAAAGCATTCTCCAAAGCGATCTTATCTGTTTTAATGAATCAAGAATGGTATACTCAATTGCAGGAAAATGCCATCCGTTACGCACAAAAACAAAAATGGGACGATCAATTTGAGCATTTACTAAATGGGTATGAGAACGTAATACAAGAATCATTAAAACAATCAAAGCATGCATGATACACATTGTTTGAAAAAAGATAAGGACAATAGAATTTCTTAGTCTGTAAAAATACGAACAAAGTGAAAGATATTTACCGAATCGTTTGGATTTTACATGTACTTTGTAACCTTCTGGCTTGGGCAAGTCAGAAGGTTACATAATCAATCTTTAAAATGGTATCATATCATCCTTTTATTTTTAAAATAATGATACGCATTACACATTCCTTCCAAGGATAAGACCAACATGTTTATTTTTCTCCCAAATTTCCTCATAGAACTCTAACGGAACAGGTCTAGGTCCTACATATGGTGCGATTTCCATAGTGAAAGATGGACGTTTTAGCTTCATCAAAAACCAATCCGTAAATCCTCCTCCACTGGGATTTTCACCCGGATCGATTAATGTGTATCCTGTTGCTGTCACTAACTGATTCGCTAGCTTTAACGATTCCTCTATTAACTTACCATCTGCTTTATACTTCCAAAAAATCTCTTCTCCTGATGAGTGATAACAAGCAACTGCATGGAATTGATGCAATATAGTAAAGTCATATAAAGCTCTTGCTTCGGGTTCACTTAATGGTGAAGGACCTTTGTACATACTTTTTGATGGTTTTCTAATATAATCATCAATATGCTCCCAATCCACTGGATATTGACGATTTAAATCCACACCTCGAATATTTGCTTTCCAACTTGCAAAATCAATAGAATTCTCATTCAATTGCAATAAAAAATCTTTTTCAGCGAATTGTCCGACACCTTCTTGAACTAATGTGACACCATCTGGATTGACCATTGGCACAAACCAAATGGATAAATCATCCAATTGATTCTCTGTATATGTTTTACAATAATATTCCAACATATGCATTAATAATGCTGTGGTCATCCATTCCCTCGCATGATGCGCACCATTTAGCATAATCGGTCTGCTACCATTTCCAATTTTTACCGCAATAATCTTTCTCTTATCAACAGACATTCCTATCTCTTCAACTACAAGGAATGGATATGTCTGTTTCAACAATTCGATATCATTTAACATGATTTGATACGTATACACTTGTTTTGGTTCTACAATTGATTCCATTGTGATTCCTCCATAGTAACTTAGTTTTTCATATGTAATATTCTATGTATATCTTATTAAAAATCACACATATTATGAGTATCATCTATTCTTTAGAAAGGTATTTACCTATGAGACTATTTCCGAAAGGCAAAAAACAAAAAAATGCACAACATAGTATAAATACTTTTTATGACCTTACAACGATCATGTCAGATAGCGATGATTTCATTCAAGTTGATTTTGGTAATTATCAAGAAATCAAACTTTATTACTATAAATCTTTAATTAATACAGAAAAGTTGCAAACAAATATACTTCCATTTTGTCATGAATTAACCATTGATTCTATACATGACTTAGCAAACATTCTACCATTTGATGAAAAAGTGATAACAACAGATGTTGCTTTAATTCAGGAAAAGATACTGTCAAGTTACATCGCAATAACTTTCGAAAGTAATATGTCAGAAGTATTGTTAATTCCTGCTCGATTTGAAACAGAGAGAGCCATACAAGCACCAGAAATTGAATTTAGTGTAATCGGCCCCAAATTAGCATTCATTGAAGATATCGATACAAATATTAATCTGATACGCAAAAGGTTGCGATTACCCCAATTGAAGGTCAAACAGTTGCGTGTAGGTAAACTAACGAAAACATCGATTGCTGTTGTCTATATTGATGGCATTACAAACGAAGATAATATTCAAACAATAATCCAACGAATAGAAGATATTGAATATGATCAAATTATTGATAGTTCTTTTATTTTACAGATGATTGCAGACAACAATTCCTCTCCATTTCCACAAATGATGGATTCAGAGCGACCTGATCGTGTAACAAGTGCACTTGCAGAAGGAAAAGTTGCAATTATTTGTGATGGCTCCCCTCATGTATTATGTGGACCTACTAATTTAGTTGAGTTCTTTTCTTCATATGAAGATTATTTTTTGTCATGGCCGATTGCCACTGCTTTTCGTATTATTCGAATATTTGCTGTAATGTTCTCTGTTTTAATTACACCATTATATGTTGCGATACTGACATATCATTATCAGGTCATTCCGGTCGATTTGCTTGGAACACTCATATCATCTCGTAAAGATATTCCGTTTCCACCGATACTTGAAGTATTAATTCTCGAATTGACAATTGAATTACTTAGAGAAGCTGGTGCGAGATTACCTGTTAAAATTGGACAAACAATCGGTATCGTTGGAGGGATTGTAATAGGAACTGCAGCTGTTGAAGCAGGACTTACTAGTAATGTACTACTGATAATTGTAGCACTTGCTGCACTTGCATCTTTTACTACACCAATCTATCGTATTGGTAATACCATTCGTTTATTGCGTTTTCCTTTTATTTTACTCGCGCAACTCTGTGGTCTTATTGGTATTATCATTGGTCTAGTGTTTTTGATTGGACATCTGTTGAAATTGACGTCATTAGGCAGACCGTATTTAGAACCTATTTTTCCACCTAGATGGCAAGATTTGAAAGATGCATTTATTCGACTACCTTTCAATAAACAAACAACAAAACCTATATTTACTCAGACAAAAGACAGAAATCGCATGAATACATATCGTGCAAACCAAAAGATGGACAAGCGAAAGTAGGGATAGTATGTCTTCCATCTATTCAATCAAGCCTAATCAACAAGTATCTCCGTTTTTATTGTTATACATTATCCACGCAACTCAAATTGGTGAAGGAATATTAAACTTCGAAAGGTTAATTGCAGCAGAAGCTGGTTATGATAGTTGGATTGCCGTGTTATTAACTGGACTAATGATGACAATCATTTTGTGGATAATATGGAAACTACTTAATGAAGAAACCGTTGATTTGATTGGATTACATCAATCTATATTTACAAAATGGATAGGTAATGGGTTAACAATAATAGTGAGTATTTATTTTCTACTTGTTCCAATTTTGATATTACGTTCCTATTTAGAAGTGATTAAAGTATGGTTATTTGAAGATTTGTTCACATTAGGTTTTGCGATTATTCTATTTCTTTTGTTGTTGTATTTTATAGTAGGAGGTTTTCGAATCACTACAGGGCTTCTTTTTATTAGCGTACTTGTAACAATGTTCCTTGGAATATTTAAATATATTGCATTTACTAATGCCAATATCGAGAATCTACTTCCTATTATGAACCATTCAAGCAAGGAGATCCTTAGTGCAGTGAAGCCAATGTTTTATAGTTTTCTAGGAATCGAATTAATTCTTATTTATGCACCATTTATTCGACATTTCCAAACAAATATAAAATGGGCAATTGCTGCTAATTGGATTACGACATTTATTTATTTATTTTCAGCTATTGCCATATTTCTATATTTTAGTGAGCATCAATTATTAAAGATTCAATGGCCTACACTGCATTTATGGAAAGAGATTAACTTACCATTTGTAGAAAGATTCGAATATATAGGCATAAGCTTACATTTTATTGCAATTATTGCAACAGCATGTATATACTTTTGGGCTGGCATCCAATGCATACATCGTGTTACTTCGTTAAATATAAAAAAAATTAGTATTGTACTCGGAATTGTTAGTGTAATTGGTTTTGTCTCCTTAACTTCTTTTTTAGTTGTGGAAAAGTTAGAGAAAGTGGTAAACGAGTTTGGTTTCTATTTTTTAATAGGATATCTTCCACTTTTGTTTTTCTTATCATTAATAAAGAAAGGAGTTAAGAAACATGCCAAAACATAATTACTTTCTACTTCTATTGGTTATCTGCATTTTTTTGTTTAGCAGGCTGTAATAAAACAAGAGTAATTGATGATGTAGATTTGCTAATGCTTGTAGGTTTTGATTGGATAGATGAGTCTAAAGAATACTTAGGGACAGAATTGTTTCCTCGTTACGGTTTAAGTGAAGACAGTCACGACAGAAGAGTTGGCGTTTTTTCAGCTAAAGGGTATACCACTCAACAAATTCACTCCAATATCCAATCTAAAGTACCAAATAAAATAGAGTCAGGGAAGCTATTAGGCATTGTATTAGGTGAGGAATTAGCACGGGAAGGAGTAAATGAAGTTTTATACGGTATCAGTGAAGACCCTAATATCGGTAGAGGTTTATTTGTTGCTATTGCAAAAGGAACGGCGAGTGAGTTGCTTAGTACGAACTACAATACGGATCATATTTTACCTATCTTTTTGAAAGATCTAATGAAGACACAGAGCAATAATAGTTTACCTCCCGTTAACTTACATCAATACAATTATAGTTATTATGGGGAAGGAATGGATCCATATCTGCCAATACTTGCGAACAAAGATAACCAGATTCAACTAATCGGACTAGGTTTTTTTAAAGGAGATCAATTAACATACGAAATAGATTACAATCGATTGTTCTACTTTCGAATTCTTTTTGAAAATAGCACCAACACAGAATTCGATCTTCTGACAGAAAAAATAGGCCATTTGTCTATTGTTGCAATTGAATCGACATTAAAAAAGAAATGGGTTAGCAAAAACAAGTTAGAATTACATGTCACAATAGCTGGAACGTTAACAGAATCCTATAATCAAAAATTGACTTCTTTTTCAAATAAAGCGGAAATAGAAGGAACAATTAAAAAAAAGTTAGAAAAAGAAACCAAACAATTGATTGAAGATTTACAAAAACATGATGTCGATCCATTAAGAATTGGCGCCTCAGCAAAAGCAACATTTCGAGATTGGCAAGAAGAGAAATGGAAAGAAGAATACCCAACAGTGGAAATCACACCAGTAATCACCTTTAATTTAAAACAAACAAATATTGTACATTGACGAACCAAAAGCGAAAGTGCCTGTTTAGAAACGTAGCGATTGGAGCACATCAACTGAAATAAAGGAATCACAATGAGGTACGAATCGATGATGACTTATTGTAAGTTGATGTGCGAAATCGCCTAGTTTCTGGGCACTTACGCTAGACGAACCAAAAAAAGGAGCCAAACAAATGTATTTTGTTTGGCTCCTTTTCATTTCTCATCTCACTAACCTAACAATTTGTCTAACGTTTCTTTCACTCTGTCTTCTGTAAATGGTTTGACAATAAAGTCTTTTGCACCTGCTTTGATTGCATCTAATACCATTTGTTGTTGACCCATTGCAGAACACATAATTATCGTTGCATTACTGTCTTTTGTTTTAATAATTTTGGTTGCTTCCACGCCATTCATTTCAGGCATCGTAATATCCATTGAGACAATATCTGGCTTTAGTTCTTCGTATAGTTCAGTTGCTTGTTGTCCATTTTCTGCTTCTCCAACTACTTCATGTCCTAGCTTTGTGAAAATATTCTTTAACTGCATACGCATAAATGCAGCATCATCTACAATTAATACTTGCGCCATTACTACACAACCTCCAAAATTAATTAATCATTTACTACTTGCTTTACTTCTGATAACTCATCATTACTTAAGACATGATCTAGATTTAATAATAGAAGCATGCCTCTTCCTTCTATTTTTGCTACACCTTTCAAGTATCGATGATCCAAATCATTGATTAAATCTGGTGTTTCCTCAACAATTTCTGGTTCAATATCAATAACATCTGTCGCTTCATCTACAATTAATCCAACTTGTATGTCATTCACATTCGCAATTAAGATTCTAGTTAATTCCGTAACTTCTTTCATTTCAAATCCTAATCTTGCTCGTAAATCAATAATAGGTGTGACTGCTCCACGTAAATTAATAATTCCCTTAATAAAAGCAGATGTTTGCGGCACTGACACAATATCATGGTCTTGTAATTTTTCAATTGACAGTATTTGTGAAATGTTTGCCCCATATTCTTGATCATTTAATTTAAAAATAATAGTTTTTGTTAATAATTCTTCCATTTTCAATTCACCTACCAATGTATTCTTTAAATATTATTGATTTAATAATAGAGAAAGTTTCATGTTGCCTATTTGATTGAATTCCACTTCAGCTTCTAAAACACGTTTAAATCCTGTCAACTTTGCATTACCACTAATAATAGTCGGATGCGTAATATCTGTTTCAATCGCATTTGAAGCTAGATATGTAGAAATGCCACCTGCTACCATATTACCTAGTTCACCAGAAAAAGAGTCTAACATTTCCTCTGATAATTGCATTCCATATAATGCTTCGCCTACCGCTCCAAAAACACCATGATTAGCTTGTATCAATAAATCACCTTTAAATGAACCGCTAAAACCAATCAATACACCATATTCAACATGTAGTGGTTCCACTACTATTTTAGGTGGCTTAAAGTCATGAGGGATAGGTACTATGTTATTTATTGATTGCACAGAACCATTATACAGCTCTTTAATCATCTCATTTACATTCATATCTGTCGATAGTACCATATTCATATTTCTCCAATCTGAAATTTGATAATTAGTCATAAATAAGTATTATTCCTCCTTCATAATACCTAATTTTCATCTAATATACAACTTGTTTTTGCATACTTATACTTATTTTTAATTCATAAATCCTATTATTAAAAAGTTAAGAAACAAAAAAACCACCTTGTTCATCAGTTTACACTGACAATCAAGGTGGTTTTAATGCTTATTCACCTAATTTAGTAATTACTTCTTCAATCTTAGCTAATTCTGACTGAAGTCCTCCACCACTTAAGTACCATAAAGCACCATCTAAATAAACAATTTTATCATTTTTGTATGCTTCTGTTTTTTCAACAATCGCATTTTCCATATCTGTTTCGATATTAGATTCCCCATTAATTGCTGCAGTACGATCAATAACAAACAATACTTGTGGATCAAATTCTAAAATTGCTTCAAATCCGAAGTTAGAACCATGAGAAGATGCTTCAATATCTTCTGTTACTGGTGTAAATCCATATTCACTATAGATATAACCAAAACGTGAATTTGTAGCAAATCCTGATAAGCTTCCTTCATTGTACATTGTTACTAAACTTGTTTCGTAGTTTTCTGCTAATTCATTTACTTTTGTTAATGCTTCGTCAATTTTAGCTAAATGCTCTTCTGCTTCTGCTTCTTTATCGAACATTTTTGCCGCAATATCTACAGATGCTTTAAATGTATTCCAATAATCGTCTTGGTTTGTACCAACGAATACAACATTTGGTGTAATTTCTTTTAATTGATCATAGAAAGCCGATTGACGTCCAGAGATAAAAATAACATCTGGCTCAAGTGCTGCGATATCTTCAAGTAATGGTTCTTTTAATGAACCAACATTTGTATAATCATCAGAATTGTACTTTTCCAATTGTGCTGGTAGATTAGTTCCACTTGCTACACCTACAATACCCTCTACACCTAAAGCATCTAATGTGTCTAAGAATCCATAATCAAATACAACAATTCTCTCAGGCATTTTTTCAAATTCTACATCTGCAAAGCTATACGCATTTCCTTCACGGTCTTCAGAAGATGCAATCGTTGGTGATACTGTCATTGGATATGCAGAATCTTCCTCTACGTTAGCTTCTTCATTCGTATCTGTTCCTTGATCTTCTGCTGCAGCTGCTTCTCCATCATTATCTGATGAACTACTATCAGATGATCCACATGCTGCTAACATAAATGTTAACGATAATGCTAATAAAAATAAAATACTCCACTTCTTCATTATAAAATTCTCTCCTTCTATGTAATATTATTAGTAATGATAATCATTATCACTCACAAAATATACTATATCATCCAATTTTCATCTCGTCAATACTAATTGATAACTTTTTTCAATTAAAATTATTTTAATAAAAAGCCTAAAGAAACATATCGAATGCTTGTTTCTCTAGGCTATGTGGAAAAAATCAAGTGTGTGAATTGAAGTAAACACATATTCTACATCCATCTTGTACTTGAACTGGAATATCCATATCATAAATATCTCTTAGTGATTCCGAATTAATAATCTCGTGTGTTTTACCATTTTTCACCAATTTTCCGTCTTTCAGTGCGACGATACGATCGGAATAAACTGAAGCAAAATTGATATCATGTAATACGATAATAACCGTTCTACCTAATTCATCTACTAATTTACGCAAAATTTTCATAATCTGAACAGAGTGTTTCATATCCAAGTTATTTAATGGCTCATCTAGCAAAATATAATCCGTATCCTGGGCAATAACCATTGCAATGAAAGCTCGTTGTTTCTGACCACCTGATAATTCATCTAAAAATTGATCTTGTATATCTACTAGATTCATATATTCAATCGCTTGGTCTATATACTTCTCATCTTCTTCATTTAATCTTCCTTTAGAATAAGGGTATCTACCAAAGGATACTAGCTCACGAATAGTTAGACGCACATTTAAATAATTCGCCTGCCTTAGAATCGAAACACGTTTTGCAAATTCCGTGGATTTCCACTTTTTCACATTATTATTATCTAACAAAACTTCCCCAGTATCTGCATCTAATAACCTACTTACCATTGACAATAGTGTAGACTTACCCGCACCATTTGGGCCGATAAATGAAGTAATTGTGCCTTGTTCAATATTCACAGAAACATCTTCTACTACAGGTTTTTTGCCAAATTGTTTCGTTAACCCTTTAATTTCAATCATGATTAAGCCCTACTTTCTTTTAATAATAAGTAGATAAAGTAAATACCACCAACAAAGTTAATAATGACACTAATCGTCGTATTTAATTCAAAAATATGTTCAACTAGGAATTGTCCACCAACTAATGCAACGATACTAAATAAACTCGCACCGAGTATCAAAGTGGAATGTTTATATGTGACTAAAAACTGGTACGATAAATTTGCAACAATTAATCCAAAGAATGTAATTGGTCCAACTAACGCTGTGGATGTTGCAATTAATACTGCTGATAAGATTAATACATTCATCACCATTCGATCATAATGAATACCTAGATTGATGGCATTCTCTCGTCCTAATGACATCACATCTAGTTTTTTCATGATAAAAAATCCATATATAAATGCAATCAATAACACCGCTAATGCAATTAAAAGCAATTCTGCTTTCACTTTTGTGAAGGATGCAAAGAGCATACTTTGTAAACTTAAGTATTCTATTGGATCAATAAGTACTTGTAGGAAAGTGACGAAACTTCCTAACAATGTTCCTACAATCATACCTATTAATAATAACAAATAGATTGGATATTTATCTGCTCTAAATAAAAAGCGGTATAACAATAATGCAAAGACTACCATTGCAGTAATAGCTGCACCAAAGTTCAAATATTTGTTAATAACCCATATCGACATCGATCCTGAGAAGAAATAAATCAATGTTTGAACAACTTCATACATTGAACCAATTCCCATCATAGATGGTGTCAAAATTCGGTTATGAGTAATAGTTTGGAATACTACTGTCGAATAAGAAATTGCAATTCCTGTAATAACCATCGCACCAACTCTGATCATTCTTCTAGGAAAAGCATAATCAAATCCACCTTTAATGTCATAAAATCCATATAGTAATACAGATAAGATAGCTAATACAAATAAAATAATGATTTTTGTACTATTTCGCATATGCTCTCCCCCTAAATAACATAATTAAGAAGATTGCACTACCAATTACAGCTACTGTTACATTCACAGGGATTTCGTATGGGTGGATGATCACACGTCCAATAATGTCACAGATTAATAGAAATACAACACCTAATAACATGGTATGAGGAATCGTCTTCCGTAAATTGTCTCCTAAGTAAATGGATACGATATTAGGCACAATCAGTCCTAAAAATGGAATCATACCAACAGTCAATACAACTGTCGTTGAAATGATTGCTACTAATACCAATCCAATATTTAGTATAACTTTATAGCTTAAGCCTAAATTCTTGGCAAATTCTTCTCCCATTCCAGCAACAGTAAACTTATTTGCATACAAGTATGCGAGAATAACCGCTGGAATACTCACAAATAAAAGCTCATATCTTCCCGCGATAATTAATGTGAAACTTCCCATTAACCATGCAGAAATATTTTGAATTAAATCCGCTTCATAAGCGAAAAATGTCGTTATAGAAGATAAGATATTTCCATACATAATACCAATTAAAGGAACAAATATCACATCTTTAAATTTAATTCGATCTAATATTTGCATAAAAACAAATGTACCTATTAGTGCAAAAGCAAAGCTAAATAAAATTTGTTGCGTATATGTAACATTTGTAAGAAAAAGCATAGAAATTAAGATTCCTAGTTTCGCAGCATCTAACGTACCTGCTGTCGTAGGTGAAACAAATTTATTTCTACTTAACGCTTGCATAATTAACCCTGCAATACTCATTCCAGCTCCTGCCAAGATGATCGCTAATAAACGTGGGACACGACTGACTAAAAATATTTGGGTCTCATCAGAATTCCAATCAAAGAGATCACTAATATTAATATCAATTGCGCCGATAAATAACGATACGAATGACAAGACAATTGTAGCAATTATCAACATCCATAATCTCATATGTAATCCTCATCACTTTATATATTATTCTTAGTTCGATAAATGAAATTGATTATCATTACTAAGTACGAGATTCATTATAAAGAATGAAGGAAGAAATGTCAACATTCCCCATGTTCCCACAATGTTCAGTCTAAAGCCATTCTCAAGCTGTTATCATATTTCATGATAAACTAGATTTCGTACAATTTTGTGACAAATACTTTCCATCACACTTCAATTCAGATAATATTAGTTACATATTATATAGAAGGAATTAGAAAATCGAATCGAGGGAATACACATGATCGTCATTATAGATAACTATGATTCATTTACATACAATCTTGTTCAATATTATAAACAAATACATACAGATGTAATTGTATTTCGTAATGATGCTATTACAGTTGCACAATTAAAAGACCTACACCCTACATTAATTGTTCTATCACCAGGACCTGGCTCTCCTACGGATAGTGGTATTTGTAAAGAAATTTTACAGACATTCTATCAAGACACACCAATTTTCGGTGTCTGTTTAGGCATGCAAATTATTGTTGAATTTTTTGATGGGAAAATTGTTCCTTCAGCTAACCCTGTTCATGGAATGACCTCTATGATTACTCATACAAATCATGGAGTATTTAATGGTTTACCACAATCTTTTCATGTAACAAGATATCATTCTTTAATTGCGGATAAAAATTCACTATCCAAATTAGACATCAGTGCACATACAGAAGATGATTTGATTATGGCAGTAAAGCATCCTACCTATCCAATTGAAGGTGTACAATTTCATCCAGAGGCAATTTTAACTGAATATGGGTTTGAACTAATAAAAAATAGTTTGTCATTGCAACTTCACCCAATCATTAGAAAGGAGGAAAAGAATTGAGTATCTATTTACAATTTGATTTCCGTGAAATGAATCAAGTATTTGAAAATCCAATCAAGATATTAACAACAAATAAACTAAGTGAAGTGAAATCAATATTTGATCAAGTGGAAGATGCGCTAAATAAAGGGTACTATGTTGCTGGATACGTCTCATATGAAGCAGCACCAGCTTTTGATCATGCATATCAAGTTCATTCTAATCCAACAATGCCTTTAGTTTGGTTTGGAGTGTTTGAGGAAGCTACTAAAAAGAAAGAACAATTAGATAAAGCCTATCGCGTTTCCGATTGGAAAAATACTATAAAACTTGATGAATATAACGATTCAATTCAACATATAAAATCAAAAATTCAATATGGACATACCTATCAAGTTAATTATACGACAAGACTTACTTCTACATTTAATGGTGATAGCTACTCCTACTACAATCAACTTCGGCAAAATCAAGAAGCACCATATAATGCTTATTTAGATATAGGAAACTATCACATACTATCTATGTCACCAGAATTATTTTTTCAAGTGAAGAATGGTCTCATCAAAACAAAACCAATGAAGGGTACAATGAAACGAGGAAAAACAACGCAAGAAGACTTACTATTGAAAGAAGCACTCAAATCCTCCGAAAAAAATCGAGCGGAAAATGTGATGATTGTCGACTTACTTCGAAATGACTTAGGTAGAATCGCGCAACCTGGAAGTGTGCACGTACCAAAATTATTTGACATCGAACAATATCCAACTGTTCATCAAATGACTTCAACAATTGAAGCAAAATTAGACACATCACTCACTGTTTGGAATTGGTTTGAAGCACTGTTCCCTTGTGGATCGATAACTGGAGCACCTAAAGTAGAAACAATGAAAATCATATCAGAGGTCGAAAAGACTCCAAGAGAAGTATATTGTGGTGCAATTGGTTGGATTAGCCCATCAAGAGAAGCGATATTTAATGTACCAATACGAACATTATCCATTTATACACACACTTCTCATCTTTCTTTTGGTACAGGTAGTGGAATCACATGGCATTCTTCCAACAATGAAGAATATGAAGAATGGATACAGAAAACAGCTTTTTTGACAGAAAACAGAAATGAATTTGACTTACTTGAAACAATATTACTAAAAGATGGAAGTTATCCTTTACTTTCTTATCATCTTACAAGATTGAATGATTCAGCAAGCTACTTTAACTATCCATGCAGCTATAAACATGTAAAAGAAAACTTGTCGCATATCGTGAAAGATTATCCTGATGGAGATTACAAAATACGACTATTATTAAATAGAAATGGAGAACTCTCGATTACAACATCAAGGATAGATATACCACTTACTGAAATATATACAAGGATTGCTACAGAGCCAATCTCGAAAAATAATATCTTTTTATACCATAAAACAACGAATCGGGCAATTTATGAAAAGAATGATGCAAACGCGCCAGCATCTAATTTTTCTACATTATTATGGAATGAGGAAGGCTATATCACAGAATTCACATTTGGAAATGTCGTCTTTAAAAAAGGAGAATTATACTACACACCTCCTATTTCTGCTGGTTTACTTGGAGGGACAATGAGATCGAAACTATTAGATGATGGGGTATTGATAGAGAAAAATATCCATAAAGATACAATCGATACTTTTGACGAAATATGGTTTATTAATGGTGTACGTGGATGGGTAAAGGTCTGTATGATTTAAAACAAATCATTCGATTCCTTGTCATTGTTTTGCTATAGTAAAACTAATGCGTACAAATCATATTATTTCTTCTCATTTTATTAGAATTAGAAGATGAATCATTTGTATATTAATTTGAAGGAGGCTATTTATTATGAATGCTTATGAAGAATATATGCGTGAAGTTTCAAGACCAATGCGTGAGGAATTAACAAGTGCGGGTTTCGAAGAACTGACAACTATAGAAGAAGTAGATACATTTATGAATAATAACGACAAACCTGCACTTGTTGTGATTAATTCTGTGTGTGGTTGTGCAGCTGGATTAGCACGTCCTGCAGCAGTACGCTCGTTATCACATGACAAAAAACCAGTTCAACTAGTAACTGTATTTGCTGGTCAAGACCGTGAGGCAACAACACAAATGCGTTCATACTTTGAAGAAGTAGAACCGTCCTCACCATCAATGGCAATTGTTCAAAACGGAAAATTACAATATTTTATTCCACGTGAACAGATTGAAGGACATGATATGGAAGATATCATTCAACAGCTCCAAGAAGCATACAATAAATATTGCTAGACGAGACAAAAGTGGAAGCACCCTGTTAGAAAAGTAACAAGAGAATAAATCAAATCGAAAAGCGTCCGTTATTATACGGACGCTTTACTTATATTTATTGTGCAACACGACGAACGTGACCTGCAAACGTTTTACTCCAATAAGAACTATTCATATCTGCAATCGCTACACCTGTGCTATTTTGAGAACCAATGAATTTGTTATTTCCTAAGTAAATACCAACATGCCCATTTGTTTTGTACGTATTAAAGAATACTAAATCTCCTGGTTGCATTTCACTAGTTGATACTTTCACACCTACAGATTGCATGGATGCAGTACTTGCAGGTAAACTAATACCACCTTGTTTGAATGCCCAACTAACAAATCCTGAACAATCAAATCTACCATTTGCTATATCATATGCACTTCGCCCACCACCAAATACATAGACAGAGTTCCCAATATACTTATTACCAGCATTGATAATAGTTTGTAGGTTTCCTGAAGCAACAGTTGTTTCTGTACTTGTAGATGTGGATTTAGACGCATATTGTTTATACGCAGCACTATTTCCACTTTCACTTGAAGCAGAAGAACTCGTTTGTTGCGCATTTAATAGTTGTTCTTGAGCACGGGCTTCTCTCAAAGCTCTTTCTTTGTTAGCTAAAATCGCATCTTCTATTTGAAGATCATCTAGTATATCCTTATTTTCCTCTTGTTTCTTTTCTAACTCTTCTTTAACCTTTTCATTTTCTTCCTTTTGTGCAATGACTTGTTCTTGAATTTGCTCATATTCTAAAACTAAATCTTCTAATTCTAATAGTTTCTGATTTAAATTTGCTTTTTGTTCTTCTAATTTTAATTTATCTTCTTCTTGTGATTCTAATAAATCTTGATCTGCTTTCGTAATTTTAGTTACTAAAGAAAAACGATCAATAAAATCAATAAAATTAGTTGCACCTAGTAATACTTCTAAATAGTTTGTAGCCCCGCCATTTTCTTGCATGGAAGAAATACGTTCTTTTAGAATTTCATTCCGACGATCAATATCTTTTTGCACATCTGTAATGGATGCTTCTAATTCACTTACTTCTTCTTCTACTTTGGACATATCTTTCTTTGTTTGATTCATGACTTCTTCGTTATCTTTAATCGCTTCTTCTAATCGTTGTAATTTTTCAGTTAATGTAATTAATTCATCTTTTATCTTTTGAATTTCTGATTGTTTTAATTCTATGTTTGTTTGAACTGCAGAACGTTGTGATTGTATTTCCGCTTCTGTTTCTGCATGTAATGTGTGGTTATGTACAAAAAACAAGCTTGTTACAATTGTAGCTGTAATAGCTGACTGTTTGACAAAAATTTTAATGTTTCGCAATTCGTTCCCCTGCCTTTAATAATTAAAATAGCAGTGAATACAACTATGTAAGTGATTTCATCAATGTTATATTTATTCACTAGCCACAGTGTAACATAGAAATATGTCAGATTTATTTAAGTAATATTACAAATATATTTCAAAATAATAGATTACGTTTTATTTTTAATAGATTGGGTAAAAACTATTTTTTTAGGTAGAATGAAACAAAGCCGTACCGAAATTAGTACGACTTTGTGCCAACCTATTCTATTAAATTGAATCTAAAAAATCTTACTCACTGTATTTACTAGATTTTTACTGAACTTTTAAGATAATCTTTCCAATATTTTTATTACTCTCCATATGCTCATGTGCTTGTTGAATCTGTTCAAAAGAAAAGACACTGTCGATTATTGGACGAAGCTTATTATTTTTAAAAAGTTCTACAGTTTTCGAGAAAAATTCTGTCGTAAGATCTCTCTTATAAACATCGCTTCTTGGTGTAAGTAAAGTTCCAGTAAGTTGCACTCGTTTTAACATGAGATCCATTAAATTCATATTCTCTATTTTGGTACCACCTAAAACCCCAATGAGCACCCATCGACCATCTATCTTGATACTTGAAAGATTTCTACTCCAATAGGATGCACCAATGAAGTCAAGGATTAATTCGACACCTTGATTTTTTGTTATATTTAATACTTCTTCATCAAAATTCTTTTCTTTATAGTTGACACAAATATCTGCGCCTAACGATGCACAAATATCTAACTTTTCAGTAGTTCCTGCAGTTGTAATGACTTTCGCTTGCCCCAATTGTTTTGCTAGTTGAATTGCAGCTGTTCCAACTCCACTACCTCCAGCATGAATCAATACTGTTTCATCTTTACTTAATTGACCTAACCAAAATAATGTTTGGTAAGCTGTTAAGAACACTTCAGGAATCGCTGCAGCTTCTTCAAATGAGAGATTTTCTGGAATAATCATCGCTCTTTCAGCAGGCATCACAGCATATTCAGCATAACCACCACCATTGACAAGACCCATGACACGTGTACCGATTGGTATGTTTATGTTTGGCCCTGTGTTTTCTACAATTCCCGCAACCTCGATACCTAATATTGGGTTTTTCAAATATCCGGAACTGCTTTGTCTATTCACGATATCTGTTCTGTTAACCGCTGCAGCCTTTACTTTGATTAACAACTCTCCATCCTTGCATACTGGTTTTTCATAATCTACTATATTTAATTGTTCTGCACCACCTGGTTGTTTGACAATTACTGCTTTCATTTGTTGTCCTCCTTCAATTAAACTCGCACACTTTTACTATTGAAATAGGTTATCTAAATTTTACTTAATAAAACGAAAAAAAGCCCTCCTAAAATGGAAAAAGGCTTCAAAACTATTGAAATAATACCACCAAATCCAAAAGCTTGTTAAATCAAGCTTGGTTATGTATTGGTGGAGACGGTGGGAGTCGAACCCACGTCCAAAGGTATCGGCACTCAGGCGTCTACACGTGTAGTTGGTATATTTGCTCTTCGCTAACTATTATGCCTACCAACAGGCGTTCTAGTAGCTAGTCTGATTAATCTCTTCTATTACTCCACAGACGGAGGAGAATAGCGTAGCCCACTAATAAGTGAGACCCTTCAATCTACCACATGGGCGATGGTAGGAAGGATCCTTTAGTCAGTGCTTACGCAGCTGCTAAAGAGTAATTGTTTTCTTTGCCAGTTATTATTGGCGTTAACGTTTTACGAGTCGTAACCTCGACGCGCAACCTGAGCTCGACCTACCCCTGTCGAATCCGTAACGTCCCCTTTAAAATAAAGAGATACGGATATGAGTAAGCATGAGGCTAAATATTCAATTATCCTATCACAATAAATAGTATAACATATTCACACGAATTATCAACAGTATACACTTGCCAAATTCCGTTAATTACGGTCTTTTAACGCTCGATCCATATCACGTTTCGCTTGTTTTTGCTTCAAGTCTTCACGTTTGTCGAATTTTTTCTTTCCTTTCCCTAACCCAAGCAGAACTTTTGCAAAACCATTCTTAATATATACTTTTAATGGGACTAATGAATAACCAGCTTGTTTTGTTTCACCAATAAGCTTATCAATTTGCTTTCTGTGTAGCAATAACTTTCTCGCTCTTGTTGGTTCATGATTAAATCGATTGCCTTGTTCATATGGAGAAACATGCATATTATGTAAGAACACTTCTCCATTTCGAATTGTAGCAAAACTATCCTTTAAATTCACTTGCCTTTTACGAATAGATTTAATCTCCGTCCCTTGTAACACGATTCCTGCTTCAAATGTTTCTTCAATAAAAAAATCATGACTTGCTTTTTTATTTTGTGCAATTGCTTTACTTTCATGCTTTGCCATTTCTCGTTCCTCCTACTTGTTACGTATCACTATTTTAGCAAAAAACGGCAGCAGATGCTATGGCAAAAAGGAGGGGAACAAGGAAATAGAAGTGCTTGCTTCTATTTCCGCTTTTTCTTCTTTCCATTTTTTCTTTTACCATTGGCTTTTTGTGTTTTTTTTGCAACTTTCTTTAACCCTTTTTTCTCACGTTTTGCTTCAATGACTTTTGGTCCTTCTTTTGCTTGTCTATTCCTTCTTGGCTTCATACCGACAATTTCAAAATCAACGGCACGTTCTTCTAAGTTTACTTGTGCGACTTTAACTGTAATATGATCACCAACTTGAAATACATTCCCTGTTCTTTCACCAATCATTGCATATGCGCGCTCATCAAAATGGTAATAATCATCTGTTAAATAACTAACATGTACAAGTCCCTCAATTGTATTTGGAAGTTCTACAAATAGACCAAAATTTGTAACAGAACTAATAACACCTTCAAATTCTTCCCCAATTTTATCGAGCATAAATTCTGCTTTCTTAAGATCGTCCACTTCTCGTTCTGCATCAACAGCAGCCCGTTCTTTCATCGAAGTGTGTCTCGCAATGTCTGGCATTCTTTCTTTCCAATGTGCTCTTGTATGACTGTCTAATTTTCCATCAATTAAGTATGTGCGGATAAGTCGATGTACAATTAAATCAGGATATCGTCTGATTGGTGATGTAAAATGTGTATAATAATCTGTTGCTAAACCAAAGTGACCAATACTTTGTGGGTCATATTTCGCCTGCTTCATTGAACGAAGCATTAACTTAGAAATAATAATATCTTCATCTGTCCCTTTCACTTCATCCAACACTTGTTGTAATGCTTGTGGGTGAATTTCATTAGACGACCCCTTCACTACATATCCAAATCGAGCGATAAATTCAAAAAATGTTTGTAGTTTTGCTGGATCAGGATCTTCGTGGATACGATGAATAAATGGTACGTCCATCCAGTGAAAATGTTCAGCAATTGTTTCATTTGCGCATAACATAAATTCTTCGATTAATTTCTCACCAACAGAACGTTCTCTAATGACAACTTCTTCTGCTTTTCCTTTGTCGTCTACTAGTACTTGTGCTTCTTTAAAATCGAAATCAATTGCACCACGGCCAAATCGTTTCTCGCGCAATACTTGAGCTAAATCACGCATATCTTCAAATAATGGGACAAGAGGTTGATAACGAGCAATTACTTCCTCATCTTGATCCACTAAAATTTGATTCACAGCTTTATACGTCATTCGCTCTGTTGTATTAATGACAGCTTGGAAAATATCATGACTCACTACTTCCCCTTTTTGGTTGATTTCCATATCACAGCCAAGAACAAGTCGGTCCACTTGAGGGTTCAATGAACAAATTCCGTTTGATAAACGATGTGGAATCATTGGGATCACTCGATCAACCAAGTACACACTTGTACTACGTTCAAATGCTTCTTTGTCAATTGGTGAATTTTCCTTTACATAATGTGTCACATCAGCAATATAGACACCTAATTTATAATTGCCATTCTCTAATTTCTTAACAGTAACGGCATCGTCAAGGTCTTTTGCATCCGCACCATCAATTGTAACAATCGTTTCTTCTCGTAAATCTTTACGATTCACAAGGTCTGATTCATGAATTTGTTCAGGAATTTGCTCCGCTTGATCAAGTACTTCTTGTGGAAAATCAATTGCAATACCATTTTTGTAAATAATCGAAATAATATCCATTCCAGGATCATTTTTGTGCCCAAGAATCTGAATGACTTCTCCTTCCGCACTCATTCTACCTTCAGGATATTTCGTAATTTCAACAATTACTTTGTGTCCACTTACTGCACCTTTTGATTGACCTTTTGGTACGAAAATATCATTTGGAATTCTTTTATCATCTGCTATAACAAAACCGAACGCACCATTATCTTCGTACGTACCTACAATTTGTTTCAATTGACGTTCTATAATTCTGACAACAACACCTTCTGCTCGTTTGCCAGATTCATCACGACTATCTACGCGTACAAATACACGATCCCCATTCATAGCTGACTGTAAATCCGCTTGATTGATATACACATCATCCATTGTGTCATCATCAGGAATTAAAAAAGCAAACCCTTTTGCATGCATTTGAATCGTACCACGAATTAAATTCATTTTCTCTGGTAAGCCATATCGATTCTTCTTTGTTCGAATGAGCTCACCTTTTTCTTCTAATGCATTTAATGCTTTTACTAATTGTGTAAATTCCTCTGGATCATCTAGTTCTAACAATTCTTCAATCTCTTGCACAGAATATGGTTTTGTATTATTTTCTTCAAAAAAATTAAGAATCTTTTTTTGTAGTTCCAATCCATTCACCTCTTTCTCTATTTTTCACGCTTTCTTATTATGGCAATTTACCATTCAAGTGATTCTAGAAATGTGTAAATATCCTCATGCATTTCATCCTTTGCATTACTAAATGTAATTGCGTGTGTGCCATTGTCATAAAATTTAATTTTTTTCTTTTCTGATTCTACATTTTCATAAATATAATTCGCACTATCTGGGTTAATCATCTGATCATTTGTCGCCTGAATGACAAATGTCGGTGTATAAAGCATGTCGACATTTTCTTTCACTCTCTCAATAGATGCAGCAATTTGTTGAAATAAACCTTTAGAAGCTTCGAGGAGTTGATCTACCTCTTGCTTGATAATTTCTTCATTTTTTCTTTCTAATTGTTTGTATTCTTTGGCAAATTGTCTAAACCCAATCGTTAACTGCTCTTCATTATCAAAATACATTGGGGAACACATTGTTATAACACCTTGTAAAGGTTGATTACATGCAAGTCGTAGTCCTAACACACCACCTAAAGAAAGTCCTGCTACTGCAATTTTAGTGTATCCTTTATCTTTCAATGTTTGATATGCTTCCACTACATCTTCCCACCACTCTTCTGCAGTGACATCAATTAGTTCTTCTGGTGATTTACCATGACCACGATAGATTGGTGCATAACATGTATAGCCTTTACTATGTAAGAACCTACCAAGCATGCGTACATCTGCAGAGTGGCCTGTAAAGCCATGTAATAATAATACCGCACGATCACCTGCTTCAAACATAAATGGTTCTGGTTGTTTTACTTTCATGTAATCTCTCTCCTTCAAATATGTAAATAAGTCTGTTCTCTATCATTAGTATTCCTTTTTTAGTAATTGAAAAAACATCCTTTGCTCATATTTTGCAAAGGATGTTTTTGTGATTTGCGAAAATCAATTACATTATAACAAATAAGCAAGTGCAAAAGTTAAGATGAAGAACAATGTTCCTGTAATTACAGTACCTCTATGTAGAACTGCATCAATTCCTCTGGCTTTTTGCTTACCAAACAATTGCTCTGCCCCACCTGAAATCGCTCCAGATAGACCAGCACTCTTACCTGATTGTAATAAAACTAAAACAATTAATACGATTGCATCAATAATTAGCAATGTCATCATCGTCGCTAACATGAGCAAACACCCCCTAGACGTACAAATACATAATATCAATTTAGCATAATCTAACTAGATTAAGCAAGCCTTTTCTAAAAATATCTCCATATATAATAGTAAATATTTCTATCCTATTTCAAGTGAAACATATGAATGACCTAATTGAGGATGATTCCTCCTATTTTTACTGAAATATAGTATAGTTAACACTAGGATGTAAATAGGAGGTACGGGGAAATGTATGAGTATTGGGAAGAAATGTCTGATGGAAAAAAGATACACGTAAAGAAATGGGATGATGTACACGAAGCGATTGCAACAGTGCAGATTGCCCACGGGATGGCAGAACATATAACTAGATATCATGAGTTCGCACAATTTTTGAATGCCAAAAATATTATCGTATATGGCCATGACCATCGTGGACATGGACAAACAGGTGCGGCAAATGACTCCATAGGTTATTTTGGTGATCACGTCACATTTGATCGTGTGGCAATGGATATTGTAGAGCTATCCAATAAGATTGAAGAGGACTATCCTAGCATACCACACTTTTTAATCGGCCATAGTATGGGTTCTTTTTTAAGTAGACGTGCACTAGCACTTGTACCTATGATTCCGTTAAATGGTGCTGTTTTAATTGGTTCAGGTTATCAACCATCTGCTTTACTAGCTTTCGGAAAATTATTACTATCATCAATCATTTCGTTTAAAGGCAATACAACAAAAGGGCAATTCGCAAACAAACTTACATTTTTTCAATTCAATAAAAAGACAGCAAACAATACAGAATTCGATTGGGTTTGTAAAAATGAAGATACTGTTACAGATTATATAGAAGATCCTTATTGTGGATTTGTCCCAAGTAATCAATTTTTCTATGAATTGTATCAAGGCATTTCACTCATCCAAGATCAATCAGAGATAAAGAAAATAAATCCGCACATTCCACTATTATTTTTAACGGGTAAAGAGGATCCTGCGACGAATTATAGTAAAGGTACAGAAAAAGTAGTGAAATTATATAAAGATGCTGGTATAGAATTCATTAATATGAAAGTATATCCAGGTTTACGGCATGAAATATTAAATGAAAAAAATAATAGTGAAATATTTCATGATATTTTCCAATGGTTAAATGAGCAAATCACTTGTCGAAATTAGTCAAAATCATTATAATAACGTTGCTACTTACTATGAATTTTAAAATATTTTTTGACATTTTACGCGGACTGTTGAAATATGACTACAAAAAAGAGTAAAATTAAGAGGTAGCTATACAATTTTTTAATATACTTAGGAGGTTTTACATTATGGCAGTAGAAAAAACAGTAACAATCACAGATGAAACAGGAGTACATGCTCGCCCAGCAACTGTATTAGTAAACAAAGCAGGTAGCTTTGCATCTGAAATGACTTTAGAATATAACGGTAAGTCAATCAACTTGAAATCAATTATGGGTGTAATGTCTCTAGGAATCCCTCAAGGTGCAGAAATCAAAATCATCGCTGAAGGTTCTGATGAAGAAGAGGCAGTAAATGCAGTAGTAGATGTAATTAAATCAGAAGGACTAGGAGAGTAATCTCAACATGAGTAATTTAAAAGGAATTGCAGCATCAAGTGGAATCGCGATTGCAAAAGCATATAAATTAGCTGTTCCAGATCTTTCTTTCAAAAAAGAAAGCATTAAAGATGCTACAAAAGAAATTGAGCGACTAACAAATGCATTAGAAGTATCTAAATCAGAATTAGAGAAAATCAAAGAACATGCACGTGCTAGCTTAGGTGATGAGCATGCTGAAATTTTCTCTGCGCATTTATTAGTTTTAAGTGATCCTGAATTAATCAATCCAATTAAAGATAAGATTGAATCAGAACAAGTAAATGCTGAATTCGCATTAGATGAAACAGCACAAATGTTTATTCAAATGTTCGAGAATATGGACAATGAATACATGCGTGAGCGTGCAGCGGATATTAAAGATGTAACAAAACGTGTGATGGCACACTTATTGAATGTATCTTTTCCAAATCCTGCACTAATTAACGAAGAAGTTGTTGTTATCGCAGAAGATTTAACACCTTCTGATACAGCACAATTAAACAAGCAATTTGTAAAAGGTTTTACAACAAATATCGGTGGACGTACATCACACTCTGCTATTATGGCGCGTTCATTAGAAATTCCTGCAGTTGTTGGTACAAAAGAAGTAACTGCCAAAATTAATGATGGTGATTTTGTCATTGTTGATGGTATTGATGGAGAAGTAATCATTAATCCGTCTGATGATGTTATCGCATCATACAAAGAAAAGTTACAACAATTTGAACAACAAAAACAAGAATGGGCAAAATTAAAAGATGAGCCTACAGTATCTGCAGATGGTACACATGTAGAATTGGTTGCAAATATTGGAACACCTGAAGATGTGACTGGTGTACTAAATAATGGTGGTGAAGGTGTAGGCCTTTATCGTACAGAATTTCTTTATATGGGTAAAAAAGAATTACCAACAGAAGAAGAGCAATTTGAATCATATAAAGCAGTTTTAGAACAAATGGGTGACAAACCTGTTGTTGTTCGTACACTAGATATCGGTGGAGACAAAGAACTTCCATATTTAGAATTACCTGAAGAAATGAACCCATTCTTAGGGTATCGTGCCATTCGTTTATGTTTAGAGCGCGATGATATTTTCCGTACGCAATTACGTGCATTATTACGTGCAAGTGTATTTGGTAACTTGAAAATCATGTTCCCAATGATTGCAACATTAGATGAGTTCAGACAAGCAAAAGCACTTCTATTAGAAGAAAAAGAAAAATTAGTTGCTGAAGGTGTAGAAGTATCTGATGCTATTGAGATTGGTATCATGGTAGAAATTCCATCAACAGCAGTGATTGCACGTCAATTTGCAAAAGAAGTAGATTTCTTTAGTATTGGAACAAATGATTTAATCCAATATACGTTAGCAGCAGATCGTATGAATGAACGTGTAAGCTACTTATACCAACCATATCATCCAGCAATCTTGAATTTAGTTCATAATGTCATTGAAGCAGCACATGCTGAAGGTAAATGGGCTGGAATGTGTGGCGAAATGGCTGGTGATTCCATTGCAATTCCGATTTTACTCGGTTTAGGACTGGATGAATTCAGTATGAGTGCAACATCTATCTTACCTGCTCGTACACAAATTAAAGGATTATCTAAAGAAGAACTAGCATCTTATAAAGATACCCTATTAAGTATGAATACAGCAGATGAAGTTGAAGCATTTATTCGTGAAAAAACAAATCAATAAAAAGATAAATGATTGTTTATAATTCCTTTCAATAAATAAAAACGGCTTATCCAATTGGATAAGCCGTTTTTATTTATTCA
The DNA here is from genome assembly GCF_042651725.1 of Gracilibacillus marinus. Classification (NCBI taxonomy): domain Bacteria; kingdom Bacillati; phylum Bacillota; class Bacilli; order Caryophanales; family Bacillaceae; genus Gracilibacillus; species Gracilibacillus marinus. The sequence goes on along the minus strand of NZ_JBHSDV010000001.1, from coordinate 1,049,034 downwards.
TTACTTTTTCGGTAATTCAATCTCATCTTCCCATGCAAGCATTCCACCAGCCATGTTCGTTGCTTCGATTCCGTTTGATTCAAGGAATTCTGTTGCACGCCCACTTCTAGCACCTGACCGACATACCATGTAATAATGTTTGGATGAGTCTAATTCACCAATACGTTCAGGAATATCACCTAAACGCACATGTTTCGCTCCAGGGATCATTCCTTCTTCTACTTCTTCATCTTCACGTACATCAATAATATTTAATGCTTCCCCTGCTTTTAATTTAGCAGCTAATTCACTCGGTTGAATTTCTTTCATCTTCTATTCCTCCATTATTTGTTTAATTAAATGAATAATGTAATATTACCATCTTCTGAGTCACCAATGTATGCTGCAACACCTGCATATTCAATATTATCTAACAACTCTTCTTTTTGTAAACCTAAAAGGTCCATTGTCATGGTACATGCAATTAATTTTACATCTTGTGCTTGGGCCATTTCAACTAATTCGTTTACTGGTACAGCATTATGTTTTTTCATAATATCTTTAATCATTTTTTTACCCATACCTAAATAATTCATTTTCGATAAGCCCATCTTCTCTGCTCCTCTTGGCATCATTTTGCCAAAGAGCTTCTCCATGAATGTCTTCTTCACCTGTAAATGCTCATCTTTTCTTAATGCATTTAATCCCCAAAATGTGTGAAAAATCGTTACTTCATGATCATATGCTGCAGCACCATTTGCGATAATGTATGCTGCCATCGCTTTATCATAATCTCCACTAAATAAAACAATCGTTGTCTTTTTCTTCTCTGTCAATTTTAATTCCTCCTAATACAAATACCTGTATAGGTATAAATTTATTGGTAAAAAAATAGAGTAACCATTACTCTATTTTTATCTACTTTTAACGAGTAAATTTACAGCTTCTTTAATTAAGTCTTCTGATGATTCACCAGTGTTTTTTTCTTCTCGAATGCAACGTTCTAAATTTGTACTAACAATTAATGCAGCCGTGCGATCCATTGCACTTCTTACTGCAGACATTTGTGTAACAACATCGCGACAATCTTTGCCTTCATCCATCATTTTAATCAGGCCACGAACTTGTCCTTCAATTCGTTTCATTCGATTTTTTATCTTTTGATCATATTCCATGATGAAGACTCCCTTCTATTTCATAAGCTAAACTATCTATAAAACTAACGACAACTTTATTATATACCCCTATCGGTATATTGTCAACAGTATTTACCTAACTTCTTTCTATTATATATCATACCGCTAAACATTTCATTCTACTCGATTGATTTTGAAAACTTTGTGAATAGTGTGATATTATGCACACATTTATCTTAAACTATAGTATATTATACGCATAGGGGTATGAGTATAATATTAAGGAGGAAAATAGTATGAAAAAAATTATTATTGTAGGCGGAGTTGCAGGTGGAGCTACTGCTGCTGCACGCTTAAGAAGATTAAACGAAGATGCAGAAATTATCTTGTTTGAACGTGGTGAACATATCTCTTTCGCCAATTGTGGATTACCATATTATATTGGTGAAACAATTAAGCAAAGAGAAAAGTTATTAGTGCAAACCGTCGAAGGAATGACGAACAGATTTCAATTAGATATTCGAACCCAAACAGAAGTAGTCAAGATTAACCCTATAGAAAAAGTAATCGAAGCAAAAAATTTAAAAACTGGCGTAAAATATGTTGAAAGCTATGATACAATCATTCTTTCACCAGGAGCAAGCCCAATAATCCCTTCATTCAATGGATTAGAGAAAGCGAATAATGTATTTACATTACGTAATATACCTGATACAGATCGAATTAAATCATTTGTAGATACAAATAAACCACAGAAAGCAACTGTTGTTGGTGGAGGATTTATCGGTTTAGAAATGGCTGAGAATCTAGTTGAAAGAGGTATAGAAGTCACATTAGTTGAAATGGCTGACCAAGTAATGGCACCACTTGATAAAGAAATGGCAGCAATTGTTCATGAACATTTGTTTGAGCATGGTATTCAATTATTACTAAAAGACGGGGTAAAAGCATTTCATGAAAACGGTCAAAAGATAGAACTAAATAGTGGCAAAATCATCGGACAAGACATTGTCATTCTTTCTATTGGTGTAAAACCTGAGAGTAAGCTTGCAAAAGAAGCAAATATTGCGGTCCATGAACGTGGTGGTATTCTTGTAAATGAATATTTTGAAACATCACAGAAGGACATATATGCGATTGGAGACGCAATTGTTATCAATGATTATATTGCTAAGGAAGAAACGTTTATCCCTCTTGCAGGGCCTGCAAATAGACAAGGAAGAATGGTTGCAAATAATATACTTGGTAAGAAAGAACCTTATCTAGGGACATTAGGTTCAGGAATTGCCAAAGTCTTTGAATTATCTGTTGCGACAACAGGACTAAATGAAAAAGTATTACAATCCAAAAACAAAGAATATGAAGTGATACACATTCATCCAGCATCACATGCAACCTATTATCCTGGAGCGACACCAATTTCTTTAAAAGTACTTTATGATAAGAATACTTTGAACATTCTTGGGGCACAAGCCGTCGGTAAAAATGGAGTAGACAAGCGAATGGATGTCATTGCAACTGCAATCAGAGGAAATTTGTCTATACTCGAGTTAGCAGAATTAGAATTGACATATGCACCTCCGTTCTCTTCTGCTAAAGATCCAGTAAACATGGTTGGTTATGTTGCATCTAATATTATTGATGATGAAATGGAAACAATTCAGTGGTATGAAGTAGATGAGCTCGTTAATAATGGGGCTACATTAATTGATGTCCGCGAAAAAGAAGAATTTGCAAATGGAGCAATTGAAGGTGCTGTAAACATTTCACTAACAGAATTAAGAAACAAACTACCTGAATTAGATTCGACAAGACCTGTATATGTACATTGTCAAGTAGGTCTAAGAGGTTATTTAGCTTGTCGCATATTAAAGAATCATGGTTATCAAGCTATAAATGTAGATGGTGGTTACAAAACATATGAACTAGCCAAGAGATGGAAATGAAATGAAAAGAGTTTGGGAAATGAATCAGTAATTATGAAATAAAATATGTGTGTATCACCCGCTCCGACTTGTCCAATTCCCTTTCCATAGACTTTTTCCTTCAGTTAACTTTTCTAAGCAAAAATCGCTTGGAAAAGTGGATCTTCAGGGAAAAGAACCCCATAGGAGTGGAATTGGGCACCTATTTTCTAAGAAGCTCTATAATGTTTACGAGTGCATATATTGTGGATTGTTACAGATAGTCGCTTATTTGGCTTATCATCGTAAATAAATTAAAGTTAAAATCACTATCAACATAGTATAAAGCTGACTTTTTTATGACTACATTAATTATAGAGTAACTAAAAGCTCATGGGAAAAATCCCCGTAAAGGACCGGAGCGGTTACAAGCATATACCGAATATCAGAATAAGCAAATAGACTTTTCTTTTAATACACAAAAAATCCAACCGATTCTTCAAATAGCTCTCGAATCGGTTGGATTTTCTTAACTAAAGAATTGTATTATCACAATTTCTTTTTGTTTATATTATTTATTTAAATTGTAGAATGCTGCTTTTCCAGCGTATTTTGCTGTTGCTGCAAGTTCGTCTTCGATACGTAATAATTGGTTGTATTTAGCAACACGGTCAGTACGTGAAGGCGCACCTGTTTTGATTTGTCCTGCATTTGTTGCTACAGCAATATCTGCAATTGTAGCATCTTCTGTTTCACCAGAACGGTGAGAGATTACTGCAGTGTACCCTGCACGTTTAGCCATTTCAATTGCTTCAAAAGTTTCTGTAAGTGTACCAATTTGATTTACTTTTACAAGGATAGAGTTACCAACACCTTGTTCGATACCTTGAGCAAGACGTTTTGTATTTGTTACAAATAAGTCATCCCCAACTAATTGAACACGATCACCAATACGTTCTGTTAATAATTTGTGACCTTCCCAATCATTTTCATCAAGACCATCTTCAATAGAGATGATTGGATACTTGTTAATCATTTCTTCATACCAAGCAACCATTTCTTCAGATGTACGAACAACACCTTCACCTTTAAGGTTGTATTTACCATCTTCGTAGAATTCAGAAGATGCAACGTCCATTGCAAGTTTTACTTCTTCACCTGGTTTATAACCAGCTGCTTCAATTGCTTCAATAATTGTTGATAATGCTTCTTCGTTTGATGCTAAGTTTGGAGCAAATCCACCTTCATCACCAACACCAGTATTTAAACCTTTTCCACTAAGTACTTTTTTCAAGCTATGGAAAATTTCAGCACCCATACGTAATGCTTCACGGAATGTTGGAGCACCAACAGGCATAATCATGAATTCTTGAATATCTACGTTGTTATCCGCATGCTCTCCACCATTTAAAATGTTCATCATTGGTGTAGGAAGAGTTGTTGCATTGAATCCACCTAAGTAAGTGTAAAGTGGTACACCTAAGTAATCAGCTGCTGCATGTGCTGCCGCCATAGATACACCAAGAATTGCGTTTGCACCTAATTTACCTTTATTTTCTGTACCATCTAATTCTAATAATAATTGATCAATAACTACTTGACGAGTTACATCAATACCGATTAATTCTGGTGCAATAATTTCATTTACATGTTCTACTGCTTTAAGAACACCTTTACCTAAATAACGGTCTTTATCTCCGTCACGTAATTCTACTGCTTCATATTCACCAGTAGAAGCACCACTTGGAACTAATGCTGTACCGAAAGCACCTGTTTCTGTGTAAATTTCAACCTCAACTGTTGGGTTACCGCGCGAGTCTAATACTTCGCGAGCATATACGTCTGTAATGTATGGCATAATTTATTCTCTCCTTTAAATAAAATATAATTATTTTTTAATTAATGAATCGCCTGTCATTTCTTTTGGCTTTTCTACATCTAATAAGTCTAACAATGTTGGCGCAAGATCGGCTAGAATTCCGCCATCACGTAATTGTACGTCATCTTTTGTTACAATAACAGGTACTGGATTCGTAGTATGTGCTGTCATTGGCTTACCTTCTATAGTGATAACTTCATCTGAATTACCATGGTCAGCAGTAATAATCGCATGACCACCTTTTTCTACAATTTTATCTACTATCTTACCTAGACATTCGTCTACTGTTTCAATAGCTTTAATTGTAGGTTCGAGCATACCTGAATGTCCTACCATATCAGGATTAGCAAAATTCAGGATAATGGCATTCTGTGCATCTGCATCTAATTCTTTAAGTAATGCATCTGTCACTTCATATGCGCTCATTTCTGGCTTCAAATCATATGTCGCAACTTTTGGTGAATCAATCAATATACGTTTTTCACCAGGAAATTCTTTTTCACGTCCACCACTCATAAAGAAGGTAACGTGAGGATATTTCTCTGTTTCGGCAATACGTAATTGTTTTAGATTATTTTGAGATAATACTTCACCTACAGTATTATCCAAATTAACTGGTTCATACGCAACATATCCATTCACCGTTTCACTAAAATTTGTTAAGCAAACAAAATGAATATTCTTTGGTGATTTTTCACCACGGTCAAAATCACGGAAATCTTCATTAGCAAATGTACGAGATATTTGAATCGCACGGTCTGGACGGAAATTATAGAAAATAACAGAATCGTCATCTTGAATCGTTGCTTTCGGTTTACCATTCTCATCTGTAATCACAGAAGGAATAACGAACTCATCGTAGATCTCATTCTTGTAAGAATCTTCAACAACTTCAATTGGATCTGTGTATTTTGGTCCTTCCCCATATACCATCGCATCATACGATTTTTTCACTCTATCCCATCGTTTGTCACGATCCATGGAATAATAGCGACCAGAAATCGTAGCGAATTCCCCTACACCGTATTCTTTCATTTTTTCTAATGCATCATTGATATAGATTTTTGCTGATTTTTGATCAACATCACGACCATCAAGAAATGCATGTACATATACTTTTTCTAACCCTTTTGATGCTGCAAGTTTTAAAACTGCATACATATGTTGTATATGGCTATGTACCCCACCATCTGATAATAAACCAAATACGTGTAGTGCTTTGTCATTATCTTTCGCATGTTGAATCGCATCTAACAAGACTTTGTTTTCAAAAAAGTCGCCTTCTTTAATCGAAAGATTCACACGAGTTAAACTTTGATAAACAATACGTCCTGCACCAATGTTCAAGTGACCAACTTCAGAGTTACCCATTTGCCCGTCAGGTAATCCTACCGCTTCTCCACTTGCTGTTAATTGATTGTGCGGATAATTGTTCCAATAACGATCAAAGTTCGGTGTATTGGCTTGTTTGACAGCATTTCCTTTTACTTCATCACGTAAAGCAAATCCGTCTAAAATTATTAATGCTGCTAACTTGTTTTGACTCATTTTGCACCAGCCTCCACTAATTGAAGGAAAGAGTCTGCTTCAAGGCTAGCTCCACCAACAAGTGCACCATCGATATCAGATTGTGATAATAATTCGTCAACATTAGATGGTTTTACACTTCCACCATATTGAATACGAACTGCTTCTGCAGCTGTTTCAGATACCGCATTAGCTACTACTTTACGAATGTGTGTACATACTTCGTTCGCTTGTTCAGATGTAGCTGTTTTTCCTGTACCGATTGCCCAGATTGGCTCATATGCAATAATAGACGCTTTTACTTGTTCTTCTGATAAACCATCTATTGCTTTTTTTACTTGATCTTCAACAACTTCCATTGTTGTGTTACTTTCACGTTGTTCTAATGTTTCACCAACACAAATAATTGGTACTAATTGATGCGCAAATGCTGCATGTGCTTTTTTGTTTACTGTCTCATCTGTTTCTGCAAATAATTCGCGACGTTCAGAGTGACCTAGCACGACATATGTTACACCGATGTCTTTTAACATTGCAGGACTTACTTCACCAGTAAATGCTCCACTCTCTTCGAAATGCATATTTTGTGCTGCAATTGCTAAATCTGTACCTTTTGCTTTTTCTACTAATGTAGGTAAATATGGAAATGGTGCACATACAACAGATTCCACTTTTTCAGTTGAAGGTACTTTTACTTTCGTATCTTCTACAAATTGAACTGCTTCACCTAATAGTTTGTTCATTTTCCAGTTACCTGCGATTACTTTCTTACGCATCCAATCACCTCTCCTTAACTTACTTATCAGTTAGTGCTGAAACTCCAGGTAGTTCTTTCCCCTCCATAAACTCAAGAGAAGCACCACCACCAGTAGAAATATGATCCATTTTATCTGCAAGATGGAATTTCTCTACTGCTGCTGCAGAATCGCCACCACCAATTACAGTATACCCTTCTGTTGTACTTAATGCATCTGCTACGGCTTTTGTACCTTTTGCGAATGCATCAATCTCGAATACACCCATTGGTCCATTCCAAATAACTAGTTTAGATTCTGCGACAATTTTAGCATATTTTTCACGAGTTTTTGGACCAATATCTAATGCTTCCCAATCTGCTGGAATGCTATCAATAGATACAACTTGTGTATTGGCATCATTTGAGAAATCGTCTGCTACGATTACATCTTCAGGCATTACGAAATTGACACCTTTGTCTTTTGCTTTTTGCATATATTCTTTTGCTAACTCAATTTTATCTTCTTCTAATAATGACTGACCTACTTCGTGTCCTAGTGCTTTAACAAATGTGTAAGCAAGCCCACCACCGATAATTAAGTTATCTACTTTATCTAATAAATTGTCAATGACACCAATTTTGTCTTTTACTTTCGCTCCACCAATAATAGCAGTGAAAGGACGATCTGGATTTGACAATGCTTTTCCTAAAACATCTAGTTCTTTCTCAAGTAAGAATCCTGCTGCTGAAGGAATATGTTCTGCAATACCAGCAGTAGATGCATGTGCACGGTGTGCTGCACCAAATGCATCATTCACAAAGTAATCTGCAATATCTGCAAATGCTTTCGCTAATTTAGGGTCATTCTTCGTCTCACCAGCTTCAAAGCGAACATTCTCAATAAGTAAAATATCTCCATCATTTAATTCATTTACAGCTTTGTTCACTTCTTCGCCGTATACTTCATCTGTCTTTACAACAGTTTTGTTAAGTAACTCGCTCAATCTTTTTGCAACAGCATCCATACGAAGTTCTTCTACTACTTCCCCACCGGGACGACCTAAGTGACTTGCTAGAATAACTTTCGCACCTTGCTCTTGTAAATATTGAATTGTAGGAATTGCTGCTTTAATACGTGTATCATCTGTTACTTGGCCGTCTTTCATTGGCACATTAAAATCTACACGACAAAATACTTTTTTACCTTTTACATCAATGTCTTTAATTGTCTGCTTGTTCATATGAATGAACCTCCCTACAGTAATGGTACTTACTTTTCTATTTTTAAAAAATCGATTAGAGATTACTAAACATGTATTATTTAAAAAAGCGGAGAAGCGCGTAGCTTCCCCGCTTTATAATGTACTATGTTTAGTTTTACTATCGCTTATTTAATTATAATTTAGCGAAGTATTCTAAAGTACGTACTAATTGTGCAGTGTAAGACATTTCGTTGTCATACCAAGCAACTGTTTTAACTAGTTGTTTGTCGCCAACTGTCATTACTTTTGTTTGTGTAGCATCAAATAATGAACCGTAAGTAATACCTACGATATCACTTGATACGATTTCGTCTTCTGTGTAACCATAAGACTCGTTAGAAGCTTGTTTCATTGCTTCGTTTACTTCTTCAACTGTTACTTTTTGATCTAAAACTGTTACTAACTCAGTTAAAGAACCTGTAGCAACTGGTACACGTTGAGCAGCACCATCTAATTTACCATTTAATTCAGGAATTACTAAACCAATTGCTTTTGCTGCACCAGTTGAGTTAGGAATGATGTTTTCAGCAGCTGCACGAGCACGACGGAAGTCACCTTTAGGGTGTGGACCATCAAGTGTCATTTGGTCACCTGTGTATGCGTGGATTGTTGTCATTAAACCTTCCACAACACCAAATTTATCATTTAAAGTTTTAGCCATTGGAGCTAAACAGTTTGTTGTACAAGAAGCACCAGAAATAACTGTTTCTTCACCAGTTAAGATTTCGTGGTTTGTGTTATATACAACTGTAGGTACGTCATTTCCACCTGGAGCAGAAATTACAACACGTTTTGCACCAGCTTTTAAGTGTAATTCAGCTTTTTCTTTTGAAGTAAAGAATCCTGTACATTCAAGAACGATATCTACACCTAATTCGCCCCAAGGTAATTCTTCAGGGTTACGATTAGCAATTACTTTTACTTCTTTACCATTTACAGTAAATGAACCTTCATTTACTTCTACAGATCCGTTGAAACGGCCTTGAGTTGTATCGTATTTTAATAAGTGTGCTAACATTTTAGAATCTGTTAAATCATTGATTGCTACAACTTCGATTCCTTCTACATCTTGAATACGACGGAACGCTAGACGTCCGATACGTCCAAAACCATTAATACCTACTTTTACTGTCATGCTAAATTCCTCCTTAGAATATGTTCTTAATTTATAAATTAAAGGGAATATCCCTCTAACAACTCTTTTGCGGCTGCTTCATCTGTAATCAACACATTACTTTTACCTAATTTAAAATATGATTGTATTGCATTTGCCTTCGATTTTCCACCAGCAACAGCAATTACATATTGCGCCTTATCTAAATCAGCTAATTGCAACCCGACTGTTCTTGCTTTGTATACTACTTCACCATGGCGATTTAAGTAAAAACCAAATGTCTCACTTACTGCATGTTGTGTTGTAAGACGATCAATTACTTCTTGAGAAGCTTTTCTACGTTTTGCCATTGTGATAGCATCACCAATACTGTGTAAAACAATCTTGGCATCTTGAACCATTTGTAATATTTCTTTTACTGTTGGTTCTTCAATAATGGTATGATAGGACTCTTCGCTAAGGGGATCTGGAACATACAACATTCGATAATTGCCATTAGCCTTTTTAGCCATTTGTGCGCATATCGTGTTCGCTTGATTCTCTACTTGTTCACCTAGTCCCCCACGAGCTGGAACAAAGGTACAATTTGTCGCTTGGTGTAGTGGCTTCATTTGATTTGCCACTTCTGCCATCGATGTACCTCCTGTTACTGCAATAGTTTGGTTGGAAGTTACTATAGTGTTTAGAAATTGAACACAAGCTTTACCAAGTTCTTCTTTTACTGTTTGTTGTTCATCACTATCACCTGAAACGATAATAACATGTTCCAATTGTAATTTATCCTTAATCTGTGATTCTAAAACACGAAATTCAGAAATTCCATTCATAAATGTTGCAAATTTCTCAACAATTGAATTTCCTTCTTCCGTTACTTGCATCCCCTTAGATGTTACCACAATAAACCCGTGTTTGTTTAAAAAATCTATTTCTGAACGCACAAGTCTTTCTTTCATCTGTATTTGTTCAGCAAGACTTCTTCGTCCAATTGGTTGCATTCGTTGGATATAGTGTAATATCTTATATCTTTTTTGCATGACATCTAAGATATCGGGGAATAATTTCTCTTGAATATCTAATAATTCCTTCAATCGGAAACGCTCCTTTTTCGATAGCGGGATTTATTTGTCCCTGCTAGTCGTAAATCGTCCCACGTGAGTCAAAAAAAATAACTTCCATAAGTAATTGTATCAAATTCTACAAAATGACTCAACTCTTTTCTCCATTATTTTTATTTTTCAGAAAACTATTTATACTATCGTAGTCAATTTTCCCTTTACCGACAATAGATTCATTTATTTCGATAACCGGAATTTCTAATTGATATTTTTCCAACAATATTTCGTCATCATAGATATTCACTTCTTCTATATGTAAATTGTATTCTTCTTCAAATAATGTAAGTATCCCTAATGCATCTTCACACAAACTACAATTAGGTTTTCCATATACGATTACATGCATGTTTACATCTCCTCTTTTCAGGCAACATCTATTAAGATAGCTACAGTCATTTCCAGACTGTAGCTATTATACATTTATATTAACGCCTTTCTTCCAACGTCGACCATTTCCTTTAATGTTTTAGCAGATGCATCTAGTTGTTGTTGTTCCACATCTGTTAATTTTAATTCCATAATTTCTCGCACACCATTTTCGTTTAGAACAGCAGGAACACCGATATATACATCATCTAGTCCATATTGTCCCTCAAGATATGCAGAAACTGTCACAATGGCATTTTCGTTATTAAGTATTGCTCTAGTTAAACGAACTAATCCAAGTCCAATACCATAGTATGTTGCACCTTTACGCTTTATAATATGATAAGCAGCGTCTCTGACATTTTCAAAAATTGCGGTCATTTGTTTATCTTCATATAAATTTGCAATATTCGCATACTTAGATAAAGGTACGCCACCTATTTGAACATGACTCCACACTGGCAGTTCAGAATCTCCATGCTCCCCTACAATATATGCATGAACATTACGTGCATCTACTTCAAAATACTCGCCTAATAAATAACGGAATCTTGCAGTATCTAAAATCGTCCCAGATCCAATTACACGTTCCTTAGGTAAGCCAGAAATCTCTCTTGTTAATTGTGTTAAGATGTCCACAGGGTTTGTCGCAACTAAGAAAATGCCTTGAAAATCCACTGCCATCACTTTTTCTACAATGCCTTTAAAGATTCTCGCATTTTTAGAAACTAAATCTAAACGTGTTTCACCTGGTTTTTGATTCGCACCTGCTGTAATTACAACAAGATCTGCATTATGACATTCTTCATAATCTCCTGCTTTTATTCTCATAGGGTTTCCGAATGCCATTCCGTGATTTAAATCGCGAGCTTCCCCTTCTGCTTTATCTTTATCTAAATCAATCAGAACTAACTCATTCACAACACCTTGATTTAATAAAGCATATGCATAACTCGTTCCAACAAATCCAGTACCAATTACAACCACTTTTCTTAATTTCGTTTTTTTACTAGCCATTCTAACCACCCCTTTGTCATTCTACGCCATTTTTAATTATCCTATGTAAATGAATCTGGATATATCGCACAATTATGTTGTGTTAGTATAAATCCAATCTGAGAGTTTTTATACTTTTTTGTTGTATAAATAGTAAAATAGGATATATTCTTACTATATCCTATTTTTTCATGTTATGGAAGCTAGAAATTTGACTATTATGTGAAATATTGAACAAAATGTTATTTGATTAAAATGATTTGTCTTGTGTTTCGTTGTTGAATATTCTTTTATTACAGCACAAGTAACAAAATGATTCCTGCAAAACTAGTAATGGCTAAAAAGCTTCTTATATCGATTAATGGTATTTTTTCATTCATGATTTTTTCGTCCTTTCCAATAAATGATGCACTAATAATGATTGAATTTAGCTATCTATTTTTAATCCCTTTAATTCCAAGTTGTTTACTTTGTTTTAATTTATCATGGTTTTATATTTCTGTCAATCATTTTCCTATAGAAAATACCGCTCTGTTTTTGTTAACATATTGTTCACGATTTTTAAGTTGTAGTAATAATATGACAAATGGTATAGTAGTATTAAATGATAACGCTTACAGAAAGGGGTTAGATGAAAGTGATAGAAAAAGATGTAATTATTGGTGTTCAACCTGGTTTACAAGCACGTCCTGCTGCTATTTTTGTACAGAAGGCAAATAATTATGCTTCAGAAATATTTATTGAAAAAGGTACAAAGCGAATCAATGCGAAGAGCATTATGGGATTAATGAGTTTAGCATTAGCAAATGGTACAGAAATTAAACTCATTGCAGACGGTCCAGATGACGAGGATGCATTGCGTGATTTAATCGAGTTTGTAGAAAATGATCAACAATGATTGATAAATCAAAAAAGAAGATTACAGCATATCTTGATGCTTGTAATCTTCTTTTTATTATATTAATTCAAATCTTCAGGTTTCTTCTCCATCACTTTATCGATTAATCCGTACTCTTTTGCACGTTCTGCTGTCATGAAATTATCTCTGTCTGTGTCTTTTTCGATAATTTCCATAGGTTGACCAGTACGTTCTGCAAGAATTTCATTTAATTTTTTGCGCATTTCAATGATTCGATTTGCATGAATTTGAATATCTGACGCTTGACCTTGTGTACCACCTAATGGTTGGTGAATCATTACTTCACTATTTGGTAATGCAAATCGTTTACCTGGTTCTCCAGCAGCAAGTAAAAATGCTCCCATTGATGCAGCCATACCTATACAAATTGTAGAAACGTTTGGTTTAATAAATTGCATTGTGTCATAAATAGCCATACCCGCTGTAATCGATCCACCAGGAGAGTTGATATACAGTGAAATATCTTTGTCAGGATCTTCAGCTGCTAAGAATAATAATTGTGCAACAATACTATTCGCTACATTGTCATCAATAGCACTACCTAACATGATAATACGGTCTTTTAATAGACGTGAATAAATATCGTATGCACGTTCACCACGGTTTGTTTGTTCAATAACTGTAGGGATTAAATTCATAAGAAAATTCCTCCTTAAAAATCTTTCTTTTATCATTAATTTTCTTTTCTATACACATCATAACTTATTGGTCAAAAAAGGTCAAACGATATGTTTTGTTCAAACTTCTTATTTTATGTAGTGCCTTTTAGTATACTCTACGTACATCCTACCCCTATTTTATCATATTTAAACGATTTACTCTTCATAATTTATGTGAAGGTGGTATAATAGATGATATTTTTATTGAAATAACACTCTCCTTTCGATATACTAATACATGTCTGTTTCATCCATCATGTTACATGCGCTCGTAGCTCAGGGGATAGAGCAATGGTTTCCGGTACCATGTGTCGGGGGTTCAAATCCCTCCGTGCGCGTTAAAATCAAAATTATAAAGAGATTGAAATAACAGATTTCTTTAGCCTAAAAAAATCCAAACGATTCGAAAGCTATTACCGAATCGTTTGGATTTTTTGTGTATTTAAAGGATAATTCTATTTATTTATTTTGAGCTTTTATATGTGCATGTATACGTTACGGCTTGTTCGTGTTCCTTTCCGTAGGTTTCTCTGAGCTACACTTATCTAAGTGGATTAGTCAAGGCATGTACGGAAATTACCATTTCAAAATTACGTATCATTTAGGCACATGCTCACTTCTTAATTGATCCGCAAATTGGTCAATTTTCTTTAATCGATGGTTAATACCTGATTTGCTAATTTTGCTTCCTGACACCATTTCTCCTAGTTCTTTCAAAGAGACATCTTGGTGCTCCATACGTAAAATAGCAATTTCCTTTAATTTATCAGGTAATGCATCTAATCCTACTGTACGTTTAATAAATCGAATATTTTCCACTTGTCTAAATGCAGCACCAATTGTTTTATTTAAATTCGCTGTCTCACAATTCACCAGGCGATTTACAGAATTACGCATATCTCGAACAATTCTTACATCTTCAAATTTGAATAATGCTTGATGTGCTCCAATATAGTTAAGAAATTCTGTTATTTTTTCTGCTTCTTTAATATATGCAATAAATCCTTTTTTTCTTTCCAAAATTCGCGCATGTAAGTGATAGTCATTCAATAAATCACATAATGCTTGATTATGTTCTTCGTAAAAATTATAAATTTCCAAATGATAAGAAGACGTCTCTGGATTATTCACAGATCCACCTGCTAAGAATGCTCCTCGCAAATACGCACGTCGACAGCATTCTTTCTTTTTATATTCATCGGATATTGTTCGAACAAATTGATATGGTTCAATTAACAATCCCATATCAACAAGCATTTCTTTCACACCTTCATTCATGCGAACAATATAGACATTATTTTTCTTTAATTTCATTTTCTTTCGTACAAGTAATTCTACAGGATGCGTATAAAGACTTTTGATTAATGTATAAATTCGTCTTGCTATTGCGGCATTTTCTGTCTGTACGTCTAGAGAGTAATGTAGACGCGAAAAAGATACTGCGCCGTTCATTCGAATCAAAGCAGCCAATTCTGACTTATTGCAACAGGCATTGTTTGCAATTGTCGTTAGTTCCTTTTTTATCTCTGAAGCAAAAGACAACTTTCTCCCCCCTTATTCACTTTTATAACAATGAAACAAGGAGATTTGCTATTTTCTCCGTATCATGTCTTAATGAGTTATTCTTCACTTTTACAATATCTTCTTCAATAATCTTCACACCTAAATTTCTTAATCGGTCGAAGTCGTATACTACTGGTGCTGCCAATTCTTCCGCATAGACCAGTTTCATGTCCGGATCAATTTCTTTATTGTGTACGACGACGGAATGAATACAACCAGCTCCAACATGATCCAAAATTGCTTGCACATGATCACTCGCTGTATATCCATTGGTTTCTCCAATTTGCGTCATCACATTACATACATAAATCACATTTGCATGTGTATCTTTTAATGCTTGCCCGATTTGGGGGACAATCAAATTAGGCAAAATACTTGTATAAAGACTACCTGGTGACACGACTACAATATCTGCAGACAAGATAGCATCCACTGCTTCAGGCAATGGCAAGACAGGATTTGGTTGAAGAAATACACGTTTGATTTTCTTCCCTACTTTAGGAATATTTGATTCACCTGACATAATCGTGCCATCTTCATACTCTGCATGCAAAAACATATTTTGATTTGCAATAGGATAAATGTTTCCTTTCACATTTAACACACGAGAGATTTCTTTAATTCCTGTATAAAAATCTCCAGTAACAGAAGTCATTGCAGCGAGCAGCAAATTACCCATAGAATGACCAGATAGCCCATTCCCTTTCGTAAAGCGATGCTGGAATAAATGCATTAGCATTGGCTCGACATCAGATAATGCTGCAATGACATTTCTAATATCACCAGGTGCAGGCATTTCCATTTCTGTACGCAATCGACCAGAACTACCGCCATCATCTGCGACTGTTACAATTGCGGATAAGTCAATATCGTGATGTTTGAGACCACGTAGTAATACAGGCATGCCAGTCCCGCCGCCTATTACTACTACTTTCTTCGTTGTATGTGTTGTCATATCTTATCCCTTTCGCTTGTCAATATCACGATGGCTTACATGTGTGACATAGTTCTTTTGGAAATGTTTCGCAATATGTTCTGCAATAGCAACAGATCTGTGTTGTCCACCTGTACATCCAATTGCAATGACAAGTTGGCTCTTACCTTCCCGTTTATATTGTGGCAACATAAATTGCAATAAATCTAATGTCTTTTCTAAAAATACTTTTGTGTCAGACCATTTAAATACATATGATGCCACATCTGGATTAATGCCAGTAAGTGGTCGCAATTGTTCTACATAATGAGGATTTGGTAAGAATCGAACATCAAATACTAAGTCAGCATCAATTGGTAGTCCATACTTAAAACCGAATGACAATGCATGGATGGAGAAAATTTCCTGTTCACTCTCTCCATATCTCTGCACAATTTTCTCTCTCAGTTCTTTTGGCTTCAAATTAGATGTATCGATAAAGTGTTGTGCACGTCCGCGCAGTTCATCTAATATAGTACGTTCCGCATGAATACCTTCTAATGGTAGTCCGTCATGTGCTAAAGGATGGGAACGGCGCGTTTCTTTATAGCGTGACACGAGTACTTGGTCACTCGCATCTAAAAACAAAATATGTTCTTCTAACCAATTCTCTTGACCTAATTTGTCTAAAGCTTCAAATAAAGATTCAAAGAATTCACGTCCACGTAAGTCCATTACAAGCGCAACTTTTTGAATATTGTTTGTAGCATCTTTCATCAATTCTAGAAATTTTGGTAATAACGCTGGAGGTAAATTATCCACACAATAATAACCTAAATCTTCAAAGCTCTGTACAGCGACCGTTTTACCAGCACCTGACATACCTGTAATAATGACTAATTTTGTTTCTTCTTTTACTGTCCCCATAATCGATACCTCCCCAAAATGTAAAAACAACTTCCATTATTATAAAATAGTTATTCATGCAAAAATTGCTTTATCCCTATTTGTGTTTGTCTGTTTGATTCACTATCCATGATTGAATTCTCACGTAACAGACTATAGTTACTTATATTATACACATTCCTATGAGTCTTCTCAAAGCAAAAAAAATTGGCATAGGTATGATAGCCTATGCCGTTCAATTCTATTTATAAAAAAGGGGGTCAATTAGTTAACTTCATTATAACCCTTTTATGTTTCATCCGTGTTACAGTGAGGTTAATTTCCTTTTACGTTAAATTTCAAATTGATGACAATTGGTAACTAAGCTTCTTCGCTCTCCAATAAATTTTCGACAAATGCTTGAGCAGATTGTGCAGCAATTGCACCATCACCTGTTGCTGTTACAATTTGACGTAATTCTTTCTCGCGTATATCACCTGCAGCGAAAACACCTGGTACACTTGTTTCCATATTCTCATTTGTTGGAATATATCCCTCTTCATTTGTAATTCCTAATGACTGGAATGGCTCACTTAATGGGACCATACCAATATAGATGAATGCACCATCTGTTTTATGCTCATATTCTTCGCCGGTTTTTTTATTAAGTAATGTCACACTTGCAACTTTACCATTCTCACCATTAATGGACTTCACAATCGTATCCCATAGGAAATCAATTTTTTCATTTTTGAATGCACGATCTTGTAGAATTTTTTGAGCACGTAATTGTTCACGACGGTGAATAATCGTTACTTTGCTAGCGAATCGAGTTAAGTATACCCCTTCTTCTACCGCAGAATCCCCACCACCAACAACAATTAATTCTTTCTCTTTGAAGAATGCACCATCACAGACTGCACAGTAAGATACACCTCGTCCGCCTAGTTCTTCTTCACCTGGTACACCTAGCTTTTTGTATTGCGCTCCTGTTGTAATAATCAGTGCACGTGTTTTAAATTCTTTCGTTCCCGCTTTTACAATTTTATATTCTTTTTTATCAATTACTTCTTTAATATCTCCATACGCGTATGCCGCACCGAATTTCTTCGCATGATCGAACATTTTGTTAGACAAATCCGGTCCCAAAATATGGTCATATCCTGGATAATTTTCTACATCTTCTGTATTTGCCATTTGTCCACCAGGAATACCGCGTTCAAGCATTAATGTATCCAAATTTGCTCGAGATGTGTACACAGCCGCTGTCATACCAGCAGGTCCCGCTCCAGCAATGATTACGTCGTAAATTTTGTCTTCTGACATACTTCTCATCCTTTCACTTTCTTTGTTTCATTATCTTATTGTTCATTCAAAAGGTCTACTAATCTGCTCAATCGCCAATTAGGTTACTGTTTTGCCATGGCTTCATTTGCTTCTTGAGGATGGAGTGTTCCTTACATCCTTCTTCCCAGATTTGTTCGGCCATTGTTTCATTTCCGATAAAATAACAACATGTACTGTACCATCTATAATAAGAAGGATGACCTTTTAACTTTGATTTATGCAAACAACGAAATCGGGAGAATGCTTCTTGATACATACCTACTTGTGTGAACATCGAAGCAAGCCTTAATTTTTGTTGTTCATGTACTGGATATATATTCTCAAGCATATGAACAAGATTATGAAATAAAGTTATTTCTTTTGTTTGATAATAGAATATTGCTAAATTCATAAAACTTGCAAGTGTATCTGGATGTTCTTGTAAATAATTCTCTTCAAGCTCAATTGCCTTCTCTTTTTCCCCTGCAAAGAAAAGTGCATAATGATACTCATGTCTTGCTTGTTGGAATTCTGGGAACATGATAATCATTTCTTCTAATAATGCAATGGCTTCTTGCCATTCTTCTCGCTCTAAATGATAAAAAACGGTCTCTTGATAGATTAATACATCATCTTCTTCTTCCAATACCCATTCATCATCTTCTTCATCATCTTCAAAATCTAACACTGTAAGTAACCCAATTGCTTCTTCAGCAAATTCACCATCAGGATCTTTTTCTAAATATAATTCTGCATACTTAATCGCATCTTGTAGGAGCCCAAGATGTGCATAATTATTTGCAATTAAATAGTAACAATCAATATATTCATCACCATATGCTGTCAATACTTTTGTTAGTAGTTGATTTGCTTTATGATAAGAACCGATTTCGGTATAAACAATGGACATTTGACATTGATATAAAGGATGATTTGGTTTTTCAGAGAGAGCCTTTTTAAACCACTTAATAGATAGTTCGAACTTACGCTTTTGAAAAGCCTCTACGCCTTTAGAAAAATAAAACTCCCCTTCTGGTATGAAAGGTATAATATTCTTCTTTGTTTTATATGGTTTTGGCACGCTGTAAATACCCATCCCTTCTTTTTAAAAACTTACTATTGACTAATGCATTATAACACAAAATGTCAAGATATATTAGATAGTTTTTAGGAAAAGTATTGAATATGATAAAATAGGAATAGGAGGGATGAAATAATGCATATTGCAATCATTGGCGCCGGTGCATTGGGTACATACTTTGGCGCGAGATGGCTCGATGCAGGTGCAGATGTCACCTTTATCGTCCGTGAAAATCGTTGGAAACAAATTCAAAAGAATGGTTTAGCTGTGCACAGTGTTTTAGGAGATACGAATGTAGATCATGCAACATATATGAAAGACCCATCAAAAGCAAAAGATGTGGATGTGATTGTCCTTGCAGTAAAGGGATACCATCTAGATGGTGTCATCCCAACAATCAAACAGATGATTTCTGATAAGACATTTATATTACCTATCTTAAACGGATTCGAACATTATGCCACATTACAAGAGACATTTGGTGAAGAGCGAGTTCTAGGTGGTCTTGCGAATATTATTGCAACATTAAATGAGAAAGGACATGTAGAACACACAAGCAACATACATGAATTGCGATTTGGTATTCTGCACAACAAACAAGCAGGTATTTGTGAGCGGCTCGCCAAGCTATCTGAAAAAAGTAACATGCACGCAATATATAGTGACACGATTCTAAAAGACATATGGTATAAATATATGTTCATTACAGCATTTTCCGGTATAACCACTGCAACAGATTGTGCAATCGGACAGATTAGACGTACACCTGAAACAATGGAGATTGTTACTAAGCTATTAAATGAGATGAAGCAAATCGCGAATCGAAACGAAGAACTTTTAAATGAGTTAGATGTGAAAAAAGCAATCAAAACATTGGAAACATTACATGAGGATGCTACGTCATCCATGCATCAAGATTACCGAAAAGGGCTCACAATTGAACTAGATCATTTACAAGGATACAGCTTACAATTAGCTAAAGATAATCATATTAATACACCATATTTAGAGACCATCTATAGTTTGATAAAAGCAAAAGTAGAGTAGCCGACATATGGTTACTCTACTTTTTGTTCATGAAAAAATGGATCTAGCTTCATTCTCTCGTCCATTTGTTCTTTTGTATAAATTACTCTCATCGGATTTCCACCAACAAAGGTACCTGCTTCTACATTTTTATGCACAACTGTACCTGCAGCAACAACCGCTCCATTTCCAATTTCCACACCAGGTAAGATTGTACTATTTGCACCAATCATCACTTCATCACCAATCACTACATCGCCTAATCGATATTCTTTGATTAAGTATTCATGCGCTAAAATAGTTGTGTTATAACCAATGACAGTGTTTTTACCTACTTTTATCTTCTCAGGAAACATAATATCAAGCATTACCATTAGTGCAAATGCCGTTTCCTTTCCTACTTCCATTTTTAAAAATGTACGATACAACCAATTTTTCACATTTAACAAAGGGGTATATCTAGCAAGCTGAATGACAATAAAATTCCGAATCACTTTAAAGAATGGAACAGTTTTGTAAATATGCCAAAGCGAATTTGCACCAGATACTTTATAACGGTGTGTATTGCGCATACTTATTCCACTCCAACTAATTGTAGTAAATCACTCATTTGCTCTAACATATATGTTGGATTGTGTGCTTCAAGTACTTCTCTCCCTTTGATTGTCCATGCAACGCCAGCTGTTTGTACGCCAGCATTATGTCCTGCTTCGATATCATGATAATTATCTCCGACCATTAATGTTGTCATCGGATTTGCTTGTAATTGATTGATTGCAGTTAGAATCGGCTCAGGATGGGGTTTTGCGTTTTCTACATCATCAAGCCCTATTAATACTTCAAATACATCTGCCATTCCCGTTATTTGTAAGCCTAATTTTGCTGTATCAGATAACTTTGTTGTAACAATGCCTAACGTAATACCTGCATCTTTCAGCTTTTTCACTGTTTCTACTACTGTCGGGTATGCTTCCACATATTTGTCATGGTTTGCTAAATTATGTTCTCGATATGTTGCTATCATTTCTTCCACTTTATCTGGATTCACCTGTTGCATACTATCCACTAATGGTGGACCAATAAAATTCAATATCTCTTCTCTCGTATATTGTCTGTCACTAAATTTCTCTAAAGTATGCGTAAATGATGCTACAATCAATTCATTCGTGTCAATTAATGTTCCATCTAAATCAAATAATATCGTTTCTATTTTCATCTTTCATCCTCCAACATTTATTTAACATGGAAATTGGCTTTTGCTAAAAACAGCAAAAGCCAATCTACACGCATTATTTTTGTACGATTTTTTTGCCTTGATACGTTTTATTTGCTAATCCTTTTTTTCTGCGGAAAACAATAAGGATAATTGCGCAAATAATCAGTACGATTGATATAAATTGTGCCGTTCTTAATATCGGCTCAATGATATATAAACTATCTGTACGCATGCCTTCAATAAAATATCTTCCAATTGAGTACCAAATTACGTAGGACAAAAATAGTTCCCCACGTCTAATTGGATATTTTCTTAATAGAAGTAATAAACCAAATCCAATGATATTCCAAACAGATTCATATAAAAAAGTTGGATGATACATCGTACCTTTAATACACATTTGGTTCATAATAAAATCAGGTAGATATTGGTGAAAACTTTCATATGTAGCTTGTGATATTGGACCACCATGTGCCTCTTGATTCATGAAATTTCCCCAGCGGCCGATTGCTTGTCCTAAAATGATACTAGGTGCAACAATATCTGCAATTTGCCAGAAAGATAATTTCCGAATTCTTGTATAAATAATTGCGGTGATAACAGATCCAATTAATGCACCATGAATGGCAATGCCACCTTCCCATACTGCAAATACTTTCCAAAATGGACCGTTCGAATATTGATCCCATTTAAAAATGACATAATAAATTCTTGCACTTAGAATCGCAATCGGAATTGCATATACAACCAAGTCAATTATATAATCTTTTTTTACACCTAAGCGATCCGCTTCTCTTGTCGCAAGCCAAAGCGCTAAAAATACACCTGATGCAATAATGACACCATACCAGTATATTGGTAATGAACCAATCTTAATAAATACTGGATCTAATGCCGGTGCTGCACATGACACTACACATCTCTCCCATTCTATTTCTTACTCCATATCTAGATCAAAGACTGACTCTTCCTCACGTTCACCGTGTTGAATCATTTTGGATAATCGTTGTGAAAATTCTTCTGCTGCATTCACACCCATACGTTTTAAGCGGAAGTTCATTGCTGCAACTTCAATAATAACAGCTAAGTTACGTCCTGGTCTAACAGGAAGCGTTATTTTTGGTATTTTCACATCAATCACTTTCATCGTTTCTTCTTCTAAGCCTAAACGATCATATTGTTTCTTTTGATCCCATGTTTCTAAATTGATTACAAGGGAAATTCGTTTATGTGATCGAACAGAACCTGCACCAAATAGTGTCATGACGTTAATGATGCCTAATCCTCTAATTTCTAGTAAATGTTCGATTAATGGAGGTGATGACCCAATTAATCTGTCATAGTCTTCTTGTCTAATCTCCACACTATCATCTGCGACTAGTCTATGTCCTCTTTTTACTAATTCTAGTGCTGTTTCACTTTTACCTACACCACTTTGTCCTGTAATAAGTACACCAATACCATATATATCTACTAAAACACCATGCACTGCGGTAAATGGTGCGAATTTAGCTTCAAGAAAATTTGTAATTCGACTAATTACACGTGTTGTTTTAAAAGGTGATCGCATTAACGGTACACCAGAGTTCTGACATGCCTCAACTAATTCTTCAGGAATATCCATTGCTCGAGTAACTAATATACCTGGCGTAATATCTGTACATAATTTGTACGCACGGTCTTTCTTTTCTTCTGTTGTTAGTTCAGCGAAATAGGATAGTTCTGTTTTTCCTAACAATTGCAAGCGATCTTTTGGATAATATTTGAAGTATCCTGTTAACTCAATTCCAGGTCTTGAGACTTCACTCATGAATATTTCACGATGTAAGCCTTCTTGTCCTGCAACAAGCTCAATTTTAAAGCGCTCTAATAAATCTTGTGTACGTACTTTTGCCAATGTAAGCCCCCCTAATCCAAAAAGCTTTATTCTTATCTCATTCTACCTAATTTCTAAGTATGTAAATAGTCTTCCTTCATTCCTTTTATTATTGTAGCATTTTTTTAATCATTTCGTATCCTTTTATTATAATTATTACGTAAAAAAAATGATTCATACCTGTTTTAATTATGGACAAATTTTTGACAATAAGAAAAGATTATAAGGCAAAAGATTGCTCTCATTAGAAAAATCCAAACAATTCGATAGCTATTTACCGAATGGCTTGGACTTTTTCTTGACAGACGTCTTTATACTGTTAACTTTGAGATTTGATATGTGCTTTGCAACCGCTTCGACTTGTCCGTTTCCCTTTCCGTGTTTTTTCCCTACAATTAATGTAACCATAAAAACATTGGCTTTATTCCAATTGATTATAATCCTGTTTTTAAATTACGTATCATGATGAAAAAATAAATGTTTATTTGTAACAAATCAACATATAAGCACTTCCAAACTTTGTGGAACTCCAATAAGCGAAGGCGCACACTCCCACTCCTATAGGATTTTTTTTTCTGAAAATCCACTTTACCAAGCGATTTGTGCTTGGAAAAGTTAGTTGAAGGAAAAAGCCCATGGAAAGGGGAGTGTGCAAGCCGGAGCGGGTTATACGCACATGAATTATTTTGTGTGAAGCACAATAGCTATGTCCAGCCTAATCTTTTACTATTTTATTGATAAAAATATTTAAAATAGAGAATAGAATTGCTGCAATAATTGCTGTACCAAAACCGTCTATTACAAATTGGTCACCTAATAGTGCTTGTGTCAACATTAGTGTAATTGCATTGATTACAAATAAAAATAATCCTAAAGTAACGATTGTAATTGGTAATGTGAGTACGACAAGGATTGGTTTCACAATTGCATTGAGCACAGCTAAAATGACACTTGCTAATAATGCAATCATAAATCCATTAATCGTAATCCCATCAAATAAGTAATCAATTAACATTAATGCAAGTGCATTTAATACTAATGATAAGATCCACCTCATAGATTATACCCCTTTTCAAGAATTGTATAGTGTACTATATTCTTGTACGCTTATCATTATTATTCCACAAGCATTATTTTTAAAACATTTCTATTTTGTTGAAAAATCCCATGTGTAAAAAGATTCTCTACCTAACCACTTCATTGCAGTTTCTTTCGGGTCTTCTTCTCCGTTATCCACTTTTGCTAACATACCAAATGCCTGAGATTCATGTGCTAAAATACTTGCAAATTTTTTATCAAAAACCTCTGTCACATCATGTTGAATATCAGGCGTACCTAATTTTTCAAGATGATCATTACTTATTGCTTGCGCCCATACATCTGGTCTGTCTTCTTCCGCAAACATCTCCACTGCTCTAATTGCAGCAGCACCAAATGCATCATGGTCAGGATGTACTGCATAGCCAGGGTAATGTGTAATGACTAATGTTGGCTTGATTTCTTGTAAATGTTGATGTAAATCTTTTGCAACTTCTTCTCTATCTTCGAATTCTAATGTTTTATCACGATATCCTAGCATTCTAAGCTCGATATCTAATATCTTACAAGCGTCAATTAATTCCTTTTTTCGAATTTGTGGCAATGTCTCTCTCGTTGCGAAAGTTGGTTTCCCCATATTTCGCCCCATTTCACCTAACGTTCCACATAAATAGGTTACAGGTATTCCTTTTTCTCTAAAGATAGAGATTGTTCCAGATGCACCAAATGCTTCATCATCTGGGTGCGGGTATATGACAACAACACGTTCTTGTTCTTTCATGCTATTTCTCCTTCCTTATTAATAATGAAATGGTTTTTCACCAATTTGTAGTGCAACCATCAGACGACCTTCATGATCATGACCTGCCATTAACAAATTACCATGCTCGTCTATTTCGTATTTATTTACACCTTCAGCATATATCCAACCAATATCAAGCTTTAGTCCAACTCGATATGCCGTATTCGCTCCAACTACTTTTCCATGTTCATATGTAACTTTCGCATTGCGGATAAATGCGCCGACATTGAATGAGTTTTGATCAAAATGGCTTGCATATGCACCATTCGTTGTTTCTAAATGCACATATACTTCTTTCTTTGCACGATTATCTATTTCCTTTTGTAATTTTTCTATTTGAATAGGTTCCATCAATCTAACCTCCTATCTAAAAGCTATTCCTTATTTTAGCATAGTCTTTTTTATTTATGTTGGATAATGTACTGGTGTACTTTTTCAAACATTCTCTTCCACTTCCATATAAAAAATACACTATGTTCTGTTTTATGCTAGAACATAGTGTATGGTAGTTTATTTTTGAACGGGTAAGCCCATTCGTTCTCGATCACGTTCTAAGATTGGTTTTAAATATCTACCTGTATGGGATGCTTCTACCTGTATGATTTCTTCTGGTGAACCTGTTGCAACGATGGTACCACCGCCATCTCCACCTTCTGGACCCAAATCAATAATATAATCTGCTGCTTTGATGACATCTAAGTTATGTTCAATAATCACAACCGTATCCCCATTTTCCACTAATCGTTGGATCACAACAAGTAAACGGGAAATATCATCAACATGTAATCCTGTTGTCGGTTCATCTAAAATATATAACGTTTTACCGTTTGAACGTTTATGAAGTTCACTCGCTAATTTTACGCGTTGAGCCTCTCCACCTGACAATGTTGTCGCAGGTTGACCTAAACGCACGTAGCCAAGTCCAACATCAAATACTGTTTCTAACTTTCGTTTTATTTTAGGAATATTCTCAAAGAATTTTAGTGCTTCTTCAATCGTCATATCTAACACGTCTGAGATATTTTTTCCTTTATATTTTACTTCTAATGTTTCACGATTATATCGTTTCCCATGACACACTTCACATGGTACATATACATCTGGTAAGAAATGCATTTCAATTTTGATAATTCCATCTCCACGACATGCTTCACAGCGACCGCCTTTCACATTAAAACTAAAGCGACCTTTTTTATAGCCTCTCACTTTAGATTCATTGGTTTGTGCAAAGACATCTCTTACGTCATCGAACACACCTGTATATGTAGCTGGATTGGACCTCGGTGTTCTTCCAATTGGTGATTGATCAATATCAATAACTTTTTCTAAATGTTTCATACCTTTGATTTCTTTGTGCGCACCAGGTTTTTGCTTTGCTCTTTGCAAATTAGCTGCAAGTGACTTGTGTAAGATTTCATTGATTAATGTACTTTTTCCTGAACCAGATACACCTGTTACAGCTGTATATAATCCAATCGGAATCTTCACATCTACATCCTTTAAATTGTTCTCACTTGCTCCAATAATCTCTATATGTCGCTTATCTGGTTGCTTTCTTTCTTTAGGTAATGGGATAAATTTTTCCCCAGATAAATATTGACCAGTGAGGGATGCTTTCTTTTTCATCACTTGCTTTGGTGTACCATGTGCGACAATTTCTCCACCATGCTCTCCTGCACCTGGGCCAATATCAATTAAGTAATCTGCGGCAAGCATGGTATCTTCATCATGTTCCACAACAATTAATGTATTTCCTAAATCACGCATTCTTTCTAATGTTGCGATTAATCGGTCATTATCACGTTGGTGCAAGCCAATGGATGGTTCATCTAAGACGTATAACACACCTGTTAATGCGGAACCAATTTGTGTAGCTAAACGAATACGCTGTGCCTCACCACCAGATAAGGAACCTGCTGTACGAGATAATGTTAAATAATCCAGTCCTACATTAGATAAGAAAGATAAGCGGTCATCCAATTCTCGAATAATCATTGCAGAGATTTTCTCTTCTTTTTCTGATAATGCTAATGTAGTAAAGAAAGTATGTGCCTCCGTAACGGACATTTCTGTCACTTGGCCAATATGATGGTCATTCACTTTCACTGCCATTGCTTCTTGACTAAGTCGATAGCCTGAACATGTTGGGCAGGGCTTGTTTGTCATATACTTTTCCATTTGTTCTCTAATAAAATCAGAGGATGTTTCTTTGTATCTTCTTGCAATATTTTGAAGTACCCCTTCAAAATAAATGTCATTTTCTCTTGTCATCCCAAAATCGTTTTCATAACGGAAATAAATTTTTTCTTTTCCTGATCCGAATAAGATTTTATTTAACTGTGATTTAGTTAATTTCTTCACAGGTGTATCCATATCAATTCCATAGTGTTCACAAACACTTTTAAGTAATTGAGGATAATACTGCGAACTAGTTGGTTCCCATGCAACAATAGCTCCCTCATTAAGCGTTAAGCTTTTATTCGGGATGACTAAGTCTACATCTACTTCTAATTGTGAACCAAGCCCATCACATGTCGAACATGCACCAAATGGACTATTAAATGAAAACATTCTTGGCTCTAATTCATTAATAGAGAATCCACAAATTGGGCATGCATGCTTTTCGCTAAATAATAATTCTTCCTTTTCAATAACGTCTACTATTACATTGCCATCACCGAGACGTAATGCTGCTTCTAAAGAGTCAGATAATCTTCCTTGTATCCCCTCTTTTACAACAATTCTATCAATAACCACTTCAATGGAGTGCTTTTTATTTTTATCCAATGTAATATCATCAGAGATTTCACGCATCTCGCCGTCTACTCGTAAACGGACATAACCCTCTTTTTGCAAATCTTCTAATACTTTTACATGCGTTCCTTTTCTACCGGAGACAACTGGAGCTAATATTTGTAATTTGGTTCTTTCTTCATATTCTAAAATGCGATCAACCATTTGTTCAACTGTCTGTGATGTGATTTCTATTCCATGATTTGGACAAATAGGGTGTCCAATACGCGCAAATAATAAGCGCATATAATCATAGATTTCTGTCACTGTACCAACAGTAGAACGCGGATTTCGACTTGTTGTTTTTTGGTCAATCGAAATCGCTGGTGACAATCCCTCTATTGCATCGACGTCTGGTTTATCCATTTGCCCTAAAAATTGACGTGCATATGCAGATAATGATTCTACGTAGCGTCTTTGCCCTTCCGCATAGATTGTATCAAATGCTAAAGATGATTTACCTGAACCAGATAAACCTGTCAACACTACTAATTTGTCTTTCGGAATATCAATCGAAATATTTTTTAAATTATGTGCACGTGCACCTTTAATTGAGATTGTTTTTCGTGCCATATTCTCACCCTTCTGCTTTCAATTCTAACACGAGATCGCGTAATTCTGCCGCTTTTTCGAAGTCTAGTTCTTTCGCAGCTTGTTTCATTTCTTGCTCCATTTTCTCTATTAACATGTCTTTTTCTTTTTTCGTCATCTTACTGAATTTCGGTGTTTCTTCATAACTTGTTGTAGATTCTGCAGCAACTGTTGCTCGGATGACATCTCGAACTTCTTTTTTGATTGTCATTGGCGTAATGCCATGCTTCTCATTATATGCTTGTTGTTTTTCACGACGACGATATGTTTCATCAATTGCTTTCTTCATCGAATCCGTCACTTTATCTGCATACATAATTACTCTTCCGTTCTCATTACGTGCTGCTCTTCCCATTGTTTGGATTAAAGAGCGCTCTGAACGTAAAAAGCCTTCTTTATCTGCATCTAAAATTGTCACTAACGAGACTTCTGGAATGTCTAAACCTTCTCGTAATAAATTGATTCCAATCAATACATCATACTTTCCTACACGTAAGTCTCTTATGATTTCAATACGTTCTAATGTTTTAATCTCAGAGTGCAAGTAAGCAACTTTCATACCTAATTCTTTCAGATAATCTGTAAGGTCCTCAGACATCTTTTTCGTTAAAGTCGTAACAAGTACGCGCTCATTTTTGGCAATACGTTTGTTAATTTCTCCAATCAAATCATCAATTTGCCCTTCTATCGGCCGTACTTCTACTTCCGGATCAAGTAAACCTGTTGGTCGAATAATTTGCTCTGTCATATATGGTGTATGTTCTAACTCATAAGGACCAGGTGTTGCGGAAACAAAAATTAACTGATTTGCTTTTTTATCAAACTCATCAAATGTTAATGGTCTATTATCGAGTGCTGATGGTAAACGGAAGCCATGGTCTACAAGTACTTGTTTTCTTGCTTGGTCACCATTATACATTCCCCTTATTTGTGGTAATGTAACATGTGATTCGTCAATCACGATTAGAGAATCGTCTGGAAAATAATCTAGTAATGTATATGGTGTGGAACCAGCCTCACGTAATGCTAAATGGCGAGAGTAGTTCTCAATTCCTGAACAAAATCCCATTTCTTCCATCATCTCTAAATCATAATTCGTTCTCTGTTCAATTCGTTGTGCTTCTAGTAATTTACCTTCTTCGCGGAATTTCTCTAATTGTTCATTTAATTCTATTTTAATATTTTCCATTGCTATTTTTAACTTTTCCTCACGTGTAACGAAGTGAGATGCAGGGAAGATTGCAATATGTTCTCTGTCTCCAACAATTTCACCTGTTAACGCATCGACTTCACGAATCCGGTCAATTTCATCACCAAAAAATTCCACACGAATACAGTGGGATTCACGTGATGCAGGAATAATTTCTACAGAATCGCCTCTCACGCGGAATGTCCCACGTTGGAAATCTATATCATTACGTGCATACTGAATATTGACTAACTGTCTTAACAAGTCATCACGTTCCTTTTCCATTCCAGTACGTAAAGAAACTACTTGACTTTTATATTCTTCAGGCGAACCTAAACCGTATATACACGACACACTCGCAACAATCAGTACATCATTACGTTCAAATAATGCAGAAGTCGCTGAGTGTCGTAACTTATCTATCTCATCATTAATGCTCGCATCTTTTTCGATAAAAGTGTCTGTTGATGGAACATATGCTTCTGGTTGATAGTAATCATAATAACTTACGAAATACTCCACCGCATTATTTGGAAAAAATTCCTTAAACTCACTATATAATTGTCCTGCTAATGTTTTATTATGTGCAATCACTAATGTTGGTTTGTTTATTTCCTTCACCACATTGGATATTGTAAATGTTTTACCCGTCCCTGTAGCACCAAGCAATGTCTGGTGGCGTTTCTTTTGATTGACGCCCTCGACTAATTCTTTAATTGCTTTCGGTTGATCACCCTGTGGTTGATATGGTGCTTCGATAGAAAACATGTTTTGCTCCATCATGTAACCTCCATTTCAATCTATTCTTTATTATACATGATTTATTTTAAAAAAGCGAACAAATATTCGTTGTTATGTTATTTTCTAGTAATAGTATAACCAAACAATGGAAAAGGATAAAGTGAGACTTCTCTTTACTACTCTTTCCACTTTTGCGGACACAAAAAACCGATTTTATTTTAAAATCAAATAAAATCGGTTTTTATAGCGAATCAAATTACTTCATTCATTAAATTAGTACCCAGCCTGATCATACTGATTCACTTCAAACAAATCAATTAATTCCACATCCGGATGCTTGTCAATAAACCAACGCAATGCAAAATCATTCTTAAATAGGACAAGGAACTCCTCTTCTCGATCTTTTACTAACAAATTTCGCTCATCAAATAACTTAGTATCCACTTGTTCCTTCTTCAACCAGCGCGGAATCCGTTCACCAACTGATTCTAACATCACTTCGACATTATACTCATTTTTCATACGATGTTGAAACACTTCATACTGTAATTGACCAACAGCACCAATGATAAACGAATCTGTCGGGTACGTTTTAAACAATTGAATCGCACCTTCTTGCACTAATTGCTCTAATCCTTTTCTGAATTGTTTTGCTTTCATCACATTTTTCGCTGTAACACGCTGGAACATTTCAGGTGGGAATGAAGGTAATTCATCATATTCAAATGTTTGCTTGCCATCTAACAATGTATCACCAATTCGGTAAGAGCCTGGATCATAAATACCGATAATATCGCCAGGATACGCTTCTTCCACTGTATCTCTAGAAGATGCAACGAACTGTTGAGTTTGACCTAAACGAATTGTTTTACCCGTTCTTGCTAATTGTACGTTCATTCCTCGTTCAAAACGACCTGAACACACTCTTAAAAATGCAATACGATCACGGTGTTGTGGATTCATATTTGCTTGTATTTTGAAAATAAAACCAGAAAAATCAGGGTAATCTGGTGAAATGACTCTCTCTTTTGTTCGTCTAGGTCCAGGAGCAGGTGCTAATTTTACAAATGTATCAAAAAATACTTCCACTCCGAATGGCGCTAATGCACTACCAAAAAATACAGGAGTTTGCTCACCTTCTAGCACACGTTCGATAGAGAATTGGTCCCCAGCTTCATTTAATAATTCCATTTCTTCTACTGTTTCTTGAAATGTTGGGTTCTCGGCAATATCTGCATATTGCTCGATTTCATCTAATGGAATGTATGTTTCTTCTTCATTCCCATTAAATTTAACAAATTGATGATTGTAACGATCAATGATGCCTAAAAATCTTTTTCCCATCCCTACAGGCCAATTCATTGGATATGTTTCGATATTCAAAACTTCTTCAATTTGATCTAATAAGTCTAATGGTTCACGACCTTCACGATCTAACTTATTGATAAAAGTAAAAATTGGAATTCCACGCATTTTACAAACTTTAAATAACTTGATTGTTTGTGCTTCAATCCCTTTCGTTGCATCAATAATCATGACAACACTATCCACTGCTGTTAATGTTCTATATGTGTCCTCACTGAAGTCCTCGTGTCCAGGTGTATCTAGAATATTCACTTTAAAGCCTTCATATTCAAAATTCATTACACTTGACGTGACAGAAATACCACGTTGTTTTTCAATTTCCATCCAGTCAGATGTAGCGAATTTACCTGATTTCTTTCCTTTTACTGTTCCTGCTGAGCGAATCAAATTTCCTTGTAATAATAACTTTTCTGTCATCGTTGTTTTCCCTGCATCAGGGTGAGAGATAATTGCAAAAGTCTTCCGTTTCTGTACTTCTTCTTGTAAACCCATTAATTCTGTCCCTACTTTCTATCGTAAGTCGTTCCATTCTATTTTACACGATTTAGACTTAGAAAATAGCAATTTATTTAGAAAATGTCAATCTTAATGGAATCTATTGTAGTTTCTGTTATAATATAATGATGGTTTAGTTTTTAAATAACCGAAGAATGAGAGAGAAAGGGATCAGTAATGAAACCAATTCCATTAGATGAACAATCGATTCGCAAATTAACTGGTGACAGATTTTACCGTCGAGGTTTTCAATATTATACAGCAGGCAAAGTATATGGATTATCATTCAATCCTAAAACAAATACATGGCGAGGTTTAGTCAAAGGTGCCAAAGTCTACACAATTCGCATATATCATGGAGAAGATGACACGATTGATACAACATGCACGTGTCCAGCCTACGACACACACGATACGTGTAAGCATATTGCTGCAGTACTACTCGCAATTACAAAAGATGCGAATTCCAATCGACGACGTTTCGCTGTGGACAGAGGAACAAACAAAGGTTTCATCGAACAACAAACAGATTTATTTGCAAAACAACTGTTACACACATTCCGTGAAGTGCCTCGTCCGACAACCGCTTTAACTGTAGAGTATATTTTACAATTAAAACGAACAAACAAAAATGCGTCCTATGCACTTACAATCGATATCAAAATTGGAGATAAACGACCATATGTAGTGCGTGATATTCGCTCTTTTCTAAAAGCATTTATTCAAGGTGAGGAATATAAAGTAAATACATCTTTTGTTTATCAACCTAAAGAACATTATTTCCGTAAACATGATCAACAATTTTTGGAATCACTTATTAATTGTTATGAACAAGAACAATTATTCGGCAATAGTTATTCAATTAAATTAGAGTTACCTAGAAGCTTGTATATTCCACCAAGTATTAGTGATCAGATTATTGAAGCAATTCCAACAGTTGATTACACATTTACAACTGTGAAACAACAAACGTATCAACAAATTTCTTTTGAGCAAATGACAGATCAATTAACATTTAATATTGATTATTCACAAGCAAACAACTATAGCTTGGAAATTTCAGATTTAGAATCGTATCACTTTTTATCCAGTTATCGTTACTTAATAACAGAAAATAATATTTATAAAGTGACTTATCAGCAAAAAATCATATTAGACAAATTGTTTAGAATATTACCACTTAGAGATAAAAAATCTCAACAAATTTCACCATCCGAGATGGATACATTCGTTCGTAATGTCATGCCACAATTTGAACAAGTTGGACAACTAAACATGACCGAACGAATGGAGAAACAACTCAATACGCATCCATTACAAACAACCATCTGGATTGATGAGACAGAAAGTGTTTTAAAAGTGTCGATGGAATTTCGATACGGCGATACAAAAATCAATCCATTTTTAATCGAACAATCATTAGATACAATCGTGAAACGCGATGTACAAAAAGAACAATATGCACTTGAATTACTTCGTTCATTTGGCTTTACTGAAGTAAATCAAGCAATGTATTTATTCAATGAAGATGCGATTTATCAATTTATACATGAGGATATATATAAATTGGAAGAGATTGCGACAGTTTACACGACACAACAAGTGAAGAACTTACTTTATGACAACGAGTATTATTTACAAACAAGTGTCGATTATCGACCATCTGAAGGCATGCTTGATATTTCTTTTGATATTGAAGGGATTTCCACAGAATATGTCGCAGAAATGATGCAAGCACTCATTGAAAAGAAAAGGTATTATCGCATTCCAAATGGAGCATTGCTTCAACTCGATGGAGAAGATTTTGACGCATTTCAACAATTAGCAGATACCTTTACTTTTAACAAAAAACAGTTAGAAGAAGGAAAAGTAAGTGTTAGTGCAGCAAGAGGTTTCCAAGTTGAAGAGATGATGAGAGACCGTCATCATTACTATAGTGATACATTCAAAAAGATGTTAGATAATATTAAAAATCCAGAAACCATTGCTTTTGATTTACCAACATCTTTACAAGCAGAAATGAGAGATTATCAGCATACTGGTTTCCAGTGGATGAAAACTTTATCTTACTATCATTTAGGTGGAATTTTAGCTGATGATATGGGGTTAGGGAAAACACTCCAAACAATCAGTTACTTACTGTCAGAAGTAGAAGCCACTGAGCAGCAATACCAAGCACTTGTCATTGCGCCTGCTTCTCTATTATATAATTGGAAGAAAGAAATCGAAAAGTTCGCACCAACATTGACTTCGACTGTTGTGATTGGTTCCAAGCAACAACGACAACAAATACTAGACACAGAAACATCAACAAATATTTTTATCACTTCTTACCCAACATTAAGGCAAGATGTGGATTTATATGCCCAACACCTATTTCAATGTATTGTTCTAGATGAAGCGCAAGCAATTAAGAACCATCTTACATTGACAGCAAAAGCAGTCCGTCAGTTACAATCGAAACAATTCTTTGCATTGAGCGGGACGCCGATTGAGAATTCTTTAGACGAATTATGGTCTATTTTTTATACCATCTCACCTGGATTATTTGGTTCCAAAAAGAAATTCCAACAACTAGACCCACAAGTCATTGCAAAGATGACACGACCATTTATTTTAAGACGTGTGAAGAAAGACGTTTTAGAAGAATTACCAGAAAAAATAGAGTCTGTTCAATATTCTGAATTAACGAAAGCACAAAAAGAAGTCTATTTAGCTTATCTAGAAAGAATCCAAAACAACTTGGATCAATCCATTCAATCAGGAACATTTGGAAAAGGAAAATTGGAAATTTTAGCAGGCATTACACGACTAAGACAAATCTGTTGTCATCCAAGTTTATTTTTAGAAAATTATCAAGGAAATTCAGGTAAGTTAGAACAATTACTAGAACTTGTCTCAGATTTAAAACAACAAGGAAAGCGCGCGTTGATTTTTTCTCAGTTCTCAGGCATGTTACAATTAATCAACCATTCATTACAAGAGCAGCAATATCAAACATTCTATTTAGATGGTTCCACACCATCAGATCAGAGGTTACAAATGACAGAAGCATTTAATGAAGGGGAAAAAGATTTCTTTTTAATCTCATTAAAAGCTGGTGGCACTGGACTTAACTTAACAGGTGCAGATACTGTTATCTTATTTGACCTATGGTGGAATCCAGCTGTGGAAGAACAAGCAGCAGGTAGAGCACATCGAATCGGTCAAAAAAATGTCGTCCAAGTCATTCGCTTTATTACTGAAGGAACTATTGAAGAAAAGATATTCCAATTACAACACAAGAAGCGAGAACTTGTTGACCAAATCATTCAACCTGGAGAAACGCTACTATCTAAATTATCTGAAGAAGAGTTACGCGAATTACTCCGAATATAAATATATTCACAAAAGAATGATTCAACCTAAAAAAACCCAAACGACTCGGTACCGAATCGTTTGGGTTTTTACACTATAATTAATATAATCATATTAACGTTGGCTTTATTTTTATAGATGATTATTACCTCTTTGAAATACGTATCATGATGAATAAATAAACGTTTATATGTAACAATCAAAATATAAGCACTTTCAAACATTGTAGAGCCTCACTAAGCGCAGGCGCCCACTCCCACTCCTATGGGATCCTTTTTCCTGAAAATCCACTTTTGCAAGCGGTCTATGCTTGGAAAAGTTAGTTGAAGGAAAAAGCCCATGGAAAGGGGAGTGGGCAAGCCGGAGCAGGTCATACGCACACAAATCATTTCAAACTCACCAATAAAAGTGATGTCATACATTATTTATAGCAAAACAACCGTTATATTTTAACTGTTTTATTAATTAATATACGGTCTGTTAAAATCCACTATACTGCACTTCCAAACATTGTAGAGCCCCACTAAGCGCAGGTGCCCACTCCCACTCCTATGGGATCCTTTTTCCTGAAAATCCACTTTTCCAAGCGGTCTGTGCTTGGAAAAGTTAGTTGAAGGAAAAAGCCCATGGAAAGGGGAGTGGGCAAGCCGGAGCAGGTCATACGCTCACAAAATCGTTTCAAACTCACCAATAAAAGTGATGTCATACATTATTTATAACAAAACAACCGTTATATTTTCATCCTTTTACATTAATTTCACTGGACACTGCCTTTTTCTTATATTTCTCTTTTACAAATAATATCCCTAATTCATGATGATCATCTTCAAATAATGCCGTTTGAGCAAATCTTGTTTCACCTTGATAATCTTGTATCGCTAATTTACAGAAAGCACGGTTGACTTGAACTGCATCATAAAATTCACGCTCTGTGTTTACTCCCATTCCATTCACTTTAAGAATTTTTTCTCCAGGTTCAATAGACAACTCTGCAGCTGTCGAGTGTGGTAACACACCTAAGACGAGCACTCCTTCATTCCCTAATTGGAATATCGGTGCTTGATTCTGATCATACAATCGGAATCCATACTGAATGAGAAAACGACCAACAATTGCGACAAGCACGCTTACCCATACAAAAGACGGATAAAAATACGTCATCACTGTTAGAAGTATCATCATCGTAGCTAATAGAAAAAGTTTCGTTGCAATCCATTTCGCACCCAATTTCGGAATGGCATTACGAACAGCATGCTCTGCACCGATAAACAACGGAATAACTACTAAGCCATATGTTTCATCACCTAACGCAATGACTGGCCACCAATCAAATGATTCAATTAAGCCTGATGGTAATAAGCCGATAAATGGAATAAACACCATTTTCTTAATTCGATGTCTACCTAAATATTTTCCTCTTAAGCTCATAGTGATTTCTGGAAATGTATCGATTGCTTTTACTCGAAATAACATGATTCCTTCAATCACTAACAAAATAGCAAGTAATAACGGTATATATGTAAAATTAATTTGTTGAAAAGAGGTTGTCCAATCTGTCTTTACGTATTCACTCATATACATACTTAATACGAAACAAATTAAATATGTAATGCCAATTGTATAGCTACCTGAAAGAAAGAGAAAACGTCTCATACATGTGACAATGGTGACACATATTGCTATCACATAAAGCATTGGCATTGTAAAAACAAATCCAAGTACGAGTGCAAAAGCGGATAGTACAACACTTCCTATGATGCTTAAATCAAGTGTTCCTTTCATTTCATGTAGGTATGGAAAAACTTTTCTACCAAAATAACGCCGGTCATTCTTAATTCGAAAATAACCACTTATTAAAAGTAGTAAAATCATTACGTATAAAAGTGGTTGTGCTAGCATTCTAAGAAGAGCGTAACCAATTTCTATCATCCAATCCATTAAAGATACCCCTTCCAATGTCCATTTCTCTATTTTGTTTACTGTTTCATGATGTGTCAGATTTCTATGTAACTTCTATTATCCTTAATAAATATAAATTTGGCTACCCTTTCGGACAAAATTAGTTTAAAAGATATTACTTTTTAATTCATGTAAGACATTCTCTTGAAAATTTCCAATAAAATGAAAAACCGAACTATCCTTTTCAAAGTTCGGTTGAGTTATAATTCAATCTATTTTGTTAAAATCTCAATTGCTTTATCTAACTGAAAGTCATCTTCTCCACTTCTAATATGTTCCATCAATTTCGCTTGGATCACTTCTGCTGTCGCTTGATCTACTGCACCGGTCACAGCAATATCATTATCTTGTTGGAAAGACTTGACTGCTTGTTCTGTGTTTTTGTCAAAATAACCATCTTTTCTTTCAGTCTTGTAACCTAGACCTTCTAACATTAATTGAATATTTTCAATTGCCGGATCACTATCATTATATTCAAATTGATTCCCTTCTTCTAATTGAACAGGGTTTGCATAATAATAATCAGGCATTTTCTGTTCCACTGTAGGGGCTACTCCGTCTTCGTGAATCCAATTACCTTCAGGTGATAACCACTTAAATCGTGTGATTTTAATTGTAGAGCCATCTCCCATCGAAACAGTTTGTTGAACCGTTCCTTTACCGAATGAAGTCGTTCCAACAACATCATAATCTAATGCTTCTTTTAAAGATACAGCAAGGATTTCCGATGCGGAAGCACTCCCTTCATTAATTAATGTAACAACAGGATAGTCCTTTGGTTCTTGTAAATCAGAAAAATATCGTGATTTTTTACCAGTTGGATCTTCAATTTGCAAATATGGCGTTTCTTTTGGAACAAATTCCTTAAGAATAGATTCTACCTCAGGTAACAGTCCTCCAGGATTCCCTCTCACATCTATAATGAGACTGTCCATCCCTTTCTTCTCTAATTTCGCTAATTCTTCCTTGAAATCATCAGCAGTACGCTCAGAGAAAGATGTGAGCTCAATAATACCAATTAATTGATCTCCTACTTCTTTTTCCTCAACATAAACGGTTTCTAACGGTATCGAATCACGAGTAATATCTAACTCGATAGGCTCTTCCACACCTGGTCTCATAATTTCAATTGTTACGGTTGAACCTTTTTCACCACGAATTTTATTGACTGCTTCATATAAATCTAATCCTTCTAAGCTTTCTCCATCTACAGAAATCACTTGGTCATTTGGCTTCAATCCTACTTTTTCAGCTGGAGAATCTTTAATTGGCGCAACTATCGTCACATTTCCATTTACCATCGATACTTCAGCACCAATTCCTTCAAATTCAGCTTCAATTTGTTCATTAAATTGTTCCATTGTTTCTTTATCCATGTAGACGCTATAAGGATCTTCTAATGATTGCAACATCCCTTGGACAGCACCTTCAATTAATTGATTATCATCTACATCTTCTACATAATTTTCTTTAATAATTGTAAAAGCATTGACTACTTTTGACATTTCACCCATATTGTCTTCTATCATTTCTTGTTGATCTGCTAATTGTAAAAGTAAATCTTTATCCGCACTAGCCATTCCATTATTTGTTGGTGATGTTAAGAAGAATTTAATAGCTACGAATGATATAGCTACACCGACAAATAATGATACAATCATTAACATGACTAGATTTCTCTTTTTTATGTTCATTGTTCCACCCCATATTGTTAATTTGTCCTATCTATCTAAATCATATGTAAACCCTACTTTATATATTATGAAGGTTTAAAAAAGACATCACAAGTATTTTGTGATGTCTTTTATGATTTTATTATGGTAAATATGAGATTGGATTTACTCCACCGTGATAACTCCATTGACCTATATGCACTTCAAAGTGTAAGTGACTTCCGTAAGAATCACCAGTGTTCCCCATTGCGCCAATATATTGTCCTTTTGATACAGTTTGTCCATAAGAAACAGAAAGACTATTTAAATGGGCATACACTGTAGTAATATCTAATTCTGGGTGATAAATGTAAATAACATTTCCATAACTTGGTGAATAATTAGCTCTTGATACCATACCACCTGCAGCTGCAGATACAGGTGTTCCAGTACTATTCGCAATATCAAGACCATAATGGAAACTTCCACCATTAAAATCTCTGTAACCATATCCTGATGACTGACGGCCAGTAGTTGGCCACATCAAGCTACCATTACCACCTGCAGTAAGGTTTCCACCAGGACTTCCTCCACCAGTAGAGCCTGATGAGCTAGATCCACCAGTTGCTTCTTGATTCTTTTCAGCTTCTTGTCTTTTTTGCTCTTCAGCCAGCTGGTTAATTTTTTGTTGTGCTTCACGTTTTGCTTTTTCTATGATTGCTGCTTGATTTTGTAATGTTTCTTGTTGCTCTGCTAATGACATTTGATGATTATGTAATTCATCTTCTTCATGCTCTAAGTTTTCCATTAGCTCTTGTTTTTGACCCATTTGTTGATCAAGCGTTGATTTAATCGACTCTAATTCTGACTTTTGTGAAACTAATGAAGCTTTCTTTGATTCTAATTCTTTTTTGCTCGCTTCTAATTCTGCTTGTTTTGATTCTAGTTCTTTTTTGCTTTCTTCTAATTCTACTTTATTCTCTTCTAACTTCTTTTTATCTGCTTCTTGCTCTTCCATTATTTTTTGATCTGAATCCATGATTTTCGATACAGCTGTCGCACGGTTAATGAAGTCACCGAAGTTTTGTGCACCTAGGATCACTTCTAAATAACTGATGCTCCCACCATTTTCTTGAATTGAACGTAAACGATTTTTTAATAATTCTTCACGCGCATCAATCTTCTCTTTTAATTCTTTAATTTCATCTTGTAATGCTGTAATTTCAGATTTTAAAGTATTGATTTCTTCCTCTGTCTTGTTAATTTCAGACTCTGTTTGATTGATTTCATTCGTCGTTGTAGATATAGCATTCTCTTTTTCTATTAACTGCGTTTGTGTTGTTGTTAATTTGCTATCAATTTCTTGTATTTCACTATTTGTCTCTGCTTGTTTCTCTTGATTTTCTGCAATTTTTTCTTTTGTTTCTTTTACTTCTCCATTAATACTACCTGCTTCACTTTCTACAGATTGCTTGTCTTTATCTAATTCATTTACTTTTTCCTTTAAATCACTAATGGATTCAGCTGATACGGAAATACTTACCATCGAAAAAGTAATAATAAATACGATTAAAATGCGGATATATTTTCTCATATTCTTCCCCTCTCTAGAACTATTTACATATGTATAATCCAAAATGAAGTGCGAAAGTGTTAAACTTTCAAAAACTTTCGCACACTCATTAAACTTCCCCAAATACCAATAGAAACACCTATACCTAAGATAATCCCTGCAATTTGAAATGCAAATGGATAAAACGGCAATATTTGAACAAAATTAAATTGTTGTAGTAGATATATATTTTGCGTCAAATAATAATAACTAATCAATATAATTGTAATTGGAATGATACTACCTAGCACACCAAGAATAGTACCTTCAATGAAAAATGGCCAACGAATAAAGCTATTTGTTGCACCAACCAATTTCATAATCCCAATCTCTTTCTTTCTCGCGAGAATCGTTATTTTAATCGTATTTGAAATTAAGAAGATCGCTGTAAATAACAACGCACCTATTAAGACAAGACCAACATTTCTCGCATATTTGTTAAATGTGAACAATCGATCTACGTAATCTTCTCCAAAATTCACACTGCTCACATTATCAATTTTTTCAATTTCTTGAGCGAGAGCTTTTGTTTCAACGGGATCAGCTGCTGTTACGACATATGCATCATTTAATGGGTTATCTTGTTCATACAATGTCCAAGCCTTTCCTTGTTCACCCATACTATCAATTAAGTTCTGTAATTCGTCTTCCTTTGTCACAAACTCTACTGTTCCTACTTTAGAAAGTGCATTAATTTCTTCTTC
Source organism: Gracilibacillus marinus (assembly GCF_042651725.1). Taxonomy (NCBI): domain Bacteria; kingdom Bacillati; phylum Bacillota; class Bacilli; order Caryophanales; family Bacillaceae; genus Gracilibacillus; species Gracilibacillus marinus. The sequence continues at coordinate 1,007,258 of NZ_JBHSDV010000001.1, read as the reverse complement.
TATTTTTGCAACATCTGCTTCTTCTGCTGTTCTTTCAATTAGTGCTTTAATTTGAACATCTGCCTCTAATTCATTCGCAATATGATTCAAATTCAACATTAAGACTAAGAATACTCCAACCAAGATTAATGTCGTTGTAACAGCACCAATGGATGCAACAGTCATCCAACTATTACGCCATGTATTCCGTGCACCTTCTTTAAAATGACGTTTCAGTGTATTAAATTTCATACCCGTATTCTCCTCTATGTTCATCGCGGACAATCATTCCATCTTCCATTGCAATGACACGTTTTCGAACGGTATTCACAATTTCTTTACTATGTGTTGCCATTACAACTGTTGTCCCGCTAGCATTGATTTCTTCTAAGATGTGCATAATTTCCCAAGATGTATCTGGATCCAAATTTCCTGTAGGCTCGTCCGCTATTAATAAACTTGGACGATTCACAATCGCTCTAGCAATAGCAACCCTTTGTTGTTCCCCACCTGATAGTTCATCAGGAATAAATCTAGCTTTATTCTTTAAACCTACTTGATCTAATACTGTCATCACACGTTTTCTAATATTTTTTGGGCTTTCTTCAATTACTTCTAAAGCAAAAGCAATATTCTCGTATACTGTTAATCTTGGAAGTAGTCTAAAATCTTGATAAACCACACCAATGTTTCTTCTGAAGTATGGAACATCTTTCCACTTCAATTGAGTCACATCTTTATTGTTTACTACGATAGTACCCTTCATTGGTAACTCTTCACGAAACATCAATTTAGTGAAAGTAGATTTCCCTGCCCCACTATGTCCTACAATATAGACAAACTCGCCCTGGTTGATTGTCACGGAAATTCCATTTAATGCGACAACACCATTTTGATATGTCATATAAACATCTTTCATTTCTATCATAAAATTACTCACCTTTATATAAGATATTTGTCGATATATATTCTATTTTTAGTTAAAATGTGATTTCATCAAAATACGATTCACTCACAACTTACATTATAACAAAAAAAGCGATATTTTTCGGCTATTTTTTTGTTACATTTATATTTCGTAAATTAGAACTAATTACCTATTGAAAATTTGTACTTCCATGCCGATATAACCGTTATTAATCTTGATACTATTCATATTTATAACTTCCTTCATCATCTAGAGGAACTATTACAAAATTAGGGTACTCATCGAAAGAGCACTACCATTAATAATAAAGCACTATTTTTTTTCCAATAATTCCTTCAACACCCACTATTCTTTTCGACATCTGTAATAACTTGGTTTACTTTCTCAAGAACCATTATTTGCGCAAAAAAAAGCCAATGATTTCTTTTATAATCATTGGACTTTTTATAAAATATTATGATAATTTATCTATTTTTCAAATATAGTCTATTTATTACTAACAAACGAATCCTTCAGATGACAAAACTAGTGAATTAGTCGTAAGCTTTACATTACTGAACGAAGATATGCATCAATAAATGGATCTAATTCTCCGTCCATCACTGCTTGTGTATTACCCGTTTCGTGATCTGTACGATGATCTTTTACCATGGAATATGGGTGGAATACGTAAGAGCGAATTTGACTTCCCCATCCAATCTCTTTTTGTTCACCACGAATCTCATTTAATTCCTGTTGCTGTTTTTCAATTTCTAATTGATATAACTTGGCTTTTAACATTTTCATTGCTTGATCTCTATTTTTAATTTGTGAACGTTCTGACTGACATGTGACAACTGTGTTTGTTGGTAAGTGTGTAATACGTACAGCAGAGTCTGTAGTATTGACGTGTTGTCCACCAGCACCACTAGAACGATAAGTGTCAATTTTTAAATCTTCTGTTCTAACATCAATATCAATCTCGTCATTAAATTCTGGCATCACATCACAAGATACAAAAGAAGTGTGACGTCTACCTGATGAATCAAATGGTGAAATACGAACTAATCTATGCACACCTTTTTCTGCTTTTAAGTAGCCATATGCATTATGTCCTTTAATAAGTAATGTAACACTTTTTACACCAGCTTCATCTCCAGGTAGGTAGTCTAACGTATCGACTTTGAATCCTTTTGATTCTGCCCATCTCGTATACATACGTAAAAGCATACTTGCCCAGTCTTGTGACTCAGTTCCACCAGCACCTGGGTGAAGTTCCAGAATTGCATTGTTTTTATCATATGGTTCACTTAATAAAATAAATAATTCAAATTGATTGAGTGCTTCTGTTAATGCCTGTACCTCATCTTCTAAATCCTGTTGTAATTCTTCATCTGCTTCCTCTTTCACTAACTCATAAGAAACAGTAGCATTTTCTAAATTCTCTTCATTTTTATCAAATGCATGCACAAATTCCTTAATTCCATTCGCTTCATCAATAACCGTTTGAGCTTTTTGTTGGTCATCCCAAAACGAAGGGTCTGCCATCATTTCATCAAGTTCTGCTATACGGGCTCTCTTTGATTCTAAGTCAAAGAGACCCCCTAAAGTCCGCTAATCGCTTAGCCATTTTGTCTAATTCTTGTCTGATTTCTACTAATTCCATTATTTGCACCTCTACTAATTTTGCTTTTAATTACGCTCTTCCGTGACAATTTTTGAATTTCTTGCCACTACCACAAGGACATGGTTCATTTCTACCGACTGTCTGTGCTTTCACATATGGTTTTTTTACTTTTTTCTTTGCTTCACTATCTCCTGATACTTCTTGCGTGTCTTTTACAACTGCTTCTCTTTTTAAATTTTCACGAATTTGTGCTTTCATTACATATTTCGCTACTTCTTCATTAATGGATGCAATCATTTGTTCAAACATGGCAAAACTTTCGATTTGGTATTCACGTAACGGATCATTTTGTCCGTATGCACGCAGGTGAATCCCTTGTCGTAATTGGTCCATTTGATCAATATGGTCCATCCATTTTGTATCGACAGTACGCAATAAGATAACTTTTTCAAATTCGCGCATTTGTTCAGGAGTCAAATCTATTTCTTTCTGATTGTACTTCGCTTGAACTTTCTCTAAGATGATTGCTTTCACTTCATCTTTTTCTTTGTTAGAGATATCAGATTCAGTTAACCATTCTTCTTCTAATAAGTTTGCATATAGATATTCCATTAAACCCGATAGGTTCCAATTTTCACGATCTTCATCAGGTAAATACGTATCTAATGCTGTTGTAACAGTTGTATCAATCATTTGTTCGATAATTTCTCTTAAGTTATCGGAATCAATAACTTCAAAACGCTGTTTGTAAATGATTTCACGTTGTTGACGTAATACATCATCATAAGAAAGCACTTGTTTACGTGCATCGAAGTTATTTCCTTCAACACGTTTTTGGGCAGATTCTACTGCTCTTGAGACCATCTTACTTTCAATTGGTTGCGAGTCATCCATGCCTAGTCTTTCCATCATTGCTTTCATATTGTCAGATCCAAAGCGACGCATTAATTCATCTTCCATAGATAAATAAAATTGCGTAATACCAGGATCTCCTTGACGACCAGAACGACCACGTAACTGGTTATCAATACGGCGGGATTCGTGACGTTCTGTACCAATTACAGCTAAGCCGCCTAATTCTTTTACACCTTCGCCAAGCTTGATATCTGTACCACGTCCAGCCATGTTTGTCGCAATCGTTACAGCACCTTTTTGACCTGCTTGCTCGATAATTTCTGCCTCACGATAATGATTTTTCGCATTCAATACATTATGCTTTACACCAGCACGTGTCAGGTATTTCGAAATGAGCTCAGAAGTTTCTACAGCAACAGTACCAACTAACACAGGTTGGCCCTTCGCATTTCTTTCTTTAATCTCTTCTACGACTGCTTTAAACTTACCTTCCATCGATTTATAGATTAAATCAGCTTTGTCATCTCTGACAATTGGTTTGTTCGTTGGAATCGCTATAACATTCATATTATAAATGTTCCGGAATTCCTCTTCTTCCGTCTTCGCTGTCCCTGTCATCCCAGCCAATTTCTCATACATACGGAAAAAGTTTTGGAATGTGATGGAAGCAAGTGTCATACTTTCATTTTGAATCGTTAGACCCTCTTTTGCCTCAATCGCTTGGTGAAGCCCATCACTATAACGACGGCCTTTCATCAAACGACCAGTGAATTGATCGACAATGACTACTTGATCTTCTTCTACGACATAATCTGTATCTCTATGCATCGCAACATGTGCTTTTAATGCTTGATTAATGTGATGAGTGATTGTTACATTATTCAAGTCAAATAAATTCTCGACTTTAAAGAATCGCTCTGCTTTATTCATACCTTCTTCTGTTAATTGGACACCTTTTGTTTTTTCATCAAAAGAAAAGTCTTCTTCACTTTGTAATGTACGTACAAAAGCATTTGCTTGTTCATATAATGATGCAGACTTTTGCGCAGTACCTGAAATAATTAGTGGTGTTCTCGCTTCATCAATCAAAATCGAGTCAACCTCATCAATGATTGCAAAATGTAATGGTCTCTGTACCATTTGCTCTTTATATAAAACCATGTTATCTCGTAAATAATCAAAGCCATACTCATTATTTGTACCATATGTGATATCTTTTAAGTATGCTTCGCGCTTTTCTTCTTTAGACATTCCGTTTTGATTATGCCCAACAGTTAGTCCTAAAAATTCAAATAACTGGCCCATTTCTCTTGCATCACGGTCAGCTAAGTAATCATTCACTGTAATGACATGCACACCTTTGCCTGTGATTGCATTCAAATATGCAGGCATAGTAGAAGCTAGTGTTTTTCCTTCCCCTGTTTTCATCTCTGCAATATCACCGCGGTGCATCGCAATCGCACCAACTATTTGCACATGAAAAGGACGCATCTTCAATACTCTTTGAGATGCTTCACGAACAACTGCATATGCTTCCACAAGTAAATCATCCAATGATTCACCATTTTGATATCTTGTTTTAAATTCTTCTGTTTTATTTTGTAACTGTTCATCTGTCAATTGTTGGATCGTTGATTCTAATGTATCCACTTCTGTAGCAATTTTTTCTAATTCTTTTAATTGTCTTTGATTGCCATCACCAAAGACTTTTTTTAATAATCCCTTCATCAAAGCCGCTCCTCTTTTTTACATCTATCCAATTCAAACAAGTTGTTTCATCATGCTTGTTTATGTAATTTACAAATGTTTTGCTCTTTTTATATCATAACATTTGATGAAAGCTATTGACAACAATCGGCGTCAAAAATTGCTTGTATGCAACAGAAAGGAGACTGAGACATCACATATAGAGAAGGTAAGTGAATGAATGGAGGTAATAGTCAGTAGGCATTGGACTGTCCATCATTATGTTACGAAACGTTAGAAAGTGATGATATGTATGTCTCAGTCTAAGTAAAGAAGGTCTTCTGAGAGGTATTAGGGCCTTCTTTGAAAGGACAATTTAGTTATACCATGTATTTATGTGTTCGTTAAATAGACAAATCTATCGTTTCTTCACGTAAATACGATAAATAATTCTTTATTTCGATTATATTTTTCCTTTATTATCTTTATCCTAAGATATTTTGGCAATATTAAAAGCAAGTGAAAAATCTTCACTTGCTTTTGTTTAAGTATATTTAGCTTGGTTCAATTAATCCATAACGTCCATCACGACGTTTATAGACTACGTTTGTATTTCCAGTATCTGAATTCTCAAATACGAAGAATGCATGTCCTAGCATATCCATTTGTAATACTGCTTCTTCAGAATCCATTGGTTTTAAGTTGAAGCGTTTTGTTCTTACAATTTCAATCTCATCATCATCTAAGAACTCTTCTTCTCTTCTTTCCGCTGCTTCCTTTTCTAATTCAGCAAAGACATGTTTTGGTGCACCTTGCTGACGGAATTTACGGTTTACTTTTGTTTTGTGCTTACGAATTTGCCTTTCTAGTTTGTCAACAACAAGATCAATTGCAGCATATAAATCAACGTGTTGTTCTTCTGCTCGAAGTAATAGGTTCGTCATTGGAATTGTTACCTCGATTTGCTGCTCTTCGTTATAGACACTTATATTTACATTTACATCAGAAGTTGGAGCTGAATCAAAATATCTTTCCAATTTGCCGATTTTTCTTTCGACATATTCCTTAATTGCTCCAGTCACTTCTACATTTTCTCCTCGAATGTTGTATTTCATAAAAAGTGTCCTCCTTTCAAACTATAAAGCTTTGATAAGCTATATAACTATAATACCACACTTTACACTTTATAAACGAGTAATTTGTCAATATATTTGAAATATTTTTAACAATTTCTTTACATAGAGATTTTAGGTGTTTTTTTCGATTTACACATAGAAAAAAAGTGCATTACCATAGAGGTTCTGCACTTATAATCATCTATTTACTTCTTGGAATCCATAAACATGCCGTCATAATTTGCTAATTTTTGATATGGATTCAAATATTGCTTTGTAGATCTTGTTTGTTTTTTATTGTTTTTCATATCTGACTTGATTTTTAACAAAAGAACATCTAATTTAGGTTTTAGCTGTTCATCCAATTGAACAACTTCTTTCCCTAATTGGATTGTCGCCTCGTCATAAGGTGGTTTTATCTCACTAATGACAATTTCTCGTTCATTCAATAGTTGGTCGACTTTATTCACGACATCATCACGATCATCTAACTTAATGGGATTCTCCAATAATTGAAGAAGCTCTGTTGTCTTCTCTTTGTATATTTCTAATTGAATCATGATGATTGTACACCTTTACCATGTTGACGAATACGCTCTTGCTTAATTACTTCTTTCCAAGTATCTCGAAACTGTGTCATAATTTCTTCTGCTTGATTAAGTTGTTCTACATCATTGTGAACATTTGCCATTGTTAAGGCACGATATGCAAAATCATATAATGGCATCATTTGTTTTGTAATCGGCGCTTCTTGATCTAGTGTCACCATTAATTCACGAATGATATCTTGCGTTTTTTGAATCATTGTATTTTTTTGTTGATGATTTTTTTGTTCCATTGCTTTACGTGCTTGTTTGATAAATTTCAAACTACCATTATAAAGCATCAATGTTAATTCACCTGGAGTTGCTGTTGTTACTGAGTTGTTTTGGTATGTTTGATATGGTTGGTAAGCCATTACAAAAACGCTCCTCTTTAATCCTTAAATTTTCTCATCTACGATAAATCCCATCAATTCAGCCATTGATGCATAGACATCTAACAATTTCTTTGGTGGAATTTCTCTAATTACTTCATCTGTCTCTCGATTCACTAATGTCACGTAATATTTCTCTAATTTCTCATGATATTCATAACGAACACCTGTATTTGTTGGTTCTAAAAATGAATTTAATCCATCGACCATGCTTTTTGCTTGGTCTTTTGATAGCTCCATTGGTTGTTCGTTTTGTTCTTTATTAACATGGTTATTGGATCTATCTACTGCTGATATGGAAAACTCTTTGTTGTCTACTGTTTGCAGTAATGGAGATCCAGTGATCATTTTTCCAACTTCCATGCGAATGACATCTCCTCTTCACTATTTATGTATTATATCGGACATCATTTAAAAAACTTTAGCAGATGAAGAAAAGAATCTAGAGAATATCCCCTAGATTCTTCTACTTAGCCTTTCACATCTATTGCAGTACCTAAATGTGGTTGCATCGATTGTTCTAGCATTTTCATCATATCTGCCGATTGACCTTCTGCTTGTTCCATTGCTTGATCAAGCACTTTGATACTTGCCTCTTGTTTGACTTGTGCTTGACTCATTATTACTGACATTGCTGCGATGTCCATTGTTAGCCTCCTGATTTTCTATTGTGTTCCACCAAATTGTTGCATAAGATAACTTGCTTGATTATTGTATTGTGCAATCGCCTTTTCCATTGCGGTAAATTGGCGCCAATATCGATCTTCGATTTGTGTTAATCGATCTTGGAATCTAGTCATTTGTTTATCTAAATCATCTAAGTTTCGCCCTAATGTAAATTGGTGGTTCGAATACGACGCACGACCTGCACGCTCGTAAATCTTATCCATCGCACCATTTACCGTATCTGTGAGACGATGTGCAATTCCTTTTTCCCCGTGTGTCGTACCGTCACCTCGGAATAAGTTCTCCACAGCATCTGGGTCACTTTCAATTGCTTCTTTTAATTTGGCTTCATTGATTTCTAATTTCCCACCAGACATGTAATCTTTCGTTGTCGTAATACCAATTGCCGCCAATTGATTAAATACACCTGTAGATGCATCATTATTAACTGGTGAGTAAAAATCTGTACGCATACTTGATAAAATATCTCTTAAGATTGGATCATTTCGTAATAAACCACTTTTCGCTTTATCTTCCCAATCTTCTTGTTGCTTATCTGTAAGTTCTTCACGTTGATCGTCTGTAAGTGGTTCATAATCACGATAATATGTTTCTGTTGCTTTACTATTGATTGCGTCAATTAACGTATTGTAAGTTTCAACAAATTCTTTGATATTTTCGAATACCGCTTCTGAATCGTTAGAGATATTTACGGATACTGGTTGACCTTCTAGTGTCGTATCAAATGTTTGCTTTAACTCGAATGTTACTCCGTCTAGTTGGAACGTGTTGGAGTTTCTTTCTGTGTCTAATCCATTGATAGTGAACTTAGCGTTTTGACCGTCTGTATAATTTTGCGTTGCATCAAATTGTAGTGTGTCTGTAAGAAACCCTCCAGAAAGTTGGATGTCTGCACCTGCATCACCACTAAACTCGCCAGTCTCTGTACGTGTTAAAGAAATTCGTTCCGTAAATGAATCATATAACATCGACACACCAAGATTGGCACTGTTTACATTACTTACAATTTGATTTAATGATTCATTTTCTGTTGCAAAAAATTGTCTGTGTGTATCACCATTCGACGTGTTTGCACCAACTGAGAAACTAGTATAATTTTGTTGGAACGTTACACTAACGTCCGTCTTTTCTGTAAAAGCTTCGTCCATAACAATATTGCCCGTTTTCGTATCTAGCACACCGACTTTTGCACCACTCGAATCAGTCACTTCGTATTTTGTACCCTCCGTTTGATTACCAAGTGAGAATGTATCACCATCAATCGTCATAGAAAAAGTACCATCTGTTGCTATCCCACCTGCACCTAATGCAATCGTATTGGACCCTTCAGATAAACTTTTTGTTACAGTACCTGTGTCCGTAATATATTGCGCCTGTACCGTATCTCCTTTTTTAATTGCACCTTCAGCAAATGTTAACTTTCCAGTAGCTTGGTCAAAGTAAACTTCATTTGCTTCTAAGTTATCTGCTGAATCCGCTACTTTAAATCCTTTACCATTTACAACAACACTAATATCTGTACCAGCTTTTACATTTGTATCAAGCGTAATTGCATTCACATCATCTACATTGATATTCTGTTTGTTCACATATCCTTTTTCCCAAGTTAAACCACCTGCAAAAGTATTGGAGCTTAAACTTTTTGATGCATTAAAAGACTTATCTGAAGTTAAACTTCCTTTGTTCAGCCATGATGCAGATGTTGCTAACTGATCTACCTTTGAAATAGAGAAAGACGTTTGGCTTGCAGCACTTGACGCTGTCGCTGACACACGATCTTCATTTGTTGAAGATACTTGTCGTGCTCGATAGCTTGTTGTCATTCTCATTTCTAGTAGCTTGTCTTTAAAATCTAGCAATAATTTATTGATATTACGATAGTCATCGCGTTTCCACTGTAAAGTTTGCTTTTCTTTTTGCATCGACTGTAGTGGAATACTTTCTGCTTTCATTAAATCCTTGACCATTGTATCAATGTCCATTCCACTAGCAAATCCTGAAATACGCATTGTACTCATCACGTCCTTTTTGCATAATCTTACTAATTATATCGGTACAAGCACGTAAATGTTAAACACTACTTTAGTACTATTTATTGTCGTTTTGTATGTTTTCCCATAATTGAACCAACTCTTTTTCATTCTTTTTGTCGAGTTTTTTCTCTCCATAACGCACATCATCATATATGTTCTCCAGTTCATTCCATTCCTCGTTCGAAATCGATAATACTTCATGTGCTGTCATTGAGGCTTTCCATTCGCTCGCTTTTCTTCTATTTCTCACAATTTCTCGATACAAATAACGAGTCTTTTCTTCTGGTGTAAATTTTTCGAAATTAGGTTTTCTGTTAAATAATGTTGAAACTTTATTCTTTAATTGCTCTTGTTTTTCCTCACGCCATTTTTTGAAATCAAACATATTTTCTTTTTCGTCCGTATACATTGTATTTGTTTCTGTTTTATTGGACCTTGTAAACATTTGTTTTAATGCTTGCAAAAGTTGACGCACTATTTTGAGTAGAAAACGTCTTACTTTCTTGAAAAGTAACGCAATTGCTAGCATGCCAACAACGATGATTAAAAATATGCCAAAATACATTGTTAATTGCTCAAGAAATTCAGCAAATGCAGATGGTTCTTTCACCTCACCTGCTGGTAGTATAGGCTGTGACATCTCATCATTTTGCTGTGGTTCTTGTGTTTCTCTTTCTTGACCAGATAATAGTGAAATAATAAATTGTAGTACAGAACGCATACTATTAAACAATAGCGATTGAATAATCTGGAAATTCGTCAACACTACCGTAATCACAATTGTTAAAATAAGAAAAACCCGGTTCATTCTTTTCATATCTCGATTTGTCGAATGATTTTCTTTTTCTAATGAAGCCTTCTGTAGCTGATTTTTATTTGTAAGAAACAATACGATAATTAAAAACAACATGCCTACACTACTTATGATAGGACGATAGGCTTCTAGCTTATCCAAGAAAGTGTACGCAATATAACCGACAAAATAGACAGGAACTCCGACTGTCCAATATAATCTGTATGGAAATACATCTCTTATGTCTCGATCACTATATAAAAGTGCGCGAAACCCAATGACAATACAGATTAATAAAAAGATAATAGAAGAAATGACCGAATGATGAAGCAGCATCATGCCAGTCACACTACATAAAAGGCTGATTACAATCGTTATATTTCTATTTTTTACAACTATTTGAACAATTGTAGTTATACAAAAAAATAAGAACCAACTAATGATCCATAGATAAGTTTCTGTAGAAAAGTAGATTGCTAGAAAAAACAAAACCGGAAAAAATGTGAGCATTTCTACAAATCCATAACCGATGGAAGGTACTATTTTATTGTGATTAGCTTGCATGACTAACACCTTCTTCCCGCTCAGCATCTAACAACACTACTTCAACCGCATTCCCATTTTGTTCTAGAATCGCAATTTTTGTTTGCATCGTTTCGGTTAGTTTCGGTGTAAAAATAATATAATCTGTATCTGTACGTTCACTCTGAATATCTTCATCCAAAAATGCACGAAAATTACGACTACGGTCGATTTTTAATTTGGCTATCGTATCCAATATATAGTCCACTTGTTGCGTACTACTTGAAGGTTCAACTCTGACAGAAGATTTAATCCGTTCTAGTACATTTGTAAAAGGTTCGACAAAATACCCATTACAACCAAATCCTGTTGGAATCCCTTCTTTAATCGTATATGCTGCAAGTGATGCCGCATAGGACAAGCCTTTTTCAATTAATGATTCATCTTCAATCGGTAGACGAATGTCTTCATTTGTATCAAAATTCACGTAAATCATCAGATTATGATCAGCAGTATAATCCTTTTGGTTAATTTGTAACGTTTGTGATCGTGCGGTCGCTTTCCAATTGATTTGATTTAGTGGGTCACCATTCTGATACTCTCTGACACCTGCTGTGATAAATGGATCTTCTATTATCCATCGCTTTACAATCAAGTCACCTAACCAGCTATGCGAAGGCAGTGGAATGTCATCTAATGAAATGATTTTTGGATATACAGTAAGTGCTGTGCTTGCTTGAATCGAATCAAATACTTCTGTAAATCCTACTGTATCACCTGTTGTAACAGAAACAATCTCTAATGGATAGTATCCCCTTTTTGCTGCAAGTAATTGATGTGTACGAGTGATCTTTTGATATGGAAGCAAACTAAATAAACTTCTATGAAAGATTTCCCCTCCATTCTCATTTGCTTCTTCATTTAGTAAATGTGCACTCATTTTTGATTCGAGTCTAATCCACGGTATTGGTAACAATTTCTTGTTCTCAATTTGATCAACCATCTCAATTGTGTCACCTTCATAAACAGTTTTTTTCGTAAAGTCACGTGTATAGCTAATGCCCTTTAAGCCCCATTTACTATACATAATCCCTTGACCGAAAATAACTAGTAGTAAGATGACGATTAGCCATGCAAGATTCATCCTCTAATCAAATCCTTTTCTGATTCTGTAGGTACAGCAACATCATCGATAATTTCTGCAATGACATTCTTCGTATCTTGTCCTTTCACACCAATACGCTTAGCAAGTACAATTCTGTGACCTAGTACTGGATTCGCCATTTGTTTAATATCATCAGGAATCACATATGTTCTTCCTTGTAGTAATGCATAGACTTGGACTGCTTTAAGCAATGCTTGACTTCCACGCGGACTCACACCTAAAGCCACACCATCATGATTACGTGTCTTTTCGACAATGTTCACCAAATATTCTAATACATCATCACTCACTTCCACATCACTGTATACATTTTGCATTGCGATGATCGTATCGACATCAACAATCGATGTGAGTTGATCAAGTGGATTTTGTTGTTTGAATCGCTTTAATATTTGCAAGCCATCTTCTTTGGATGGATAACCCATATGTATTTTGAGTAAGAATCGGTCTAATTGTGCTTCTGGTAAGGGGAATGTTCCTTGACTTTCAATTGGATTCTGTGTCGCAATAACAAGAAACGGTCGTTCTAGCTGATGTGTATTACCATCGATAGTCACTTGACGTTCTTCCATACTTTCAAGTAGACTGGACTGCGTTCTCGGTGTAGCACGGTTAATTTCATCTGCTAATAGGATATTAGAAAAAATCGGTCCTTCGCGGAATTCGAATACACCTTTTTGTTGGCTATAAAAATGAATCCCTGTAATGTCTGATGGTAATAAATCTGGCGTAAACTGAATACGACGAAACTTCCCATCTAACGATTTTGCTAATGCTTTTGCCATTAATGTCTTTCCAGTTCCAGGTACATCTTCAAGTAAGACATGCCCTGATGAAACCATCGCAACTAATAATAAATCAATCGTTTCTTCTTGTCCTACCACTACTTTATTCACATTTTCTTTAATCTCTCTTGCAATTGTTTGTATTTGTTGTAATTCCACTTTTTCACTCTCCTCAATTGTTTGCGTTTACATACTATCTCACTTCTTTTATAACATGAACCAGACAACAATAGCAAAAATTTACCTTTTTTACAGATAACGAATTCTGATGTATATATTTTAATCTGAGATAAAAGCTAGAATAACACCTCATTAAAATAGTCAGAATAATGAAACATTTTTGTTAAAAGTCTTTTCATATAGTTTTCTTCTCTGTTTTTTGTTAGTCTAGTAATAGGGATGTATTGGGGTATAAAAGATATGGGATTAACCCGAAATATAGGATAGACAGGGGTTTTGAAAAATGAAGAATGTTGTCATTATTGGTGGTGGCTATGGTGGAATGAACGCATTGCACCAACTTATTGATCATGATTTACCAAAAGATGTTCAAATTACGGTTGTGGACAGAAATCCATACCATTCATTGAAAACAGAATTTTATGCGATTGCTGCTGGGACAAAATCTGACAAAGAAGTGCGAATTGATTTTCCCGTACATGAGCAAGTTCACTACGTATTTGGTGAAGTAACAGAAATTGATACAGAAAATGAGCAGATTCATATGGAAGAGAAAATCATACCTTATGATTATTTACTCATCGGCCTTGGTTGTGAAGATAATTATCATGGTATTCAAGGCGCGAAAGAATATACAGATAGTGTACAAACAATCCAACGTGCGAGACAAGCTAGCATAAAAGTAAATAATTTACCTGCATATAAACAAGTGTCTGTTGTTGGTGCTGGACTTAGTGGCATCGAAGTTGCTTCAGAAATAAGAGAAAGTAGACCTGATTTAAACATTCGATTACTTGACCGAGGCTCATCCGTATTATCTGCATTTGATGATAAAGTCCAGTCATATGTAGAAGATTGGTTTCACCGTAATGATGTACATATTTTGCACCATTCGAATGTCGAACTAGTCGCAGAAGGTATCTTCTACAATAACGGCGAAGGTATTGAAAGCGACGTGATTATTTGGACAGCTGGTGTACGTCCTCATTATTTAGTTCGTAACTTACCATTTGAAAAAGACCGTCACGAGAAAATTGTTGTAAATGATTTTTATCAAGTACCAACAAAACCAAACGTGTATATTGTTGGGGATTGTTGTGCCTCTCCTTTTTCTCCTAGTGCACAATTAGCAGGGGTTCAAGGTGAGCATGTTGGAGCAATACTTGCAACAGTACTAAAAGGTGAGATTCCACGTAAACCAAAAGAAATTAAACTTAAAGGACAACTAGGTTCATTAGGTAAATCAGATGGGTTTGGCAGTATGTATCATAAGCCTGTTACTGGCTTGTTACCGAGACTTGCTAAATCAGGGGTATTGTGGTTGAATAAGCGACATTAAATATTCTCAACTTACTAACATATGCACTACTTTTTAAAAATAGAACTCGTTTTTAAACAAAATAACGGGTTTTATTTATATTCTAACGTTCTTTATAGAGAACAAAATTTAATGGAATTTAAAGTAATTGAGAGATAAATAAAGATAATCTACCATTAGGTATTGAAAATGGCTATTTTTCAAACTTTTCAGTATAGTGCATACGTTATATAATCCACTTGTGTTCTTAATAACGAATGATAAGAGGAGGAATTACGCATGGCATTGAAAAAGAAGTTAGGTTTAGGTTTGGCGTCTGCTGCATTAGGTCTTAGTTTAGTAGCTGGAGGTACATACGCATATTTTAGTGATACAGAAGTAACTGCTAACACATTTGCTGCTGGAACATTAGATCTGTCTGTAGATCCAACAACAATTATTGATGTTCAGAATATTAAGCCTGGTGATTGGATGAACCGTTCATTTGAATTACAAAACAATGGTACGCTAGACATTGCAGAGGTGGTATTATCTACTAGCTATACTGTAACTGATGCAAATGGAGATAATGGTGCAGAAGACTTTGGTGATCACATTCGTGTCAACTTCTTCTGGAATGAAGATAAGGCATTACTTGGTCCTTTATCACCCGATCAAGTAGTATTCCAAACAACGCTATCTGACTTACAAACTATGACTCCTGATGCTGTTGCAAATGAACTGTTTATTCCTTGGCTTGAAGAACGTGGTGGACTAAATACAGGTGATTCCGACAAATTATACGTTCAATTTGAATTTGTTGATAATGGGGAAGACCAAAATATTTTCCAAGGTGATTCCTTAGAATTAGAATGGTCTTTCGAAGCAACACAAGAAGAGGGCGAAAGTAGATAAGTAGCTAGTAGAGGGAGGCTCCATCCTCCCTCTCTTTATCATATGATATGTTTGGAGGTCATAATGTGAAATACTTCGCACTTATACTCGATGTTTTATACAAAAAAAGACGTATGATTCGCAATTTTTCAATAATTTCTGGATTATTTTTATTATTTATGACAATATCCATTTCTACTACTTCCACTACTGCCCATTTCATCAAACAACAAGACACAACGATGCAATTGAACATAGGAACATGGTGGGATAAAAGTGATTTACATATTACAACAGATCCTGTTCCAAATCCATCTTCTTGCACTAATCTTACTATCGATTTCTATATACATAATACTGGATTTACGATGATTGATTCCACAACTTATACCCTTTACTATACTACAACTGGTGATCCACTACAGGAAGGTACTATTTATAAAGAAGGAACCATTCAACCAATTGAGACAAATGATTTATTCCATCTTTCCTTTGAAAATGTGGATGAAGGGTATTATTTATTACGCGTCAACCAACATCCTTTATATAACAATAATAGTACTCCTCATTATGCAGATAGTTCAGTATTAACCGTAAAATGTGAGGAAGAAACGATAGATGAAGAAATGCCATCAGAAGAAGACACGAATACGGAAAATACCACTGAACCAACAGAACCAATGAAAGATGATGAAACAACGATAGAAGAAACCATTCCTGAAATAGAAAAGGAAAAGGAACAAGATCAACCAAAACAAATAGAAGAAGAAATGACGGCAGATAAAGATGGCGTTGAAGAAGAAGTAGAGAATGATGAAACAGCGGAAATTCCTGAACCAATTACAGAAGAACCTGAAGTAACCAATGAACCATTAATAGAGGAGGATACAGACGTTGAGAATGAAGCGGAAGAAGAACAAGCCGATCCGTCAATTACTGAGTAATATTGTGACAACACTTCTATTTGGCCTTTTTATTACACTCGCCATCTTTATAATTGTAACTCGTATTCAAGGTGGTACACCACAACTGTTTGGGAATGAGCTTAAAGTTGTTTTATCAGGTTCTATGGAGCCAACATTTCAGACTGGTTCTATTATTGCTGTGAAGCCATATACAGACCAAGAACTAAAAAAAGACGATATCATTACGTTTGTGGATGAATCCGAACGTGTGATTACACATAGAATCATTGAGGTAGTCGAAAACAATGCACATACTATGTATCAAACGAAAGGTGACAATAATAATGGTGCTGATCGTGATTTAGTAAGACAAGAAAATGTTGTTGGTATATATAGCCATTTCACTATACCGTATGTTGGATATCTTGTGCATTATATGCAAAGTCCATTAGGAAGCGCGCTTCTTCTCATTATTCCCGGTGTTTTTCTACTTGGTTATGGTGTATATACGATGTGGAGTATTATTTTAGAAATGGACCGTCGTACAAAAGAACTGACCAAAGAAGTTACAGAAGAGTCTTAAGATGTATTCGGATTGTGTTGGAGGGAGTATATTGAAAAATAAATATATATTGGCTATTTGCGTCACTTCCCTATTGCTTTTGACTATTTTCACACAAACAATTTTGGCAGCATCAACTAATTCTAATTTGATTGATGTGCACTCTCAATCTAACGAGAGTAGCAAGCTTTTTGACATACAACAATTTAAACCTGGTGATTGGGCTAATAGAGAATTAATCCTATCTAATGCAAAAAATCATCCATTACAGTATTCCATCGATTTCTCATTCTTAGATGGTTCACGCAAATTTTATGATAATTTAGTTTTAGAAATAAAGAAAAAAGGCAATATCTTATATAGTGGTTCTCTAGCTTCATTTCAACTAATAGAGGATTTAGACTTAGAAGCGAATGAAACGATACCTTTACAAGTAGAGATTCGTTTTCCTAAAGAATCTGGTAATGAATATCAAGGCCTTACAGCAAATGCTTCCATCATCATCACAGCAGTCGATCATACCACAGAAGAAGAAGTGTCCTTTGGTATGACGACAGAAAGTGATTCACACTTACTACCAAATACAGCGACAACGATGTTTTCATGGATGATTGTTGGAATTATTATACTTTTTTCAGGAATCTTCCTATATTTGTTCTATCAAATACAAAAGCGCAGTAAGATATGAATGTTTTTTTGTCATTTCATGTAGAAAGCGCTTAATTTTTTTGTCATATCCCATTCCTTTTTGTGTCATATAATAGTAATATAGAATTATACATAGAAATATAGACACAACCTTTCGTAACATGATTAGTGGGAGGGATATCATTGTCAAGAGCAAAATTGAATGACCTTATTGATAACGAGAAATTCGAACATTATTACCAAGCACTGTATGATTTAGATACACTTGAACCAATCGGATACGAAGCTCTCTTAAGAACAAATCTATATAAAAATCCCGAGTTATTATTCGAGCAAGCAAGCACAACTGACCGATTTTACGAATTAGAATGTAAATCGATTAAAAATGCTTTAGCTTCGTTTAATGAATTGATAACGAAACAATATAATCGTATCAAAATATTAATTAATGTATTTCCAGCTAATTTGAAACACCCTGATTTTTTGGCTCATTTACTAGAATTTATGGAGAATAAAAAGTTTGAACCAAAGCAAGTAATTATTGAAATTAATGAATCTGACATATTAAATAAAGCGGATGATCTGACAGTATATGTACAAGAGTTAAAAGATGCAGGATTTCTTATTGCTATTGATGATGTTGGAAAAGGTGTCTCCTCCTTACAAGCAATTGTCGAATTGCAACCGGATTATGTGAAGATGGACCGTTATTTTGCAAATCAGTTAGCCACATCAAGTAGAAAGCAAGAAATGGTTCGTTCCATTGTTACATATTGTTTAAATACAGATACAAAATTTGTATTAGAAGGCGTCGAAATTCCTGAGGATTTAGAGATGGCTAAATCCATCGGGGTCTCTATCGTACAAGGATTTTTACTTGCTGTACCATTACCAATTGATAAAATTAAATTATATCAAAAAACATTAGAAGAAGCGGAAGAACAGTATGAGTAATCGACTGTTCTCCGCTTCTTTTCTTCTTATAATGTGACAAATACCTTATCCTCTTCGATTTTAACTGGATATGTTTTGACATTCCCACTATCTGGTGCTTGGACATTGCCATCCGTGAGATTAATCTTCCAATCATACAATGGATCGTACAAATACTCCCCGCTTACCATTCCTTCTGCAAGCACTCCACCTTTAAATGGTGATTTATTTTCAATGACTCTTATTTCGTCATTGCTTAAACGAAATACTGCTAGTTCCCTCTCATCAATACGGACAGTTTTCCCTAACAGACGAGGGAACTCATGATACTTACCAATGTAAGCTTCTTGTGCCATTATCATTTCCCTCCTATTACTGTGTTGTATAAATCTTTTAGAATTGTCTCACTTTCAATCGCTTCATTCCATGGCTCTTTATATGCTGCTAATGCTTCATCCATACGTGCACACAGTGCTGTTCTATTCTCTTCATCCAAAATCACTTCTTTCACATGATCTAGCCCAACTCGTTCGACAAATTTAGATGTACGTTCTAAATAATTTGCATGTTCTCTGTAATATTGTAAAAATGCTGCAGAATAATCTAATACTTCTTGTTCTGTCTTCACTCTTGCTAGTAATTCTGCTTGTTTTAATTCTGTACCACCATTTCCACCTACATAAATTTCCCATACACCATCAAGACCGACAATACCAACGTCTTTAATGCCACCTTCTGCACAGTTTCTTGGACATGCAGACACACCCATTTTCACTTTGTGTGGTGTATTCAGTCCTTCGAATTTCTTCTCTAACTGTATACCCATGCCTGTTGAATCTTGTGTACCGAAGCGGCAGAACTGTGCCCCAACACATGTTTTCACTGTACGAACAGATTTTCCGTATGCGTAACCTGAAGGCATGCCTAAGTCTTTCCATACATGCGGTAAATCATCTTTTTTGATACCTAATAAGTCAATCCGTTGCCCACCAGTTAATTTAATCATGCCAACATCATATTTATCTGCAACGTCTGCAATCTTTCGCAGATCATCTGCATTCGTTACCCCACCATACATTCTTGGTACGACAGAATACGTACCATCCTTTTGAATATTCGCATGTAATCGTTCATTCACAAAACGAGATTCTCGTTCATCTTCATATGTTTTTGGATAAACCATACCTAAATAATAATTTAGTGCTGGACGACATTTAGAACATCCTTCCTCTGTCTTCCATCCTAATACATTCATCACTTCTCTTGTGTGTGTTAATCCTTTTGCTTTGATTTCTGCAATGACTTCATCTCGGGATAAATCTGTACATCCACAAACTGTTTCTTTTATCTCGCCTTTTTCAAATTTGTCGCCTAATGTAAGTGCTAGAATATCAGATACCATGCCTTTACATTGCCCACAAGAACGAGAAGCATTTGTTGCATTCTTGACTTCCTCTAATGTTGTGAGTCCATCGTCTTGGATTGCTTTAACAATAGCACCTTTTGATACCCCATTACATCCACAAACAATTTCATCATCTGCCATTGTGGATACAATGCTTTCCCCTGTTTCTCTATTTTGCTGGCTATCTAAATATGCATTGACACATTCGCCTTTTTTAATATAACTGAATAATTTTGCACCTTCTGTTGTATCACCAAACAATACTGCACCAACTAATTTGTTATCTTTCACTACGATTTTCTTGTACGTATTTTGCCATTCATTAAATAATTTGATTGCTTTTGTTTCATTGGACTCATTAATCATCCCGGCAGAGAACACATCTACTCCAGATACTTTGAGTTGAGTTGATACTACAGATCCTTTATATCCTTGATGATTCATACCACAAATATGTTTCGCGAGTACTTGTGCTTGTTCATATAATGGTGCAACAAGGCCATATGCAATACCATTATGTTCAGCACATTCACCAACTGCATAAATATTCGGGATTTCTGTCTGCAAATAATCATTGACAACAATTCCGCGATTTGTCTTAATTCCAGTTTCTTTAGCTAATTGAATATTTGGTTTAATTCCGACAGCCATCACGACTAAATCTGCTTGAATGGAAGTACCATCAGCAAATTTCAATCCTGTGACCCTTTCGTTCCCTAAAATTTCTGTTGTTTGTTTCTTTAAATGGAATCGCATGCCTTGCTTTTCTAATTCATCTTGTAACAAATGCGCTGCTGTTTCATCTAATTGACGATCCATCAAAAATGGAGCAAGTTCAATGACATCTACTTCCATCCCGAGATTCAGTAATCCACGAGCTGCTTCTAATCCAAGAATTCCTCCACCAATAACTGCAGCGCGTTTGTAGATTCGAGAAGCACTGATCATTGTTTCGCAATCCGCAATATCTCGGAATCCTGTCACACCTTCTTTGTTCGCACCAGGTATAGGTAAAATAAACGGATGAGATCCTGTTGCAATAATGATATTGTCATATTGCACTGCCTTCCCTTTATCTGTGTACACCTTTTGTGTCTCTGTATCAATTTGTGTAACAGATTCACCCGGATATAAACGCACATCATTATCTTCATACCATTGCCATTCATTTAACGTGATATCCTTAATCTCCGTATCCCCTTGCAATACTTTAGATAACTGAATACGATTGTAATTTGGATACGGCTCCTTTCCAAATACAGTAATCTCAAAATAATCTGGCAAAAGCTTAAGAATTTCTTCTATAGCTCTTATACCTGCCATACCATTCCCTATTAATACTAACTTCTTCTTATCCATTGACTGTACCCCCAATACATTATCATGTTCACTATTTCACATGAAGTGTTGTGTTTTCTTATTAACTAGTTTATACAATGTTGTGGTGGTTTGATTGTGATATTTTTCACTTGTTGGGAGATTTTTTTAATTTAGTTGGCGGGTGGGGTGATTTATCTCCAGTTGTGCTCATGTATGGCAGGCGATATGTGCTGATTTCTCCTGTTATGCTCGTGAATGATGGGTGATTTATTTTGCTAATGGGTGGATATACTGTTTATCTTACCTGTGGTGGAATTTATCTCCTGTTGTGCTCCTGAATGATGGGCGATTTATTTTGCTAATGGGTGGATATACTGTTTATCTTACCTGTGGTGGAATTTATCTCCGGTTATACTCATGTATGGCGGGCGATATGTGCTGGTTTCTCCTGTTGTGCTCCTGAATGATGGGCGATTTATTTTACTAATGGGAGGATATACCGTTTATCTTACCTGTGGTGGAATTTATCTCCGATTATACTCATGTATGGCGGGCGATATGTGCTGGTTTCTCCTGTTGTACTCCTGAATGATGGGCGATTTCTCTTGCTAATGGGAGGATATACTGTTTATCTTACCAATGGTGGAATTTATCTCCGGTTATACTCATGTATGGCGGGCGATATGTGCTGGTTTCTCCTGTTGTACTCCTGAATGATGGGCGATTTCTTTTGCTAATGGGAGGATATACTGTTTATCTTACCAATGGTGGAATTTATCTCCGGTTATACTCATGTATGGCGGGCGATATGTGCTGGTTTCTCCTGTTG